>NZ_RFAR01000088.1 GCF_003693445.1 Aquitalea palustris | reverse complement strand
CAGCAGATTGGTCTGGTCGGCAATGTCCTTGATCACCCCCACCACGGTATCCACCTGGGCGCTGTAGGTGTCCAGTTCGCGGATGCTGCCGGCGGCACTATCCACTGCGTGGGAAATTTCGCGGATATCGCTGATGGTTTGCGAAATGGTGCTGGACCCCTGCTGGGCCAGCGTGCCGGCATTGTGGGCCAGATCGCGCGACTCGCCGGCACGACTGGCCACGTGGTTGATGCTGACGGTCATCTGTTCGATGGTGGCTGCCATGCTGGCGGAAGAGGCCGACTGCGAGTCTGCGGCAGCGGCCACCTGGGTAGCGGTCTGCGCCAGCCCTTGCGAGGCATCGGCCACCGAGCGTGCGCCATCCAGTATCGATTTCAGATTGCGTTGCAACCCATCCAGCAGGCCGTTGAATGCGGTAGCGGTCAGGCTGATTTCGTCCTTGCCCACCACCGGTGCGCGCTGGGTGAAGTCCAGCGACTGGCTGACCTGCTGCATGGTGGACTGGATGGACGTCAGGCCACGGCTGATGGTACGGAACAGTACCACGCCCATGTACAGCACCAGCAGCAGGACAACAGCAATCACGCCACCGGTTTGCAGCAAGGCGCTGTTGTAGGCAGCCTTGTTGGTTTCCAGCGTGTCGAAGGCCAGTTTGAGGTTGTACTCGGTGTGGGCAATAAAGGCCTTGCGCAATTCTATGCCGGCGATGGACAAGGGGCCGTCGCGCAGCATGGCATCGGCCAGATCATCCTTGCCACTGCGGGACAACTCGAAAAATTTGCTGCGTTCGGCACGATAAGCGGCCAGCTTGGCCTTGTCGTCCTGCAGCAGCTGGCGGTCGTGATCGTCCGAAATCAGGTTTTTCTCGTAGTCGTTGAGCAGGTCTTCCAGTTTTTTGTCGGCCTCACCGGACATGGCTTCTGCCGCCGCTTTTTCGCCTGGAGTATGTGAAACCGAATGCTTGGTAATGGCATTCTTGATATCCATGAAGGCATAAACCATGCCGTTCAGGTCGCGCACGCTGGGTGCCAGGTTACTGATGGTGTCTTCAAAACGGTTGCTGGCCTGTTTTTGCTGGTAGGCACCAAAGCCACCCACGATCAACAGGGCAATGAGAGCGATGGCCAGGGTCAGCATGAGGCGTCTGATGATGGTCATGGGAATGTCCTTGTAGGTTAAGGGCCGCTTGCTATGGCAACTGGCGTGTATTTTTTCTACGTAACTATACGTATAGCATCAATTCATGACGTTGGTAGGGCTATTTCAATCACATTGAATGAGCTGGCTTGAGCAAGCCAAGATAGGGCACAAAAAAGACCGCACGGCCTTGGCGGTGCGGTCCTGGATGTTTGCCGGCTTCTGCAGGATTTACTGGGTGCTGCCCAATTGCCAGCGGCTATTTCCCAGGATTTGCAATTGCAGCCCATGGTGCTGCAACAGGCTGCTGCGATGCCCCACACTGATGACGGTGGTGGCGGGCAACTGCTGACGCAGCAGGCGGTACATGGCGTCTTCCAGCCCCTCATCCAGCGCCGAACTGGCTTCGTCGAGAAAGGCGATGGCCGGTTTGTTCAGCAACAAGCGGCCAAAGGCCAGCCGCTGCTGTTCGCCCAGCGACAGGGTCTGGCTCCAGTCGCGTTGTTCATCCAGCCGTGCCTGCAGATGACCCAGCTGCACCGCTTGCAGCACGCTGGCGGCATCCTCTCCATCCGCCGCTGGCGGGCTGGCCGGGTAATACAGCGCATCGCGCAGGGTGCCACCGGGCAGATAGGGTTTTTGCGACAGGAACATCAGTCCCTGCAGCGGGCGGATGATCTGCCCGCTGCTATAGGGCCACAGCCCGGCCAGGCTACGCAGCAGGGTGGTCTTGCCACTGCCGGAAGCACCACGGATCAGCAGGGCACTGCCGCTGGCGATGTCCAGATTGACCTGCTCCAGTAATGAGCGGCCATCCGGGGCTTGCAGGCTGAAGTTTTCCAGCGCCAGTCGGGTGCCGTCGCTGCGGATATCCGGGCGCGGCAAGGCGGCGGCTTCCTGCATCGAGTCGCAATAGCCGGACAGACGGTTCAGTACCGCGCGGTAGCCGGCAAAGTCGTCGTAGGCATTGCGGAAGAAGGACAGATTGTCGTGCAGGGTGCCAAATGCCTGCGAAGTCTGCATCAGGTCGCCCAGGGTAATCTGCTTGGAGAAAAAGCGGTGTGCCTGCACGATCAATGGAAACACCACGGCAGTCTGGCTGACGATCAGGTTGAAACCCTGGAATTTCAGCGACCGGAACACGATGCGCCAGTTGTTGTGGATGATCTGGCCGAAGCGGCTGCGCAGCAGCATGCCTTCCACTTTTTCACCCGCGTAGAAAGCGATGCTTTCCGCGTATTCCAGCAGTCGCACCAGCAGGTAACGGTAATTGGCGTTGTACTGTTCGTTGAGAAAGTTCAGGCGCACCAGCGGCCGGCCTATCTTCACCGCCAGCACCGTGGCGATCAGCACGTACAGGAACACGGCAAACACCATGGCGCGCGGGATATCCACCCCCAGCAGGTGCAGCGGGCCGGACAGGTTCCACAGGATCAGCGTATAGGCCAGGGTGGAAACCAGCGAGCCGACCACGCCCATCGACAGCCCCAGCGAGTTGCTGACAAAGCTGGTCACGTCCTGCTGGATACGCTGGTCGGGGTTGTCACTGTGTTGCGGCAGGTATTGCAGGCGGTAGAAGGAATCGTTCTGCAGCAGTTTTTGCAGCAATTGCTCGTTCAGCCAGGCGCGCCAGTGGATGGAGAAGCTCTGGTTGACGTAAAAACTGAACAGGCTGCGCAGTACATGGATGCTGGCCAGGATGCAGAAGATGCGGACAAAGCTCCAGAACAGGCTTTCATTGAGCTGCTGCAATGAGTTGTACAGCCCGTTGCTCCAGTTGGACAGCACCACATCCAGCCGCACGCCTGCCAGGGTCAGCAACAGGATCAAGGCCAAGCCCAGCAGCGGTTTGGCGCTGCGCCGCAAGCTGAAATAGCTACCGCTGAGCTGCCAGAATTGCCGCCCCCAGCTGGTGAGCCGTACCAGCGCCCACACGGCCAGCACAAACAACAGGCAGGTAATGCCGTAAGCCTTGGCCACCCACAGCAGGCTACGGCTCAGTTCCTCGTTCCAGTTCATATGTTTCCAGTGTTGTACCAGACAGGGCAGACCAGATTCGCCGCCACCGGGCCGGCGAGAAGCTATCTGCCGGGAAAATATCGGCGCAGGCGCAAGGTCCTGCCGGGCAAGCATACGTGGCAGTCGGCAGCAAGCCAATTGCGACAGCAGTAAAAGTGTTGAAATCCTGTTGCCGCGCCTGACAGGCCACGGTCGTGCAGGCCGTGGCCTGTGGCAGGATCAGCGGCTTACCACAGCAGTTTGACCGACTTTTCTCCCAGCCAGTCCTGCAAGGCCAGCAGCAGGCCGTCATCCAGCCGCACGCCCCAAGCTTGTGGCAGGGCGACATCGCCACGGGCCTGGGCATTGCTGTAGCTGATGCGCACCAGGCAGCCGTTTTCCTCGTCGCGGTAAGGACCAAGCAGGTTTTTCAGCTTGCCGACATCGGCATTGCCATTCATCTGCAAGGACAGACCACGGGCAAAGCGGCTGCGTGCCTCGCCCAGATCGTACAGGTGGTCGGCCATGATGCGCAGGCCACCGGAGAAGGCGTCTTCCGTTACCTTGCCCTGTACCACCAGTACGATGTCTTCCTTCAGCCGGTTGCGGTTGCTTTCATAACTGTCGCCAAACAGGCTGATTTCGCGCTTGCTGCTGCCATCGTCCAGCTCGACAAAGGCCATCTTGCCGCGATTGCCCATCTTGACGCGGATGCCGGTGACGAAGCCGGCCAGCAGTTGCGGCTCCTTGCGTGGGCTAAGGCGTGACAGCGTGGTTTTGATGAAGGCGCGTACTTCCTGGGCGTAAGCAGCAAAGGGGTGACCGGACAGGTAAAAGCCGATGGCGACTTTTTCTTCCGCCAGCTTGACCGCGTCGCTCCAGGGGCGGGTTTCCACCATTTCCACTGCCGGCGCGACATCATCACCAAACATGTCGAACAGGCCGCCCTGATTGATGTTGGCGTGGGCCTGATCGGCGGCTTCCATCGCCAGACCGACATTGGCAAACAGCTTGGCGCGGTTGGCTTCGATGCTGTCAAAGGCACCGGCACGGATCAGCGCCTCGATCACCCGCTTGTTGACCAGCTTCTTGTCGGTACGCTGGCAGAAGTCAAACAAGCTGGTGTAAGGGCCGCTGGCTTCGCGTACCGCCACGATATGGTCAACGGCAGATTCACCGCTGCCCTTGATCGCCCCCAGGGCATAGCGGATTTCCTGGCGGCTGACCGGCACGAAGCGGTAATGGCTGTGATTGACATCCGGCGGCAGGAAACGCAGGCCGTTCTTGGCGTCGGTGGCGTCGTCGTAGAACACCTTGAGCTGGTCGGTATTGTCCAGTTCGGTGGACATGGTGGCCGCCATATAGGCAGCGCAGTGGTGGGCCTTGAGCCAGGCGGTGTGGTAGGCCACCAGCGCATAGGCCGCAGCGTGCGACTTGTTGAAGCCGTAGCCGGCGAACTTCTCCATGTAGTCGAAGATTTCGTTGGCCTTGGATTCCGGAATGTCCTGCTTGGCGGCACCCTCGACGAACATGGCGCGCTGCGCCACCATTTCTTCGACTTTCTTCTTACCCATGGCGCGGCGCAGCAAGTCGGCACCGCCCAGCGAGTAGCCGCCAATCACCTGGGCGGACTGCATCACCTGTTCCTGATACACCATGATGCCGTAAGTCGGTGCCAGCACCGGCTCCAAGAGCGGGTGCAGGTATTCGAACTTGGCGCCGTGCATACGCTGGATGAAGTCGGGAATCAGGTCCATCGGACCCGGACGGTACAGCGCCACGAAGGCAATAATTTCTTCGAACTTGCTGGGCTTGGCTTCCACCAGCATTTTTTTCATGCCGGAGGATTCAAACTGGAACACGCCGGTGGTATTGGCGCTGGCAAAGATCTTGTAGGCGTCGGCGTCGTCCAGCGGCAAATGGGCAACGTCCACGTCCTGGTTGCTCACCTGCTTGATGTAGCGCTGGGCCAATTCGATGATGGTGAGGTTGCGCAAACCCAGGAAGTCGAACTTCACCAGGCCGATTTGCTCCACGTCGTCCTTGTCGAACTGCGACACCGGCGAAGCGCCGTCGGCACTGGCAATGTATAGCGGGCAGAAGTCGGTCAGCCGGCCAGGAGCAATCAGCACGCCACCGGCGTGCATGCCGATGCCGCGGGTGAGGTCTTCCAGCTTCATCGCCAGTTCGATCAGCTCACCCGCGCCTTCGGATTCGATCACTTCACCGATCTGCGGCTCCACCTCCATGGCCTTTTCCAGGCCCAGCGGCTTGTTAGCCTCCAGCGGAATCAGCTTGGACAGGCGGTCGCACAGGCCGAAGGGCAGGTCCAGCACCCGGCCTACGTCGCGAATCACCGACTTGGATGACATGGTGCCAAAGGTGGCGATCTGGCTGACCGCCTCTTCGCCGTATTTCTGCCGGGTATATTCGATGACGCGCCAGCGGTTTTCCTGACAGAAGTCCACGTCGAAGTCGGGCATGGATACCCGTTCCGGATTGAGGAAACGCTCGAACAGCAGGGCGTAACGCAAGGGGTCCAGATCGGTAATGCTCAGGCTGTAAGCCACCAGCGAGCCGGCACCGGAACCCCGCCCCGGGCCCACCGGGCAGCCATTGCCCTTACCCCACTGGATAAAGTCGGCCACGATGAGAAAGTAGCCGGGAAAGCCCATCTGGATGATGGTGTCGCACTCGAACTTGAGCCGGGCATCGTATTCCGGACGACGCGCCAGTCGTTCGTCCGGGTCGGGGTAAAGCTGCTCCAGCCGCATCTCCAGCCCGCGCTTGGCTTCGTACACCAGGAAGTCGTCCAGCGTCATGCCTTCCGGGGTGGGGAATAGCGGCAGGTAGTTCTTGCCCAGCACCACCGAAATATTGCAGCGCTTGGCGATTTCCACCGTGTTTTCCAGCGCTTCCGGGATGTCGGCAAAGCGTTCCAGCATCTGCTCGGTGGTGAGGAAATGCTGGCATTCGGAGAAATTGCGCGGACGGCGCTTGTCGCCCAGCGTGTAGCCTTCGGCAATGCACACCCGTGCCTCGTGCGCCTTGAAGTCGTCCGGGTCGAGAAACTGGATGGGATGGGTGGCTACCACCGGCAGTCCGGTCTCGCCGGCCAGCCACAGCGTGGCTTGCAGCACGCTTTCCACCTGCGGGTTGTCCACGCGCTGGATTTCCAGATAGAAGCTGCCGGGGAACAGGCTTTCCCAGTATTGCGCCCGGCGCATGGCTTCCTCGCGCTGGCCCATGCCCAGTGCCACCCCCACGTCGCCCATATGCGCACCGGAGAGACACAAGAGATTGCTGTTGTCACCCTGTTCCAGCCAGGCGCGCTTGATTTCGGCACGGCCACGGTACTGGTTATGAGTAAAAGCCTGGGTCAGCAGCTCGCACAGGCGGCGGTAGCCTTCGCGGTTTTTCACCGTCAGCAGCAGGCGGGTAGGCTTGTCGCGGTCTTCTTCGTTTTCCAGCCAGATATCGGCCGAGACAATGGGCTTGATGCCCTTGCTGCGGCAGGCCTTGTAGAACTTGACCATGCCGAACAGATTCATCAGGTCTGACATGCCCATGGCAGGCATATTGTCTTTCTGGGCGCGTTTTACCGCGTCGTCCAGCCGGACAATACCGTCGGTGATGGAAAACTCCGAGTGGAGGCGAAGATGGATAAAGCGGGGTGCGTTCATCCCGGCATTTTACCGGCAGCGGCGCATCTGCACCATGCGCGCGGCAAGAATATCGTCGCTGCCGTCAGCGCTTACCATTTGGCCTTTTCTTGTGCTGCGATGCAGCATTAGAATGGTGGCATTGCAGATCAGCCAAACGGTGACAGAGATGGATTGTGATGTCAGGGAGCTGGACGGCACCAGCCTGTATAAATTGCTGACTGGCAGCGTGCTGCCGCGTCCCATTGCCTGGCTCAGTACCCAGGATTTGCTAGGGGTGGCCAATCTGGCACCTTTCTCCTTTTTCACCGTCGCCGGGCTCAATCCGCCCATGCTGGCGGTGACCATCCTGAAAAAGCCGGATGGCAGCGACAAGGACAGTCTGGCCAATATCCGCGCCACCGGCGAGTTCGTGGTGAATATCGTCAATCAGCAACTGGTGGAGGAAATGAACCAGTCCTGCGCGGCCTATCCGGCGGAAGTGGACGAGTTTGATCTGGCCGGGCTGGAAAAAGTGCGCAGCAAGCAGGTGAAAGCGCCAGGCGTGGCACGCTCGCCGGTACGCTACGAGTGCGTGCTACACAGCTGTCTTGACCTGGGGCATGGGGCTGGTGGCAGCACATTGGTGCTGGGTGAGATACGTCACCTGCATGTGGATGAAGCGGTGTACCACGAAGGCCGGATTGACGTGCAGGCACTGCATCCCATTGGCAAACTGGCGGGTGACGGCTACACCCTGGTGCATGAGGACTTTGCGCTGGCTCGCCCTTGAGCATGGCCAGGTGCCAGCAAGCAAAAAAGCAGCGCAAGGCTGCTTTTTTTATGGGTGGTGTGGCTAGTGTCAGTGCAGCGACTGCTCGATCTGGCTGGCCATCTCGTCCAGCAAGGCATAGCGGCGGTTGTATTCGCTACGTTTCTTGCTGGCGATTTCCTCCATTGGCTTGCGCGGAATGGGGAAGGGGATGCGGAAGTATTCGGTATTGATTTTCTCGGCACCGATATCCAGCCAGAAGCTGTCGTAATCTGCCTGAAAGTCGCGTCGATAGCGCCATGAGCTGTAGATATGGCTGTCTTTGCATACGGCCAGTACTTGCTGGCAACCCATTTCACGGGCAATAACGGTGAGTGCCTCCAGCGCCAGCCGTTTGGGGAACAGGCCGTGGCAGGCCTTGGTTGCCGTGCGGATGCATTCGTGGCCAAACTCCTTGCGCGGCCCTTGCAGGCCGCCAACCAGCGCCACGCTCTGGCCCTGGTACTGACACAGGGTGAAGGTGAGCGTGGCCAGCGCCACCTGCTGGTTGTCAATGAACTGCAGTGACAGTTCGCCTTCCTTGTCGAAGGTGTGGTTGTGCCCCAGCACCCAGCCAAACTGGCTGTCGTCCTTGCCGCTGACGCTGGCCAGCTTGAGGTTTTCCAGCGACAGCAGTTTACCGCGCAAGCTGGCGGGCAGTTGCAGTACCTGGCTGTAGTGTTGCTGCAGCATGTCGGCCTTGGCGGCATTGCCCAGTCCCCGGTGCAGATAAGGGCGGTGCAGTTTTTGTGCCAGGCGCGGGGCCAGCCGCAGATAGTCGAGCATTAATGGTTGGCTGGCGAGAAAACCCAGCCAGCGGTAGCTGGCTGGCAGGGTCAGCAGGGTGCGCAGTGCCAGCTTGATGCGGTTTTTGCCTTCGTCCAGATAGTCGCGGCGGGAGAATGTTCCGCTGGCCAGTTCGCCTAGCAGGCGTAGGGGGTGTGGTCCCGAAGCTGATTCGATTGTTTTCACGCAGAGTTCTTCTAAAAGCCGTTCATGCACGGAGCAGCATTATTGTTGATCCGGGAGCCGGCGTCTTTGGCCGGCTTGTCCCTGGGTGATGACCGTTTGTGACGGGCGCGCTGGTTTATTTTTTTTCCTCGCGCGGTTTCAGTGCCACCATGGCCGCGCGCTGCATTTCCAGGGTTTTCATTTGCATGGACAGCATGCCCAGATTCATGGTGAGCCAGCCTTCCACCACGCGCAGTTCAGCCAGTTTGCGGTCGATTTCCTCCTCGCTCATTGGCGGCAGGAAAGGCTGGGCACTGGCCGGGGTGGCAGTTTGCCAGAACTGGCGGAACATGGCGAATGGATCAGCGGGATTGAAATCGGCGCTCATGGCTGGCTCTCCTTGTCATATAAAAAAACGGGCAAGCTCTTGCTTGCCCGTTCAGTATAAGACCAAAGCCGATAGCTTAGCTGTTGCTGGCTGCTACCTGTGCATCCACGGCGGCCAGGGCCACCATGTTGACGATGCGACGTACCGAGGAGATCGGGGTCAGGATGTGCACCGGCTTGGTCATGCCCATCAGGATGGGGCCGATGGTCACGCCGTCGGAGGCCGATACACGCAGCAGGTTGTAGCTGATGTTGGCGGCTTCCACATTAGGCATGATCAGCAGGTTGGCCGAACCCTTCAGCGTGGTTTCCGGCATGGCCTGGGTGCGGATGGCTTCCACCAGGGCGGCATCGCCCTGCATTTCACCATCGATTTCCAGGTCAGGCTGGGCTTCACGAATCAGCTCCAGTGCAGTGCGCATCTTGTCGGCGGATTCACCGTTGATGGTGCCAAAGCTGGAGTTGGACAGCAGCGCTGCCTTCGGCGCGATACCAAAACGCTTCATGGCTTCGGCGGCCATCTTGGTGATGCCTGCCAGTTGCACGGCGTCCGGCTTGGCATTGACATAGGTGTCGGTGATGAAGATGTTGCCGGTCGGCAGGATCAGCGCATTCATCGCACCGGCCACCTTGTCGGCATTATTGTAGCCGAGCACGGTTTCCACGATTTCGAAGTGCTGGCGGTAGGTGCCGTAGGTACCACAGATCATGGCATCGGCATCGCCGCGACGGACCATCAGTGCGCCGATCAGCGTGGTGTTGCCAATCACGCGGCGACGGGCCTGTTCCTGCGAAACGCCCTTGCGCTTCATCAGGTTGTAGTAGTCCTTCCAGTATTCGGCAAAGCGCGGATCGGATTCGTTGTTGACCAGCTCGAAATCCTTGCCGATCTCCATCTTCAGGCCCAGCTTTTCGATACGCTTTTCAATCACGCTCGGACGGCCGATCAGGATGGGCTTGGCCAGGCCGGCCAGCACGATTTCCTGGGTGGCGTGCAGCACGCGCTCGTCTTCGCCTTCGGTCAGCACGACACGCTTGCTTTCCTTCTTGGCTTGCGAGAACACCGGCTTCATGAACAGATTGGTCTTGTACACGAACTGGGTGAGCTGATCGACGTAGGCGTCGAAATCCTGGATCGGGCGGGTGGCCACGCCGGAGTCCATGGCAGCCTTGGCCACGGCCGGAGCGATCTTGACGATCAGGCGCGGGTCGAAGGGCTTGGGAATCACGTATTCCGGGCCGAAGGACAGTTCTTCGTCGCCGTAAGCGGTAGCCACCACGTCCGACTGTTCGGCCATGGCCAGGTCGGCAATGGCGCGTACGGTGGCCAGCTTCATCTCTTCATTGATGGTGGTGGCGCCAACGTCCAGCGCACCACGGAAGATGAAGGGGAAGCACAGTACGTTGTTGACCTGGTTGGGGAAGTCGGAACGGCCAGTGCCGATGATGGCATCCGGGCGTACTTCTTTTACCAGCGGCGGCAGGATTTCCGGTTCCGGATTGGCCATGGCCAGAATCACCGGGTGCGGCGCCATGGTTTTCACCATGTCCTGGGTCACCAGACGCGGGCCGGACAGACCCATGAAGATGTCGACGCCCACCATGGCATCGGCCAGCTTGCGCTTGCCGTTGTCGGCAATGGCGTAACGCTGCTTGGATTCGTCCAGCTTTTCGTCACGGCCCTGGTAGATCACGCCCTTGGAGTCGCAGACGGTGATGTTTTCGCGCTTCACGCCCAGCGCTACCAGCAGGTCGAGGCAGGCGATGGCGGCAGCGCCGGCACCGGAGGCGGCCACGCGGACATTGGCAATGTCCTTGTCGACCAGGCGCAGCGAGTTCAGCACTGCAGCGGCGGCCACGATGGCGGTACCGTGCTGGTCGTCATGGAAGACCGGAATGCCCATGCGCTCGCGGCACTTCTTCTCGATGTAGAAGCACTCGGGGGCCTTGATGTCTTCCAGGTTGATGCCGCCGAAAGTCGGCTCCATGGCACAGATCATGTCGACCAGCTTGTCCGGGTCGTTTTCGTTCAGTTCGATGTCGAAAACGTCGATGCCGGCAAACTTCTTGAACAGCACGCCCTTGCCTTCCATCACCGGCTTGCCGGCCAGCGGGCCGATATTACCCAGGCCCAGCACGGCGGTGCCATTGGTGATGACGGCTACCAGGTTGCCACGTGCGGTGTATTTGTAGGCATTGAGCGGGTCTTCCACGATGGCGTCACACGGGGCGGCCACACCGGGGGAGTAGGCAAGGGCCAGATCACGCTGGGTAGCCAGCGGCTTGGTCGGGGATACTTGAATCTTGCCGGGCTGAGGGAACTGGTGGAAATCGAGTGCGGCTTGGCGCAGTTGCTCGTCCATTCGTGAACTCCTGGGTGGTTTCTTATGGTCGTTTTGAATTTAGCTCAATATTATAAGGGCTAACCCTCTACTGGGGCTATGGTCCTGTCAGACAAGATACGCGGCGAGGGTGTTCATCCCTGCCGCGTACCTTGTCCTGTCCTGCTGTTACTGCATCATACCTAACATTCGCGGCAGCCACAGCGAGATGCCGGGAATATATGTTACTGCGATCAGGAAGCCGAGCATGGTCAGCAGCCATGGCCATACTGCCACGGTCAGCTCGGTAATGCCCATCTTGGTGATGCCCGAGGCCACGTACAGGTTCAGCCCCACCGGCGGGTGGCACATGCCGACTTCCATGTTGACGGCGATCAGGATGCCGAAGTGGATGGGGTTGACTCCCAGCTTGACGGCCACCGGGTACAGGATGGGTGCCATGATCAGCACGATGGCCGACGGGTCCATGAAGTTGCCGGCTGCCAGCAACAGGATGTTGGTCACCAGCAGGAAGGCGACAATGCCCAGACCTTGTGCCGTCATCCAGGCGGCCATGGCTTGCGGGATCTGCTCCGATGCCATCAGGAAGGAGAACAGCACGGCGTTGGTGATGATGTACAGCAGCATCGAGCTCATCGACGCGGCATTAACCAGCACGCGCGGCACATCCTTCAGCCCCATGTCCTTGTAGACGAACACGGCAATGATGAAGGCGTACACGGCAGCCATGGCAGCAGCTTCGGTCGGGGTGAAAATGCCGCTGTAAATACCACCGATGACCAGCACGATCAGCAACAGGCCCCACACGCATTCACGGAAGGCTTGCAGGCGTTCGCCCCAGCTGGCGCGCGGCAGGCGCGGGTAGTCGAACTTCTTGGCGCGGTACCAGGTGGTCAGGCCCAGCAATACCGACAGGCACAGGCCGGGCAGTACGCCGGCCATGAACAGCTGGCCGACCGAGGCGGTGCTTACCGGCGAACCATCCGGGCCGGTCACGTCCATGCCGGCAGTGGCAATGGAGTACATCACCAGGTTGATGGACGGCGGAAACAGAATGCCCAGTGCGCCGGAGGTGGTGATGACGCCGGCACCAAAGCGCTGCGGATAACCTTGCTTGACCATGGCCGGCAGAATGATGGAACCCACGGCCACCACGGTGGCGACGGACGAACCGGTAATGGCGGCAAACAGGGCGCAGGACACCACGCCGGCCAGACCCAGGCCACCATACCAGTGGCCCACCAGGGTAGTGGCAAAGCGGATCATCCGTTTGGCCACCCCGCCGTGCATCAGGAAATTACCCGCCAGGATGAAGAAGGGAATCGCCATGATTTCGAACTTCTCGATGCCGGTAAACAGCTTGAGTGCTACCGACTGGATAGGTACTTCCGTCATGGTGAACAGAAAGGTCAGTACTGTCAGACCCAGCGAGATGGAAATCGGCATGCCGGTGAGCATCAGCGTCAGCAGCAGACCGAAAATGATGAGCGTGGTCATTAGTGCTTGCCTCCGTGGTTCAGGTCATGCGGGTGCAGATTGTCCAGTCCTTCTGCACCTTCTTCCAGGCCATCGACATGGCCGTGATCATGTTTGGGCAGGCTGCCGGTCTTGATGAAGTTCCAGGCCACTTGCAGGAAGCGGAAGCACATCAGGGTGGAGCCGCAGGGAATGGCCAGGTAAACCAGCCACATCGGTGCTTCCAGATCAGGCGAAGTCTGGTCGGTATGCGCGATTTCCCAGACAAAATCACTGCCCAGTCCGGCAATGACCCCGGTAAACAAGGCACCAGCCAGCAGGCCGAAAACGATGAACTTGGCGCGGTTCTTGTCCGACAGGCGGTTGATCAGCACATCCACGCCCACGTGGATGCCGGTGCGCACGCCGTAGGCAGCGCCGAACTTGGCCATCCACACAAACAGGTAGATGGTCAGTTCCTGGGCCCAGGCCATGTTGATGTGGGCGAGATAAGGTTGCAGAGCGTCGATGCCCGAGCCGTAGCGGTGCAATACTGCGGCAAAGGTGATGAGGGTGGCACTTCCCATCAGCAGGGCAATCATCCACTCCTCAAGGTGATCGAGGAATTTCAGCATGATTGTTCTCTTTCAGCAAAAAGGAGCGTGGGTGCCGCAGCACGCACGCTCCATGCATGGGCCGATCAGTTGTTGGCGTGGAAGTCGGTTTCTTTGTAGATCGCCTTCAGCAGGTCCGGACCGATGCGTTCGGCCATCTTGGCGTGAACCGGCAGCATGGCTTTCTTGAAGGCCGCACGTTCAGCGGCGGTCGGGGTGTAGACCTGGGTCTTGCCGGAAGCCTTGATGGCGGCCAGCGAGCGGTCGTTTTCCTTCTTGGCGATATCGTTGGCGTACTTGGACGCATCGACGATGGCACCATCCAGCTGGGTACGCACGTCAGCCGGCAGGCCGTCCCAGAATTTCTTGTTGACGATCACGGCATAGCCCAGGAAGCCATGCTGGGTCAGCGTCAGGTGCTTTTGCACTTCGTAGGCCTTGCTGGTGTACAGGTTGGAGGCTTCCAGTTCGGTGCCGTCCACCACGCCGCTTTGCAGCGCCTGGTACACTTCGGAGAAGGCCATCACCTGCGGCAGCGCGCCTACCGAGCGCATTTCCTCTTCCAGTACCTTGGACGACTGGATACGGATCTTCAGGCCCTTAAGGTCGGCCGGCGACTTGATCGGCTTGTTGGCCGAGAAATTCTTGAAGCCGTTATCCCAGTAAGCCAGGCCCTTGATGCCCTTGCTTTCCAGCTTGCCCAGCAATTGCTTGCCGATGGCACCGTGCATCACCTTGTTTACTTCGTCATAGTTGTCGAATACATAAGGCAGGTCGAATACTTCGAATTCCTTCACGCCCAGCGGGCCAAACTTGGCCAGCGACGGGGCCAGCATCTGCACCGCGCCCAGCTGCAGGGCTTCCAGCTCTTCCTTGTCCTTGTACAGCTGGCTGTTGGGGTAGACCTGAACCTTGACCTTGCCGTGGGTACGCTCTTCCGCCAGCTTCTTGAAGTATTCGGCGGCCTTGCCCTTGGGGGTGTCCGGCGATACCACGTGGCTGAACTTGATGACGATTTCGCCAGCAGCCTGGGCCATGCCGGCTACACCAAAGGAAGCGCCAATCAGCAGGGCAGCAATTTTCAGTTTCATGCGAGTCTCTCCGTTTCTGTTTCCGTTTGCGTTGAATGTTTTTGCTTTGTATTACAGCCCTTGTCTGCGGGCTGTTAATACCGTGTAAAGTAGAAGGCGCGCCAACAACATGCCATTGGGGACTTCATCATTGGGGTTTTCCCGTACCCGCTTATGCACGTGATCGATCTGCTTGCCCGCCGCCGTTCTCCCCGTCTGTTATGGCTGGGCACCTCGCTGACTCTCATTGCCCTGGTCATGGCGCTGGGGGGACTGTTTTATCTGGTGTATCGCGACTGGGTGGATGAGCAGCACGACAATCTCATCCAGGAAGTGCTGTGGCTGGAACAGTCGATGCGCCTGCACATGGAGGCGCAGCAGGAGTGGGCCGAGGGCGTGGCGGCGGATCTTGCCGGTGGCAAGATGCCGGCCGAGCGCTTCGTGCCGACGGCCGCATTCTTCATGCGCGAAAGCGCAGAGATCCTGCAGGTACAGCAGTTCGACCAGAACGGCATGCTGATACGCGACCAGCACGGGCAGGTTGCTCCCGGCAAGGTATTGCATGGTGACGAGTTCGACGCAGTGTGGCGGGCCTCGCGCTTGCGTCGCGCCTCTTATGGCCAACCCTACCGTCGTGCTGATGGTAAGTACCGTTTCGACCTGGCCGTGCCCATCATTGCCAATGAGAAATACCTGGGCAGCATCCGGCTGGTGTACCAGTTTGATCAATTGCTGCACCGCCAGGTGCCGTGGTGGATTGCCTCCAAGAACTACATCAGCTTTGTCGATGTTGGTGGTCGCACCCTGGCCAGCAAATTCGACCCTTCCGAACACCCCGGTACCATTTCCCACCAGACCAGTTTCGATCCGCCGGGCTTCGGCGTGTATTTGCGTGCCGTCAGCTACCGTTCCGGACTGGGGCTGACCCTGCCGGTGCTGACCGGTCTGATCATGCTGCTGGCAGCGGCGCTGCTGTACTCCATCTGGCGCATCCGCCGCCATATGCGCGAGCGTTCTCGTGCCGAGCATGCACTGGCCACCGAAGTGTCGCTGCGGCAGGCTATCGAGGACTGCATGAAAAGTGGCCTGGTCGCCATTAGCCTGGAAGGCGAAATATTGCGGGTTAACCGGGCATTTTGTGAAATGCTCGGTTATGCGCCCGAACAGCTGGTGGGCCAGCGCCCACCTCATGTTTTTTGGCCCAGTGCCGATCACCAGCAAATGCATGCGGCTATGGATGCGGTGAGGGATGGCATGCAGCCGGAGCAGGGCTTCGAGCTGCGCTTTCAGTGCCAAAATGGCGAATTTGTTGAAGTGCGGTTGTATGCCACACCATTGATCGAGCGTGATGGCAGCCATCGAGGCTGGATTGCTGCCTTGTTTGACATTACCGAACGCAAACGCCAGCGGCTGGCGCTGAATGCTTCGCACCAACGCTTTCTTACCGTGCTTAACGGCATGCAGGCTGGTGTCTGTGTGGTCAGCCAGCAAAGCGGACAGCTGCTGTACGGCAATCCCACCTTTTCCTATCTATGGCTGGCCGATGAGCCGGATGCGCCGTGCTGCCTGTTGTTGCCCGGCTTGCGAGAGGAGCCGGAGCAGGATGATCTGGCCAGCGAGTTCACCCTGCAAGACGGCGCGCAATGGTTCCAGATGCACCGTCGCCGGCTGGAATGGGTCAGTGGCGAGCCTGCCTGGCTGGTGATCCTGAGTGATGTCACGGAAGAGCGCGAACGGGAAGGGCGGGCGCAGGCACAGCAGGAGCGCTTTCAGACCACTTCGCGCCTGATCGCCATGGGTGAGATGGCCTCCAGTCTGGCGCACGAACTGAATCAGCCACTCACCGCCATCAGCACCTACTCGGCCGGCCTGGCGCGACGCCTGCCGGAGCGGCTGGAGCTGCCCTCTGGCGTGCGCGAAGCCGTGGCCGCCATCAGCCAGCAGGCGCAGCGCGCCGGGCAGATCATCAAGAGCATCCGCGCTTTCGTCAAAAAACACGAACCACAGCTGGAGAATGTCGATCCTGCGCGCGTGGTGGCGCGGGCGGCAGGGTTGGCGGAGATGATGGCTTTCAAGGCCGGGGTACAACTGGTGATCGAGCAGGACGGGGCGGCCTGCAGGCTGGACATGGACCCGGTGTTGATCGAGCAGGTCTTGCTTAATCTGATGAAGAACGCCATCGAGGCCATGGTCGAGGCACAAACCCGGCGGCCGCACATCGTGGTGCGCACCACGGTGGGACCAGCGTTCTGGCGGGTAGAGGTGGCAGATAACGGGCCCGGCCTCAGCGACAATATCAAGAAAGAGTTGTTTACTCCGTTTTATTCCACCAAGCCGGATGGCATGGGCATAGGCCTGAATATCTGCCGGTCGATTGTGGAATTCCACCGTGGCGAATTCAGTGTCAATTCCACGGTGGCGGGGGGCTGCGTATTCTGGTTCACCCTGCCGCTACGTCGCAGCAGCGATGGCACATGAAAAACGGCACCCTCGGGTGCCGTTGTCACATCGTCAGTCATTACTTAACTTAGTGTTGACTGGGTTGCAGGATGGTTTCCTGTGTTTCTTCCAGCATATCCGGATAGTCGCGGCTGTAATGCAGGCCACGGCTCTCCTTGCGCAACAGCGCCGAGCGCACGATCAGCTCGGCAGTCTGTACCAGATTGCGCAGCTCGATCAGGTCGTTGGTCACGTGGAAGTTGCTGTAGTAGTCGTTGATCTCTTCCGACAGCAAACGAATCCGGCTTAGTGCCCGCATCAGCCGCTTGTTGGTACGCACGATGCCGACATAGTCCCACATGGCGCGGCGCAGCTCGTCCCAGTTATGCGAGATCACCACTTCCTCGTCGTTGTCCGTCACCTGGCTATCATCCCAGTCCGGGATCGGCGGCAGGGTGATGTCCGGTGCAGCCAGAATGTCCTCGGCGGCTGCCTTGCCGATGACCAGGCACTCCAGCAGCGAGTTGCTGGCCAGACGATTTGCACCATGCAGGCCAGTGCAAGCCACTTCACCTACCGCGTACAGGGCATCCACATCGGTATGGCCGGTCAGGTCGGTTACCAGGCCGCCGCAGGTAAAGTGCACCGCCGGCACCACCGGAATCGGCTCTTGGGTAATATCAATGCCCAGTTCAAGGCAGTGGGCGTAGATATTGGGGAAGTGCTCCTTGATGAAATTGGCCGGCTTGTAGGAAATGTCCAGATAAACGCAGTCCAGGCCATGCTTCTTCATCTCAAAGTCGATGGCGCGCGCTACCACGTCACGCGGTGCCAGTTCGGCACGTGGATCGTGATCCGGCATGAAGCGCGTACCATCCGGCAATTTCAGAATGCCACCTTCTCCACGTACCGCTTCGGAAATCAGGAAAGACTTGGTGTGCGGGTGATACAGACAGGTGGGGTGGAACTGGATGAACTCCATATTCCCCACCCGGCAGCCAGCGCGCCAGCCCATGGCAATGCCATCGCCAGTGGCGGTGTCTGGGTTGGTGGTATAGAGGTAAACCTTACCCGCACCGCCGGAAGCCAGCATGGTGTGCTTGGCGGCAATGGTGACAATCTGGTCCAGCGTCTTGTCCAGTGCATACACGCCATAGCAGCGCTTGCCTTCCAGCCCCAGCTTGCGCGAGGTGATCAGATCGATGGCAATGAAATCTTCCAGCACCGTGATATTCGGATGTGCCTTGATCTTCTGGCCGAGCGTAGAAGTCACGGCCGCCCCGGTGGCATCGGCAGCATGGATAATGCGGCGATGGCTGTGGCCGCCCTCGCGCGTGAGGTGATAACCCGTCTTGTGGGTATCATCGCGGGTAAACGGCACGCCAAGGGCAATCAGCCAGTCAATCGCCTCCTTGGAATGCTCCACGATAAAACGCGTTGCTTCTTCATTACATAGACCAGCACCGGCAATCAGCGTGTCGCGGATATGCTCCTCAACCGAATCCTCAGTATCCAGCACGGCGGCGATACCGCCCTGGGCATAGGTCGAGCTGCCTTCCAGCAGATCGCGCTTGGTAATCAGGCCAACTTTGCGAGTAGCAGCCAGATGCAGGGCCAGCGTCATGCCGGCCAGACCACTACCGATAATCAGAACATCAAACTTGAGCATGGCAGATGCCGCCGTCAGGGCGGAGTAGGGCAGTTTGCAGAAGGCTCAAGATTAGCAGAACCGTCGTCGGGCGGCACCTGCGTTGACTATATATGCAGGCAGCTCAAGCCGGTATTGGGCAATGCGCAATGAACCGCGAACCCAGACGGCCAATGCGGCGCAGAAGGCGAAGTCAGTGAGCAATTAAGGTATCTGGGCCACCTTTTTGCGCCAGCCAGGGCTGGTTTTCAGTGCCCGGCGCAACCGCCAAGCCCCCCCTTGCTGTGCACCCGCAGCAAAGCTGTAATAAAAC
>NZ_RFAR01000087.1 GCF_003693445.1 Aquitalea palustris | reverse complement strand
GGATGCCAGCAAGGTGGACAGCGTGCAGGTGTATAACGCTGCCGCTCCGGTCAGCGCCGGTGGCGACAATATCGGCGGGGTGATCGTGGCCAAGTCGGCTGCGCCGCAGTTTGCCGAGCCAGGCCAGATATTGCAGGGCGGCGAAGTAGGGGCCTTCTACCGCAGCAATGGCGATGCGCGTGGTGCCAATGCCAGTGCTACCCTGGCCAACGACCATGTCAGCATCAACTACACCGGCTCCACCGCCCGCAGCAATAACTACGACGCGGCTGCCAATTTCAAGAGCGCAGGCGCTGCAGCATCCGGCCGCGCCTGGATGGATGGCGACACCGTCGGCTCCACCGCCTACAAGACTGAAAACCACGAACTGGGCGTGGCCTGGCGTGACAGCTACCAGCTGTTGGAAGCCAAGGTGGGTGTGCAGCGCACCCCATACGAAGGCTTTGCCAACCAGCGCATGGACATGACCGA
>NZ_RFAR01000086.1 GCF_003693445.1 Aquitalea palustris | reverse complement strand
CTGCACGCTGTCCACCTTGCTGGCATCCATATAGGACAGCGGCGAGTTCATGTGATTGGGACAGGAGGCGATCAGGCTGGCGCCATCGGTCTTGACCAGCAGGCGGTCGTCGGCCAGGCCACGCAGCACCGGCAGGCTGGAAAAACCACCGGCTGCGTGCAGAGTCAGGCCGGGGATGTCTTGCAGCAGTTGGGCGCTGTCGCTGCTGCGCGCTGCTTGCCCAGCCAGTTGTGCCGGGCTCAGGCTGCTGCCATTGGCCTGGTTGTCCGGCCGGCTGCCGTGGACGACTACCTCCGGCATTTGCTGTATGTCGTTGCTGTCGGCGGCATAAGCCAGCTGGCCAAGGGCCGACAGCGCAAGGGTGACGGCCACGACGGCCGGTTTGGTCTGGTAATGCATGAGGCTTCCCAAGTGAGCAACGGATAATCAGCCGGGCCGGTCAAACTGGTGATTGCCAGCCCTGTTATGCCGATCAGGCCCAAGCATGCTTGCCGAACGCAGTTCGGCGGCCTGGCCTGTCAATCTTGCGAGCTTACAAGCTTGCCAAGGCAAAGCGCTGTGACATATTGCCGCACCATGCTGCGACAATTTGCCGCAGCACCCTACCCCGCCCTTTCCTTAAAATGACGGCCTTGTCACCCCATGCCCAAAGAATAATGACCAGCCGCCGCACCGCCATCCTTGCCCTTTGCCTGTCCACCCTGCTATCCCTGCCCGCCTTTGCCAAACCGCTCACCATCAGTGATGCGCTCAATCGCAAGGTGGTAGTGGATGTTCCGGCCAAACGGGTAGTGCTGGGTTTCAATTTCGAGGACTTCACCGCCATCGCCGGTACCGAGGGCTGGAAACGCGTGGTGGGCATCAGCAAAAACCCCTGGGCTGGCTGGCGTCCAGCCAACTGGGCGCTTTATCAGCAGGTGATTCCGTCACTCAAAACCATGCCGGACGTAGGCTATAGCGAGGACAACACCTTCAGCGCCGAAAAGGTGATTGCGCTGAAGCCGGATGTGCTGATCCTGCCGGAAGGCAGTTTCAAGGTGCTGGGCACGGCGGTACAGCAAATCACCCAGGCCGGCATTCCCATCGTGGTGATCGACTACAACGCCCAGACGCTGGAGCGCCATCTGGCCAGCACCCGCGCCATTGGGGCGGTGATGGGCAGCAATATCCGCGCCGAAGCACTGGCGCAGCAATACCAGCGCAAATACCGTGACATCCTGCGCCGCGTGGCACTGGCCAAGGCCAGCAGCAAGCCAAGGGTATATGTGGAGCTGGGCCGTGACGGCGCAGACACGGTGGGCAATACCTACCGCGACACCATGTGGGGCAAGCTGCTGGACACCCTGGGCGCGGATAATCTGGCCAATGGCCGCATTGCCGCCAACTGGGGGCCGCTGAACCCGGAAGCGGTGCTGGCCGCCCAGCCGGACTACATCTTCATTGCCGGCTCGTCCTGGGTAAACCGCCCCAAGGCAGTCAAACTCGGATACAACCATAACGCTGCCGACGCCCGCGCCAGCCTGCAGGCCTATCTGGGCCGCCCCGGCTGGAGCAGCCTGCCCGCCGTGCGCCAGCAACATGTTTATGCCATCGAACACGGCTTGTGCCGCAGCCTGAACGACTACACCGCCATGGCTTTCATTGCCAAGCAGCTCTACCCGGCCCAGTTTGCCGATGTCGACCCGCTGGCCGAATTGCGCCAGTACCACCAGCGTTATCTGCCGGTTGCCTATAGCGGTAGCTGGATGCTGGCACTCAAGCCATGAGCACGCTGGGCCTTTCCCTGGCTGGCCGCTGGCAGTCCCGGCTTGGCCGCAGTGGCTTGCTGCTGCTGGCGGCGCTGCTGCTGGCTGGCAGTTTGCTGCTGGACATTGCCAGCGGCCCGGCACAACTGAGCATTGCCCAGGTGCTGCACAGCCTGCTGCAAGGGGAAGGGGGCGATGGCGTCATCGTGTGGCAAATCCGCCTGCCGGTGGCGCTGATGGCGCTGGCGGTGGGCGCGGCGCTGGGGGTATCCGGGCTGGTCATGCAGACCGTGCTGCACAATCCGCTGGCCAGCAGCTATACGCTGGGCATTTCGGCGGGGGCCGGTTTTGGCGCGGCGCTATTCATTGTGGCGGGCAGCAGCCTGGGGCTGGCCGAAGCCTGGGGCCTGCCGCTTAGTGCGCTGGGCTTTGCCTTTGTGGCGGGCAGTGCGGTGTTGCTGATTGGCCGCAGGCGCGGCGGCAATGCCGAATCCTATGTGCTGGCGGGCATTGCGCTGCTCTTCCTGTTTCAGGCCTTACTGTCCTTGCTGCAATACCTGGCCGCACCGGACGCCCTGGCGCAGATCGTATTCTGGCTGTTTGGCAGCCTGTACAAAAGCGGCTGGCATGCGGTGGGACTGATGTGGCTTACCCTGCTGCTGGGCTGTGGCGTACTGGCGCGCGACGCCTGGCGCTTTACCGCGCTGAGTCTGTCAGATGAACGCGCCGCCAGCCTGGGCATTGCGGTAAGCCGCCTGCGCTGGCGCGCGCTGGCCCTGGTGTCCTTGCTCACCGGCGTAGCGGTGGCCTTTGTCGGCACCATCGGTTTTGTCGGGCTGATTGCCCCGCATATGGCGCGCATGCTGCTGGGTGAGGACCACCGGCTGTTGATTCCCGGTGCGGCGCTGTCGGGTGCCTTGTTGCTGTCGCTGGCCTCGGTACTGGGCAAATGGTTGTCACCCGGCGGCTTGATTCCCATCGGCATTGTCACGGCGCTGATCGGCCTGCCCTTCTTCCTGCTGCTGATCTTGCGTAGCAAAGGCGGGCAATAAGATGCTGCAACTCACACAGCTATCGGTACGCCTGACCGGGCAAACCGTGCTGCACGGGCTGGATCTTGCCAGCGGCCCACAAGGCAGCATCACCTGCCTGCTGGGGCCCAACGGCTGCGGCAAATCCACCCTGCTGCGCACCCTGGCCGGGCAACTGGCCTATGGCGGCAGCATCCGGCATGCCAGTCAGCCCGACTGGCAGCACCGCTACGGCACCCTGCCCGCCAAGGTGGCCTGGCTGCCGCAGGACTGTGGCAGCAACAGCCGGCTGAGTGCAGTGGAAGTGGTACTGCTGGGCAAGCTGCAAACCCTGGGCTGGCGCGTGCCGGCACAGCTGCAGCAGCAAGCCCGGCAGCAACTGGCGCAGCTGGGCTTGTCCGCTGTGGCGCAACAGCCGCTATGCCAACTGAGCGGCGGGCAGCGCCAGATGGTGTTTCTGGCACAGGCATTGATGCGTGAACCGTCCATCCTGCTGCTGGACGAACCCATCAGCGCGCTGGACCTGCAACACCAGCAGCAAGTACTGGCGCTGATTGAGCAGCAAACCCGCCAGCGCAATATGCTCACCATCATGGTGCTGCACGACCTGAATGCCGCCCGGCGTTACAGCCAGCATTGCTGGCTGCTGCAACAGGGGCGCGTGCTGGTGGCTGGAGCAACGGCAGAAGTAATGACCCCGGCCTTGCTCAGCCAGCTATATCACACGCCCATTTCCAGCATCACCGCCGATGACGGCTTTGCGCTGTTTTACCATGGTCGCCATGCCCAGCCTGCCTGAGAGCCGTGGCCTGCAGGCTCAGGCAGCAAATGCGCGGCACTGCTTGATGCACTCCGCACAGGACTCCATGCAGGCGCGGCACGGAGCGTGCATGCTGCTGTGCTGCTTGCAGGCTTTTTCGCATACGGTACAGGCTTCCAGCGCCACCTTGGCCATGGCCGGCAACAAGGCCGAATTCTGTGCCGCCAGGCTTTGCAGGGCGGTACAGCACGCCAGCATCTGGTTGACGGCCTTGGAACAATCAGCCATCGAATCATCACCATTACCCAGCAAGAACAGGCAATGGGCCAGACAGTGCTGGCCATTCAGCACACAGTGGCTTGCCGCCTCTGCCAGCGCAGCGGTCTTGCTGACAGGTGCGCTCGCCGCAGGCATGCTCTCCGCCCGGCCCACCGTACTCAATGCTGCCAGAGTAAAGGCACCAACAGCTCCAATGGCTTCTCGACGGTCCATCATTTCTCCAATCAATATTTCAGGACATAAGATTTAAATGCTACGCCAGATCATGCAATCTGCGCGCAAAATTAAACGGCAATGCGCCGGGGAGCTGACCGCCAGCCAGGCCTGAACACCGGATGGCAGGCAGTGTGCCGCTAGCTGGGCGTGCAGCCTCGGCAGGGCCGGACCGTTTTTTTATAATCTATCTTTTTCACACCAACAGGAGTTCCCATGCTGCGTTTTATCCGTTTTGCCCTGCTGATCATCACCGCCAGCCTGTTCACCAGCACTGCCGCCTGGGCCCATGCCCATCTGAAAGCAGCCGAGCCGGCCGCCAACAGCGTAGCCAGCAGCCCTGCCAGCCTGAGCCTGACATTTTCCGAAGCACTGGATGTGAAATTCAGCGGCATCAAGCTGATTAACGCCAGCAAGCAGGACATCGCGCTGGGTGAAGCCACGCTGACCAATGCCGGCAAGACACTGGTGGTGAAACCGGCCCAGCCATTGCCCGCAGGAAGCTACCAGGTGGAATGGCATGCCTTGTCCGTGGATGGCCACAAGACCAACGGCACGTATAGCTTCAGCGTAGGCAAGTGAACTCGGCTGATTACTTGTTATGGCTGTGCCGCTGGCTGACAGACGGTGCAGCCATGTGCTTGTTCGGCACGGCCTGGTTTCTGCTCAGTCTGGTGCCAGGCGGCCTGGGCAGCCGGCTCTGGCATGCCTGGCAGCCGAGGCTGGCGCGGCTTCGCTGGCTCATCCTGCTCGCCACCTTGTGTGCACTACCCTTGCACAACGCCATCCTTGCCGATAGCTGGGCAGACAGCTGGCAGATCAGCAGCCTGGCCATGCTGGCCGGTGAATCCAGTATCGGTCGGGCCTGGTGCTGGCAGTTGGCAGCAGCCTTGCTGCTGGTGCTGTCCGGCCATGCCGGGCAAAGGGCCGGCGCTGCACCAGTGACGGCACTCCTTGCCACCGCATTATTGGCCAGTCTGACGCTCAGTGGTCACGCGGCAATGAATGAGGGCTGGCTCGGCGTAGTCCATCAACTCAACGACCTGCTGCATTTACTCGCTGCGGCAGCATGGCTGGGTGCGCTGCCGCTGGTATTGCAACTGATGCGGCAAACCGGGCCATGGCGGCAGCCTGCCATGCAGGCGCTGATCCGCTTTTCCACGGCGGGTCATGCGCTTGTTGCAGTCGTCATCCTCACCGGCCTGGGCAATTTCTATCTGATCAACGGCAGTTTGCTACCCGATGGTTTTTCCGCGTATACCATCCTGCTGGGCTTAAAACTGCTGGCGGTGCTCGGCATGGTGCTGCTGGCCGTGTTCAACCGCTACTATCTTGTTCCGCGCATGCGCGACAAGCGCAGCGCCATTCCCTGGTTTATCCGCGCCGTTAACATGCAAATTGCCCTGTGCCTGCTTGCTTTGGCATTGCTAGCCTGTCTTGGCACGCTGGATCCGTACTGAAATTCCGTATCCGGCAAGCATGCCATCAGCTTGCCCATGTCCCGGTACACCAGACTTGGTGCAGCCGCCTTCTCGAGCTCAGGTTCAGTGGCAAGGAAACTGCATATTGGCTGTCATCAAAAACAGGGAAGGAAAAACCAGGGAGTAGCCGCCGCCGCTCAAGCAAGTCGTAACCAGGACAGCTTGACACGGCGGTCTGCGGCTCAAGAGCCAGCCCCATGACAAAACCCGCTGGACTCAGGCGGCGGATGCCACGGGGCGGCGGTTACGCAGCATGTGCAGTACGGTCACCGCCAGATAAGCACTGCTACTGAGCGCGGTTATCCAGAAGCTGGTAGGCCAATCCGTATAGAAAGCCAGGGTAATGCCCAGCCATGCTTCGGCCAGTGCCAGCAGCGCTGCCAGCAGCACCCCGGTTCCCAGGTGTGAAGTCAGTTTCTGCGCGGTTGCCGCAGGCCCTACCATCAGCGTGAATACCAGCAAGACGCCAACAATCTGGATACATTCCGCCGTGGTCAAGGCCACAATGGCCAGAAACAGCATGGACACCTGCCGCAGGGAGACGCCCTTGGCCTCGGCCAGCTCGGGTTGCAGACTGGCAAAGACCAGCGGGCGGGCCATGATGGCCAGCAACAGCAGGCAAGCCAAGCCAAGCCATGCCAAAGTCCATAGCGTGTCGGTATTCACCCCGAGGACGTTGCCAAACAGCAAGGCAGTGGCTTGTGTGGCATAGGCAGTAAAGAAATGAAGAAACAGCATCCCCAGGCCCAGGGCCAGTGACAGGATGGTGCCAATCACAATATCACTGCCCTGCAGGCGCTCACCCAGTGCCCCCATGGAAACACCGCCAAGCAAGGTAACCCAGATCAGCCCCCACATGGGCGACAGGCCAAGCAGCGCTGCGCCGGTTGCACCGGCAAAGCCGACGTGTGACAAGGCATGGCCGGCAAAGGTCTGCCCGCGCATGACCAGAAAGAACCCCACCACCCCGGCCAGCACGGACACCAGGCCACCGGCGATGAAGGCGTTCTGCATGAAATCGAATTCAAGCATGGTGGCAGTGCTCCTCTTTTTCCACTTCGACGTCCCCAGCCATCACGAAAATGCGGTTTTTCATGCGTATCACATCAATATTGGACCCATACAGCCGCGATAACACCGGCTTGGTAATGACCTCGTCCACCTTGCCCAGCGCCGCCTGACCCCGCCCCAGATACAAGACCTGGTCGATGGCACCAAGCAGCGGATTGAGCTCATGCGCGCTGAAGATCACGGTAATGCCCAGCTCTTGCTGTACCTGTTTCACCAGCGTCACCACCCCATGCTGATGGTGCGGGTCCAGACTGATCAGGGGTTCATCCAGCAATAGCAGACGTGGCCGGCCCAGCAAGGCTTGCGCCAGCAACAGCCGCTGCCGCTCGCCCCCCGACGTTTCCATGAGCGGGCGCCGTGCCAGCTCGGTGGCCCCCACCATATCGAGCGCCCAGTGCACTTCCTGCCGCCCGGCGCGGCTCAGGATGGGCAGCCCCCAGCGATGGCCATTGCAGGCACTGGCGACAAAATCCCAGCCACGTAGCCGCATATTGCCAGCCAGACTGCGCAGCTGCGGGATATACCCTACCGCAGCATTACCGCTCGAGGCTGGCTCGCCCAGTACGCGGATGCGGCCGCCAGCGGGCCGTATCAGGCCGAGTACCGTGCGCATCAGCGTGGTCTTGCCCGCCCCGTTGGGGCCGAGCATGCCAATAAACAGCCCCTGGCCAATCTCCAGAGTCACGTCCGACAAGACCGCTCTTCCCGCGAAAGAAACGGTCACCTGTTGTAAGGACAGTGCGCTCATCACTTGCCCGAGGACAAAGCCTGATTCAGCGCGTTCAGCTGACCGAGCATCCAGTCCTGATAGTGCTTGCCAGTCGGCGCGGTTTCGGTAACGCCCACCACCGGAACCTTGGCTTCCTTGGCAATCTTCTGCACACGCTTGGCCGATTGGTCCGAAGCCTGGCTGTTGTAGAACAGCACTTTTACCTTGTGGGTTTTCAGGTCGTTTTCGAAGGCGGCAACATCACTGGCACTAGGCTCGGTGTTGTTCATGACGGCCAGCTGGAATTTTTCATTACGCATCTTGAAGCCAAGCGCGCTCGCCATATAGCCGAAAACAGGCTCGGTGGCGGTTACCGGCGTGCCTGCGTGTTTGTCATGGATCGACTTTACCTTGCTGTTGATTGCCTGCAGCGAATCCAGGAAGCGCTTCAGGTTCTGTTGGTATTCGGCCTTGTTGGACGGATCAGCAGCCTCCAGCTCCACCGCAATCGCTTTCGCCACCAGCGGCATGGTGGCCGGGTCGTACCACAGGTGCGGGTTATCGCCGGTTTTTTTCTGCATCAATTGACCGGCAACGATTTCCTTGCGGCCGGCAGCTTTGGCAGCGGACAGCAGCTTGGCCATCCACGGGTCGTAATCGATGCCGTTATACACCACCAGCCGGGCGGCACTCAGGGCCTTGGCAGTGGAGGCACTGGCTTCGAACAGGTGCGGGTCCTGATCCGGATTGCTCAGGATGCTGGTGACGTGCACATGCTTGCCGCCAACTTGCTGGGCAACATCGCCATAAAAATTTTCGCCGGCCACAACGTTGATCGGCAGGCCGGATGCCTGGGCAAGCAGCGGTGCGCAGGCCAGGGCCAGGAGTGAAGCAAGGCGGGTGATGCGATTCATGGTTATTCTCACTTTCCGGTGTTATGTTATAACGATTCGTCAATTTTATGTAATGATATAACATTGTGCAAACTATTTTTACGCCCGCACCCCCCGCCTGGCAGAACATGAAAGCCGCTGGCGGCGGCGGACAGCGTGATGACCAGGACACCCGACGATGACTGTCGCCCTCAACCCAGCGCCTTGCGCGACACCACCCACAAGGTCACTGCACGAAGCGGCCCGACTGACCGATCTGCTGCACATTTTCGATGAAGAGGTGCAGCTTTGCCTGTATCAGCGCAGCCCGGTAGAGCCCATCACCCGCTACTTTGCCGCAGCACGCGAGCAGGGTGTGCTCGGGCTGGGATTCCGACTGGTGGCCACCCCGGGCCAGGCGCTGGATATTCCGGGCCTGGCCGCCCTGCCCGGACGTGATGCCCTACTGCAGGACATGGCCTATCTGCTTGATATGTATGCCGAGTTGATCGGCTGTCCGCAGGTTGGCATGCGTCTTGAAGTGCTCGACCGCGCCATGTGCCCGCGCTTTCATGTCGACCGGACAGGTGTGCGCATGCTGTGCACCTACTACGGCCAGGGTACCGAATGGCTAAGTGAGGAAGCCGCCGACCGCAGCAAGCTCGGCCGCCTGGCTCAGGGCATGCCGGACGAAACCTCCGGGCTGATCCGCAACCCGGCGGCCATCCGGCAGGCAGCGCCCTTTGCCCTGCTCCTGCTCAAGGGAACGCAATGGCAGGGCAATGATGGCCGTGGCGCGATTCATCGCTCCCCCGCCCCGGACCCGCTGGAGCCATGCCGTGTGCTACTGGCTCTGGACGCCATTTGGTAGCCCGCCACCCAATTTGAACGCCCAAGGAACAACTATGCAAAAACTCCCTGTCACCGTGCTGTCCGGCTTTCTTGGCGCCGGCAAAACCACCCTGCTCAATCACA
This sequence comes from Aquitalea palustris, assembly GCF_003693445.1. Taxonomy (GTDB): domain Bacteria; phylum Pseudomonadota; class Gammaproteobacteria; order Burkholderiales; family Chromobacteriaceae; genus Aquitalea; species Aquitalea palustris. Next base: position 1,709 of record NZ_RFAR01000086.1, on the reverse strand, counting down.
TCCTCAACAACCGTGAAGGCAAGCGGGTTGCCGTCATCGTCAACGACATGTCGGAAGTCAATATCGACGCCCGCCTGGTGCGCGAAGGTGGCGCCGCCTTGTCGCGTGCCGAAGAAAAACTGGTCGAGATGAGCAATGGCTGCATTTGCTGCACCTTGCGCGAAGACCTGCTGATTGAAATTGGCCGACTGGCACGCACTGGCCGTTTTGACTACCTCTTGATCGAATCAACAGGCATTGCCGAACCGTTGCCCGTGGCAGAAACCTTCACCTTCCGCGATGACGACGGGGCAAGCCTGTCGGACATAGCCCGGCTGGACACCATGGTAACGGTGGTCGATGCCCACAATTTTTTGCGCGATTACAGTTGCCGTGACCAACTGACCGACCGTGGCGAAAGCCTGGGCGAAGCAGATGATCGCGCCGTGGTGGATTTGCTGATTGAGCAAGTGGAATTTTGTGACGTGATCGTGCTGAACAAAACCGACCTGGTCAGCCCGCAAGAGTTGGACCGCCTCGACAGAATTCTGCGCTCGCTCAATCCGCACGCCGACATCGTGCACACTGCGTTTGGCACAGTACCCCTCACGCGCGTGCTCAATACTGGCCGCTTCGACTTCGACAAGGCAGCGGAAGCCGCCGGATGGCTGAGCGAGTTGCGCGGCGAGCATGTACCGGAGAGCGAGGAATACGGCATCAGCAGTTTCGTCTACCGTGCCCGTCGGCCATTCCATCCACAACGGCTATGGGACTGGTTTGCCTGCCAATGGCCGGGGGTGATACGTTCGAAAGGCTATTTCTGGTTGGCCAACCGGCCGGATTTTGCCGGCAGTTGGTCTCAGGCGGGGGCCATCTCACGCCATGGCTGTGCCGGCCTGTGGTGGGCTGCGGTCGCCAGGGAAGACTGGCCGGACGACCCGGAAAGCGTGGAAATGATTGAGGCGCGCTGGGCAGCGCCCTGGGGCGACCGCCAGCAGGAACTGGTGCTGATCGGCATGAAGATGGACCAAGCCGCACTGATTGCCGGGTTTGATGCCTGCCTGATGACCGATGCAGAACTGGCTAGCGGCGAGCAAGGCTGGTGCGGCCTGGCTGATCCTTTCCCCAGCTGGGCGTTAAATCCGGAAGAAAGCGCGACCTAAGAGATCAGGAAAATGCCTGTTGAGTTCTCGATACCTTCAGGCTGTTTGCAAGGCAAATGGAGCCATCTTCCGCCTGGTGTGTATTCATTATTGCCGGTCTTCTTCTGCTCATGCCGAGGCCTCAGTCAGTCGATCTGCACTGATGGCCGGGTTTATTATCAGCTGCTTTACCCTTGCAACATTAGGCCTGCTTGAGTTGTATGGTGGACATGCTGGTATTGGAATTCTTTCTGCTGTGGTAGTAGAGCTAGTATTTGCCATTTCATTCTGTAGAGTTGCCCATGACGACTATCGCCATCGTAATCTTTGATGAGTTTACCGATATTGATCTGAATCGCCCCTCCTTTCCTAGGTACCTCGTGAGCCTCACACTAGGCCCCGCAAGGAGGTGTCATGAGCAAGCCGCGTTTCCCCGAAGAGTTCAAGATTGAAGCGGTCAAACAGGTAACCGAGCGTGGTTACCCTGTGGCCGAACCTGCAGACCATCAAGCCGAAATCCGACGTCTCAAGGCAGAGCTCAAACGGGTCACCGAGGAGCGCGACATCCTAAAAAAGGCCGCCGCATAC
>NZ_RFAR01000085.1 GCF_003693445.1 Aquitalea palustris | reverse complement strand
TCCAGCTTGTTGGTCCCCGCCAGTTTTGTTCTGGCATCGATTTTTTTAAGAAGGTCTGACACTAAGGCATCCTAGGTGATGTTTGGAATGGTGCAGCGCAAGCGCCCGTTCTGGCGGATGTGCCACTTCTGCTGGCGCAGCGGCGGGTGGCCGCCATGTATGCTCATGGCCGCGGCACCGGCGGGATGCTTGCAGTTTATTGCATTGTTTTTAAACTTTTATGCGCGTCAATAGCGCACTTAATAAACCACACTATAGCTACTGTTGTTGAAAACAACCAAGCGCTGCAAGGTTTTGTCTGATGCAATAGCGGGTAAATGGCTGTTGATGGTCAGAATGAGAGGAATATATGCGCGCTGCTGGCTGATTTCCAGCTATTAATCATGCTGGGCCTTGCTGGTGCAGCCGCCTGCATTTCCGCCTGCTTGCTGCCTTACGATTTGTCCGGGTAGCCCTGGTGACACATGACGCTGGCGCGCAGGCGCATGCGGTTGTCGTAGTTTGGCAGGTCGACGATCCAGCCGCCCGTGGCCGAGGACATCAGCAGCGCCACTTCCTGCCCCTGTTTGTTCATGATGTCGTGGAAGACCGCACCGTCATCCACATGCAGCTTGCCCTGGTCGGTCATGATGCCGTAGCTGCTGACAAAGGGGCTGCTATTACCCTCTTTGTATTCTTTACCCCAGCCAATCAGGTATTTGCGGATGAGGCAGTCGTGATTGCTGTCCTTGTCCTTGTTCTGGGCAACGTTGCTGGGTTTGTTCAGGGATTGCAGCAAATCCTTGCCGCTTTGCAGCAGGTCGCTGCAAGCGCTGAGGGAAAGAATGCAGCAGAGAAGGAAGATGGCCCGCATGGTGCTCCGGGTATGGTGGCAATGCTGCACAAGGGCAGCCGGTTTCAGGGTAGGGCATTGTTGCAGCAGCCGGGCTGATGCATTGTGCATGCTACCGTAAATCGGCACTAACGCGGAATGTTTGGCCAGGTAAAGATCCTGGCGCCAGCGGGCGCGGACTTGGCACCATGCAGCCTGCCCGCAGGGTGACTCATGCCCGTTATATTGCGTCATGCGCCAGTCGGGTTTGCAGATCCAGCCAGCCTTGTTCTGCCGCGCTGCCGTCCTTGAGTGCCACCCCGGTGCCGCCGCTGCGCCCTGCGCGGATCAGCCAGGCCAGCTTGTAGGCCGCCAGTGGGTAGGGCAGGCCTTGTGGCCGTACATTGGAAATGCAGTTGCGTTGTGAATCCATGCGGCCCACCTGCGGCGCGCTGGTCAGGTACACCCCCAGGCTGTCCGGCGAGCTCAGGCCGGGCCGCTCGCCAATCAGCATCACCACCATGGCCGCCTGCAGGCATTCGCCCACTTCATCGGCCAGTGCAACCCGCGCTTCGGTGGCCAGTACCACCGGCCCCACGCGCAAGCCTTGCTCGTGTAATAGCGGCAGGGTGGCAGCAATCAGCGGCAGGGCATGACTGGCCACGGCGCGGGCCGACAAGCCATCCCCCACCACGAACAGCACGTCGCAGGGTTCCACCCCGGCAGCCAGCAGGCTGGCGCGGCTGTCCGGGTGCAGGCGGCGACCTTGATCGGGCCGTTGCAGATAGGCTGCGCGGCTGGGCGCGGCGCTGCGCACTTGCAGGCTGGGTAATTGCAGGTCTTGCAGGGATGCGCTGAGGGCGGACAGGTCCAGCGGGGTGTGCACGGCGTCGCGGGCCTGGGCGTGGGCCAGGGCAAAGCGCAAGGTTTCACGGGTGGGCAGGCTGGCGCCCACCCGGCCCAGCGCAATGCGCGCCACGGTGTGGCTGGCCAGGTCCTGCCAGCTGTCTTCGGTAATCGGGCTGATGCCGGTGTACGGGAGCGGGGCATTCATCAGACAGTCTCCATCAGTTGCAACAGGGCTTGCTGGTGGTCCTGTGCCTGCAGCTTGCCGGCACGGGTAATGGCCATGCTCTCCAGCCAGTCTTCGAATTCCGGCGCACGCTTCAGGCCCAGCAGCTGGCGCAGGTAGAGCGCATCGTGAAAAGAGGTGCTCTGGTAACCCAGCATGATGTCGTCGGCACCCGGCACACCGATGATGAAGTGGATGCCGGCCGTGCCCAAGAGGGTGAGCAGGCTGTCCATATCGTCCTGGTCGGCTTCGGCATGGTTGGTGTAGCAGATGTCGCAGCCCATGGGCAGGCCGAGCAGCTTGCCGCAGAAGTGGTCTTCCAGCCCGGCGCGGATGATCTGCTTGCCGTTGTACAGGTATTCCGGGCCGATGAAACCGACCACGGTATTCACCAGCAGTGGCGAAAAATGCCGCGCCACGGCATAGGCGCGCACTTCGCAGGTCTGCTGGTCCACCCCCCAGTGGGCATTGGCCGACAGGGCGCTGCCCTGGCCGGTTTCGAAATACATCACATTGTCGCCCACCGTGCCGCGCCCGAGTTGCTGCGCCGCCTGCTGCGCCTCGCCCAGCACCGCCAGATTGATGCCGAAGCCGCTGTTGGCTTTTTCGGTACCGGCAATCGACTGGAACACCAGATCTACCGGCGCGCCGCGCCGGATCAGCTCCAGCGTGCTGGTGACGTGGGTGAGCACGCAGCTTTGGGTGGGAATGGCATAGCGCTGGCGCACCTCGTCCATCATCGCCAGCATGGTATGGATGGTTTCCGGGCTGTCGCTGGCCGGGTTGATGCCGATCACGGCATCGCCAGCGCCATACAGCAGGCCGTCCAGCATGGCGGCGGCAATGCCGCGTGCGTCATCGGTGGGATGGTTGGGCTGCAGGCGCACGCCCATGTGGCCGGGCAGGCCCTGGGTATTGCGAAAGCGGGTGATCACCCGGCATTTGCTGGCCACCCACACCAGGTCCTGGTTGCGCATCAGCTTGCTGACGGCGGACACCATTTCCGGGGTCAGACCGGGGGCGATGCTTGCCAGCATGCTGCTGCTGGCTGCATCGGACAACAGCCAGTCGCGCAGCCCGCCCACCGTCAGGTGACGGATGGGAGCAAAGGCATGGGCGTCGTGGCTGTCGATGATCAGGCGGCTGATTTCATCCTGCTCGTAAGGAATCAGCAGCTCGTTGAGAAAGGTCAGCAGCGGCACATCGGCCAGACACATCTGCGCCGCTACCCGTTCTTCGGCGCTGCTGGCGGCAATGCCGGCCAGCTGGTCGCCGGAGCGCAGCGGCGTGGCGCGGGCCAGCAGGGTTTTCAGGTCGTCAAAGCGGTAACGGCGCGGACCGATGGTGATGGCGTAGCTCATGGTTTGTCGGGGTGTGCCGGACACACCCCGCCTTTCATTATTTGCTGCGGGCGACCGCCGGTTTCAGGCGTGCGGCATCATTGCCTTCCAGCAGCACATCACTGGCTGCGGCGGCACGCTGACGGTGGGTGAGCAGGTAGTAGGCATAGGCCACGGCCAGGCTGCCGGCAAAAATCAGCGCCAGCAGCTGGTTGTACCAGATCATGGCAATCAGGCAGATCACGGCGCAGGCCAGCGCCAGGCCGGGCAGCAGCGGATAGGCCGGAGCGCTGAACGGACGGGCCAGCGCCGGCTCGCTGCGACGCAGCTGGAACAGCGCCAGCATGGACACGATGTACATCACGATGGCACCGAACACCGACAGGGTGACGATGTTGGCGGTCAGCGGCTGGCCGGCGATCTGGATCAGGTCATCACTGAAGATGGCGGCAATGCCGATCATGCCGCCGACGATGATGGCGCGATGCGGCGTCTTGAAACGCGGGTGGATCACCGCCAGCATCGGCGGCAGGTAGCCGGCACGGGCCAGCGCGAAAATCTGGCGCGAATAACCCATGATGATGCCGTGGAAGCTGGCAATCAGCCCCAGCAGGCCCAGCCAGACCAGCATGTGCAGCCAGCCGCTGTTGCTGCCGACGATCAGCTTCATCGCCTGCGGCAGCGGGTCGTTGATATTGGCCAGCTTGCTCCAGTCACCGGCACCGCCGGCCATGATCATCACGCCCATGGCCAGTGCCACCAGGGTGAGGATGCCGGCCACATAGGCGCGCGGAATGGTGCGGCTGGGGTCCTTGGCTTCTTCGGCGGCCATGGCTGCGCCCTCGATGGCCAGGAAGAACCAGATGGCAAACGGAATGGCAGCAAACATGCCACCGACCGCGCTCAGGCTGAAGCTGTCGCTGCCGGCCCAACCGTGGTGGGTGAAGTTGTCCCAGCTAAAGCCCGGCGACACCACGCCCATGAACAGCAGCAGCTCGAAAATGGCCAGCAGGGTGACCACCAGCTCGAAGGCTGCCGCCACGCTCACTCCCACGATATTCAGCGCCATGAACACGATGTAGGCGCCGCAGGCAATCCACTTGGCACTCAGTTCGGGAAACTGCACGTTCAGATAAGCACCAATGGCCAGCGCGATGGCGGGCGGGGCAAACACGAATTCGCACAAGGTGGCAAAGCCGGCAATAAAGCCGCCGACCGGACCAAAGGCGCGGCGGGCATAGGCAAACGGCCCGCCGGCATGTGGAATGGCGGTGGTCAGCTCGGTAAAGCTGAAAATAAAGGCCGTGTACATGATGGCCACGAAGATGGAGCTGAGCAGAAAGCCCAGCGTGCCGGCCTGGGCCCAGCCATAGCTCCAGCCGAAATATTCACCCGAGATCACCAGCCCGACGGCGATCCCCCATAGTTGCCAGCCGCCCAGCTTGCGTGCCAGGCCGTGATTGCTGCTGCTCATCAAATTTCCCCTTGTTTTGTCACTGCTCCCTGTCCAGCGCCATGGCGACTGGTTCCTGCTGTGCATGCTAGGCAGTGCCTGGCCGGCGGCGTTATCGAAAATCGGAAAACAATTTGCGGCGGAAGGCTGGCGGGGCGGGTAGCGGCAAAGTCTCTGCAAAAGCCGTGCCTGCTGCAGGTCTTGCTGCGGTGCATGCAATGGGCGCTGCGGCTGGAATCAGGCACCGGGATGAGGCATGGGGCACCGGTGTGTGCACCGAGGCGGGGAAATTGCCGATTTACGATAGCCATTACCGGCTGCTGGCCGGGAATGGCCTGGTGCGCTTCTTGCTGGGACTGTCTGCAACAGGTAAAGCAGGAGCTGGCAATGGAGCCGCTGGGACATGGAATAGCGCTGCAGTTCGTCACCCGACTGGCAGAAGACGCCGCCGATCAGGCGGCCTTCATCAGTGGCTGGCAGCAGGATTACGCGCAGATCTCCTGTGGGCTCTTTTCCGGCCGGCTGGATGAGCTGTGCCTGGGGCGCTTGCAGGTGTTTCGCGAATACTCGGCCCGGGAAACCTTCCAGCTGTGCCAGCCATGGCCGGGGTCGATCTGGTTTGGCATTCCGGCGCCAGGCAGTGGCGAGCGACTGCGTTTTCATGGCCGCAGCGTGCCGCCTGCGGCGGTACTGGTGGCGATGGGCGGCAGCGATTTTTCATTGCGCACGCCGGATGACTTCACCATCTACGGCGTAGTGCTGGAACAGGCGGTGCTGCAGCAGCGGCATCTGCAACTGTTTGGCCGGGACATGCCCGGAGCTTGGTTGCAGACTGCCGCCGTACAGCTGCCGCAGGCCAGTCATCTGGCATTGTGCCGCCAACTGGGCGAGCTGCTGGCGCTGGCGCGGGAGACGCCAGACCGCATAGGCCGGCAGCTATTGCTGGATTGTTCGGCCGATGCCTTGCTGCTGGCGCTGGCACAGGCTTTGCCGACTACACTGGCCGGGCGTGACAGCAGCAGCCAGCGGCACTGGCAATGGGTGGAGCAGGCCAGGCAGCGTGCGCTGCAGCCGGCGGCGCGGCAGTTGACGGTGGAAGATTTGTGCCGCGAATTGCACGTGACCCGGCGCACGCTGCAAAACGGCTTTCAGGAAGTGACCGCCATGAGCCCGCTGCCTTTCTTGCGGGCGCTCAGGCTCAATCAGGTGCGCCGCCTGCTGCGCTCGCCGCAGGGGGCGGCCGACAGCATCCAGCAATTGGCCGAGGATTGGGGCTTTGCCACGCCCAGCCATTTCAGTTACGACTACCGCCGGCTGTTTGGCGAAACCCCCAGTCAGACCCGGCAGCGACCACAGCGCTGAGCGGGTGTCAGCCGCCCTGCGCGGCCAGCTGCTGCTGCGCCAGCATGCCGACGCGGGTGAGGGCGGCGACATAGCGCTCATCCAGCGGATAGCAGCAGGACAGGCGCATGGCATTGCGGTAACGGCCGCCGGGCGAATAGAGCGGGCCGGGCATGATGCTGATGTTCTCGGCCAGGGCGGCATGGAAGAGCGCCACGCTGTCGCAGGCTTCCGGTAGTTCCAGCCAGATCAGAAAGCCGCCGGCCGGATCGGTGGCGCGGGTGCCCTGCGGAAAGTGGCGGGCAATCAGGCCGCGCACCTTTTCCACATGCTGGGCGTAATGGCGCTTGAGCGCACGCAGATGGTGGTCGTAGCCGCCCGACTCCAGAAACGCCCCCAGCGTTTCCGACAGCACCATGGGCTGGGCCACCGACGAGGCAAACTTCAGCTTGCGCAAGGCCGCGCCAAAGCGGCCGCCTTCCATCCAGCCAATGCGAAAATCCGGGGCCAGTGTTTTGGTGTAGCTGGTGCAGAAGATGATCCAGCCGTCTTCGTCAAAGGCCTTGGCAGCCGGTGCCTGGGTGTCGCTGAACTGCAGCTCGGCATACAGGCCGTCCTCGATCAGCGGCACCTGGTAGTGATTCACCAGCCGCGCCAGCCGTTTCTTGGCTTCCAGCGGCATGCTGCAGCCCAGCGGATTGTGAATATTGGGCATGGCCACCAGTGCGCTGATGCGGCCTTCCGACAGCAACAGCTCTACCGCATCCACCGACAGCCCATGCTGCGGGTCGGTGGGAATTTCCACCGCTTTCAGGCCCAGGCTGGCAAACAGCGGCAGCAGATTGAAATAGGTGGGCGATTCCAGCCCCACGGCATCGCCCGGCTTGGTGACGGCGCGCAGTGCCAGCTGCAGCGCTTCCATGCAGCCATTGGTGAGAATGATGTTTTCCGCCTGCAAGGCCATGCCCAGTTCCATGCTGCGCCGGGCAATCTGTACCCGCAGCCGTTCCGAGCCGGGCGGCAGGGCATAAGTGCTGACCATGCCGGGCTGGCGCCGCAGGATCTGCCCCATCAGCCGCGCCAGCTTGTTGCCGGGGTAGAAGTCGCTGCCACGCGGGCAGGCCAGCGCCAGGTCGATGAAGCCGGGAGTCTGCTGGGCATCCAGCACGGTGCCGATCAGGTCCAGTACCTTGTTTTCGGTCGGTTTGGCCGCGCTGCTTTGCATCATGGCCGAGCGTGCCGGCGAGGGCAGGCGGGCGCGCACATAGTAGCCGGACTGTGGCCGGGCCTCGATCAGCCCACGGTCTTCCAGCACGCGGTAGGCCGCCACCACGGTATTCAGGCTCAGTTGCCGGCTTTGCGAGGTGCGCCGCACCGAAGGCAGACGCGAGCCAGGCGGCAGCGTGCCACGGGCAATCGCCAGTGACAGGTCTTCGGCCAGTTGCTGGTAAAGCGTGGCGCTGGCGGCGCTGTTGCGGGGCTGGGGGGAGCTGGGCATGGCAAGGGTCCGGGCAAGACAGGTAACAGGCAGACAATGCCGCAGCCGCTGTCGCAGCAACAGTGACAGTGCCCGCCATAGTCTGTGGTGACAGTTACAATAAACCTGGCACTGTCACCATGACAATAGTGGATTATTGCGGCTGTCACCATATTGCCCAGCCGCCTTAGCATGATGGGGAAGCGCCGCACCCTGGCCGGCGCATGTTCACTGGAGCCCTGACATGCTGGAAGTCGCCTTGCTGTCCTATGTGGGCGTGATGTCCATCACGCCCGGTCCCAACAACCTGATGCTGGCCAGTTCCGGTGTCAATTACGGTTTTCGCCGCACCTTGCCGCACATGCTGGGCATCAGCCTCGGTTGTGCGGCACAGGTGTTCATCACCGCCAGCCTGCTGGCCTGGGCCTTGCAATGGTTGCAGGCGGCGCGGCTGCCACTGGCGGTGGCCGGCTGTATCTATCTATTGTGGCTGTCGTGGAAGATTGCCCGCTCCAGCTCGCCGCAAGGCGTGGCCGAGGGCCGGCCGATGAGTTTTATTGCGGCGGCGCTGTTTCAGTGGGTGAATCCCAAGGCCTGGGTAATGGTGCTCAATGCCGCCATCCTGTTCATGCCGGCCGATGGCAGCCAGCGCCTGAGCGCAGCCTTGCTGCTGGCTCTGATCTTTGCCGTGGTCAATCTACCCTGTATCAGCCTGTGGGCCTGGCTGGGCGAGCGGCTGCGCCATCTGCTGTCGGCGGCGCGCGGCCTGTTGCTGTTCAATCTGAGCATGGGGCTGCTGATGGCCGCTACCGCCTTGTATCTGCTGCTGGACGAGCTGCGCCATGCCATGCCGCTCTGAAGCTGCATGCCAGCCTGTCCGGATTTGACAGTGTCTTGTCTGTGATTGGCCTGCTGTCAGGCTGCACGAGCCGATAGACTGTGTCCACATTTCTCCCGAGGACTTCTATCATGCATAAGGCAGCCCTGCTGATCATCGATGTACAGGATTCGTTTTTACAGCGCGACTACTGGGACGAAGCGGCCCTGCTGCCGTTTCGCCAGCATGTGCTGACACTGATCGCCGGGGCGCGGGCGGCCGGGGTGCCGGTGCTGTATGTCTTGCATGAAGATGGCGACGGCCCGTTTGCCGAGGCCAGCGGGCTGGTGCGGCCCATGGCGTGGTTGCCGGCGGATCCGGATGCCACCTTCATCAAACACGTGCACAATGCCCTGCTGGATTCCGGCTTGCAGCCCTGGCTGGCCGAGCGCGGCATCAGCAAGCTGCTGGTGTCGGGCATTCGTACCGAGCAGTGCTGTGAAACCACCACCCGGGTGGCATCTGATCTGGGCTTTGCCGTGGATTTTGTCAGCGAGGCCACGCTCACCTTTGCCATGCGTCACCCGCTGAGCGGCCGGCTGTTCAGTGCCGATGAAATCCGCGAAAAGACCGAGCTGGTGCTGGCCGGCCGCTTTGCCGACATCGTCACGGTGGAGCAGGCGCTGGCACGGCTGTAAACGACCCATTTATCCGGCAAGCTGGCCACGGTGGCCGGCTGCCGCTACGGAGCAAGTTTCATGCCCTTGAAGGATGTTTTGCAGGCGCTGGCCATCGTGCTGATCTGGGGCGTCAATTTCGTGGTGATCAAGTACGGCGTGGCCGATGTGCCGCCCTTGTTGCTGGGCGCGCTGCGTTTCATGCTGGCGGCTTTTCCCGCCGTGCTGCTGGTGCGCCGGCCCAATCTGCCCTGGGGCTGGGTGCTGGCCTATGGCTTGTGCGTCGGCTTTGGCCAGTTTGCCTTTCTGTTTTCCGCCATCAAGCTGGGCATGCCGGCCGGCCTTGCCTCGGTGGTGTTGCAGTCGCAGGCATTCTTTACCCTGATTCTGGCCGGGCTGCTGCTGCATGAGCGCTGGCAGGCGGCGCAGATTCTCGGCCTGCTGTGTGCCTGTGCTGGCCTCGCGCTGATTGGCCTGGCCAAGGGCGGCAGCATGACCGCCATCGGCTTTGGCCTGACGCTGGCGGCAGCACTCTGCTGGGCCTCGTCCAACATCATCGTACGGCTGATGGGCAAGGCGGGGCACACGGTACAGCCGCTCAACCTGGTGGTGTGGTCCAGCCTGGTGCCGCCACTGCCTTATCTGGCCATGTCGTGGTGGCTGGAAGGGCCGGCGCGCATGGAGCTGGCATTGCGCCATTTCTCGCTGGGCTCCTTGCTGGCGGTGGCTTACCTCGCCTTCATGGCCACCTTGCTGGGCTATGGCATGTGGAGCCGCCTGCTCAGCCGTCATCCGGCCAACAAGGTGGCACCGTTCTCGCTGCTGGTACCGGTGGTGGGCGTGCTGACTTCGGCCCTGCTGCTGGGGGAGCGGCTCAGTCTGCTGCAAGCGGTGGGTAGCGTGATGTTGCTGGCGGGGCTGGTGGTGAACGTGTTTGGCGGCATGGTGCTGGCGCGCTGGCGGCGCGGGACTGTGGCCCATGGCACGTGAGGTCTGGTTTGTCCTGCCGCCGCGCTTCATGCTGCTGGATTTTGCCGGCCCGGCCGAGGCCATGCGGATTGCCTGCGAGTTTGGCGCGGATTTCAGCCTGCATTACGCAGCGGTGGAGCCAGCGGTGCACTGCTCGCTGGGTTTGCCGCTGGGCGGCATGGCCGCGCTGCCACAGCAATTGCCGGATGACAGCCTGATCATCATCCCCGGTGCCGATTGCTCGGCCGAGGCTTATGTCATGCCCGAGGCGCGGCAGATCGTGCGCTGGCTGGCTGCCCGCATCGATCCGCAGCGTCATCTGCTGGCCACCATCTGCTCTGCCGCCTTGCTGGCCGGTGCGGCCGGCTTGCTGGCGGGGCGGCAGTGCACCACCCATCACAGCCTGATTACGCGCCTGCAAGCCAGCGATGCCAGCGCCAGGGTGCAGGAAAACCGGGTGTTCGTGCAGGATGGCAGGCTGTGGACTAGTGCCGGCATCACCGCCGGCATCGATCTGGCGCTGTATCTGATCAGCCAGCTGGCGTCGCCGGCCATTGCCCGCGATGTGGCGCGGGAAATGGTGGTGTACTTCCGCCGTTCCGGGCAGGATGCCCAGCTCTCGCCCTGGCTGGCCCATCGCAATCACCTGCATCCGGCGGTGCACAAGGTGCAGGATCTGATCGCCGCCAGGCCGCAGGATGACTGGAGCCTGTCAGCCCTGGCCGAACTGGTGCATGTCAGCCCCCGCCACCTGTCGCGGCTGTTCCGCGAACATGCCGGTGTGTCGGTGCACGATTATCATCTGGCGCTGCGCGCTGCGCTGGCCGGGCAGTGGCGTACTGCCGGCCTGTCCAAGGAAAAGGCTGCGCTGGCGGCCGGTTTTTCCTCGGCCCGGCAATGGCAGCGCGCCATGCAGTCGGCCCATGCAGGCTGACAAAAATTAACTCAAGTTTACCTGTCGCCAGCCGATATAATGCTGACGCTGCGGGATGGACCGTCCGCAATCCGCATCCAGAACAAGTAGAAATGGTAATCGCCATGAACACCTGCACTCGCCGTATGGCCGCCGTATCCCTGTTGCTGGGCCTGACTGCCTGCGCTTCCGCCAGCCAGCCCACTGCCGAGTCAGCCATGCGCCCGCTGGCCGAGCCGCCAGCCAGCAGCGGCAGTTTTACCGGCGTTGGCTTTGCCGGCCCCGGCATCGAACCGGAAGCCCCCAAGGTGGTGGTGAAGGAAGTGAATCCCTATGCCCCGGTAATCATTCGCGCCACCGGCAATGGCGCTGCGCCGTATACCTCGGCACTGACCCCGTCGCAGCGCAAGCTGCTGTCGATGCGCGCTGCCCGGCTGGATGCCTATCGCTCCATTGCCGAACAGGTGCAGGGCATGAAGCTGGTGGGTAACAGCTCGGTGGCCAATATGGTGGCCACCAGCGATGGCTTCCGCACCTATGTTGATGCCTATCTGCGCGGCGTGCGCATGGTGTCCACCAGCATGCTGCCGGATGGCACCAGCGAAGCGGTGGCTGAAATCACCCTGGATCAGGATTTCTACAAGCAATACAAGAATGCGCTGGAAAAAACTGGTAGTGTGATGAAGGCAGCCCAGCAAAACGGTGTTGCCGGGGTCGAGTGCGCCGAGGGCAACTGCGGCGCCTCACGTTACGAAAGCAATTTTTACGTAGCCCACTGATGACGATACGTTTGCTTACCTGCAAAGTTGCCGCCCTCGTGGCGGCTTTTGCTTTGTGTGGCCCGCTGCGGGCCGCGCCGATTACCGCCGAGGGCATGGCCGCCATGGATGCCGGCAGTCCGGCAGCGCGTGAAATGGCGATTCGCGATGCCTTGCAGCAGGCGGCCATCAGCAATGGCGCCGAGCTGCAATCGCTGCAGCTGATGGAGTCGGGCAATGTCAGCGAAAGCAGCGTGCTGTCTGCGCCATCGCTGCAGGGCAAGGTCAAGATACTGCAGGAGTACAGCAGCGACGGCGTGTATCACGTGCGGCTGAGCATAGATCCGCAAGCCAGTGCCGCCGGCCCGGTGGGCAGTGCGCCCAAGCCGGCACAGAATGCCAACTGTGGCATGCCGGCGGGGCGGGTGCTGCGGCGCAAGCTGCTGACCACCTATTTTTATGTGGTCAATCCTGCCGAGGCCAATGACCTGCAGGATCTGGCCACCGTGCTGCCTGGGGAGATGGCGCGCCGCCTGCGCCAGCAGGGGCCGTTTGATGTGCGCAATGCCAGCCACCTGACCGTGCTCAGCAATATGGCAGCCGACGAGCCGGTGGCCGGCTGGGATACCGTACGCGAACTGGGCCGGCGCGAGGATGTGCAGTTCGTCATCGCCGGCCGGGTGCTGTCTACCGGGGTGGTGGGCAAGAGCCTGCGCCACACCATGTATGAATCCAACAATACCAGCCAGCAGGGGGCGTATTACACCGGGCCGCTGGCCGGACTGTTTGGCGGTGCGCTCAAGTACGCGCCATCGGCACGGCAGTTCGACATGGAGCTGTGGGTGTATGACGCGCTGACCGGCGCGGTACTGGCCGACCAGCGTTTCAGCCGGATCGCCCAGGGCAAGGTGGTGGAGCAACTGCCGGCACCGTTTGCCAGCGCTGCCTTCTGGCAGGGTGACTATGGCCGGGCGGTGGATGGCTTGCTGGATCAGGCTAGCCGCCAGCTGGTTGAGCTGGTCAGCTGCATTCCCTTGTCGGCCAAGGTGGTGAAAGTGGAAGATGGCCGGCAGCTGTTCATCAATGTGGGCGGGCTGGACGGCATGAAGGTGGGCGACCAGATGCTGCTGTACAAGCCGCGCTCGGCGCAGATTCTGCGCAGTGGTGGCGGCGTGCGTGAACTGGGTGTGCCTGAAGATTTGTCCGGCACCATCAGCATTACCCAGGTGCAGCCCAATTTCTCCATCGCCCAGGTGCAAAGTGCCCGGCTCAAGGTGGAAGAGGGTGATTACGTGCGCTTCATGACCCGGCGTTAAATCCCGCATCACCAAGAAAAAGCCCCGCCAGAGTGCGGGGCTTTTGCATGTGGCCGGCCTGGATTCAGGCCTGTTCGGCAAACTGCAGCAGGGCGTCGCCGGCCAGGCGGTAGCGAATCCATTCGGATTGGGCGGCCGCGCCAAAGGATTCGTAAAAATCGATGGCTGGCTGATTCCAGTCCAGCACGCTCCACTCGAAGCGCCCGCAGCCCTTGGCCACCGCCAGTTGCGCCAGATGGCGCAGCAGCCGCTTGCCGGCGCCGCTGCCGCGTGCCGCCGGAGTGATGTACAGATCTTCCAGATACAGGCCGGATTTACCCAGCCAGGTGGAATAGCTGAAGAAATACACCGCGTAGCCAATGGGCTGGCCGTGCTGCAGGCAGATCAGGCTTTCGGCACTGGCCGCGTCACCAAACAGCGACTCTTCGATATCGGCCACGCTGGCGACCACTTCCTGCTCCGCTTTCTCATAGATGGCCAGCTCACGGATGTAATGCAGGATCAGCGCGGCATCAGCGCGGGTGGCCGGACGAATCTCTATGCTCACAAGCAACTCCTGGTTAGCGCGGGGCAGCCCGCTTCAATATGGCATGTGCAATGAAAAGGGCCGGTTTGCCCGGCCCTGTGTCTGGAATGTGCAGCGATCAGCCAGCCAGCCAGTTGCCCGGGTGGGCCTCCAGCCAGGTCTTGATGCTGCGGGCATCGTTGACGCGGGCCGAGCTGCCACCAGCAGCCAGCAATACGATGATCAGCGGCTGCGAACCCACCGTGGCCTGCATCACCATGCAGCGGCCGGCTTCCTGGATGTAGCCGGTTTTCTGGATGCTGATGTCCCAGTTGCCTTCACGCACCAGCGCATTACTGTTGCGGTATTGCAGTACGCGGTTGCGTACCGAGACGATCTGGTGTTCCGGCGTGGTGGTAAAGGCGCGGATCAGCGGGTAGCCGTGAGCAGCCTTCACCATGCGGGCCAGATCGCCGGCAGTGGAGGTGTTGCGCAGGTCGAGGCCGGTGGGGTCGTAGAACACGGTCTCGTTCATGCCCAGGCTGCGTGCCTTCTTGTTCATGCGCTCGACGAAGGCTGCGGTGCCGCCGGGCAGGGCGGTGCGGGCCAGCGTGGCTGCTGCACGGTTTTCCGAGGACATCAGCGCCAGCAGCAACATTTCCTTGCGCGGCAGGGTGGTGCCCACTGCCAGGCGCGAGGTGGTGTTTTTCAGGCGGTCGATCTCGGCATCAGAAACCGTGACTTCCTGATCCAGCGATACGCCTGAATCCAGCAGCACCATGGCCGTCATCAGCTTGCTGATGGAGGCAATCGGCATGCGTTGATGGATGTTCTTTTCATACAGCGGCTCGCCGGTGGTGCCGTTGAGCACCAGCACCGAGTGTGAACTCAGGCGCGGCACTGCATGGTCGGCCATCTGGCTGGCAACCATGACGCCCGGTGGCGGCGCGGCCACTGCCGGCATCGCCAGGGCGGCGGAAACCAGCAGGGCGGCAAATTTTCTCAGCATAAGAGATACACTCCCGTGTCTTGTCGTTGGAGATACAGCCTGTCAGAAATCATGCTTGCATCATATTGATGCGCAAGGATTCTTCATCTCGCCTCGTGATCGGGCTGCTTGCATTTTAAACAATGTTTTGCCTCTCTGGCAGGCAATTTTGCAGATAAAAATCAATTGCGCAGTTAGAGTGAGTTAAAAACGTTATCGGCGTAAAATCGATGGACTTGAACCCGCTCAGAAAAGCCATGCTGCTTACATTTCCGGATAGCCCGTTTCGCTTGCACCAGCCTTTTGCTCCGGCTGGCGACCAGCCCACCGCCATCGCCCAGCTGGTAGAGGGCCTGGAAGATGGCCTGTCCTACCAGACCCTGCTGGGGGTCACCGGTTCTGGCAAGACCTTCACCATGGCCAATGTCATCGCCCGCACCGGCCGGCCTGCCATCATCATGGCCCACAACAAGACGCTGGCGGCGCAGCTGTACAGCGAGATGCGCGAGTTTTTCCCGGAAAACGCGGTCGAGTATTTTGTTTCCTACTACGACTACTACCAGCCGGAAGCCTACGTTCCCAGCCGCGACCTGTTCATCGAAAAAGACTCCAGCATCAACGAACACATCGAGCAGATGCGGCTGTCCGCCACCAAGTCCATCCTCGAACGGCCGGACTGCATCATCGTGGCTACGGTGTCGGCCATCTACGGTATTGGGGACCCGTCCGACTACCACCAGATGATCCTGCATCTGAAAGAGGGCGAAAACACGCCCCAGCGCAGCATCATCAGCCGTCTCACCACCATGCAGTACGACCGCAATGATGTCGATTTCGGCCGTGGCACCTTCCGCGTGCGTGGCGACGTGATCGACATCTTCCCGGCAGAAAGCAGCGACACCGCCTTGCGGGTCAGCCTGTTCGACGATGAGGTTGAAACGCTCACCCTGTTCGATCCGTTGACAGGCGTGACCAAACAGCGGGTAGGGCGCTTTACCGTCTTCCCCTCCAGCCACTATGTGACGCCGCGCGACACCGTGCTCAAGGCCTGCGAGAAGATCAAGCTGGAACTGGCCGAGCGCGTGGCCTGGTATCTGAAGGAGGGCAAGCTGGTCGAGGCGCAGCGTATCGAACAGCGCACGCGCTTTGATCTGGAAATGCTGTATGAAATGGGCTTCTGCAAGGGTATTGAAAACTACTCGCGCCATTTTTCCGGCCGTGCTCCGGGCGATGCACCGCCGACGCTGATCGACTATCTGCCGAAAAATGCACTGATGTTCATCGATGAATCCCATGTCACCGTGCCGCAGGTGGGGGCGATGTACAAGGGCGATGCCGCGCGCAAGAGCAATCTGGTGGAGTACGCCTTCCGCCTGCCGTCGGCAGTGGACAACCGGCCGTTGAAATTCCACGAATTCGAACAGCTGATGCCGCAAACCATCTTTGTCTCGGCCACCCCGGCAGCGTATGAGAAAGAACATGCCGGACAGGTGGTGGAGCAGGTGGTGCGGCCGACCGGGCTGGTCGACCCCATTATCGAAATCCGCCCGGTGGCCACCCAGGTGGACGATTTGCTGTCGGAAATCCGCCTGCGCATGGAGCTGGGCGAACGGGTGCTGGTGACCACGCTCACCAAGCGCATGGCCGAACAACTGGCCGATTACTACACCGAGCACGGCATCAAGGTGCGCTACCTGCACAGCGACATCGACACCGTGGAGCGGGTGGAAATCATCCGCGACCTGCGCCTGGGCATGTTCGACGTGCTGATCGGCATCAACCTGCTGCGCGAGGGGCTGGATATTCCGGAAGTGAGCCTGGTGGCGATTCTGGATGCCGACAAGGAAGGCTTCCTGCGCTCGGACCGCTCGCTGATCCAGACCATAGGCCGTGCTGCGCGTAACCTCAACGGCAAGGCCCTGCTGTACGCCGACCGCATTACCGACTCCATGCGCCGTGCCATGGACGAGACCGAACGCCGCCGCAACAAGCAGCTGGCTTTCAACACCGAGCATGGCATCGTGCCGCAGGGCATCAACAAGAAGATCAAGGACATCATCGACGGCGTCTACAGCGTGGAAGACCAGCGCAAACGGCTGGTGGACGAGGCCAAGGTGGCCATGATGGACGAAAAGACCCTGGCCAGGGAAATCAAGCGCCTGGAAAAGGAAATGATGGAAGCGGCGCGCAATCTGGAATTCGAAAAAGCCGCGCATGTGCGCGACGAACTGAAGGCGCTGAAAGAAAAAATGTTCATCGGCGACCTGTAAGCCAGGCCACGCTGCAAAAAGCCCCCTCCGGCATGTGCCGGTGGGGGCTTTGTCATTGGGCGGTGGCGGCTCAGACCGGCTGGCTGGCCAGCTGTGCTGCCAGCTGCTGCTTGCGGTAGCGCTGGGCCAGCACGGCGCAGGTCATCAGCTGGATCTGGTGAAACAGCATCAAGGGCAGCACGATGGAGCCGATGGGGTGGCCGGCAAACAGCACCTTGGCCATGGGCACGCCGCTGGCCAGGCTTTTCTTCGAGCCACAGAACACGATGGTGATCTGGTCCGCCTTGTCAAAACCCAGCTTGCGGCTGGAATAGGCGGTCAAGCCCAGCAGGATGGCCAGCAACAGGCCGCATACCACCAGCAGGCCCAGCAGCGATTGCGGCGGGGTTTGCTGCCACAGGCCGGTAATCACCGCTGCACTGAAGGCGGTGTAGACCACCAGCAGGATGGAGCCCTGGTCGACATAGCGCAACAGCGGCTTGTGCTTGTCCACCCAGCCACCTATCCAGCGGCGGGCGATCTGGCCGGCAATAAAGGGCAGCAACAACTGCAACACGATGTCGGTGATGGAGCCCATGCCCTGGTCGCTGCCGTGGTGGCTGATCACCAGCATGCCCACCAGCAAGGGCGTGATGAAAATGCCGAAGATATTGGACGCGGTGGCACTGCAAATGGCGGCCGGGATATTGCCCTGTGCCATCGAGGTAAAGGCAATCGACGACTGTACCGTGGACGGCAGCATGCACAGATAGAGCACACCCAGATACAGCTCTGGTGTTACCAGCGGGCCGAGCAGCGGCTTGAGCGCCAGCCCCAGTGCGGGGAACAACGCAAAGGTGCAGGCCATCACCGTCAGGTGTAGCTTCCAGTGGGTGGCACCGGCAATCACCGCCTCGCGCGACAGCTTGGCGCCGTGCAGGAAAAACAGCAGGCCGATGGCCAGGGTGGTGATCAGGTTCATGGCCTGGGCCACTTCGCCCTGACAGGGCAGCAGGCTGGCCAGGGTAACCGTGGCGATCAGCGCCAGGGTGAAGGAATCTATCATTTTCAGCATGGAGCACCATCCGGCAATGGGAAATCAGCTTGCTATTGAACCGTGAAAACATTCAGACTACAAATTGATTTATCAGATTAATAGATAAGAAAAAGTCATGAATGTCAGTCTGCGCCAATTGCAGGTGTTTCGCGCGGTGGCCCGCTTGCGCAGTTTCAGCCGGGCTGGTGATGAAATCGGCCTGACCCAGCCGGCGGTCAGCCGCTGCGTGCGCGAACTGGAGGCCGAGCTCGGTATGCGCCTGCTGGATCGCACCACACGAGAAGTGGAGCTGACCGCTGCCGGCCTGCGTTTTGCCGGCCAGCTGGGACGGCAGCTGGACGAACTGCAGCTTTTGCTGGAAGAGGCGCGCAAGGAGGGCGAACAGGCACACGGCACGGTGCACATTGCCAGCAGCCCCACCTTGTCGGCCAGCCTGATGCCAGCCTTGCTGGCACATTGCGCGCAGCAATACCCGCATATCCGGCCAGTGCTGCACGATCAGGTGCAGCGGCTGAACATTGACAGCGTGCGCAGCGGCGAAGTGGATTTCGGCATCGTGGTGGAGCCGGATGCCATGGATGAGCTGGAGTGCCAGCCCTTGCTGGACGATGGCTTTTGGCTGATCTGTCGCGATGATCACCCGCTGGCCGGCAAGTCCAGACTGAACTGGGCTGAACTGGATGGCCAGCCGCTGGTGTTGCTGGATTACAATTCGGGCAGCCGCCCCATCATCGACCGCATTCTGGCCAGCCATGGCGCACATTGCCCGGTGGTACAGCAGCTGGGGCATTCCAGCTCGGTCTTCCAGATGGTGCAGGCCGGCATCGGCATCAGCGTGTCGCCCGGACTGGCCCTGCCATTGCCGGCGGGGTCCAGGCTGGTGGTGCGGCCATTATTGCCCGAGCAGCGCCGCACCATCATGCTGATACGTCGCCGCCAACGCTCGCTGTCGCCGGTGGCGGAGCGCCTGTGGCAGCTGGCCATGCAGCTGGGGCCGCAATTGCAGGAAATCGCCAGCGCAAGCCACACTGGCCATGCCATCCTCGCCTGAACGATCAGGCGCGGTGGCCTTCAACTGTCCGCTGTCATGGTGATGGCGGATTTACCCGGACAAGTGCAATGAAAAAACACGCTCGCCTGCTGGCCCTGGCCCTGGGGCTGCTCTGGCATGCCGCCAGCCAGGCCGATCAAACCATCGTGCTGTTCCGCCATGCGGAGAAGCCGGCGGCAGGCTTGGGGCAGCTTAGCTGTCAGGGCTTGAACCGCGCGCTGGCGCTGCCGGCAGTGCTGCAGCGCAAGTTTGCCCGCCCGGCGGCCCTGTTCGCCCCCAATCCCGGCGTGCGCAAGCAGGATGGCGGGGTGGAGTACAACTATATCCGGCCACTGGCCACCATCGAACCCACTGCCATCCGCCTGGGTTTGCCGGTGAATACCGATTACGGGCTGGACGATCTGGCTGCCCTGCAGGCTGCCATCACCAGCCCGGCCTACCGCGATGCCACGGTGTTCGTGGCCTGGGAGCACCGGCTGGTGGTCAAGCTGGCGGCGCAGCTGCTGGCCGCTTACGCTGCCGATCCGGCCCAGGTGCCAGCCTGGCATTACAGTGATTTCGACAGCCTGTATGTGGTCACGCTGCAGCAGCAGGACGGACGCACTGTGGCCCGTTTCCGGGTGGAGCAGCAGGGCTTGAACCAGCAGGCGCAGAGCTGCCCCGGCGACAAGTGACCAGACAAAGCAGGGTTTTGATTGTGTAGGCGGATACGCCTTGCGCTAGCCTGGCAGCGGTCCGGCAGGGGCAGTGGTGTGTTGCTGCAGTGCAGTAGAAGTCAGGCTTTTCCCCGTGATGACGGGCAGGTATAGTGCTGCCCGGCTGTAGCCGTGTGTCCGACCCCGCTGGTCGCCGCGATGCAGCCACCCCGCCATGGCCACTAGCAGCCAGCGGATGGTCCATCACTTTGTCTGACACGCTGAATGATGAACGCTCCTGCCACTGTCACTGTCAATCCATGCCTGGATTGTGGCGCCTGTTGCGCCAGTTTTCGTGTTTCCTTCTACTGGGCCGAGGCGGTCAGCCTTGGTCTGCCCGATGCCGCACTGGAACAAACCAGCCCCTGGCACACCTGTTTGCGCGGCACCAATCAAGCTGCGCCACGCTGTCTGGCCTTGCAGGGCGAAGTAGGGCAGTCGGTGTCTTGCTGCCTGTATGCCCAACGCCCTTCACCCTGTCGCGAAGTGAAGGCGGGCGATGCCCAATGCCGCAAGGCCAGACAGCGGCATGGCTTGCCCGCGCTGGCCGTTGCGGCGGAACTCAGGTGCGAAAGCGGCTGACCACGCCTTGCATCTGGCCTGCCAGCTGCTCCAGTTCGCCGGCCGAATCCGAGGTGTGCCGCGCTGCACCATGATTGTCCTCGGTCATCTTGGCCACTTTTTCCACCTGGGCGGCAATTTCGTGGCTGGTGGCACTTTGCTGCTGCAAGGCAGTGGAGATGGCATTGATGGCACTGATCACTTGTTCGGTGCCGCTCTGGATTTCGCTCATGCGCTCGCCGGCCTGCTTGGCCAGCTGTTCGCCACTGCCCACCCGCAGCACCACTTGCTCCATTTCCCTGGCAGCGGTGTCGGTGCTGCCCTGGATCTGGCTGATCATCTTGCCGATTTCCTGGGTCGAGCTACTGGTGCGTTCCGCCAGCGAGCGTACTTCGTCGGCCACCACGGCAAAGCCACGCCCCTGTTCGCCAGCACGTGCCGCCTCGATGGAAGCATTCAAGGCCAGCAGATTGGTCTGATCGGCGATTTCCTTGATCACCTGCACCACGGCGGAAATATTGCGTGAGTGCTGGTTCAGCTCCTGCACCGTATCGCTGGCGCTATGAACCGCGTTGACGATATGGCTCATCTCCGTGGCCGCATCATGGATGATCTGCCCACCCTGGCGCGAGATCTCACCGGCACTGTGCGACAGCTGCAGCGCGGTACCGGCATTGTTGGCCACATGGTTGACGCTGACTGACATCTGTTCTACCGCGGCGGCCATCGACGCAGCCGCTTCGTTCTGGCTGTCCACGCTGCTGACAATCTCCTTGGCCGTGCCATACAGCACGACGGCAGAGGAAGACAGCTGCTGCGAACCCTGCTGGAACTGCTGCACCATGGCATGGGTGTGTTCGATGAACTGGTTGACCGCGCGGGCGATGTCCGCCAGCTCATCCTTGCCTGTGGCCGGCAGCCGGGTTGCCAGTTGCCCGGTGCTCAGTTGTTGCAAGGCTTGCAGCATCTGTTGCAGGGTGTTTTTCAGGCTGCGCGAAATACTGCTGACAAACAGTAACAAGCAGCAGGCCAGAATCAATAGCGGTGCCAGTACCAGCCAGAACTGCATGGCCAGCAAGTCGTTTACCTTGGCCTTGGAGCCTTCGCAATCCTTGCTCATGCTGCTGATGGCCGCTTCCACCGCTTGCTGCAGCGGCAGGAATTCCTTGTTGTACAGCGGAATCAGTTGATCATTGGCGGCCTTGGCATCGGTCTTGGCCTGATTCATCAGTGCATGCGAGTCCTGGTCATAGCGTAGCCACAGCCCCCTGATCTGCTTGGCCTGTTCCTGGATGGCCGGGCGGCGGGCCAGCTTTTCCAGCTGTCCCAGTTGCAGCTCGATGTTTTTCTCGGCATCAGAAAATATCTTGGCGGTTTCCACCGTGGTGGGGTCTAGCTGGATGGTGGAAAGGGCGCTGGCTTTCACCTCCAGCAGACGCTGTACGTGTTCAGTGCGGCGGGTCAGATCATTCTGGTTGCTTTGCAGATTGCCAAGGCTGATGAACACTGCCACGCCGATGGCAACAAAGCCCAGAATCGTGATCGCACTGAGTAACAGCATTTTCCTGGCGATGCTCATTTATTCCCCTTTCAAACCTGTCATGTTTTTGCCGGCTGGGCGCTGTATGCGACCTTTCCGCTCGGTTCCGGCTCATGCTGGCGACCTCGCCGGCAAGTGGCACCGGCGGCGACCGTACTCCTACTCTATAGCATGTTCGTGCTGGTACTGATTTTTATATTTATATGTCATTTATATCTTGCGCTGGCGCAATGCGGATCTGCAAAGACGGCTTTTCTGGCGGGGCTTAGGTCAAATTGTTCCTGACTGTTACCGGCATATTGGTATTTCTTAAATAAAATCCATTTTTATTTGATGGATTCTGTAATTAAAGAGTGAGCGCGGAGCGCGCATTGGCTGCAGTTAAAGCAGAAAACCACTGTTGTCGGCTAAAAAGTTTCTATAACTCAGTTAATGGCATTTTTCTGTTTGTCATATTCCATCAGAAAACGAGTTGACATGACAAAAACACGCTTGTCTCCCTGGAGAGTATTTCTTTACTTCCGGCTGTGCTGGCTGCTGCTGTTGTTTGCCGTGTTGTTTGTTGCCAGTCAGTGGTGGCTGCGGCATCTGTATGCCGAGCGGCTGACAGAAGCCCGCCAGCAGGTGATTCAGCAGGAAGCAATACCGCAGCTGGAACGCAAGCGCCGGCAATTGCAGGACATGTTCAACACCATGTATGAGAACAGCCGCACCATCAGCCTGTTGCCCAGTGTGCGGCAGATTCATGGTGGCAACCGGGCAGACGAAAAGGAGGACGTGGTAGCCGGCCACCGTTTTACTGCCGATGCCTTCAATACGGTCCAGCAGATTTTCAACAATATGGTCAGCCGCACCCGAGTTTCCGAGGTGTATGCGGTGATGGACGGGCTGGACTACAAAAAAGGCCAGGTGCCGTTTTTCATGTTTGACACCGTGCGGCTGGAACCGGAGGCCGGCAAGAAAGAAGAAGACGAAGCCAAGAGCAAGGACCCGGACAAGCCCGAAGAGCTGGAAGACGAAGAGTACAGCTATTTCCCGCGTCAGTTGGCCGAGCTGAAAGCCAACTATCCCCGTTTCAACTTCAAGGTGCTGGATGATATCCCGGCGGCCACCTCGCCGCTGATGCGTACCTGTGACAATACCCAGTACTACTCCAAATCGCAGTGCAATGTGTACGACGCTTCCGGCTTTCTGTATTCGGTGCCGGTGTACAACGACGAGCATGCATTCATCGGCGTCATTTCTGCCATTGTCCGTGCCAATGTCTTCGAGGCGGCGCTGCTGGATATGCCTTATCTGGTACTGACTGGCAAGGATCGTGAAGCCGCGGCCAAGATCGGGCTGAAAATGCCGGCCGAGGCTGCCGGATTTGCACTGGTGAATGCCGAGCGCGGCATCCGTATCTTCGACCGGCGCAATACGCTGCTGCCGGATCTGCTGAGTGGCAAGAGCAATGCCGAGGCCCAGGGCGGGGCCATGATCAGCCTGCCTTTGCAGATACACAGCGACAAGGCCTGGCAGGTTTACTACCATCTGACGCCGGCGCAGCTGGCACAAAAGCTGGCACCGCTACAAGCCAGCCAGCGCAATACCATGTTGAGCGTGGCGCTGGTTCTGGGTTTGCTGTTGTTGTTCGGCCTGTTCGTGGTCTACCGGCAATATCTGACCTTCAAGCAGATTTACGATTTGCGCCGCATTGAAAAAACCATGATTGCAGTGGCTGACCATTTCGATCTGACCTGCCGGGTGGAAGGTTTGTGCAGCAAGCAGGCCGAGCGGGCTGGCAAGGCGCTGAACAATCTGCTGCAAGCCTTGCAGGACAGCATGCTGGAAGTGGAGCAGCGCTTGCAGCAGGTGGTGATGGCCAATCGCAATATGGGCAGCACCTCGCAGCATCTGAGCGCGGTGGCCGAGGCCGGTGAGCGTGCTTCACAGCATATCGATCAGGAATTGCAGCAGCTCAATGGCGGCATGCTGGATATCTTGCAAAAGACTGGACAAGCAGCCGCGCTGTGTAGCGAATCCGCCGTGCAGGCAAGACAGAACAACGAGGCCATCCAGACCGCCTTGGGTGATATCCGTTCGGTATCAGCCGCCGTGGGGCAGACGGCCGCCTGCCTGCATCAGTTGCAGGACTCCAGTGCCGCCATTACCAAGATTGTCGGGGTGATCGAGTCGCTGGCTGATCAGACCAACCTGCTGGCGCTGAATGCGGCCATCGAGGC
>NZ_RFAR01000084.1 GCF_003693445.1 Aquitalea palustris | reverse complement strand
CAGGCAATATCCCGGCGGTATTTCTTTTTGTCTTTCATGGCTGCATGCACCTGCAATAAAAAACAGCGACACCATGCCATACAACTGGGATTGCCAGAATGCGACCAAATGTCGCAAGCCCCAATACCCTTTATTTTCAAGCGGTTTTTACATGCGACATAATGTCGCAATCAAAAAACATACCTTAGAAATAAAAAAGCCGCCTCGTGAGGAGGCGGCACTCAACAAAGTGTTTGAAGTTTGCTTGAGGTACTGAAATGGTATATCCATCACCAATAAAATGAAATGTGACAGAATGCCGCATCAAAACAAGCCGCATGAAATAAATATGAAATAAAAATGCCCACCTGGTCAGGGTGGGCATTTTATCTATCTGGTCAGGACAGTCATGCAGATGAGCTAGCAAGCCT
>NZ_RFAR01000083.1 GCF_003693445.1 Aquitalea palustris | reverse complement strand
ATTGGCCGGAATTAAAAATGTGGCATATTGTCGCAGCCCAAACTGCCTGCCAATAAAAAAGCCCACCATGCAGGTGGGCTGAATGACTAAACGCAGTCGGCTCAGAACTTGTAGCTGAAGGCGGTATACAGCGAACGGGCAGCTCCCGGCACGCCAACACCCCAGGCAATGCTGTTGATGCCCATGGTGGCACCCTGGCCGGTATAGGCCCCGCCCAGCGGCAGCGTGTAGAAGCGGTTGAACACATTGTCGATGCCCACATCCACGCTGAATTGCTTGGTTTCATAGCGGGTGCGCAAGTTGAACAAGCTATAGCCAGGGGTTTTGGCCTCATTACGCACGGCAGAAACCTCAGTCTTGGCGCGGACTGCCTGCCATTCGGCAGTGCTGGTCCATTGCCCCAGCTTATTCACCAGCGCCAGTTTGGCGTTGAGCGGCATGATGTTGTACAGATTGTCGCCGGTGCTCAGGTTTTCGCCACGGGTGTAGCTGAGCTGGGCGGTTGCATCAAAGCTGCCATAGGCCGTGTTTTTGGCTAGCTGCAGCTTGCCACTGACATCCACGCCGTATAGCTGGGCGTTCTGGTTGACGTATTGCAGCACCACATAGCCGGTAGTCGCAGTACTGCTGGCATCGTAGCGCTTGGCGTCGATATAGTTTTGCACGTAGCTGTAATACGGACTGACCCTGAACAGCCACGCTTCGCCATCCGCCGCATGCCAGTCAAGGCTGCTGCTCAGGGTATTGGCCACTTCCGGCTTGAGGTTGGGGTTACCCACATAACCGTTACCATCACCGGCAAAGTTATTCATGATGGAGGTCATGCTGTCGGTGGCCCAGGTATAGCGCTCGTACAGATTGGGCGAACGGGTCTTGCGGGCAAAAGCCAGTTCGTACTGCTCGGTTGCTGAGGGGGTGTAGCGGGTCAGGGCCGAAAAGTCGATATTGTTGTCGGTACGGGCATGGCTCTGGGCATTGAAGGCAGCAGCGTCGCTGTCATACATGCTGCTATAGCCGGACACATTGTCGGCATTGGTTTTCACCTGGCTCAGACGGGTACCGATGATGCTGCGCCATTGCGGGGTCCAGTCCGCCTGCCATTCGGCAAACACATCCAGTTTGTCGCGCTTGCCGTTCTTGATGTTCCAGAAGGTTTCCGGCCCCATCATCATGGTGTCCCCTGCGACCGGCGGCCACCAGTCATTCAACTGGTAGCGCTGGAATTCGGTACCCAGCTTCAGCTTGTTGCTGGCATTCAGCGGCAGATCCAGCGTCAGGCTGCCACCCTGGGTATGGCTGGCGGTGTCCATCGGCATGCCGATGTCGCCCATGTAATCCAGCTGCTTGTCATTGCCGAAATCCATGTGGTGACGCACATACTGGCTGTACAGCCGCGCATCCAGCTCGCCCCAGGCAAACTGGCCGTTGTAGTGCAGGTTCAGCTGGTCGCTGCTGTTGTCGGTCATGTCCATGCGCTGGTTGGCAA
>NZ_RFAR01000082.1 GCF_003693445.1 Aquitalea palustris | reverse complement strand
TCCAGCTTGTTGGTCCCCGCCAGTTTTGTTCTGGCATCAATTTTTTTAAGAAGCTCTGACACAGAAACCTCCGCTGCATCGGTTCGTTGTGGTGGCGCAATACTCCCGTTGTATACGCCAATTATTCATTTTCCCAGCTTTCTTTGAAAACTGTCTTGGCTCAGATCAGACTTTAAGTTGGCTTGGCTCAGACTTAGTCATTATCATACTGTTTAAGTCCTTTTTACAAATACGACGCT
This sequence comes from Aquitalea palustris, assembly GCF_003693445.1. Lineage (GTDB taxonomy): Bacteria > Pseudomonadota > Gammaproteobacteria > Burkholderiales > Chromobacteriaceae > Aquitalea > Aquitalea palustris. The sequence continues at coordinate 14,788 of NZ_RFAR01000082.1, read as the reverse complement.
AAACATGGCCAAGACAGCATCAAATTTGAAAGACCAGGAGATGCTGGAGGCGGCTTTCGAGCAGTTCAATACGGTGTCCAGTCAGTTGATTGACGCATACCGCCAGCTGGAAGTGCAGGTTAATGTACTGAATGCGCAGCTGGATGAGGCTAACAACCAATTGCGAAAGCAGCGTGACGAAAACGCCGAACTTGCCGAAAGACTGGGCATGCTGCTGGAAGCGCTGCCTGCCGGCGTGGTGCAGCTGGCTGCCGATGGTGTGGTCGTGGCTGAAAACCCGGCGGCGCAGCTTTTGCTGCAAGGCAAACATGGCGGGCTGGCCTGGGATGCGGTCATGTCCGGCTGGACGCGTTCCGAGCTGGATGGGACCTATACCTTGCCGCAGCAGGAGGCCGCCCGTCGGCTGGCCTTGCAATACCAGGATCTGCCGGCCTCGGGTGGGCGCATCGTGCTGCTGCATGATGTCAGCCGCCTGCATCATTTGACTGTAGAACTGGCGCACCAGCAAAAGCTGGCCGCCATGGGTGGGATGGCTGCGTCGCTGGCGCACCAGTTGCGCACGCCGCTGGCTACGGCAATGCTTTATACCGCCAACCTGAAGCAGGAAGGCCTGCGGCCAGAGGATAGGGCTAAGTTTGTCGACAAGAGCCTGGCCCGGATGAAGGCGCTGGAGGGGCTGATCCAGAACATGCTGGGATTTGTGCGCGGCCAGACTAGCGCGCTGGAGTGGCTTGATGTCGCGGCGCTGGTCGAGGACGTTGCTGCGGTACTGATACCGCAATGTCATGAGCGTGGCATGATTTGGGATTGCAATAACCTGCTGCCTTCTGCCATAACGGTAATGGGCGACCGCAAGGCCCTGCAGGGTGCGCTGGTGAATTTGCTGGAAAATGCCATGCATTTCTCGCCGGAAGGCGGGCGCATCGGTCTCATGGTGTGCCTGCAGGACGAGCAGGTGTGTTTCCGGGTGGAGGACGATGGCATCGGCCTGCAGGGCGCAGACCCGGCCAGGCTGTTTGAGCCTTTCTTTACTACCCGGCCAGGCGGAACAGGCCTTGGGCTGTCCATCGTGAAAAAGGTGGCAGAAGAACTGGCAGGCACGGTGGTCGGTGGGGATCGTGCGCAAGGTGGTGCTTATTTCGAATTGACTCTCCCCTGCCGTGGGATGGGAGCGATTGATGTGTAATGTGAATCAGGGGGATTGATGATGAAGCCAGTGGTTAAAGTAGAAGGTCAGGTTGGTACGCTCGTTCTGGTCGGTCAGTTCGACTTCAATCTGCACAAGGATTTCCGCCTTTCCAGCCAGGAGTTGCTGGAAAATCCGGCTGTGCAGGAGATCCAGGTCGACTTCGATCAGGTGCCCTTTCTGGATAGCTCGGCGCTGGGCATGCTGCTGCTGTTGAAAGAGCGCGCAACCAGCCAGAAAAAGTCGATGTCGCTGATCAATTGCCGCGATACCGTGTTGCAAGTACTGGAAATTGCCTGCTTCAACAAGATGTTCACCATCAAGTGATGCCGGTCATGCAGGGCTCAGCGCCTGCCGGGGTTTGCATCCGCACTGGTCCGGTCTATATGTTTTGACAGGTAGTCGTTTGGCTTGGGATGTTCAAAAACCCTGAAACATGAATAGTTAATCCTTAAATAGGTAAAAACAGTTATTTACACGGTCCGGTCGATTTCTTTCTTGATTAAGCTGACATCTTGGTTGATGAAGAAGATAGTACATTGGCAATTTTGCTGAATGACCGGGGGCTACATGGTGCTTTCCTATCCGCAGCGACGTTTCGTGGCGTGTGGTCTTTGCCTGATTTCGGTACTGGTGATATTGAGTGGCCCCTTGTGGGGTGCGCTGGTGTGGGGCCTGGCTTTGCCGCTGGCCGCCAGCATGTTGTTCGTCTTGCATTTTCTGTACCTAGCCAAGGAGCCGAAGGTGATCGATAGGGAAGAGGCGGATGCCGGGAATGCCGAAGCTGCGCCTGTTGCGCCTGACTGCCTGGACTTCATCCAGGAGCAGATTTCCCAGTCGAAACTGGAGGTGAGCCGGGTACAGACACTGATCCAGGATGCAGTACTGACGCTGGTCAACAGTTTTTCCGGCCTGTCGCAGGAGGCTGCTGCACAGTTGCAGCTCGCCGAAAGCCTGGCCAAAGGCGAGGTGGGTATCGACTCGCATGCCATGTCCTTCAGCACTTTTGTCAATGAAATCGCCAATGCGATGGGCAGCTTTGTTGAAAAGACGGTGGAGAACAGCCGGCTGGCCATGCTGCTGGTCGAGCAAATGGAGTCTATCGGTCAGGAGATGCAGGGGGTCATTCTGTTGCTGGACGAGATCCACTCCATCACCAACCAAACCAATATGCTGGCCTTGAACGCTTCGATCGAGGCCGCCAGGGCAGGTGAGGCCGGCAGGGGGTTTGCCGTGGTGGCCGAGGAAGTGCGCCATCTGTCTGGCCGGACCAGCAGTTTCAGCGATGAAATCCGTAACCTGATCAACCGGGTGAATGGTTCGGTCGAGCATGCCGAGGGGCTGATCAACCAGCTGGCTTCGCAGGACATGATGTTCACCTTGCAGGCCAAGCAGCGGCTGGATGACACTTCGTCGCGCATCCGGGTCATGGATGCCATGATGGCCGAATCCATCAGTCGCTTGCGCCATGGCGTGGGTCTGCTGTCCGACCATGTCGGCGATGCCGTACGCTCGCTGCAGTTTCAGGACATGGTGTCGCAACTGATTGCCCACGTTGGCAAACGCTTGTACGGCATTGAAGAAATGATGGAATTGACCAGCAACAAGCAGCAACAACAAGGGCAGTGGGAGGTGAGAGCCTCTGCCCGGCTGGCAGAACTGCAAATCAGCCTGTCCAACAATCCGGTGGCGCAGGGGCAGATGCAGAGTGGCAGCATCGATTTGTTTTGAGCGTGAACAAAAGAAAAGTGGGAACAACATGCCAAAAAAAGTACTGACAGTCGATGATTCGGCGTCAATCCGTCAAATGGTGACCTTTACTCTCAAAAGTGCGGGCTATGAGGTGGTAGAGGCGGTGGATGGTAATGGTGGTCTGGCGCGTGCCCAGGCAGACAGCTTTGACCTGATCCTTACCGACCAGAACATGCCGGGCATGGACGGCCTGAACCTGATTCGCGCCCTGCGCAAATTGCCTGCCTATGGCACCACGCCCATCCTGATGCTGACCACCGAGTCCAGCGACCAGATGAAATCGCTGGGACGAGCGGCCGGTGCCACCGGCTGGCTGGTCAAGCCGTTTGATCCGCAAAAGCTGCTGGACGTGGTAAAGCGGCTGGTTGGCTGATTGCCCAGACCGATAGTGATGTGCCGGGCGACAGCAGGCGGGTTCCACAGCTGACTATCCGGACTGCGGAGTAAGGGGAAGCATCGTGTCAATCGATATGTCGCAGTTTCATCAGGTGTTCTTTGATGAAACCGACGAGCATCTGGCCACCATGGAGTCCGTGCTGCTGGGGATAGACCTGGCGGCACCGGACGGCGAAGACCTCAATGCCATCTTTCGTGCCGCCCACTCGATCAAGGGTGGGGCGGCGACTTTCGGCTTTGCTGATCTGGCCGCGCTGACCCATATCCTGGAAAACCTGCTGGACAAGGTGCGCAAGGGCAGCATGCGGCTGACTGCCGACATGGTGGATGCCTGCCTGAATGCCAAGGATGTGCTGGCCGCCATGCTGGGTGCACACCGTGGTGGCGAGGCCGTGGCCAATCCGGCCATCAGCGCGGTGGAAACCTGGCTGGAAGGTCTGGTGGCGGGCGGCAGTGCCGTAGCGCCGCCGCTGGCGGAAGCTGCGCAGTCACCCGCTGAGCCTGCGGTCTGCACCACACTGTATGTCGAACTGGATTGCTGCCTGCCGGCCACCGATTACCAGGCGCTGTTGCAGTCGCTGACTGCGCTGGGCGAGCTGAGCGTAGTGCAGGAAGGAGGGGGGCATGATCAACTGCCCTGGGTATTGATTTTCACCTCAACCCTGGCGGCAGATGAAGTCGCCGAATCGCTGGCCTTTTCCATCTCGCCCGAGCATTTCCGCATCACGCAGGATCATGGTCAGCAGGACGAGGGCGATTTCGGCCTGTTTCTTTCCTCCAGCATTGCCATTCCCACGCAGACTGCCGCTGCCAGCATTGCCTTTGAAGATGATGGCTTCGGTTTGTTCGAACCGCTGGCCCCGGCCGCTGGTGACAGCGGGCCGGCGGCAGACATGCTGTATGAAGAAGACGGCTTCGGGCTGTTTGCCCCGGTTGCCGGTCCAGCTGCCGCACCAGCCGCTCCAGCCATGCTGCACGAGGAAGAAGGTTTTGGCCTGTTTGCGCCGCTGGAGCCGGCTGCACCAGAGCAGGCCGTGGCCGCTGTGCCCACGGTGGCTGCTGTTGCCGCACCACGGCAGGAGCGTGCAGCGCCGGCAGTGGAAAATTCCATCCGGGTAAATATCGACAAGGTCGACCTGCTGCTGAATCTGGTGGGGGAACTGGTGATTACCCAGTCCATGCTCACCCAGTCCAGCCAGGAGCTGGACGCCGTGCAATACGAGCGCCTGCTGGGGGGCATTTCGGCCTTGCAGCGCAACTCGCGCGAATTGCAGGAAGCGGTGATGTCCATTCGCATGACCCCCATCGCCTTTGTTTTCAACCGTTTTCCGCGTGTGGTGCGCGATCTGGCCGGCAAGCTGGGCAAGCAGATCGAATTGAAAATGGTGGGCGAAAATACCGAGCTGGACAAAGGCTTTATCGAAAAACTGGCCGATCCGCTGACCCATCTGGTACGCAACAGCCTGGACCACGGCGTGGAAGCGCCCGAGGTCAGGGTAGCCAAGGGCAAGTCGGCGGTGGGGCGCTTGACGCTGCGTGCCTTTCATCAGGGCAGCAGCATTGTGATCGAAGTCACCGACGATGGTGCTGGCCTCAATCGCGAACGCATTCTGGCCAAGGCGCGTGAGCGCGGCATGCCGGTCAGTGATGCGCTGAGCGATAGCGAGGTGTGGGGACTGATTTTCGAGGCGGGCTTCTCCACCGCGACCGAAGTGACCGATGTATCCGGCCGCGGGGTGGGCATGGATGTGGTCAAGCGCAATATCCAGAGCATGGGCGGGCGTATTGATATCGACTCCATGCCGGATTTCGGCACCACCATCAGCATCCGCCTGCCGCTGACCCTGGCCATCATGGATGGCATGTCGGTGCGTGTCGGACACGACATCTATGTCATCCCGCTGTCTTTCGTACTGGAGTCGCTGCAGCCGCAGGCCCAGGAGCTGAAAACGGTGGCCGGGCGCGGCCAGCTGGTGAATGTGCGCGGCCAATACCTGCCCATCGTGTCGCTGGCAGCCTTTTTCGGTAATGCCGATGCCGTTGCCGCCAGCGACCCCACCCGTGCCATTCTGGTGATCGTCGAGGCCGGCGGCTACCAGCTGGCCCTGCTGGTGGATGAGCTTATCGGCCAGCAGCAGTTCGTGGTGAAGAACCTGGAAACCAATTATCGCAAAGTAGAGGGCATGTCCGGCGCCACCATCATGGGCGATGGCCGGGTGGCCCTGATTCTGGATATATCGATCATCGCCCGTCACAACCAGCGACCGGCACCAACGGCCGCACGGCAGGCCATGACGGACGAGGCATGAGGGGAAGGCAGAACCGATGACAGAACAGCTGGAATACCACCACGGGCAAAGCAAGGCAGTGCGCGAGCTGCTGGTATTTACCCTGGGACAGGAAGAATACGGGATCGACATCCTGAAAGTGCAGGAGATTCGTGGCTACGAAGCCGTCACGCGCATTGCCAACGCCCCAGCCTTCATCAAGGGAGTGGTCAATCTGCGTGGCAGCATCGTGCCGATTGTCGACATGCGCATCAAGTTCGGGCTGGGCGAACCGGTCTACAACGCATTCACGGTGGTGATCATCCTCAATATCTTCCAGCGTACGGTGGGGATGGTGGTGGATGGCGTGTCCGATGTCATCCAGCTGGCTGAGGATGAACTGCGCGATCCGCCAGAATTTGGTTCCGTGGTGGAAACCACGTATATCGAGGGCCTGGGCACCCAAGGGGAGCGCATGGTGATTATTGTGGATATCGAGCGCCTGATGAGTAGTGACGAGATGGCGCTGGTGGATATTACGGACCGTGGCTGAGGCCGACATGGCGTTTTGGAGAGGTGAATATGAATAATCTGAAAGTGTCACACCGCTTGCTGCTGGGCTTTGGCCTGCTGGTCGTGGTGATCATCGCCGCCATGGCGGTGGCGATTGCGCAGATCCACAGCCTGCGCAACGATATCGACGAAATCGCCAACACCCATGTGCCGCGCGCCGCCGAGGCCAACAAGGTGGTGGATAACGTCAATGTCACGGCCCGGGCCACCCGGACCTTGCTGCTGTCCAAAGACCCGGTGGTGCTGGAGCAGCAGCAAAAGCAGCTTGATGAATCTCTGACACTGATCACCCGCCAGATGAGCAGCTTGTCCAGCGGCGTGCCGGCAGAAGGACAGGTACTGTTCGACCGCCTGCGCACGGTGGAAGCCAGCTATCGCCAGCAACTGGCGGTGTTCCGCCAGCACCTGGTGGCCGGGCAGGAGGAAGAAGCCAAGAGCTATCTGCTGCAAACCCTGCGCGCCACCCAGCTGGACTACCTCAAGGCGATTGATGATTACATCAAGTTCGAAGAAGGCCTGTCCCGGCAGGTGGCACAAGGCACGCTGGAGCGGGCCAACAGTGCGGCTGTCCTGCTGAACTCGCTGATGGTGGCTGCGGTGCTGATTGCCATGCTGGCCGGCTGGCTGATCAGCCGCTCCCTGCTGCGGCAGATTGGTGGCGAGCCTGCCGCAGCGGTCAAATTGATGCAGGAGCTGGCTGCGGGCGAAGTGACCACCGAACTGAAAGTGGCGGCCAATGACAACAGCAGCCTGTTTGCCTATATCCGCCAGGCCGCGGACAAGGCGGTGGAGAACATCCGGGTGCGCAATGCACTGGATAATGCCGCCACCAATATGATGATTGCCGATGCCGCGTTCAATGTGGTGTACGCCAATCAGTCGGTCATCAATATGTTTTCTCAGGCAGAAAGCGATATTCGCCGCGATTTGCCGCAGTTTTCTGCCCGCAATCTGCTGGGCAGCAATATTGACCAGTTTCATCGCAATCCGGCGCATCAGCGTGGCCTGATGCAGCAACTGCGTAATCCGCACCAGGGCACCATCCATGTTGGTGGCCGTACCTTCCAGCTGATCCTGACCCCGATCAATGGCCGGACCGGCGAGCGCCTGGGTTATGGCGTGGAATGGATTGACCGTACTGCCGATCTGGCACAGCAGGCCATCGAGCAGCAACGGATCGATGCCGAGCGTGCAGTGGCCGCAGAAAACGCCCGCATCCGCAGCGCACTGGATAATGTCACCACCAATGTGATGATTGCCGACAACGAGCGCAACATCATCTATGTGAATCACAGCGTGCTGGAAATGCTGGCGGCAGCCGAGGCTGATCTGCGCAAGGCACTGCCCAACTTCAGCACCCGTCATGTACTGGGTGGCAGCATGGACATGTTCCACCGCAATCCGGCACACCAGCGTGATTTGCTGGCCAATCTGCGCAGCACTTACAAGGCTGATATCGCCGTCGGGGGGCGTCATTTCTCGCTGACTGCCAATCCGGTATTCGGTGGTGAGGGCGAACGTCTGGGTACGGTGGTGGAGTGGAAGGACCGCACCGGCGAAGTGCTGATCGAGAAGGAAGTGGAAGCTATCGTTAATGCTGCCGGCAAGGGCGACTATGCCTCGCGGCTGGTGGTGGAAGGCAAGACCGGCTTCTTCCGCGTGCTGTCCGAGGGCGTCAACCAGTTGCTGAGTGTCACCAGCCAGGCGCTGGGCGATATCGCCATCGTGCTGGGCGGCCTGGCCCAGGGCGACCTGACACGCACCATCAAGAACGATTACGAAGGCATGCTCGGCCAGCTCAAGTCCGATACCAACGCCACGGTGGAGCGCCTGCGCAGCATCGTGGGCAATATCCAGGAGTCGACCGAGGCCATCAACACCGCCTCGCAGGAAATTGCCGCCGGTAACAGCAATCTGTCCGGTCGCACCGAACAGCAGGCGGCCAGCCTGGAAGAAACCGCCTCCAGCATGGAAGAAATCACCAGCACCGTGCGGCAGAATGCGGAAAACGCCAAGAAGGCCAACAGCCTGGCCATCGGCGCTTCCGACATCGCGGCCCGTGGCGGTCAGGTGGTGGGCAATGTGGTGTCCACCATGAACGAGATCAACGACAGTGCCAAGAAGATTGTCGACATCATCAGCGTGATCGACGGCATTGCCTTCCAGACCAATATCCTGGCGCTGAATGCCGCAGTGGAAGCCGCGCGAGCCGGCGAACAGGGCCGCGGCTTTGCCGTGGTGGCCAGCGAGGTGCGCAATCTGGCACAGCGCTCGGCAGCGGCTGCCAAGGAAATCAAGCTGTTGATCGGCAACTCGGTGGACAAGGTGGAATCGGGCAGCCGGCTGGTGGATGAGGCTGGCCGCACCATGGAAGAAATCGTCAGCTCCATCCGCCGCGTGGCCGACATCATGAGCGATATTTCGGCGGCCTCGATCGAGCAAAGCTCGGGGATCGAGCAGGTCAATCTGGCGGTGACGCAGATGGACGAAAATACCCAGAAGAACGCGGCGCTGGTCGAGCAGGCTGCCGCTGCGGCCGAGTCGCTGGAAGAACAGGCCCGCCATCTGATGGAGGCGGTATCGATCTTCCGGCTCGACGGCACGCCGGTGGCACGTCTGTCGGCACCCAAGGCGCAGCGCAGCCACGATCACGGCCAGCCGGCCCGGCTGCAAGCACCCGGCCAGCAGGTGAAACCGGTATCGGCCCGCATGGCGCTCAATGCCGAGCGTATCAAGACCCTGCCGGGGCCGGCTCAACACGACGACGAATGGGAGGAGTTTTGAGCCGCGCGGTGATGCCCGATGAGCACTGAGCGCGATATCAAGTTTACCGCGGCGGATTTCCGTCGCCTGCGACAGATGTTGTACCAGCGTGTCGGCATTTCGCTGAACGACAGCAAAAGCCACATGGCTTATTCCCGGCTGGCCAAGCGCGTGCGCCAGCTGGGCATGCGGCAGTTTGCCGATTATCTGGACCTGCTGGAAAAGTCGGAAGGCGAGGCCGAGTGGCAGCACTTCGTCAACGCGCTCACCACCAACCTCACCGCGTTTTTCCGCGAGCCGCATCACTTTGACCTGTTGCGCTTGCATGCGATGGAGCGGGTGACGCAGGAGCGGCATTACCGGGTGTGGAGCGCGGCGGTGTCCACCGGCGAAGAAGCTTACTCCATCGCCATGACCTTGCTGTCCTTGCCGCAGCTCAATCGGCAAAAGCTGGAGCTGGTCGCCTCGGATATCGATACCAGGGTGCTCAGTCAGGCCGCCGATGGTGTCTACGACGCCGAGCGGGCCAAAGTGCTGGACAGCAGCCTGCTCAAGCGTTTTTTCCTGCGCGGGGTGGGGCACAATGCCGGCAAGGTGCGCATCCGGCGCGAAGTCCGCGAGCAGCTGTCGTTTTACCAGTTCAATCTGGTCGCTGCCGAATGGCCGGACATGGGGCGCTTTGACGTGATTTTCTGCCGCAATGTACTGATCTATTTCGACAAGCCAACCCAGGCCGCCATCCTGCAGCGGCTGGCTGCCAGCCTGCAGCCGGACGGGCTGTTGTTTCTGGGGCACTCGGAAAACATCCAGCATCTGAGCGACGCCTTCCAGTCTTGCGGCCGAACGGCCTACCGTCTGGCTAACCACAATATGCGGAGATGACATGAGCGCAGCCGCAGGCAGAAAAATAAGAATCGTGGTAGTGGATGATTCCGCGCTGATTCGCAGCCTGCTCACCACCATCATCAACGAAGCCCCCGACATGGAGGTGGTGGCCACCGCATCCGACCCCATCGTGGCGCGTGAGCGTATTCGGGAAACCAGCCCGGACATGATCACCCTGGATGTGGAAATGCCGCGCATGGACGGGCTGGAGTTCTTGCGCCGGCTGATGCGACTGCGGCCGACCCCGGTATTGATGATTTCCTCGCTGACCCAGTCCGGTTCGGAAACCACGCTCAGTGCGCTGGAACTGGGCGCGGTGGACTTTCTGCCCAAGCCGACGCTGGATGTCAGCAATACCATGCAAAGCTACGCCGACGACATCCGCGACAAGATTCGCATGGTGGCAGCCGCCCGCTTGCGCCGGCCGTCACTATTTGCGCCGAGTGCCGCCGCCGCACCAGCCCGCGTGGCGCCGGCCTTGCTGCGGCAGAATGCCATCATCGCCGTGGGTGCTTCCACCGGCGGCACCGATGCCATCAAGGAGTTTCTGGAAAAACTACCGGCAGGCAGCCCGCCGGTGCTGATTGTCCAGCACATGCCGGAAGGCTTTACCCTGTCGTTTGCCCGGCGGCTGGACAAGCTGTGCGCCATACAGGTCAAGGAGGCCGAAGATGGCGAGCCGCTGCTGCGCGGCGTGGCCTATGTCGCTCCCGGTCATTCGCATATGCGGCTGGGCAAGGGGACGCAGGGTTTTGTCATCTGCCTGGATCAAAGCCCACCGGTCAACCGGCACCGGCCATCGGTTGATGTGCTGTTTGCCTCGGTGGCTGCGCTGGCTGCCGCCCAGACCGTGGCCGTCATCATGACCGGCATGGGCAAGGACGGTGCGCTGGGCATGTTGCAATTGCGGCAGGCGGGTGCCATCACCTTTGCCCAGGACGAAGCCAGCTGTGTGGTATATGGCATGCCGCGCGAAGCCGTGGCGCAGGGCGGGGTGATGCATGTGCATCCGCTGTCGCAACTGGCCGACAAGGTAATGGACTGCCTGCGTCTGCCGCATGACAGGGCCGGGCCATGACTTATTCTGACCAGCCATCCGAGCGCCTGTATTTCGACCGGCAGTTCCAGATCGATGCCATCAAGATCTTGCCGGGCGAGTATTTCGCCACGCGCCAGCCGCTGATGCTGACCACCTTGCTGGGGTCCTGTGTGGCGGTGTGCCTGATGGACCGCCAGGCGCGGGTGCATGGCATGAATCATTTCCTGTTGCCGCAAGGCAGCGACTGGCATAGCCAGACCAGTGTGCCGGCGCGTTTTGGCGTCAATGCCATGGAATTGCTGATCACCGACATGCAAAAGCTGGGCGCACAGCGACACCGGCTGGAAGCCAAGGTATTTGGTGCCGGCAATGTGCTGGAGGGCATGTCGGTGGTGAATATCGGCGAACAGAACAGCGAATTCATCCGCGCCTATCTGCGCAGCGAGCAGATTCCGGTGCTGGCGGAAGACCTGCTGGGCAGCTTCGCCCGCAAGGTGTTTTTCTTCCCGGATGAGGGCAGGGTGCTGGTGCACAAGCTCAAGGGCAGCCGCACCCTGGTGTCCAAGGAAGCAGCTTACCGGCAGCGGCTGGACCGCCAGACCGCATCGCAGCCCGGCGGCGATATCGACCTGTTTATCTGATTCAGTCGCGTTGCAGATGGGGCAGCTTGTTTGTCACCTCGGCCCAGTCGGCATGGTCGGGCAACGGCGCCTTGCTTTGCGATAACACCGGCCATTGCTGCGACAGCTCGGCATTCAGCCGGATATACACCTGCTGTTCGGCCGGTACGTCGTCTTCGGCATAAATGGCCGATACCGGGCATTCGGCCACGCACAGCGTGCAGTCTATGCACTCCTCAGGATCGATGGCGAGAAAGTTGGGCCCCTCATGAAAGCAGTCCACCGGGCAGACATCCACGCAGTCGGTGTATTTGCATTTGACGCAGGCATCGGTTACAACGTAGGCCACGTTTGATTCCTCCTGATGATGGGACACTCCGCAGCAGTGGCAGCGTGTCCCGGGCATGCCGCAGGATGGTGCCGGCAGCCTTGCCGGTGGATGGATTATTTCCGAGTAATACGCTCAAGTATTATCAACCAAAAAACAGCGCACCGTGTCGCAATCTGCATTCTCATCGCCGAAACCTTTCGTCATGCCAAGCATTCCCTATCGTGGCCGTTTTGCCCCCAGTCCCACCGGCTTGCTGCATGCCGGTTCCCTGATGACCGCCGTGGGCAGTTATCTGGAAGCGCACCGCCGTGGCGGTGAATGGTGGGTGCGCATGGAAGATCTGGATCCGCCGCGGGAAGTGGCCGGGGCTGCCGACGACATCCTGCGCACGCTGGAAGCTTTCGGTTTCGAGTGGGATGGCCAAGTGGTGTACCAGAGCCAGCGCCATCAGCTGTATCAGGCCGCCTTGCAGCAACTGATCGAGGCCGGGCTGGTTTATCCCTGCACTTGTTCGCGCAAGGAAATCACCAGCGTGGCCCGACGTGGCGTGGATGGTTATGTCTATCCCGGCTGGTGTCGGAGCGGTTGCCGCAGCCAGCGCGCCAGCCATGCCTGGCGTTTGCGGGTGGATGAGCCGGCAGTGGGTTTTGTCGATCGCCTGCAAGGGCCATATCAGCAGGATCTGCCGCACGATATCGGCGATTTTGTGCTGCTGCGGGCCGATGGTTACTGGGCCTATCAACTGGCGGTAGTGGTGGATGATGCCGCGCAGGGCATGAGCGATATCGTGCGCGGGGCTGACCTGCTGGTGTCCACGCCGAGGCAGATCCATGTGCAGCGCTGTCTGGGCCTGCCCACGCCCACTTACTGCCATCTGCCCCTGCTGGTGAATGCGGCGGGCGAGAAGCTATCCAAGCAGACACTGGCGCCAGCCATCAACGCTGCCGATGTCAGCCGGGAGTTGCGCCTGGCACTGTGCCGGCTGGGTCACGTACCGCCTGCAGAGTGTCAGAGCGTGGGCGAATTGTGGCAGTGGGCCAAGGCCAACTGGTCGCTGTCGCGGGTGCCGGCTGGGCCCTGCCAACTGTAAGCGCAAGCCAGCCACCTGTTTCCTGTCATGCCCGCGTCCTGCGGGCATTTTGTTATCGCTAGCCCTCTGGCGGGTTTGTGCCAGCCAATGCACCCAAGCCCGGCAACACCTGTTGCAGCTGCTGATGGCCGTGCTTTTCTGGCGTGGCCGCGCTGGCTTGTCATTATTTCGGATTATCTATTTGATTTATCACATGGAGTTTGTTCGTCAAACAGCCTACATCGTAATAGGCAGCCCTGTGTCTGATGGTTCCGTCCGGTATTGGCAGTCATCTGCGTTGCCGGCCATTTTCAAAACAGCGACATGGAATTACATATGAAAAAATAATACATTTACAAAATAATTAAATACTAATATAGTGAAGCTCATACAGAACACGTTCTTTAACAGCTTCGATTTTCGGCCTCGATGGAGACAAGACCATGAGCGAGACCAATGTAAAAAAAGCGGCCCTGGGCGTGTGGATGTGTACCGCACTGGTGGTGGGTAATATGATCGGTTCCGGTGTATTCCTGCTTCCCGCTTCTCTCGCCCCCTACGGGGGGATGTCCCTGATTGGCTGGGCAATTACTTCGGCTGGTGCCATTTGTCTGGCGCTGGTGTTTGCCCGGCTCTCCGCCATGATTCCCAAAGAGGGTGGCCCCTATGCCTATATCCATGCCGGCTTTGGCGACTTCGCCGGCTTCTGGATCGCCTGGGGTTACTGGATAGCCCTCTGGGCCGGTAACGCCGCACTGGCGGTGGCCGCCACCAGCTATATGCAGGTGTTCTTCCCGCAACTGGGGCATGACAACCTGCTGGCTGCTGCGTTTTCCATCGGCCTGATCTGGACGGTTACCTGGATTAACAGCCGTGGCGCACGCAGTTCCGGGCTGGTTGCCATCGTGACAACCCTGCTCAAGCTGCTGCCGCTGGCCGCCGTCACCTTTATCGGCTTCTTTTACATGCAGCCGGAAAACCTGGTGTTCAACCCGCATGGCAAGCCTCTGATGAGTTCGGTTTCCGCCACCATGGCGCTCACCCTGTGGGCGTTTCTGGGGCTGGAGTCAGCCTCGGTGCCGGCTGGCGATGTGGATAACCCGAGCAAGACCATACCGCGGGCCACGGTCATCGGCACCTTGCTGGCCACCGTGCTGTACATCCTGTCCACGGTGTCGCTGATGGGGGTGATGTCACCGGCCATGCTGGCCAATTCACAAGCCCCGTTTGCCGATGCCGCCCGCCTGATGTGGGGCGACTGGGCCTACTGGGTAGTGGGTCTGGGGGCGGTGGTGTCCTGCTTTGGCGCACTCAATGGCTGGAGCCTGATGCAAGCCCATGTGCCCCATGCTGCCGCCAAGGACCAGTTGTTTCCCCGCCGCTTCGGCCAGACCAACCGCCAGGGTGTGCCGCTATTCGGTCTGCTGTTGTCCAGTGGTCTGGTGACGGTGCTCTTGGCGATGAAATACGCCGGCGGCGAGGGCGGGGTGAAGATTTTTGAATTCATCATCCTGCTGGCCACGGCCACCACCTTGCTGCCCTATGCCTTTTGCTCGATGGCGCTGCTGGCCATCATGCTGATGCAAAAAGGCAAATACACCCGGCGTGATTTCACCGCGCCACTGATCTTTTCCACCACGGGCTTTCTGTACGCGGTATGGGCACTGTTCGGTGCCGGTGCCGAGATTGTGATGTGGGGGATATTACTGCTGATGCTGGGTTTGCCGGTTTATGTCTGGCAGATCAAAGAACGTTACGAGACCGAAAACTGAAGCCAGCCTTTTGCTTTCCACTCCTTTGCCCCGGCAAGGGAGTGTACGGAAAAAGGTTTATGCGATTACTTATCTGAAAGGATTCATCATGACCGGCAAATTTGGTGTTCATTCCGAATGCGGCAAGCTGCGCAG
>NZ_RFAR01000081.1 GCF_003693445.1 Aquitalea palustris | reverse complement strand
GCTTCGATGGCGGCGTTCAGTGCCAGCAGATTGGTCTGGTCGGCAATGTCACGGATCAATTGCACGATGCCGTTGACCTCGGCACTGCGCTGGCCGAGGTCTTCCAGCTTGCTGGCCGCATGCGAAATCACCTCGCCGGCCCGGCCCAGTTGCCGTACGGCCTGGTCCATCACCTCGCCACCACTATTGGCGGCCTGGCCTGCAGTGGCAGCCAGCCGAGTGGCGCTGCTGGATTGCGCGGCGTTCTGGCCGGTGACTACCGCCATCTGCTGCGCCACCACCATCATGTCTTCGGCGCGGCTGCGCTGCTCGGCCATGGTCTGCGCCATCAGTCCTGTGCTGTCGGCAATGTCGCGGCTGGCGCTGGAAGCGGCCTGAATCGAGCGCGCCACCTGTTCCATCATCTCGCGCATGGCGCGGCTGGCGTGCTCGGATTCGGCCCGTGCCCGTTCCAGTCGTTCCAGGCTTTTTACCTTGGCCTTGTCAAAAGCCATGGCCAGCGTCAGCACCACGATGGTCAGGCCGATCAGCGACTTGGCCTGCAGCTTGGGAATTTCCTCGCGGGCGATGGGCACGGCGGGCAGGGCACCAGGGTCGCTGGATAGCAGGTAGAACACGGCGATGGCCAGTATGGTGAGAGCCATCCAGGTCCAGCCCGAGCGGCGGGTGGAAACAAAGATGGCGGTAAACGGGATGGAGGCAAACCACACCACGCTGGTGGACATGATGCCGCCGTTGACATACACCATCCAGCACACCATGACAAACATGCAGCTGGTGATGAATTCGGCACAGAAGCGTACTGCCCCCGTCAGTCTGAGCAGCAGGGTGCCCAGCAGCAGGCCCAGTCCGCCCAGGGCAATGCCTATACCCATGGCGCTGTGGCCCAGCATGAAATACTCGATGGAAAACAGCGGGGCGATGCCGCCGGCCAGCAGGCCGACGCCGACGGTGGTGCGGGCCGGGATGGCCAGTTCGGGTGATTGGCGGATGTCTTCCGGAATAAACCAATCAGTAATGGTGGTGGCAGCCATGCGGTGAGTTCTCCCTCGTAGAGCTTGATTTGTAAGTATTGTTTTGTTTTGTCTGCCAGTTTTTCAAAAACAAGGCGAGTCATAATGTAAAACATCCGTTTGAATGCGGCAATATCCGTCCGGGAAAGGCAATTGATCGCTGTCTTGTTGCATCAGATCTGCAGCATCGTCTTGCTGGATATTTTTTGAGAGCTTTTTAAAAACAATGAGATGGGGCGGAGTGTGGTTGTTGCGCCAATGGCGCAGCACGTAAAAAAGCCCGCCGGTGAGGGCGGGCTGTTGTGGTGGCTGATGCTGCCGGAGTGGTCTTAGCGCTTGTCCGCCTGAATGGCGGTCAGGGCGATGGTGTAGACGATGTCATCCACCAGTGCGCCACGCGACAGATCGTTGACCGGCTTGCGCAGGCCTTGCAGCATCGGGCCGACACTCACCACGCCGGCGGAGCGCTGCACCGCCTTGTAGGTGGTGTTGCCGGTGTTGAGGTCTGGGAACACAAACACGGTGGCGCGGCCGGCTACCGTGCTGTCCGGGGCCTTTTGACGGCCTACCGATTCCACGCTGGCGGCGTCGTATTGCATCGGGCCATCAATTTCCAGACCAGGGCGCTTTTCGCGGGCGATGCGGGTGGCTTCGCGCACTTTTTCCACATCCGAACCGCTGCCGGAGCTGCCGGTGGAGTAGGAAATCATCGCTACGCGCGGCGGAATGCCAAAGGCGGCGGCGGAGTCGGCCGACTGGATGGCGATGTCGGCCAGGTCTTCTGCGGTCGGGTCCGGGTTGACGGCACAGTCGCCGTAGACCAGCACCTGTTCCGGCATCAGCATGAAGAACACGCTGGAAACCAGCTTGGCTTCCGGTGCGGTCTTGATCAGCTGCAGGGCAGGGCGGATGGTGTTGGCAGTGGTATGCACCGCGCCGGAGACCAGGCCGTCCACTTCGCCCAGTGCCAGCATCATGGTGCCCAGTACCACATTGTCTTCCAGTTGCTGCTCGGCCATCGGTGCGTTCAGGCCCTTGCCCTTGCGCAGTTCCACCATGGGCTGGATGTAATTGCCGCGTACTTCATTGGGATCGAGGATTTCAATCGAAGCGGGCAGGGTGACGCCCTGGGCTTCGGCGATCTGTTCGATCTCGGCGCGGTTGCCAATCAGCACGCAGTGGGCAATGCCTTTTTCCTGACAGATGGCGGCGGCCTTGACGGTGCGCGGCTCATTGCCTTCCGGCAGCACGATGCGCTTGCCGGCGCGACGGGCTTTTTCCATCAACTGGTAACGGAAAGCCGGCGGCGGCATGCGGTGTTCGCGCGGTGCGCCAACATTGCGCTTGAGCTTGTCGGCGTCCAGGTGTTCGGCCACGAAGTCGATCACCCGCTCCATCCGTTCCAGATCGTCCGCCGGAACCTGGCGGCTCATATTGCTGAGGAAGCTGGCGGTTTCAAAGGTGTTGTGGGTGGTGGTCATCACCGGCAGGCCGCTGGTAAAGGCCTGATGGCACAGTTGCTGGATGCGCGGGTCGGGCAGCGAGTCGCAGGTCAGCAGCAGGCCGGCCAGCGGCACGCCGTTCATGGCGGCCATCGAGGTGCCCAGTACGATGTCTTCGCGATCACCAGCGGTGACGATCAGCGCGCCGGGTTTCAGCAAATGCACCACATTGGGCACGGTGCGGGCGGTCACCGCCATGCTGCGCACACGGCGGCGGCTGATCTGGCCGGCGTGCAGCACGCGGGCCTGCAGGTAATGGGCCACGTCCAGCGTGCGCGGGGCCAGCAGCTCCGGTTCGCTGGGAATGGCGCCTATCATGGTCAGGCGGTTTTTCTGCAGCAGGTTGCCCGCTTCCAGGATTTCCATCGCCAGTTGCTGGGCATTCTGTTCCTTGGGCAGGCGATTCAGGATGTAGCCGGCGACATGGCCGGGTTGCGCACCGAAAGCCTGCAGGCTCAGTTCCAGCTGCTCGGCGATTTCGTGGCTGGCCAGCTTGTCGGCGGCGGTGACCAGAATGGTTTGCGCCTGCAGGTTGCGGGCGATCTTGGTATTGAGGAAGGTGGAGAACACTTGCTTCTGATCGGGGACCAGGCCTTCCACAATCATCAGGTCGACGTTGTGCGAGGCCTGCTGATACAGCGACACCACTTCTTCCATCAACTGGTCGATTTCGCCCTGTGCCAGCAGGTGCTCCACCCGCTCCATCGGCAAGGGTTCCGGCGGATTCAGGTGGCAGATGGCACGGGCAAAGTGGGTTGAGCGTTCCGGCGAGCTGCTGTCGGCGCCCTGGGCAATGGGTTTGACAAACCCCACGCGCAAGCCGGATTGCTCCAGCGCGCGAATCATGCCCAGTGCCACCGAGGTCAGCCCGGCATCAAAGCCGGTCGGGGCCAGAAAAAAGGTATGCATGCTTGGACTCTTTCCTTAGCGCTGCCTCAGACCGACAGGCCGGCCAGTTGGGCGGTGTCGAGGGCAATCATCAGTTCTTCGTCGGTATTGATCACCAGTGCCGGCACGGAGTCGGTAGTGGTGATACGGCCAGCCTTACCACGGACGCATTGTTCGTTGGCGGCGTCGTCCAGCTTGAGGCCCAGGAAACCCAGCTGCTTGATGACGCGGGCGCGCAGATAGGACGAATTTTCGCCAATGCCACCAGTGAACAGCACGCCATCCAGCCGGCCCAGCGCCACGGTCAGCGCGGCAATGTGCTTGGCCAGGCGGTAGCTGAAGATGTCCAGTGCCAGAATCGCTGCCGGCTTGCCGGCCATGGCGGCGTCTTCCAGTTCGCGGCAGTCGCTGGACTGCTCGGACAGGCCCAGCAGACCGGATTTCTTGTTCAGCAGATCGGTCACGCCATTCACATCCAGGCCTAGCTCGGAAGCCAAGTAACCAAAGATGCCCGGGTCGATATCGCCGGAGCGGGTGCCCATGACCAGGCCTTCCAGCGGGGTCAGGCCCATGGTGGTGTCCACGCTCTTGCCACCCTTGATGGCGGCCGCAGAGGCGCCATTGCCAAGGTGGGCGCAGACAAAGGCAGTTTCTTCCAGCGGCTTGTTCAGCAAACGTGCAGCTTCACCGGTAACAAAGCGGTAGCTGGTGCCGTGGAAACCATAGCGGCGTACGCCATGTTCGCGGTACAGCTGCATCGGCACGGCATACAGATAAGCCTGCTGCGGCATGCTCTGATGGAAGGCGGTATCGAATACGGCCACCTGCGGCAGTCCGGGGAATTGCTGCATGCTGGTATGAATGCCCAGTAAGTGTGCCGGATTGTGCAGCGGGGCCAGCTTGGCGCATTTCTCGATTTCGGCGATGACGGTGCCGTCAATGACTGCGGAGGCTTTGAAGTGTTCGCCACCATGCACCACGCGATGACCTACCGCCTTGACGCTGTCCAGCAAGTCCAGCACACGCAGACGTTCGATGATGGCGTGCATGGCGGCAGTGTGATTGGCTTCAGCCAGCGGCTGGCTATCTTTCTGGCCAGCATGCTTGAAGCTGATCTGGCCTTGTTCCAGGCCCAGTTTTTCGGCGAGGCCAGTCAGGATGGCTTGTTTGCTGGCGGTGTCGATCAGGGCAAATTTCAGCGAGGAACTGCCGCAGTTGATAACGAGAATGCTTGATTTCATAGGCGCTGGAAGTAGTAAATGACTAAAAAGGGGTCCGTTGGGAAAATAACTGTCGCCAGCCGGCATGTCGGCCATATTAGGATTATGACTGTGGCAGCAAGATGACGGTGCGGAGCAGTTGACGGGCTCCTCTTCTCTTTCCTTTGGTCGGTGTTAACCGGGCGGCGATTATCCGGTGCTGCCATGCTTGCTGCAATGCGGGATTTACCTCGCTTGCGCAACGCTGCGATTGCCTGCATTGCCGCAGTAGCAAGCCTTGGCAGGCTGTCTGGCATCTGCCGGTGCCCATGTTGCAGGCGGGCATGCATGGTGGTTGCCAGCTTGGCCTTGCGCGCTGGCCTGGCGGCCTGACACAAGTGGCGGTGGATTCGCCCGCGCAGTATAGCATATCGATCATCAGCTGCTAATGTTGCTTCGCACAATTTGAGCTAAAGCAATGATTTCTATGGCTGCACTGGATGAAAATGTCCTGAATTTTGCAAAATGCCCTTTTGTAGTGGCAATGTTTCAGTCTGCCCCCGCTTTGTTGTGCCAAAAATTGCTTGCCCCCCCTCGCGGGGCGGGGCATAATCCCGCCCTCGCAAAGCACAGGCTTGGCCTTTGTTTTAATTCATTGTTTTGATGGTTCCGTAAACTCGTTTAGCGAGATTCGGCTGGTCTTATATCTTCTACCACGGAGGTGTGGGAATAATGTCTGATCTGGCTTCTTCGCAGATGCTACAGGCGTCTGCTGCTCAGCTGCCTATCTATACTTATTTTGATCCCGCTCACTACGAGCTGGAGCAAAAACAACTGTTTGCCAATGCTCCGCTGTATTACGGCCACGAGCTGATGGTGCCCAACGACGGGGACTATCACACGCTCGACTGGCTGGGCCATGGCAAGATGCTCAAGAATGTGGGCGGTGAAATCAAGCTGATTTCCAACGTCTGCCGCCACCGTCAGGCCCTGATTTACCAGGGGCGCGGTAATGGCAACCACATGGTGTGCAATCTGCATGGCTGGACTTACGACGCCGAAGGCAAGCTGCTGGGCGCGCCGCATTTCCCGCAAACACCCTGTCTCAATCTGAATCAGACGCAACTGACGCGCTGGAACGGCCTGCTGTTTGATGCCGGTCGCGACATTGCTGCCGATCTGGCGCAGCTGGGTGTGGCAAAGCATCTGGATTTCTCCGAGTTCGCTTTCCATTCGACGCAAACCACCGAGTACGACTTCAACTGGAAAACCTTTATTGAAGTCTATTCCGAGGATTACCACGTCGATCCCTTCCATCCGGGCCTGGGCAATTTTGTTGATTGCGCGGAACTGAAATGGGAGTGGGGCGCGCAATACCATGTGCAGACGGTTGGTGTGAAAAACCAGCTGGCCCGCTCCGGTTCGCGCGTCTACGGCAAGTGGCACGAGGAAGTGCGTCGCCGCTTTGCCGACCAGCAACCGGAGTTTGGTGCCATCTGGCTGACCTACTACCCCAACATCATGGTGGAGTGGTACCCGCATGTGCTGGTGGTCAGCGTGGTCATTCCGCGTGGTCCGGAAAAATGTACCGTCATCACCGAGTTTTACTACCCGGAAGATGTGGTGTATTTCGAGCCGGAATTCGTCGAAGCCGAGCAGGCCGCTTACTTCGAAACCGCCAAGGAAGACGACGAAATCTGCTACCGCATGCACCAGGGCCGTCGTGCCTTGTGGCTGCGTGGCGAGAGCGAAGTGGGGCCGTACCAATACCCCACCGAGGAAGGCATGCAGCACTTCCATGAGTTCTACCGTCGCATGATGGGCGATGCCATGGCTGGCTAAGCCCGGCGTTTCAGTGCAGAATGGCAAAGGCGCGGGTTTCCGCGCCTTTTTCTTTGTCTTGATGACAATGCACTGGCAAAAAAACATTCTCCTATTAGGGCTGTGCCTGCTGGCTGGCCCGCTGCTGGCAGCCGGTTTTGTCGATCCGGCCAGCAAGATCAGCTTCACTCTGCCTGCCGGCTGGAAGGTGCGCAGTGTGGTGCAGGAAGGCGTGCGTGTGATCAAGGTGGTGCCGCCCAAAGCGGATCAGCGTGAACGCGCCGCCATCGAAGTCACCCTGCAGGAGCGCAAGGCCGGCAAGGCGGATGTACCCGAGCGGTTGCAGCGCCGTTTCCGCCAGGCCGAGGGCGATCGCGAAGCGGCGGTCTATACCCGCTTGAACCCGCACAGCGGCCGGCTGGTTACCGAATATCGCGAAGGCAGCTTCGTCTCTGGCCGTTTGTGGATCGTGCGGCATAATCTGCAAGTATTCCTGCCGACGCCGGGCAAACGGCTGCTGGTGGCGCGTTGTGCTGCCAATGCTTCCGAATTCAAAACTTACCGCCGGCAGCTGGAGACCATCTGCCTGTCGGCCACTTCCCTGCATAAGCCATGATGCTCAGCTGCCCTGTTTGTCTTGCTGCCGGAGCGCCTGATGCCGGCTGATCTGTTGCTGCGGCTGCGGCGCGGCCAATTGGGTGCCGGCTGGATGGTGATTGCCGCTGCTTTCTTTGCCTGGATGGGGGTGTTCGTCAAGGCTGGAGCGCAGCACTTCAACTCCATCGAGCTGCTGTTCTGGCGTACGCTGATCGGCACCGTCATTCTGGGGCTGGGCATCCGCCTGCGCGGGCTGTCCTTGGCCACACCGCATTGGCTGGGGCATATCAAGCGCAGCTTTGTCGGCTACCTGTCCATGTCGGCGCTGTTTTACGCGCTGACTCATCTGCCGCTGTCCACGGCGGTGACACTCAATTACACCTCTTCACTGTTTTTCTCGCTGATTTGTGTGGTCAAGCTCAAGGACAAGCTGTCTCGCTCAGCGGCGCTCGCCTTGGGGCTGGGTTTTCTCGGTATTGTGCTGCTGCTGCGGCCCACCTTCAGCTCCGAACAGTGGCTGGCGGGCGTTATCGGCTTGCTCTCGGGCGTGAGCGCCGGCTTTGCCGTGTTCCAGGTGCGCGAACTGGGGCAGATGGGTGAGCCATCCTGGCGGGTGGTGTTCTGGTTTTTTGCCATTGCCTCGGTGTTTGGTTTCCTGTGGCTGCTGTTGGGGCCTGGTTTTTCTCCGGTGCATGCCGCCAATGTTTCTTCCTTGCTGGGGGTGGGTGTCTGCGGCATGTTGGGTCAGCTGGCCATGACCATGGCCTACAAGGAAGGGCGCAAATATCTGGTGGCCAGTTTTGCCTACCTTACCGTGGTTTTTTCCGCCTTGCTGGGAGTATGGCTGTGGGGTGATGCGCTGGGGCCGGATGCATTATTGGGCATGGGGCTGATTGTCGGGGCTGGCATCTTGGCAGCGCTGCGTTGATTCATGCCAGAAACATGTCACACCTTGACGGTTGTCAGCAGAATCTTCACCGTCGCGCACTAGAATACAATCATGAGCACGCTGCCGATGCTGGCGTGGTTTCATTAACAATAACAGGCAGGACTCACACTTTAGGAGATGCAGCATGATTTCTATCCGCGAACAGGATTATGGTCTGGATGTGGCGCTGTTCAATGAATTCTCGCTGGCGGATTTCAAGCTGTTCGAGGATGCCTTGGTCAAGCGCGTGGCCGAGCAGGGCAAACCTGATGTCTTGCTGGATTTGTCCGAGCTGGTGGATTTCACCCTGGACATGGCGATGGAAGAGGTGAAATTTGTCCGTGCCCATGAGCAGGATTTCGGCCGTATCGCACTGGTGGTCAGTGATGTGTGGATCAAGCTGGCGGCGCATATTGCCGGCCTGCTGTCACACAATCATCTGGAGTATTTTGACACGGTGGAAGAAGCGCAGGCCTGGCTGGTGCGGCCGGTTGCCGCTTGATTTTGGAGCGAATGGCGGTAGAGTAGCGGTTTTTGTTCAACACGAAAGAATAAAAACCGATGTTGAAGAGCATTGCCAGCCGTCTGGCGACTGAACTTGCCGTACGTGAAAACCAGGTGGCCGCCACTATCGAACTCATCGATGGTGGTGCCACCGTCCCCTTTATTGCCCGTTACCGCAAGGAAGTCACCGGCGGCCTGGATGATACCCAGCTGCGCACGCTGGCTGAGCGTCTGGTCTATCTGCGTGAACTGGACGAGCGGCGCAATACCATTCTTGCCAGCATTCGCGAGCAAGACAAACTGACCCCGGAATTGACGGCTGCGCTGTATGCCGCCGATAACAAGACCGCGCTGGAAGACCTGTACCTCCCCTACAAGCCCAAGCGCCGTACCAAGGCGCAAATCGCCCGCGAAGCCGGCTTGCAGCCATTGGCCGACAGCCTGTTGGCTGATCCCTCACAAGCGCCTGAAGTGCTGGCACTGACTTATCTTAATGTCGAGGCCGGTATCGCTGATGCCAAAGCCGCACTGGATGGCGCCCGCGCCATTCTGATCGAGCAGTTTGCTGAAGATGGCGAGCTGCTGGGCCGTTTGCGTGAAAAACTGTGGAACGAGGCCGAACTGGTTGCCAGTGTGGTGACGGGCAAGGAGCAGGAAGGCGCCAAGTTTGCCGATTACTTCGATCATCGCGAAGCGCTGCGTGCTACCCCCTCGCACCGTGCACTGGCTTTGCTGCGCGGTCGCAATGAGGGTGTGCTCAGTGTTGCGCTGAAATATCAGCCTGATGAAACCCCGATTACCGAGCGCTCCAGTTACGAGCTCCTGATTGGCCAGCGCTTCGGTGTGCAGGACAAGGGGCGGGCGGCCGACAAATGGCTGCTGGACGGGGTGCGTCTGTGCTGGCGTGCCAAGATTTTCCTGTCGCTGGAGCTGGAGCTGATGGGCCGGCTGAAAGACGCCGCCGATGGTGAGGCCATCAAGGTGTTCGCCGACAATCTGCATGATTTGCTGCTGGCCGCACCT
This sequence comes from Aquitalea palustris, assembly GCF_003693445.1. Classification (GTDB taxonomy): domain Bacteria; phylum Pseudomonadota; class Gammaproteobacteria; order Burkholderiales; family Chromobacteriaceae; genus Aquitalea; species Aquitalea palustris. Next base: position 1,438 of record NZ_RFAR01000081.1, on the reverse strand, counting down.
GCCGGGCAGCGTGCCACGCTGGGGCTGGATCCGGGCCTGCGCACCGGGGTGAAGGTGGCGGTGGTGGATGGTACCGGCAAGGTGCTGGATACCACGGCCATCTATCCGCACGAGCCGCGTCGTGAATGGGATAAGTCCATCGCCATTCTGGGCGCGCTGTGCACCCGCCATCACGTCGACCTGATTTCCATTGGCAATGGCACCGCCAGCCGCGAAACCGACAAGCTGGCCCAAGACCTGATCAAGGCTTATCCGCAACTGGGCATGACCAAGATCGTGGTATCCGAGGCTGGTGCTTCGGTGTATTCCGCTTCCGAGTTGGCGGCCAAGGAATTTCCCGATATGGATGTCAGCCTGCGCGGTGCGGTGTCTATTGCCCGTCGTTTGCAAGACCCGCTGGCCGAGCTGGTGAAGATCGACCCCAAATCCATCGGCGTGGGTCAGTATCAGCATGATGTCAATCAAAGCCAGCTGGCTCGTGCGCTGGATGCTGTCGTGGAAGACTGCGTGAATGCCGTTGGGGTGGATGTCAATACCGCCTCGGTGCCATTGCTGACTCGCATTTCCGGTCTCAACAGCACATTGGCCAGTAATATCGTGGCCTACCGCGACCAGAATGGCGCCTTCAAGAACCGCAAGCAGTTATTGAAAGTGCCGCGCCTGGGTGACAAGACTTTCGAGCAGGCTGCGGGCTTCCTGCGCATACAAGGCGGCGACAATCCGCTGGATGCCTCATCGGTGCATCCGGAAGCCTATCCGGTGGTTGAGAAAATCGTCGCCAAACTGGGGCGCGAGGTCAAAACGCTGCTGGGTGATTCGGTCACGCTGAAGTCGGTCAAGGCAACGGACTACACGGACGAGCGTTTTGGTCTGCCGACGGTAATGGACATCCTGAAAGAACTGGACAAACCGGGTCGTGACCCGCGTCCAGAATTCAAGACCGCTACCTTCCAGGATGGCATCGAGGACATCAAGCATCTGCAACCCGGCATGGTGTTGGAAGGTGTGGTCACTAATGTGGCCAACTTCGGAGCCTTCGTTGACATCGGCGTGCATCAGGATGGTTTGGTACATATTTCGGCGCTGTCGACCAAGTTCATCGACGACCCGCGCAAGGTGGTCAAGGCTGGCGATGTGGTCAAGGTCAAAGTGTTGGAGGTGGACGTCGCACGCAAGCGTATTGCCCTCACCATGCGACTGAGCGATGAGGTCGGTACGACCAGTCGTGGTGCACGGCCGGAAGGTGGGCGCACTTCGGCTGATCAGCGCAAGCCACAATCATCCTCGCGCGGGGCGCCGCCGGCGGGTGAGTCGGCGATGGCGGCTGCATTTGCCAAGCTCAAGCAGCGTTGAGGTAGTTGAACGCTATAGCTCGCTATCTATATAGATAGCGTTCTTGCAAAAAGCCCGGCGTCAGCCGGGCTTTTTGCTGTCTGTG
>NZ_RFAR01000008.1 GCF_003693445.1 Aquitalea palustris | reverse complement strand
TGAACTCGCGATTTGCTAACGTCAAATCGCTCAAACAGTGCAGGCGCTTAAAACCTCGCCCCGCCCACCCGTCGGCGTGCTTGACGGGGCCCGAGGGTGGCGTTGGTTCGGTGGTAAGGGCCGGGAGATGTAGCTGACTTCGTATGGCAAAGCCCACGTGGGAAACAGAATTTCTGCTTTCGACGCAAAGCAGTTGGAACCTTCATGAAAAACGGACACTAATGCCGCGCTCCGCTTTTCCCTTATAGCGCCTTGTTATGCGCATCATGATCGCGGAATCATTCTTAGCGCTTTAATTCGTTCATCATTGGCAGCTTCGGAACCAATGAATGTATTAGCAATAAAGGCTGACACTGCTGACCCAGAGTGAATTTTCTTTATTCTCTCTTTCGCTGCGTACACATGTTTAAGGCGAGAATACACATCTTCCCACCAATCCTGGCCATACTTTCTAATGAGGCCATCCTTTATCTTGTACATTCTTCTCTTGCTATTTGGACTTTCATCAGAAGCTATGAGGCTAGCCCATATCATCCGCTTATGCAGATCATTAGGAATGCAGTCTTGTCGCTCAAGCTGCTCAATTACATCAGGATGTAAATAGAGCTTGTTCTCATAAATCATCCTATGAACCCATAGAGGCTGCGCTCTCTCATACACCTCTGCCACTTCATGCCTAGAAAATCCTTGAACATGATCCTTCCATGTTTCTAGTGCATCTATTTCGCTCAATTTTCTAGATAGTTCTTCCATAGCATCCCCTAACGCATAACGTATAGCTAGCTGGGTACAGCGTGACTTTATCGCGCAGCGTCCAGCGACTGAAAGGAGCGAGGTTGAGCGCCGGAATAGGCATTTTCTTCCGCAAGAGTGACACTGAAATCCGTTATTTCTTTGAGGTTTGGAAATTCTTCACTGCGCTTACCCCACCAGTAAATGGACTCTCGGTACAGTAAATATAAAAATTTGTGATACTTTTGATAAAACGCACTGAGGCTGAGAGTTGATGCGCGCTCATAAGCGACATGTCCTACCGCCTTATTTCTGAACTCTCTGAAGTCTTTCGCGAAATCAGAAGGAACGGTAATTTCGTAGCAGCTAATATGATTCACCGAAGAGGGCGCCGTTCCATTTCTTATAGAATCTCGGTACTGATCCATAATTCGCTGAGCATGATGCATTACATAGCCTTCAATTATTTTTATTCGTTGATCGCCTCTTGTATTTGTGATGTCTGTGTTCTTAGCATCGCGAGCATGACACCCCATGAGAAATTCGTATAAATGATGAATGAAGCTTGTATAAGCGTTGTAGGCTTTGTAAGAAAGCTCTCGTGTTTGTCCTTGGATTATCATCTGTTCAGCATGCTTGCAAAACTCTTTAAAAGCATCGTCGCACCTCAAGAACTCGTGAGTTAACACGGTACAGTGATCGTTATCTATTTCATCGCCTGCCTCAAATTTCACCGTCACCCCCACACCTAACGTAATACTTGAGGGGCGCGAAGGCGGCAAACGAAGTTTGCTGTCGGAGCGTCCTTCTCGAAGCATTTGTTGGACATCAATTGAGACCCGCTTTCGCGAGCTTTTTCTTGAACTTCTCGAGCTTGCTATGAATCGCCCCCGCTTTAATAGAGATGTTTTAGACTGCTTCAACGTGACAGCAGCCTTCTTCTATCTGGTGTGCGATAGACGGCTAAGGCCGATCTTGAGACCTTGGTTCCATATCTCGGCAGTGACCGCATCTGGCCGACAGCAGCCATGCTAACGCATTGGCATAAAATTTTCTCGTCCCGAATCAGAAATCCGGCTACATACCGTGCTGCCTGACAAATCGATACCGGCACTTGGTTTACAGGACGCCGCTTACATCGCTGCGGTACACCCGTTATTCCCCCGTCCCCATCAACTGCGCCAGCACCCAGGCCGCGGCCCGGCCGGGCTGGCGGGCTTGCGACCACACCAGGTCCACCCGGACTGATTTGGGCCAGCCGGCCACATTCAGCGCTTGCAGTTCATCTCCGCCAAAATTGACCGCCAGCCAGCAGGGCAGTTCGGCCCAGCCAAAACCCAGCCGCGTCATTTCCAGCAGCAGCAGATAGCTGGGGGCGGACCAGCAGCGTGCACTCAGCGTGGCACTGGGTGGGCCGTAGTAGGTGTTCAGCCGCAGCTCCCGTTCGGCGGCCAGTTGTTCGCGGCTGACTTCCGGCAGTGTCGCCAGCGGGTGGCCACTGGCCACATACAGATTGCTCTGGCTGGCATCTGCCATGGGGTAATGGCCGATGTCGGCCGGATAGCGCGCCAGGCCCGAGACAAAACCGAGCTGGGCGCGGCCACTTTCCACCAGGTCGATCACGTCTTCTTTTTCTGCCACCAGCGTTTCCAGTTCCAGCGCCGGAAACTGCTGCTCGAAACGATGCAGCATCTGCTCCAGCGCCTGCGACTGGAAGGTGTCGGATAGCACAATGGTCAGCCGTGGTTCCAGCCCGCCGCCCAACAGGCCGGCCACCCGGCCCAGCGCATCGCTGGCATCCAGTAACTGACGGGCATGGCTGAGCAATTGCTGGCCGGCAGGGGTGAGTACCGGCTGGCGGCCGCTGCGCTCGAACAGGCTGACGCCCAGATCGATTTCCAGGTTGGCAATGGCTTCGCTGATGGTGGACTGGCTCTTGCCCAGGCGGCGGGCGGCGGCGGAGAAGGAGCCCAGTTCGGCGGCGCTGCTGAAGGCGGCGATGGCGTCTAGCGACAGTGACATATCGGACTTTCCGATGGGTTTTATTTTTTAACTATCCGTCAAACCAATCACAATGTCACCCGATTCGAGCCAGACCGCAGCATAACCCGGAGGTGACACCATGCAGACGCAACACGACAAGCCTGTCAGCGAGCGGATTTTCCATGCCGTGCTGTACGAGCTGTGTGCCATGAGCCTGCTGGTGCCGCTGGCTTCGCTGGTGATGGATACCGGACTGGGGCATATGGGCTTGCTGGCGCTGATGATGTCTACGGTGGCCATGCTCTGGAACATGCTGTTCAACGCGCTGTTCGAACGAGCGGAGCTGCGCTGGGGGCTGACACGTACGGTGTGGGTCCGCAGCGCGCATGCCTTGCTGTTTGAAGGAGGGCTGGTGGTGATGCTGGTGCCCTTGGCGGCATGGTGGCTGGCGGTGTCGCTGTGGCAGGCATTTTTGCTGGATCTGGGCTTTTTTGCCTTCTTCCTGCCTTATACCTATGTGTTCAATCTGGCTTACGACCGGATTCGTCTGCGTGTCATACAGCGCAGGCATACTGCCCGGCTTCGCGCCGAGGGCGTTGCGGGAGAGTGAAGATGAATAATGCGTGGATTTTCCTGTCGGTGGCCATTCTGTCCGAGGTGGTGGCCACCTCGTCGATGAAGCTGACCGAGGGCTTTACCCGGCTGGGGCCGTCGCTGGTCACGGCCATCGGCTACATGATTTCCTTTTACATGCTGTCGCTGACCCTGCGCCATGTGCCGGTGGGGGTGGTGTACGCTATCTGGTCTGGTGTGGGCATCGTGCTGGTGTCGCTGGTGGCCTGGCAGCTATACGGGCAAAAGCTGGATGTGCCGGCCATGATAGGCATTGGCATGATCATGGGCGGGGTGCTGGTGCTGAACCTGTTTTCCAAGTCGTCCAGTCATTGAGCGCTGGGCGGCACAGTCCGCCACATTGCTGCAGGTAAAGGGGGAGGGCTTCCCCCTTTTTTCATGCCGATACCACGGATGCCTGGTCGCTGGCCTGGTCGATGATGCCGCCGCATACCTGATTGCGGCCATTGTGCTTGGCCTGGTACAGATAGTTGTCAGCCTGTTTCAGCAGGGTGCCGATATCGGCCTCCTCGGCGGCGGCCATGCCGATGCTCACGGTAAAGCGCAGATCGCCCAGCGGCGTGCTGATGCTGAGATTGGCCAGCGCCCGCCGCAGCTTGTCCAGCTGACGCAGCATGCCGGGGGCGTCCATGGGCTGCGCCAGGATGACAAACTCTTCGCCTCCGAAGCGGGCGATGATGTCGTCCGGGAAAAACGACTCCAGCAAGCGCGCGGTCTGGCAGATCACCCGGTCGCCAATATCATGGCCAAAGCCATCGTTGATGCGCTTGAACAGGTCGATGTCCAGTACCGCCACGCTGTAGTTGTGGCGCAAGCCGTCCACCTGTTCGAAAAAGTGGCGGCGGTTGGACAGGCCGGATAGCGGGTCCTTGTTGGCGGATTCCTGCAGGGCTTGCAGGTTTTCCACAAACTCCACGTTGCGGGTGACGCGACAGAAGAATTCTTCGTAGTTGAAGGGCTTTTGCAGATAGTCATCCGCCCCGGCCTTGATGAAGCGGGCGGTCATGGTGGGGTCCTGGCTGCCGGAAATGCCGATGATGGCCAGGCGGGTGTGGTCGAGGAAGCGGCGCACGGTGCTGGTCATGCGCACCCCGTCCATGCCCGGCATGTCGTGATCGGTCAGCACCAGCTTGATGCCGGTTTCGCGCCGCAGAATGCCCAGTGCCTCTTCGGCGTCGGCGGCTTCCAGTACCTGATAGAGATGGCGCTCCAGTTGCAGGCGCAAGAACTGGCGCACCGCCTGCGAATCGTCCACCACCAGTACCTTGATGCCGGGATTGATGCGGATGCGGCGCAGCATCTTCATCACGTATTCAAAGGCGGACGGGCTTTCCTTGGGGATGTAGTCCACCACCGGCATGCACAGCACGCGTTCGCGCGTCTGCATGTCGTTATGTGCGGTCAGTACCACGGTGGGAATGCGGTTTTCCAGCAACAGCGGCAGCACCTCGCCGCTGGGGGCGTCCGGCAGGCAGTAATCAGCCACGGCGGCCATGAAGCGCGGATCGTCCGCCAGCGCCTGGCGGACTTCGGCCATGCTGGTGACAGGGACGGCGACAAAGCCCTGCTTGTTGACCATCCGGCATAGCGGGCGGATCAGCATCAGGCTGTCTTCGATCACGAGAATGCGCGGGGCGGCCGTGCTCATGGGTATTTTGCTGTCGGTCAAGAGAGGTGTGTTCATTATTGTCGAAGCTGGCCTATCTGTCAGTAAAGCTTGTGTGAAACCGGCAATAAATGCACACGCCAGGCGGCTCGGAGAACACCACAAAAAAGGGTATAATCGACCCATTTTTTCAGCATAAGACGCACCATTCACCACCATGGAACTTGCCAAGAGCTTTGAACCGGGCGACATCGAACGTCGCTGGTACCAACAATGGGAACAGGCCGGCTACTTCAAGCCGAGCATGGACACCACCAAGCCGTCCTTCGCCATCCAGCTGCCGCCGCCCAATGTCACCGGCACCCTGCACATGGGCCACGCCTTCAACCAGACCATCATGGATGGCCTGACGCGCTACTACCGCATGAAGGGCGACAACACGGTGTGGATTCCCGGCACCGACCACGCCGGCATCGCCACCCAGATCGTGGTGGAGCGCCAGCTGGCCGAGCAGGGCATCAACCGCCACGACATGGGCCGCGACGCGTTTACCGCCAAGGTGTGGGAGTGGAAGGAAAAATCCGGGGGCACCATTACCAGCCAGATGCGCCGCGTGGGCTGCTCGGTGGACTGGAGCCGTGAATACTTCTCCATGGACGACACCCGCGCCGAAGTGGTGACCGAAGTCTTCGTCCGCCTGTTCGAGCAAGGCCTGATCTACCGTGGCAAGCGCCTGTCCAACTGGGACCCGAAACTGGGCACCGCCATCTCCGACCTCGAAGTGGTTTCCGAGGAAGAAGACGGCCACATGTGGCACATCAAATACCCGGTAGTGGGTAGCGACGAGTTTGTCACTGTCGCCACCACCCGTCCGGAAACCCTGCTGGGCGACGTGGCCGTGGCCATCAACCCCACAGACGAACGCTACCAGCACCTGCTGGGCAAACAGCTGGAGCTGCCGCTGACCGGCCGCACCATCCCGGTGATCGCCGACGACTACGTGGACGCCGCCTTTGGCACCGGCTTCGTCAAGATCACCCCGGCGCACGACTTCAACGACTATCAGGTGGGCAAGCGTCACAGCACCCAGCTGATCAACGTGATGAGCCTGGAAGCCACCATGCTGGCCCGCGCCCAGGTGTTCGGCTTTGACGGCTCGGTACAAGGTACTATCGAGCTGCCGGCCGCCTATGCCGGCCTCAGCACCAGCGCCGCCCGTAAAGCCATGCTGGCCGACCTGGAAGCCCAGGGCCTGCTGCTGGAAACCAAACCGCACAAGCTGATGGTGCCGCGTGGCGACCGTACCGGCTCCGTCATCGAACCCCTGTTGACCGACCAGTGGTTTGTCGCCATGGACAAGGTAGCCGTAGATAAAGACGGCCAGCCCGACCCCACCGGCCAGTCCATCGCCGCCAAGGCCATCGACGCAGTACAGTCCGGCGAAGTGCGCTTCATCCCGGAAAACTGGGTCAACACCTACAACCAGTGGATGAACAACATCCAGGACTGGTGCATCAGCCGCCAGCTGTGGTGGGGCCACCAGATCCCGGCCTGGTACGACGAAGACGGCAACATCATCGTCGCCCGCAGCGAAGCCGAAGCCCAGGCACAAGCCCCGGGCAAGACCCTGCGCCGCGAGCAGGACGTGCTGGACACCTGGTTCTCCTCCGCCCTGGTGCCGTTCTCCACTCTCGGTTGGCCGGAAGAAACGCCGGAACTGAACGCCTTTGTCACCTCCAATGTGCTGGTGACCGGTTACGAAATCATCTTCTTCTGGGTTGCCCGGATGATCATGATGACCAAGCACTTCACCGGCAAGGTGCCCTTCCGCGACGTGTACATCCACGGCATGGTGCGCGACCACGAAGGCAAGAAGATGTCCAAGTCCGAGGGCAATGTGATCGACCCGGTGGACCTGATCGACGGCATCGCCCTTGAGCCGCTGGTGGAAAAACGCACCACCGGCCTGCGCCGCCCGGAAAAGGCCCCGCAGATTGCCAAGGCCACCGAAAAGCTGTTCCCGGAAGGCATCCCGGCCTATGGTACCGACGCCCTGCGTTTCACCATGGCCAGCTACGCCACCCTGGGCCGCAGCGTCAACTTCGACTTCAAGCGCGCCGAAGGCTACCGCAACTTCTGCAACAAGCTGTGGAACGCCACCCGCTTCGTGATGATGAACGTGGAAGGCAAGGACTGCGGCCAGGACGAAAGCCTGCCGCTGGAGTTCAGCTTTGTCGACCAGTGGATCATCGGCCGCCTGCAACAGGCTGAGGCCGACGTCACCAATGCGCTGGAAACCTACCGTTTCGACCTGGCCGCCCAGATCATTTACGAATTCATCTGGAACGAGTACTGCGACTGGTATGTGGAACTGGCCAAGGTACAGCTGCAAAACGGCAACGAAGCCCAGCAGCGCGCCACCCGCCGCACCATCGTGCGCGTGCTGGAAGTGGCCCTGCGCCTGACCCACCCGCTGATGCCCTTCATCACCGAAGAGCTGTGGCAAACCGTGGCCCCGCTGGCCAATGCCAAGAAGACCGACTCCATCATGCTGGCGCAATGGCCGGTAGCCGTGCCGGAGAAGATCAATGCCGAGGCCAATGCCCGCATGGATGCCTTCAAGGACATGGTCAACGCCGTGCGCAACCTGCGTGGCGAAATGGGCATCGGCCCGGCCGTCAAGGCCCCGCTGTTCATTGAAACCAGCGATGCCTCGGTAGCGGACTTCATCCCTTACCTCAAGCTGCTGGCCCGCCTGACCGAGGGCAGCATTGTCGCCGCGCTGCCGGCAGACGACTCCCCGGTCGCCATGTCCGGCAACGCCCGCCTGATGTTGAAGGTGGAAGTGGACAAGGCCGCCGAAACCGCCCGCCTCAGCAAGGAGCTGGGCAAGCTGGACGCCGAGCTGGCCAAGCTGACCGCCAAGCTGGAAAAACCGGGCTATGTGGACAAGGCCCCGGCGCATCTGGTGGAGCGCGACAAGGCGCAGCTGGCGGAGCTGAATGACAAGATGGAGAAGGTGAAGGGGCAGTTGGTGAAGTTGAATTGATTGCTCCTAAGGAATGCAGGGTTTTCCCTGCATTTTTTTTGAGCAAAATTTTATTTGTCATAATTTTGGTGTTTAAAAATGTCAAAAGAGAAAGATTTTTATTTATTTAGAGTGGATGTAACAACTCCTGCGCAGCATGATTGGATATATAAAAATGGAAATATCGATAGAGCAAAGATTCTAATAGATGCTACCTTAAGTGTTAGTGATTTGTACTCGAGAGGTAGGAATTGGAGTTTGGGAAATTATAATGTCTCGATGGAAAGTCGAAGCGGATTGTTCTGTATAGGTCGATCAGCATCATTTAGAAAGCCATCGCGTGATAATAAACTTGGCAACTATAATGTCAATATTGATATTAAGAATCCATTTTCAAGAGTATTGTTTGATTACGAATTGGGAGTTATTTGCATTGAAAGAAATTATGACCTCTCTGCCGATGTTGAGCGAGTTGCAAATATGTTGCAAAAAATTATGTCCACTACACCTGTTTTTGTAGATAATGGATTGATTTTATCAATAAGAGCGGTAAGGGACTCCGCAGAATTGGTGGAAAAAATAAAATCCGCATACTTAATTAAAAAATTTTCAATTCACTTCACGAGAAGAAATCCTAGAAATCTCGATAAATTTTTCCATCAACTTCCTAAGATACAACTAGAAGAAATTGATGGAAGTGAGGGGACTCTTTCTTTTCATGGGGAAGAGTTGAATAAAAGTAAAATTGTCGCAATTACTAAATCGGCCAGAGTGGCATCAAATAATGTTTTTGTGGGTTTGATTTCAGAGAAGGGAGGGAGGGTTATTAACCACGAGTTGAATAGATCGCCCATTGTCAGAATTGAGCTTTCTGAAGATTTTGTTGTAGAATCCGGTTTGTCTATTATGAGAAATTGTTATGGCGAATGAATTTAGCATATTCAAAATAGAATCCGCTGGGGAGCTAATTTCTTTGTTGAGTGGCTTTGATAAGAACTGGGTTTTTCGCGGTCAAGTTTGTTCAGAATGGGCGCTTCAGCCTAGCATTGAAAGGTTGCTGCCGAAAGGTGCTATATGGCCTGATCAGAGCTTTTTCTCGCAGGTAGAAAATTTTGGACTTGATGAGTTCAAAAGAGGGTCGCATCATTTTTTGAAAGATGATTTTGTACCTAAAACAAAACTTGGATGGCTTTCTTTGATGCAGCACCATGGTGCACCAACGAGGTTGCTGGATTTTTCACAGTCACCTTTTGTTGCACTATATTTTGCTACTGAATTTGTTTCTTATTGTGATGGAGGGTATTCGTCAGTTTGGGCGGTTAATTTTGATTGTCTGAACGAGTCAAATAAAAAAAGGTATCGAGAAGTTAAGGGGCGCGAGCTTTGTACTGACTTTTGGGGGGAGGATGATGAAATTTTTTCATTGAGTGAAGATTTTTCTCAATCATTAGTCATGGTGCTTGATCCCTATGTGAAAAATCAGAGATTGTTTTCTCAGCAAGGTACTTTTCTTTTGGCATCAAATTTTTCCAAATCGCTCACTGACTCTCTATTCAATCCTAGCTTGTATGGAGATTCCGGTCGGTATTTGTGCCGAATAGATTTTCCTCATGCTATTGTTTTTGATTTGATTAATTTATTGGGAATGATGAACATAAATAGTAACACAATATATCCAGGGATAGATGGATTTTCATCGGCAGTTAAAGTTGGAATGACGTCAATTATGTTTAAGCAGTTGTCATTGCCCGCGTAGCAGATATTTACCCAATATTCGAAGTAGCAAGTGCGAGCAAAAACCAACTTCGCGGGTCTCGCCCCGCCGGCGAGG
>NZ_RFAR01000080.1 GCF_003693445.1 Aquitalea palustris | reverse complement strand
TTTGCATTGGCCTGCTGGGCGCGATGCCTCCGTAAGCCACCCCCAGGGCGGCTTTGTTGCGTCTGGGGAAATCAGAGCTTGCCCTGCAGCAGGTTTTCCAGTGTGAGTCCTGTTGTTGATTGCAACGTGTAGTCACTGAATTGCAATTCCAGTCCATTTTCGCTGCTGTTGAAGCGTGCCGGGTAGCCGAGCGGCAGGGTGGTCTTGTCGTGGATGTGGCCGAAGGGAATGCCCGTGAAGATTGGCACCTTCAGTTGCTGGCGTAGCTGTGCAATGACGCTGTCTAGCGTATAGCCAGCATCATAGGCATCAACGATGCGCCCCATGGAAAAGTCTCCCAGAAAGATGGCCCGCTGCCGCTGCAGAATGCCTGCCAGGTACAGCTGCTGCAGCATGCGCTCCAGCCGGTAGGGTTGTTCGCCTACATCTTCCAGAAACAGCAAGCCGCCGCGGATATCCGGCAGGTAAGGGCTACCCACCAGGCTGCTGAGTACACTGAGATTGCCACCCCAGAAAATGCCCTCACCGTGGTCGTTTACGCTTTGCATGGTCTGACTGCGTACTACCCAGTCCGGGGTGGTGGTGGCCTGGATAAACTGCTGCATGGTGTAGGGGCTGATATTGCGTCCACCAAAGTCGCTATACAGCATGGGGCCGGCAAAGCTGCCAACGCCGCCCTTGGCCAGCAAGGCAAGCTGGATGGCGGTGAAATCGCTATAACCCATGATCTGGGTGCCTGCCTCCTTGAGCATCGGGCACAGGCGGGCATAGTCGATGTCCGGCAACAGGCGGCAGGCACCGTAGCCGCCACGGCCAGCCAGCAGCATGCGTGGCATATCCTGACGTTGGCTGAGCTGGTTAAGATCTTGCAGGCGTTGTTGATCCGTGCCGGCAAAGCGCTGGTATTGGCGGTCGATTGCCTCGCGGTTGGTTACATCGAAGCCGGCCTGTTGCAGGCGGTCGATGCCATGTTGGCGCTGCGTGGCGCTGGGGAGGCTACCGGAACAGGCTAGCAGAGTGATTTCCCGGTTTTGCAATGGCATGGTCGGATAGGCGGCAGTAGGTGAAGTGGGGCGGCGCATGGGGCTGCTACAGGCTTGCAGCATGCCGATGGCGGCAAGGCTCAAGCCGGTTCGCAGCAAGCTTCTGCGTGACAGCATTTCAATGGGGTGCTGGCTGGTCAGTGACAAACGATTCCTGATGGTGTGGCTGCTCAGTTCTGTTTCTGGCGAATGGCCAGCAAGGCCTGGTTGCGCAGGGTTTTGAGCAGATTGAGTTCGTCGGGACGTAATGGCAGGCTGTGTGCCTGTTTTTTGTCACCATACAAGAAGCCTATTTTCCTCTTTTCCAGCACTAACGGAAAGATGATGAAAGTTTGCGCCAGATTCAGTTGTCGATACCAACCGGGTATATGGCTGGCGATGGTGGTATCGCTGGCATCTTCGATGAAAATGTCGACATTACGTTCCATTGCAATGCAAAAAGCATTGTCTTGCTGATCGAGATCGATCCGGAAGTGTTTGAGTAGCTCGGGGATGTCCGGGCCAAAGCCGAAGCGTGCCTGCAGCTGGTTTTGGCGCGGGTCTTTGGTGCAGAGCACGACATGATCAAATCCCACCGCCCGGAACATGATTTCCAGAATCATCCGCAGCAGATCGTTTAGCTGATAACTCCCCAGCAGGGTCAGGGTGATGTCCTGGATGCCGGCGGACAGTAGGGACGCCGTAGCCGGCGGGGCAAGCAGGTAGCTGGTGGTGAGGGCATCGTCGGCGACGATTTGTGTTGTGGGCTGTTGCGCTTGTGTATCCAGGCGGGCTGTTTTCAGCTGATAAGCCTGGCCATGGCGTGGCTGTTCGCCACTCCATTCGCGCAGGTAGTCGTCAAAAGCAGCTTGAGTCTGTTCGATGACAGTGTCGAGCTGCTTCATGTCCAGCGCACTGGCCCGTTCGTAGCGAGTAAGTAACTGTCGGGCTGCAGCCTGCGAGGGCGGGTTGGCCGTGCTCAGCAGGCCGGTCAGCTCCTGTGCCAGATTACCCAGCATGCGCAAGCGGGCAGTGCTGCTTTGTGGCTGGCGTACCGGGCCGGCTGGATAGGGCTCCAGGCTGCTGATCATGCTTTCCGGAAAGCTCCACAGGCTGACGGTGCCTGCGCCGAGCGCGGCATAGGAAAGACCCAGTGTATGCAGTACCGCTTGGTCAGCCGTACTGCCACTGCTGATTTTTTTATGGATCAGCCGGTATTCGTCGCGGAAGTAGTAAACACAGAGCAGTTCGCCCAGCTGCTGGAACATGCCGCAGATCAACGCTTCTTCTGCTTCGCGCAAGCCACTGTGGCGGGCCAGGTTGCGCGCCAGCAGGCCACAGAACAATGCCTTGATGGCGACGTCGCGTACCTCCTGGGCGTGGCTGCGGTTGTGCATGTGTTCGAATAGCAGCAAGGTCAGGGCGAGGTTGCGGATGGTGTCGAAACCAAGGATGACGATGGCGCGCGATACCGTGCTGACGGTGCCACCAAACTGGCTGAAGTTGGCCGAGTTCACCACCTTGAGCAGCTTGTTGGTGAGTGAGAAGTCTTTCAGGATGATTTCTGCCAATACTTGCAGCCGTTCGCTATCGGCATTGCCAATGTGATTGATGGCAGAAACGGCTTGCGACAAGGCCGGGAAGTCCGGGCTGTGCCGCATGCGTTGCAAGAGTTGCTCCAGTGCGGCGCAATGATTGCCCTGCGGGCGGATAAAGCTTTGCTGGCGGACCAGCCAGTCCTGTAACTGTGCCAGGATGGCGCGAGTGGGGAGCGGGCTGGCCGTGTGGGCGGTTAGTAATTGCTGGCAGAGCTGCAATAGCTCGTTATCCAGTTGGGGGCGCAGGCTGGCCAGTGGCAGGCTGCTATAACGGCGGCCACTGTAAAGCCAGTACAGCAGGCGGCCGGCTTGTATCAGGTTCTGCTGCTGTTGTACGGTGTCATGCGAGATGGCGGCATGTTGACCGAGCAACTGAATCTGCTGCTGGGCGTCGATCAGGATGTGCTCGGAATCCACTATGGGCAGGGCTAACTGGTTCAACTGCAGTTGCAGCAGGGCTTCCATGATGTCACAGGCGATGCCGGTGACTTCCTTGTCGTTCAGCATGCCGGGGGGGATTTCACTCAACAGTTTCTGTCCGTCACGCAGGTAGCAGGCATAGTCCTGGCCGGCGAGTGTGGTGTGATCCACAGGCTGGGCAAGCAGGCTGTGAGGCAGCTTGCCGGCAGCAGGCTGTGCGGCGGCGGGTAGTAGCAGGTAGTCGTGTTCGCCGGCCCTGGCCAGTAATAGTGATGAGCCATCGGCACAACTCAGGCTGTGCTCCAGCTGGTAGTCCGCTGTATTGTCGACGCGGTTCATGGTCTTGATCTCCCTGCTTGTCACTATATGGCGAAACAGCCATCACGGCATGACTTAATCCGTATTGCGTTATTGCTCTTTGGACTGAATTTTCACTTGGATAGTGCATATTGATATATCCAACTGATTTTGGAAAATGGCAGGCCTTCCGGTAAATTGAGCGTCAAGCAAACCATCGTGCTGTGCTCACCAGAAGTGCAGGCAGCCCAGGAACAGGCGGGAACCATGAACATCAGTCAACAGAAACTGACTCACCTCAAGCAGTTGGAAGCCGAGTCGATTCACATCATCCGCGAAGTGGCGGCGGAGTTTGAAAACCCGGTCATGCTGTACAGCATTGGCAAAGATTCGGCGGTGATGCTGCATCTGGCGCGCAAGGCGTTTGCCCCTGGCAAACCGCCGTTTCCGCTGATGCATGTGGATACCACCTGGAAGTTCCAGGACATGTATGCGCTGCGCGACAAGCAGGCTGCTGAAGGCTGGGAGCTGATCGTGCATGTGAACGAAGAGGGCGTGAAAGCCAACGTCAACCCGTTTACCGTGGGCAGTGCCAAGCACACCGACGTGATGAAGACCGAGGGCCTGAAGCAGGCGCTGAACAAATATGGTTTCGATGCCGCCTTTGGTGGCGCGCGTCGTGATGAAGAAAAATCGCGTGCCAAGGAGCGTGTGTACTCCTTCCGCGACAAGAACCACCGCTGGGACCCGAAAAACCAGCGTCCGGAACTCTGGAATATCTACAACAGCAAGATCGACAAGGGCGAGAGCATTCGTGTGTTCCCGCTGTCGAACTGGACCGAGCTGGATATCTGGCAGTACATCTATCTGGAAAACATCGACATCGTGCCGCTGTACTTTGCCGCCGAGCGTGAAGTGGTGAATCTGAACGGCACGCTGGTGATGATTGATGACGACCGCATCCTGCAATACCTGACGCCGGAACAGAAAGCCAGCATCAGCAAGAAGCAGGTGCGCTTCCGCACGCTGGGCTGTTACCCGCTGACCGGCGCGGTGGAATCCACTGCCGCCACGCTGCCGGAGGTGATCCAGGAAATGCTGCTCACCACCACTAGTGAGCGCCAGGGCCGTCTGATCGACCATGACCAGGCAGGGTCGATGGAGAAGAAGAAGATGGAAGGCTATTTCTAAGCCCGGCTCCATCCTGTCACCATTCTGAAGAATTGATGTCCGGCGCCCTGGCGACGGAATACAGTGGAAAGAACGATCATGTCTCACCAGTCCGAGCTGATTGCCAGCGATATCCTGGAATACCTGAAGCAGCATGAAAACAAGGACATGCTGCGCTTTATCACCTGTGGCAATGTCGATGATGGCAAGTCCACGCTGATTGGCCGCCTGTTGCATGACTCCAAGCTGATTTTTGAAGACCAGCTGGCGGCCATCGAGCGCGATTCGAAAAAGTACAACACCACCGACCAGGAAATCGACCTGGCGCTGCTGGTGGATGGCTTGCAGGCCGAGCGCGAGCAGGGCATTACCATCGATGTGGCCTACCGCTATTTCAGCACCGAAAAGCGCAAGTTCATCATTGCCGACTGCCCGGGCCACGAGCAGTACACCCGCAATATGGCAACCGGTGCCTCCACCTGCAATCTGGCCATCATCCTGATCGATGCCCGCCGTGGTGTGCAGACCCAGACCCGCCGCCATAGCTTCATCGTCAGCCTGCTGGGTATCAAACACGTGATCGTGGCCATCAACAAGATGGACCTGGTCGAACACAGCGAAGAAACCTACCAGCGCATTCGTGACGAATACCTGGCCTTCTCCGAGCACCTGACCATTCCGGATATCCGTTTCGTGCCGATCTCTGCCTTGCGTGGTGACAACGTGGTCACCCGCAGCGAAAACATGGGCTGGTATCAGGGCGCTACCCTGATGGAGCTGCTGGAGAGCGTGCAGGTCAGCCATGACGTGGCGCTGGAAGCCTTCCGCTTGCCGGTGCAGTATGTGAATCGTCCGAACCTGGATTTCCGCGGCTTCTGCGGTACCGTGGTGGCTGGCGAAGTGAAACCCGGGGATGAAATTGTGGCCCTGCCTTCCGGCAAGCGCAGCAAGGTGAAAGAGGTGGTGACCTTCGAAGGCAACCAGCCTTCTGCCTTTGTCGGTCAGGCCATTACCCTGACCCTGGAAGATGAAATCGACATCTCGCGTGGCGACATGATCGTGCGCGCTGGCGAGCAACAACCCAGCGTATCCCAGGCTTTTGATGCCCACCTGGTGTGGATGGCCGAGGCGCCGCTGGAGTTGGGCAAGGAATATGGTTTCAAGCTGGCTGGCAAGGTGGTCACCGGCCGGGTAAGCAGCATCCAGCATCGGGTGGATGTCAATTCCCTGCAGCAGTTCAACGCTGCTGAGCTGGCGCTGAATGAAATTGCCCTGTGCCGGGTGGAGTTGAATGCGCCGGCCGTGTTCGATGCCTATGCCCTGAGTCGTGGCACGGGCAGCTTCGTGATTATCGATCGCCTGTCCAATGCAACGGCTGCTGCCGGCATGATCACGGCCGCTGCTGAATCCCGTGCGGCTCCGGTAAGCGATGAGCTGGCCCGCCTGCGCGCATTCGAGCTGGAATTCAATCAGCTGGTACGCAAGCACTTCCCGCACTGGGAAACCAAGGATATTTCAAAGCTGCTATAAGTGTTCTGCAGTCGTCCGGATTCCCCTTTGTTTTATGGGTGATTTTGTCGGTTAGTCTCCAGCGTGATGTGCTGTAAGACTGCAGTATCGGTATCAAAACGTTCCCCCGTCTGTTTCCCTGCAATATTGCAGGGGAATGGCGGGGGAATTTTTATGGCGCTGGCAAAAGCATTGGAATGGGGCGAAGGACCTGATCATTGCCGTGTTCAGCAGGCGGATCGTGTCAGTGCTGATCTGTCGCTTTGTCCCGCCCCAGGCTGAGCAAGCCTATGTATTGCTTGTATCTGCCTTTCCAGACAGGGTATGCAGTTGCCACAGCAGTGTCTGACGCGCATGTGCTATGCGCGGCTTCCGTAATTTACTGGGCAACCAGATCAGGTAATAGCGGATTTCGGTGTGACCGTGTGGTGGTGGAATTTCTTCCAGCAGTCCGCTACGCAACTGGGATTCGCACAAATACTGCGGCAACAGGGTCCAGCCGAACCCCTGGCTCAACAGGCTGCGCAAGCCGCGCAGATCCTGGCCGGTGAGCGCAGGGATCAGCCCAGGGGCATGGATACGGTTTTTTTCCAGCCAGTGGTCAATCAGTGAGCGCTCCAGATTGTAGGCGAGCAAGGGTTCTGCCAGCAGTGCCTCCCCCAGATTGCTGGCTGTCTTCAGCCGCTGTGCCACGGCGGGTGCAGCTACCAACAGAATCCGCTCACTCAGGATCAGTTCTCCCTTCAGCCGGCTATCGGTGACTGGATGAGCGGAGAAACCCAGGTCGTAGTGTTCCTCCAGTAACATCTGCGTCACCAGCGGCCCGTCACCGGCATGCAGTCGCACGCGGATTTCTTCTTTCAGCAAGGGGACGAGGGCAGGTGCCAGTTTTTCCGCCAGGAAGTCGGCATGACCGATGATGTGCAGATTGCCGGCGATATCCGCCGAGCGTGCCCGCGCCGTGGACAGCGCCGCCTCTGCCGCATCCAGCTTGTCGCCGATATCTGTAGCCAGTTCATCGGCTGCCGCAGTGGGCAACACCCCCTGGCTCTGCCTTACGAACAAGGGCCGTCCGATAGCCACCTCCAGGCCTGCAATATGTTGCGACACCGCCGGCTGGGTCAGGTTAAGGCTTCTGGCCGCGCCACTGATCGAGTGCTGACGGTACACCTCGATAAAGGTTCGGAGACGAAGGAGCGACATGGCTTGTCCATAAAAAAAATTATACCCCCGCCAAAATACCCTTGTTGGCGGCCAGATGCCAGTCTCCCCTATGATTCCCCCATCGCAAAAACCAACGGAATTCAAGGAGATAAGCATGCTGAGCACTGTCCTGTACCAAACCGAAGCCACTGCAACCGGCGGCCGTGATGGCTATGCCCGCACCGCGGATGGCTCGCTGAATGTCTGGCTGGGTCTGCCGCGCGAACTGGGTGGCAAGGATGTTGGCAATAATCCGGAACAGCTGTTTGCCGCCGGCTACGCCGCCTGCTTTCTCAGTGCCATGAAGACAGTATCCGCACTGAGCAAGGGCGCGCATCCCAAGGTACCGGACAGCGCCCGTGTCACCGCTCAGGTGAGCATTGGCCCGCGCATCGAAGGGGGTTATGGCCTGGCGATCAGCCTGAGCATCGCCTTGCCCGACATCGAGCGAAACCAGGCGGAAGCCCTGGTAGCCGCAGCACATGCCACCTGTCCTTACTCGAATGCCGTGCGAGGCAATGTCGACGTGGCATTGCACGTGATCTGACCTGGCTGCTGCATCCGGCTCATTGAAAGAGAAACCGCATATGGACACTCAAACACCACAAGACTTGCGCAACATTCTGCAAGCCATGAAAAACGCGCAACTGGCCGCCGGTCCGGCCAGCCTGGAATTACGACGTGACCGCCTGCTGCGCAGCGTGCGGCTGATCCAGGAAAACCATCAGGCACTGGCCGATGCCATCAGCGCCGACTTTGCCCACCGCAGTCAGTATCAAACCCTGCTGGTGGACATGATCACCACCATCAAGGGCTTGCAACATGCTGCCGAACACCTGGGTGAGTGGATGCGCCCGGAAGTGGTAGACGCTGGAGCGCCAGGTATCCAGGCCCGTATCGAGCAGCAGCCCTTGGGGGTGGTCGGCATCATCAGTCCGTGGAATTTTCCCATCAACCTGGCATTCGGGCCGTTGGCAGGGGTATTTGCTGCCGGTAATACCGCCATGCTCAAACCCTCTGAGCTGACACCACGCACTTCGGACCTGCTGGCCGAGCTGGTAGCGCACTACTTTGCCCCGCATGAATTGGTGGTGGTGCAAGGTGATGCCGACATTGGCCGGGCATTCAGTGCCTTGCCCTTCGATCATCTGGTGTTCACCGGCAGCACGGCCGTGGGCAAGCATGTGATGCGGGCGGCGGCGGAAAACCTGGTACCCGTCACACTGGAGCTGGGTGGCAAATCGCCGGTGCTGATCGACGACGATGCGGATCTGGACAGCGCCATCGCCCGCACGCTCACCATCAAGGCTTTCAATGCCGGCCAAATCTGCCTGTCACCGGATTACCTGCTGCTCACGCCGCGACATCGCGCCGGACTGCTTGAGGCCGCACGCAGCTTTGTCGCCAGCAGCTACCGCAGTTTTCAGGAAAATCCGGATTACAGCGCCATCATCAGCCCGCAGCATTTCGCACGACTACAAGGCTTGCTGGTTGATGCACGGGCCAAAGGTGCCACGGTCATCAGTCTGGCCGCAGCAGGGGAGGCGGATGCTGACCCGATCGGCAGAAAGATGGCTCCGCACCTGGTGCTGGATGCCACCGACGACATGGCCATCATGCAAGAAGAAATTTTCGGGCCACTGCTGCCGGTCATGCGCATCCCCGGCTTCGATGCCGCGCTGCAGTACATCAACGCCCATCCGCGCCCGCTGGCTGCCTATTACTTTGGCCATGAGCAGCAGAAACAGCAGGCTTTTAGCCAGCTCACCACTTCGGGTGCCGTGGTGATCAATGACGTGATGACCCATGCGGCCATCGACAACTTGCCCTTTGGCGGCGTAGGTGCTTCCGGCATGGGGGCCTATCACGGCATTCATGGTTTCAAGCGTTTTAGCCACGCCAAGGCGGTGGTGGTGCAAAGCGAAGATGGCGCGTCGAATCTGCGTCTGCGCGCCCCGCATCAGGACGGCCTCGTAGCAGTAAAAGCATTTTTGCAAACAGTCTGACACTGAAATCTGGCTCAACACGGGCCACAGCATAAAGGATATTCGATCATGAAAGTATTGATGGTACTGACCTCGCACGATCAACTGGGCAACACTGGCAAGAAAACCGGCTTCTGGCTGGAGGAGTTCGCCGCACCCTATTACGCCTTCAAGGATGCAGGAGCCGGGATTGTGCTGGCATCACCGCTTGGTGGCCAGCCACCACTCGACCCCAAGAGTGATCTGCCCGAATTTCAAACTGAAATGACTCACCGTTTCAAGGCCGATCCGCAGGCGCAGCAGGCCTTGGCCAGCACAGTATTGTTGGCCGAGGTAAAGCAGGAAGATTTCGATACCGTGTTTTACCCTGGTGGTCACGGCCCGCTGTGGGACTTGGCAGAATCAGCGCAGTCCATTGCATTGATCGAGTCGTTTGAGCGTGCTGGCAAGCCGATCGGTTTTGTATGCCACGCCCCGGCAGCGCTACGCCATGTCAAGGCGGCGAATGGCGAGTCATTGATCAAGGGCCGAAAAGTCACCGGTTTTACCAATAGTGAAGAGGCTGCGGTAGAACTGACTGATGTCGTGCCTTTCCTGATCGAAGACGAATTCAACAGTCAGCAAGCCATTTACCAGAAGGGCCCTGACTGGGCGCCTTTTGTTGTGCGGGATGGCACCCTGATTACCGGCCAGAATCCGGCCAGCTCCGAGGGTGTTGCCCAGGCACTCTTGGAAATGTTCGGCTAGCAGGAAGAATGGGAAGGCGCTGCCATCTGGCGCCTTCCCATGTCTACATCCACCCTTGCCGGTCTTCGACCACGGCCTGTTCTGGTTGGAGGCTCATCATCCGTATTCTGGTATCTGTCTGCTGTTCACTTGGGTAATCGTTCCCTGCATTGCAGTATTCCCCGCCACAGCGCTCCGCGGTACAGCTTTTCACAAGAGCCCATCAGGCAGCCGCAGTGCCCACTTCTCGCGCAAAAATACAAATAGATCAGTAAATTTACAAAAATATTCGTTTGACATTGTTGTATTGTGTTTCTGGTAATACGCTATTGGTATATAAAGCCAAAAAAAATCACAAACGCATTAATAAATACCAAAGCAAAGCATTTAATTGATGCTGTGCTGTCACTTGCTGCGGTGCATTGCAACATATGATCAAATTAAAGCAATTGATTGAATGTGTTGTTGATCGCTGTTGACCTTGGCGTAGAATCAGATAAACCATCCTGTCGTTGTGGAAAACAATGAATAGCAGATCAGTAAGAAAAATTCTTATTGCAGAAGATAACCCTAGCCAAGTATCTGTTCTTAAATCATTTTGCGAACAGTTGGATAATGTCCTGGTGCGGATTGCCTATGATGGTGTGCAGGCTTGTGACATTAGTAATGAAACCACGGCGCTCGATCTTGCTATTGTCGATCTTCATATGCCCAATATGGATGGTATTCAGTTGGTTGAGAAGTTGGCCAGACGTCCACAGCTTCCTGCACTCATCTTGATTAGCGGTAATTACTCGGATTTGCTTTCAACCAGCAAGCAGGCCGCCCAGGAGTTGGGTTTTACCCGAATCGGACAGCTGACCAAGCCGATAGACAAAGATGAACTGAAGCTGGAAATAGCGAACTTGCTGGATGTGTCGGCAAGCAACTTTGTAGTTGATAGTAACCTACCCTTGATTGACATTGTGACAGGGCTTGCGCGCAATCAGTTTTGTGCGTATTACCAAGCAATTTATGATCTGACATCAAAAAAAGCTGTTCAGATTGAGGCTTTGGCGCGCTGGATTCATCCACAGCATGGCGTGATCCCCCCTGGCAGTTTCATCGCCACACTTGAACATGAAGGCATGATCTCGCTGTTGACGCGTCGCATTGTTCAGACCAGTCTGGATTTACTGATAGGGCTGGCTGATGCTGGTGATTTGAAGGTTTCAATTAATTTATCCAGAAAGCTGTTGGTAGATGATGAATTTATTGAGTGGCTTATTGATCAGGTTGAGTTGAGAAGGATTGCTTTTTCGCGAATCGTTTTGGAAATAACCGAGACGATGGCATTTTCAAACGCGGGACATACCTTGGCGGCATTAATACGGCTGCGCATGCGTGGTTTTGAACTTTCGCTGGATGATTTTGGTACTGGGCATACTACGCTGGAGCATATTAAAAACTTGCCGATTACCGAATTGAAATTTGATCGCAGCATTGTCAATGATATCCACAAAAACAATCGTAGCCAGAATATTATTTCAGGAATGGCGAAAATTGCGGATGGGCTTGGTTTCAGAATGGTTGCCGAGGGCATTGATAATTCACAGGATTTGAACTACCTGCGCAAGCATCATCGCAATATAAACTTGCAAGGCTTCTTGCTGTGCAAGCCCGTGCCGGCTTCAGAGCTCGAGGGGCGGCTTGCGCTGAGTGAGGATATCGGGTGCTGGATGTAGCTGCAGCCTGTCTTGTGACACATTCATCTGCCTGGCGCAGGCATGTCTGCACGTCGCCCCGCATTGCGCGCGGCTAACAGTGAGCCAGGGGCCGCTCTGTCAGGCCAAGCGCTCAAGGCCGGGGCCTGCAGGCACAGCACCTTACCCGTTTGGGTGGGCGACTCGCCAGCCAGCAATATCATGCTTGCCTCAGCGCGTGGGCTGGCCGGCCGGATGCCGCAGCCGCTGCAGCAGGAAATCAACAAACGCGCGAACCCGGGCAGACAGATGGCGGTTCTGCGGATAGGTTATGGAAAACTGCCGTGATCTTCCACCATAGGCTTGCATCACTTCCAGCAACTCTCCCCGGGCCACAGCGGGCGCGGTGATGAAGTGATAGGTCTGGAATAATCCGCCATCGGCCTGTCCCCAGCTGATGCAGCCAAGCGCATCATCCAGCAGGCGCAAGCGGCTGTGGAACTGATGGTCCAGTGGCTGGCCATCGGGCATTTGCAGAATCCACGGCATGGGGCGGCCGGTGGTGGGCAGGATGAATTGCAGGCAATCATGCTGTGCCAGATCATCCAGCTGCTGTGGTACGCCGTGCCGGGCCAGATAGGCTGGCGTAGCAAATATGCCCACCGTGGCGTCTTCCAGCTTGTGTACGATCAGCCGCGAGTCTTGTGGTGTACCCACGCGGATGGCCAGGTCGTAACCCCCTTCCACAATGTCCGCCACCCGGTTGGACAGACTCAGCTCCAGTTCGATCTGCGGGTAAGTCGCCGTGAATTCGTGTAGTAGCGGCAACAGCCGGAAATTGGCATACAAGGTGCCGACACTGATGCGCAGCAAGCCACTGGGCACTTTCTGGTGGCCGCTAATGGTGCGTTCGGCCTCGGCAATCTGCTCCAGCGCCTGTCTGCACTCCTGCCAGTACAGTTCGCCTTCGCTGGTCAGCCGTACATTGCGCGTGGTGCGCGAGAACAGGCGCACACCCAGCCGCTCTTCCAGCCTTTTGATGGCGCGACTGACCGACGCAGGTGTCAGCCCCGACACTTCTGCGGCGGCGGAAAAGCTGCTCAGCTCTGCGGCTTTGCAAAACAGGGCGATGGTGCTGATCTGGGTGGCATCGAATGCAGGCATGGTTATTCTCTAGTGTAACAGATGATGTGATTTTACGGCTATTTATTCATTGATGTGTGATGCGTACAGTAGCAGTCAAGCTTTCTTACCTACAACTGCCGCAAGGAAAACATCATGAGTGACATTATCTGGCCCGCCGGCTATGTGCCCGGCTTTACCGACAATTACTGTTCCAATGAGGTGATTGTCACCGGGGTGACGATGGAAAAACTCTGGACCCTGCTGAATACCCCGCAGCTGTGGCCCAGCTATTACGCCAATTCGGCCAATGCCCGCTTCTACGATGGCAAGGGGCCGCAGCTGGCGTTTGGCGACCGTTTTTACTTTGAAACCTTCGGCTTTCCTGTCGAGGCCCAGGTGGTGGAGCATGTAGCGCCGCTGCCTGGTCAGCCTGCGCGCATCGCCTGGCATGGCTGGGCCGGCAGCACTGCGGAAGACCGCCTGGACGTGCATCACGCCTGGCTGATTGAAGAACTCTCTGCCGGCCGGATACGCATCCTCACCCAGGAAACCCAGAACGGCAAACCTGCCCAGGCACTGGCACAAGCCAAACCGAATCCCATGATCAACGGCCACCAGGACTGGCTGGATGGCATGGTGGCTGCTGCACGCCAGTGAGCTGAGGGGGAGGGCAAGCACGGCCATGCCTGCCGGGGCACTGCGGCTCAGACGGGCTGGAACTGCTTGCGGTAGGCTGCCGGCGTGCAATGCAGCTCGCGCTGGAATAGTCGACGAAAGCTGGCGCTATCGCTATAGCCCAGCTGCTGGACAATCTGCTCCAGTGGCAAGTTGCTGCCCTCCAGCCAGCGCCGGGCGGCATGCAGGCGTAGCTGCTGCAAATAGCGCAGCGGGGATACGCCCAATACCTGGTTGAAGCGGCGGATCACCGTGCGGCTGCTGCTGCGCGCATGCCCGGCCAGCGCTTCCAGACTGAAGGGCGCGGCCAGATTGTCCTGCAGCCAGTACTGACAGCGCAGTACCAGCGCATCATCATGCCCGGCAAAGCTCTGCATGGTCATATACGGTGCCTGGCTGCTGTGCTGAGGCCCGGTCAGCAGCAGGCGCGAACAGGCCAGGGCGATTTCCTGCCCGCCGTGCTGCCTGACCAGATGCAAGGCCAGCTCTATATAAGAAGTACTTGCCCCGCCGCATAGCAGGCCCGGGCTTTCGCTCATGGTGGCATAGGGTTGTAGCTGCACTCTTGGATAGCGGTTACGAAACCAGGTGGTCAGCCACCAGCTGATGGCGGCCGGCCGCTCATTCAGTACTCCGCTTTCCGCCAGCAAGGGGATGCCGGTACAGAATGAAAGCAGCTGCTTGCCTGCCGCATGCCAGGCTGAAATCGCCATCCGCCTGCAGCAGGATGCCCGATGCGCTTTGCACCGGCTCGGCTTGCTGGCTGCACAGGGTCCAGCCAAATAGCGCTGCCTGTCCCTTGCGCTCGGCCAGTTGATTGGCAAATAACAGGATGTCGATGAAACCGGTGACGCTCCCGGCATAGCAGTGCTGGGGAAGCAGGATGCTGATCTGGTACATGAGGTGGCGTTATTGACCTGAATATTGTCGATATTGCCACTGTGCCGGCTGGTTTGCCATGGCTACACTGCATGACAAACGGGGTAGGCCCCGGCCATACAGAGAAACAGCATGCATATCGATGAAATGATCCCCACCCTGCAAAGTGCAGACGCTACTGTTGCGCGGTTTGTTTGCGAAACAAGTGATGACTGGGCGCAGGGCCGCACCTTGTTTGGTGGCGCGCAAGCCATGCTGGCGGTGCGGGCCATGCGCCAATGGCTGCCGGCATTGCCGCCCTTGTGGTCGCTGCACAGCACCTTTGTGGCGCCGATTGCCGCAGGCCAGATACTGATTGAAGTGACGCTGCTGCGGCAGGGCAAAACCGCAGTCCAACTGAGCGCCCGCCTGCTGGACGGCGAGCAGACTGCTGCCATCTTCATCGCCGCTTTTGGCCAGTCACGGAATTCCGCCATACAGTTGAACCCGGCTGCCTGCCCGCTCGGCACCGCTGGCGAGACAGCCCAGGAACTTCCCTATATCGCCGGCCTCACCCCGGCCTTTACCCAGCATTATGCTTATCGCTGGCTGGCCGGAGCCTTGCCTTTCAGTGGTGGCAGCCAGCCGGTCAATCGCATTCAGCTACGCCAGCGTGATGCTGGTGTGCTGGATGAGGCACACATCGTGGCGCTGGCAGATGCCATTCCACCCGTGGCCTTGTCGCTGCTGCAGGGACTGACGCCGGCCAGCACACTGAGCTGGTCGCTGGAATTCGTGCGCCACCTGCCGCCCATCAGCGCCGAGGGCTGGTGGCATATGGATGCCACCTTGCTGGCTGCCCGCGATGGTTATTGCAATCAGGATGCCTATCTGTACGGGCCGGATGGCGAGTTGATGGCCTTGTCGCGCCAGGTGGTGACGGTATTTGGCTGAGTCAGCGAGTTGATGGCTCAGGCATCTGGCCTGATCGCCAGTGTTAGATGAAACCCATGCAATGCCAGCGGGGCTGGCAAAAGCGCTATTGGTCGCTGGCCGCGCAGCCAGCAGCGGCAGCTTGCTCATTGACTCAGCAAGCCCGGCAGTCAGCAGGGCGATGAGGTGCTTGCACGGCCCTGGTTGCTAGTCATCAGGAGAGAACAGCTCATGGCCCGATTCATGCTTGCCACTTGGCCATCTGAAACAGAAGGTTTAGTGTGGCCGAGTGGATATGCCTTATCCACTGGCGATAGGAGGCATGATGCAACATTCGATTGCACTGGAGACCGCGGGTGCGCTGCTGGGCAGCATGGGCACGCCACAGTTCACCACGCGCTTGTGGCAGTGGCTGCATGGTGCGGTAGACCCCAGTTCCTATCACATGACGGCCCTGCGTTTTCGCCGTGGCGGCTACCAGCAGCCGGTGGAGCAGCTGGATGTGTTGTTCTTTGCCGGCGAGGCGGATCCGGAAGAAACCCGGCTGGCCTTGTCGCTATACCAGCGCGATATGGAATGGAAGCAGGACCAGCAGTTGCTGCAATTCATCGAACAGGTGCAGGACCCGCAGCTGGTGTTGTCACGCAATGAGCACTATCCGCCCACAGCCTATGGCCGCATGATCGCGCAAAGCCCGCTGGGCGAGGAGTGCAGCCTGCTGGGCTGTGAAACCGACTATGTGTACCTGCTGTCGATTTTCCGCTGTCGCAATACCCCTTCCTTTACCCTGGCCGAGCTGGGCCGCTTACGCCAGACCTGCCATTTTCTGATGCCGCTCCTGGCGCAGCATGCACGGCTCAGTTCGCCCTGTATTGCACCAGCGCAAGATGTGCTGCTGCACTATTTTGATCGCTGCCTGCAGCTGGCCGGCAAGCAGTTGTCAGCACGCGAACGGCTGATCTGTCATGCCATGCTGCAAGGCTGGTCGGTGCCGCAGATTGCCGAACATGTCTCGATCAGCCCGTGCAGCGTACGCACCTATATGGAGCGTGCGCTGACCAAGATTGGTGTGGCCAGCAAGTCCGAACTGTTTGCCTGGTGCGTGGCCGTGGAGCAGCGTCACCATCAGCCTGCCGCTTTGTCCTGAAATACGAGGACAGACAGCTTGTCGCCCTCCCGCCATGATCAGAACCGGTTGCACACGGTTCTGCCCCAGGGCGCAACAGCCTCCTGACGCATGACCCTGTGTTGGTCATGAATCAGGAGGCAGGCATGCAGTATCCCGAAAAAATCTATTACAACGGCAGCATCCATACCGGCAACGACTTCAGCGCCATGCACAGTGCGCTGGCCATTGGCGGTGGCAAGATCATCGCCAGCGGCGATGACCAGACCATACGCGCCATGGCCGGCAGCCAGACCGAGCAGATCGACCTTGCTGGCAAGCAGATCATCCCCGCTTTTGTCGATGGCCATGCCCATCCGCTGGAAGGCCAGCAGATGGTGGGCGATACCGACCTGGAGCGCGCCGATAGTGCCGAAGGCGTGCTGCAACTCATCCGCGAAGCCGCTTTGGCACAGGCGGACGAGCAATGGGTATTTCTCGGCGGCATTGATTTAAACGTATTCGGCAGCTATCCCACCCGCCAGCAACTTGACGTCGCACTGGCCGACCGCCCGCTGCTGCTGCTGGGGCACGACGTGCACAGTGGCTGCCTGAATAGCGCCGGGCTGGCGGCGGCCGGCATCAGCGCCGATACCAGCGACCCCAGCGGCGGCATCCACGAGCGCGAGCCGGACAGCCGCCAGCCCAGTGGTGTGGTGCATGAGGCTGCGCTGTACCGCCTGTTCGGACTGATTCCGCAGCTGGGGCCGGCGCGCTATCCGCAATCGCTGGCCAAGGCCATTGCCATGGCACACCGCCTGGGCATTACCGGCTGGTTTGATGCCCGTGTGGACGAAGGCCTGCTACAGGCTTATGCCAACGCCCGCGATGCCGGCAGCCTCAAGCTGCATGTCAGTGCCGGCTTGCTGGCTACGCCGCGTCATGATCCGGCAGTGCAGATTGCCCGTTTTCGTGAGTGGAAACAGCGCTACGAGGGCGACACCCTGCATGTGCACACGGTGAAAATCTTCATTGATGGCGTGACCGAATCGCGTACTGCCGCGCTACTGGAACCTTACCCCGGCACCGACGACAGCGGCCTGGCCTTGTGGCAGCAGCCGGCACTGAATGAAATCGTCGCCATGGCCGACGCGGCTGGTTTCGACCTGCATTTCCATACCCTGGCGGATCGCGCCGTGCGCATGGCCCTGGACGCGCTGGAATGGGCTGCCAGCTGCAATGGCCCGCGCGAGCGCCGCGCCCAGCTGGCGCATTTGCAGCTGGTACACCCGGACGACATGCCCCGCTTTGCGCCGTTGGGGGCCATTGCCAGCGTGCAGGCTTTGTGGACGGCGGCCGCGCCGGCCTTGCAAGCGCTGTACTGCGACATTCTGGGCAGCGAGCGGGCAGGGCGCAGCTATCCCTTCCGCAGCCTGCGCAATGCCGGTGCCATGCTGGCTGGCGGTTCGGATTGGCCGGTTTCCACCATGGACCCGCTGGAAATCATGCAAACCGGTGTCACCCATCTGCCGGCGGATCATCCCGCAGCCATGCCATGGAATCCCGACGAACGGCTGGACCTGCAAGTCATGCTGCAAGCCCACACCCTGAATGCCAGCCATGCGTTGCGGCTGGATGAGTGCTGCGGCCTGCTGCCGGGCAATGAGGCCAATTTTGTCATTCTGGCCGGCAATATCTTCGCGCTGCCGCTCTCCGGGCTGAACCATTCGCTGGTGCAGGCCACGGTGTTCCGCGGTGAAACGGTGTATCGCGCCAGCCCAAACTGAGCGATGGCCGCGACTGATTGATTGTGTTGTACCCACCATGCCGCCTGTAGAGCGGCGATAACGACAAAGGCTGAGAAATGAGAAAACTGATCCATACCTGTTGTGCGCTGGCCCTGCTGGGCAGCGTTTCTGGCCATGCGGCTGCCGATGCCGGCCAGGTCAATGTCTACAACTGGGGCAATAGCCTGGCCAAAGACAGCAATGCCAACTTCCTCAAGCAAACCGGCATCAAGGTGCGCTACCAGGAGTTCGACAGCAATGACACGCTGATGAGCAAGCTGCTGGTGGGTAATTCCGGTTACGACGTGGTGGTGCCATCGGATGCCTACTTTGGCCGCCAGTTGCAGGCTGGACTGTTCCGCAAACTGGACAAGAGCAAGATTCCCAATCTGGCCAAGCTTGATCCGGTGCTGATGAAGATTCTGGAAAGCAGCGACCCGGGTAATCAATATGGTGTTCCGCTGAACTGGGGGACGGATGGCATCGGTATCAACCTGCAAAAAGTGGAGACCGTGCTGGGCAAGGGCGTGCCGCTCAATACCTGGGACATGTTGTTTGACCCCAAGTACATGGCCAAGCTGTCCAAGTGTGGTGTGTCGGTGCTGGATTCGCCGGTGGACGTATTCGGCATGGGCTTGTACTACCTGAAAAAGAACCCGCTCAGTACCAATCCGGCGGATTACCAGGAGGTATTCAAGCTGCTGAAAACCATCCGCCCTTATATCGGCCAATTCAACTCCAGCAGCTACGCACCCGATCTGGCCAGTGGCGATATCTGTATGGCCTTCGGTTACTCCGGTGATGTGAATACCGCCCGCCTGGCCGCACAGGCCGCGCACAAGCCTTACACCATCCAGTACATCCTGCCCAAGGAGGGCAGCGTGATCTGGTTTGACGTGATGGCAGTTCCCAAGACTGCGTCGAATGTCGATGCCGCGATGAAATGGATCAACCATGTCATTTCGGCCAACGAAGCAGCGGCGCTGAGTAATGAAACCTTTTACCCCACTGCCGTACCGGCAGCCAAGCCACTGATCAAGCCGGAGGTGCTATCCGACCCGACGGTCTACCCGAGCGCGGCCGAGATGAAGAAGCTGTTCACCGTACGTGCCTTGCCTACTGAAATCATGCGGCTGGAAACCCGGCTGTGGCAGGAACTGAAAACCCACTAAGCACCACGCATCAGTCACTCGGGGAAGCTCATCATGCAACTGAAACATATCGCCCTGGCCATCATGGCGCTGCCGGTCTGTGCCCAGGCCGCCAGCGAGGCCACCTCGCCCTTGCTGCAAAAACTGGAAGCCCTGGAGCAGCAAATCAAAGCCTTGCAGCAAAGCAATGCGCAGATTCCCTTGCTGCAACAGCAAGTGCAAAACCTGCAGCAGCAACTGGGGGTGACGGCAGATGCGGTCCCGGCCCCGGTCAATGCCGGTACGCCGCCGGCCGATGCGGCCGACGAGCCGGAAACCCTCAAGCAAACAGTGAACAGTCTCAAGATCAAGGTGGATACGCTGAGCGAAGCGGCGCAGACCGGGCCGATAGCCGGGCTGAGCGTGACCGGCTTTGTGGATCCGATGTTTCTGTACAACCGCAACAGCAACTCCGCCAGCTTCCATTTTCTTAACAAGAACGGTGCCTACAACTATTACGACAGCAATCTGGGCGATGTCTATCTGGACATCAAGAAGACCTTTGGCGTAGGGCCAGAGGCGCCCAGTGTCGAGCTGGTGATCCAGCCGGACCGGGGCAGTGGTGCCAGTTTCAGCAGCGAAAGTGGCGGGTTGACCAACAGCATTTTCAATCAGGCGAATGTCAACCTGCCGCTAAGCAGCACCGACACCTTGCAGCTGGGTCTGTTGCCCAGCCTGGCCGGCTATGAGCCTAATCCCACCAGTCAGACGCAAACCCTTACCCACAACCTGCTGTTTGATTTCAGCGAGCCCGCTTCCTATCTGGGCATGAACTACAAGTTGTTTACCAACAACTACCAGACACTGTGGCAATTCATGCTGGCCAACGAGCAGCTCAAGTCGGCCGGGGCGGTGGTCAGCGGGCAGAATGGCCGCAGTAGCAGTAACAGCACGCCCACGCTGGCGGCGCGGGTGGATTACCAGTACACCACTTCGCTGGATTTGGGCTTTTCCGCCAATATTGGCCGGCAAACCCTGTTCACCCCGTCCAGCTGCAGTGGTGGCTATGGTTATCAGTGCAATCTGTCCTCGCCGTTTGGCCGCTATGCCTATGCCGAGGCCGACCTGACCTATACCTGGGCGGACATCCAGTACAACGCCCAGGTCGACTACGGCCAGCAGGCCCACGCGGCCTGGAATGGCGGCATGGCACAGTGGTATGGCTTTTCCCTGCTGGGCAGCAAGAAATGGCATACCGACTGGCTGGGCAAGGTGGGCACGGTGCTGCGCTTTGATTACCTGAACAACAGCCGCAACGGAGGCGGTGGCAGCGGCATCCTGTACGGCTTGAGCGGGAACACTGCCAGCATCAATCCCACCAGCGGCTGGGGGGTGGACCAGCAATGCCTGAATGCCTCAAGCAATAATGGCATGGACTGCAAGGGGACCAACCGCGGCGACATTGCACTGGACCTGTTGTTCTACCCGACCGACAAGATGACGGTGAAAGTGGAATATCGTCACGACTTTGCCAGCAATGCGGTGTTCCAGCGCAACGATGGCAGCCTGTCGCGCAATAACGATATTTTTGCCACGCAGTTCATTTACTCCTTCTGATCGCCTGGCTCACACCATCCCGCCTATGTTGGCGGGATGGTGGCCGTATCAGCGCCGCCGGCCCCTGGTCAACCCAATCCAGCCATTTCCCTTTGCCAGAACCATTGGCCGCAGATACGGCGCCAGCCGGGCTGCCCGACCGCTAGCTGACACAGTGTTGCGCCAGTTCTGCCGTCCGGCGGGGTGTGTAGCTCGCTGCTGGCGGACTGCATGGCAGCAGGTCGCTGGCGCATATCTTGCGCACTTCCTCCAGCAGTGCCTGCATGGCGGGAGGAGGGTGGCAGCCGGAGCGCTGGATAATTCCTATGCTTCGCTCGGCGTCGCCCAGGTCGACATTCAATTCGACAATGTCCCCTTTTTCCATTTCATAGCGTAGTTGATGGGGTGAGCAGGCCGTCAGCAGATCGCTGTGGGTCAGCAGATTGCGCACGACGGCCAGGTCACCACTTTCCACCGAGGGCTGCGGGGCGCTGAGTCCTTGGCGGGTAAACGACCTGACCAGGGCCCGCCGTGCGGGAGAGTCCTGCCGGGGCAGGATCCAGCCGTTGTGCTGCAGGGTGGCCAGGCTGAGGTGGCCCGGCGTGCGGGTCAGCGGGTGATTGGCGCGGCAGAAAATGCGTACCTGATCGACAAACAAGGCTTCGCTGACCAACTGCCGGTTTTCCTCTTGCGGCCGCAGTGCGCCAAAGATGAAGTCGATGTCGCCACAGCCCAGGTCGCGTGCCAGCTCTTCGTAAGAGCTTTCGCGTGTCTTGATCTGTATGCCGGGATATTTTTGCAAAAGATGCACGATGGCCAGCGGCAGCAGGCGCGTGCGGCCCAATGGCAAGGCCCCCACCGTGATACAGCCCTCGACGCTGCCTTGCAGCGCCATCAGGTCGGCCTGCATGTGGCGCACTTCGGCAAACACCCGTTTTGCATGCAGCAGCAATGGCTCGGCCGCTTCGCTGACGACCAGTCCTTGTGCCGTGCGCTGGAATAGCGGCTGGCCCACCGATTCTTCCAGCCGTGCCAGCGACATGCTGATGCCGGATTTGCTCATGCCCAGATGGTGGCAGCTGGCAGCAATCTGGCCATGGCTGGCCAGACTGACAAAAACGCGCAATTTGTTACCGGATAGCAGTAACTGGGTGAGGACGGCCGGATCTTTCCTGGTGCTCTGGCCGTTACACAAGGTTGTTGCTGCCTGGCGGATTTCGGCCTGAATGCGCCGTGCCCGCAAATGGACGGCTTCGCCATAGGCATTGAGCAACATGCCGCGCGGGCGGCGTTCGAACAGGCTGACGCCCAGCAATTGCTCCATCTGGGTCAGGGCTCGGGTGATGGCCGAGGCGGCCTTGAAAATCTGCTCGGATGAACGGGTGACGCTGCCTGTATGTGCTACTGACAGAAATACGCACAGATAGCGCAACACGTCATCCCGGTCCGCGCGGGCGGCAGGGGTGGTCATGAGTCTCTCCTCCATCAATGCAAGGTCCGTGATCACCGGGCGTTTCGTTGGCGCACCCGAGCGAACCGGAGGTTTTTTTGCTTTGTGGGGCATTCTGCGGCTAAGGTGCGATTCATCAAAGATGCTAAAACTGTGCTGGCGATCAGCTTTGTTGATCGCCAGGGCCGGTGGGAATGACTGGTGAGGAGGGAAGAATGAAACTGGCAACACTGGCGGCGCTGATCGCTGCCGTGGAAGAGGGCAGCATGCGTGCGGCAGCCCGGCGGCTTGCTTGCTCGCAACCGGCGCTGACCCGGATGATCCGCGAACTGGAGCTGGAACTGGCTGCGCCATTGCTGGTGCGCTCCTCACGCGGGGTGCAGCCCACGGCGCAAGGCCGGGTGTTGTATGAGCGGGCGGTGCGGGCGCGCCACGAGCTGGATGCCGCAGCCGATGAAATCAGCCAGATCGGTGGTCACCTGGTGGGCAAACTGCATATTGGCGCAGTGCCATTGGCCGTGATGCTGCTGATACCGGAGGCCATGCGCACCTTTGTGCGTGAGTTTCCGCAGATTCAGTTGCGCATCAGCGAAGAGCTGTATGTGGCGCAATTGCAAAAACTGCGTAGCGGCGAGGTCGACATCACCGTGGGTGGCATTCCGGATGACCTGTCTGCCGGCGAGTTCTATGTTGAGCCCTTGCTGGCCACCACAATGATTCCGACCGCACGCAAGGGCAGCCGCTGGTTGCAAGCAAAGAGTTTGCAGGATTTACAGCAGGCACCCTGGGTGTATACCGGTACCAACAGCCATTCCGGTTATGCACGGGCCCTGTTCGAACGCAATGGCCTGGAGGCACCGCAGCAAGGCGCGCTGGTCAATTCCACCCTGGCCTTGCTGTCGCTGGTGTCCACTGGCGATTACGTGGCTTTGCTGCCGCAGCAGATCGCCCACCAGCCATGGCTGGCCAATTATGTTGCCCCCATTGCACTGGCCGAAGCCGGCCTGCCGCTGCAGGTGGGCGCCATCTTGCGCCAGGAGCTGGCACTGGCCCCGGTGGTGCGCCATTTGCTGACCCATCTGCATCGCGCTGCCCATCACATCAATCGCGGCGACAGCCTGTTGTCCTGAGCATTCCCGCGTGTGCGGCGAGCAAGCTGCCGCTGCTTGTGCCGGCGGGCGGCCATCGAAAAAACTGGCTGGCCGCTGTCACAAAATGAGAATGCACAGTCACGAAGGGGCAAAGTCGGCCCGGCTCCCTCCGCATATATTGTTGGCACGAGAAGAAATTTGCCCAGGCAATGCGGAGGATGAGCATGAATTCGACAGCACGATACAGTGGCCTGCAGGCGCTGCCCTGCGTGTGGATGCGCGGCGGTACGTCCAAGGCGGCATTCTTTCACGCGGCAGACCTGCCAGCCGACCCGGCCAGCCGTGACCGCCTGCTACTGGCCGCCATGGATGGCAGCGACTTGCGCCAGATCGACGGCATTGGCGGTGCCCATCCGCTGACCACCAAGATCGCCATCATTTCTCCCTCCAGTCGTGACGATGCCGATATCGATTATCTGTTCGGCCAACTGGTGATCGGGGCCAATCGCATCGACTACGCGCCCACCTGCGGCAATATCCTGGCCGGGGTGGCGCCGTTTGCACTGGAAGAGGGGCTGCTGCCCTGTGCTGATGGCGAAACCCGCGTGCGCATTCACATGGTGAATACCCAGTCGCTGTGTGAAGCCGTGCTGCCCACCCCGGGCGGCAAGGTGAGCTACCAGGGTACTACCCGCATCAGCGGCGTACCCGGCAGTGCCGCCGCCATCGAACTGCGTTTTGCCGAT
Organism: Aquitalea palustris; assembly: GCF_003693445.1. GTDB lineage: Bacteria > Pseudomonadota > Gammaproteobacteria > Burkholderiales > Chromobacteriaceae > Aquitalea > Aquitalea palustris. Next base: position 3,458 of record NZ_RFAR01000080.1, on the reverse strand, counting down.
GTGGCCGGCTCCTCCTGCGGAGCGCTCTATCCCACCGGGCAGGCGCAGGATGTGGTCAACGGCGTTCCGGTCACCTGCATCGACAACGGCATGCCGGTGGTGCTGCTGCGGGCTGCCGATCTGGGCATCAGCGGTTATGAAAGCCCGGCCGAGCTGGACGCCCACGACAGTTTCAAGCAGCAGCTGGAAGCCATCCGCCTGGCCATCGGCCCGCGCATGGGGCTGGGCGATGTCAGCCATCGCGTAGTACCCAAGATGACGCTGATTGCCGCGCCGATTGCTGGCGGGGCCATTCATACCCGTACTTTCATTCCGAAAAAATGCCACGACGCCATTGGCGTGCTGGGCGCTGCCTCGGTGGCCACCGCCTGTGTCGACCCGGCCACGGTGGCCGCTGGCCTGGCCGTGCTGGCTGGCGGTGAGGCGGTTTCGGTGGAGCACCCCAGCGGTGAATTCACTATCCGCCTGACGCCGCAAGGCGATGCCGCACCTGCGGTGGCGCTGATCCGTACCGCTCGACCGCTGTTTCGCGGAGAGGTATTGCTGCCGCGTGGCTAGACGCGGCTGATTTCATAGACTGACAAGAAAAAATCATGTGGCGCGGCACGATCTGCGCCCAACGTTCGCAACAGGAGAGATTCATGAAACAAGCTGAAGTACTGGACGTGCGCGAGTTTATCAACGCGCGCAAGATGTCGGCCTTTCAATGGGGGCTGGTGGTCTTGTGTTTTCTTATCGTGGCCGTGGATGGCATGGATGTGGCCATCATGGGCTTTGTTGCGCCCAGCATTCTGGGTGAGTGGCATATCTCGCGTCCGGCCTTTGGTGTGGTGATGGGCGCTGCTCCCATCGGCCTGGCGGTGGGTGCCTTGCTGGCCGGCTCTTCGGCGGACTGGTTTGGCCGGCGCAAGGTGTTGCTGGGCTCGGTACTGGGCTTTGGCCTGGCGACGCTGGCCACGGCTCATGCCACCAGCCCGCAAGGGATGGCCGCGCTGCGCTTTGTCACCGGCCTCGCGCTGGGTGCTGCCATGCCCAATACCACTACGCTGATCTCCGAATACATTCCGGAGCGCATTCGTTCTTCGGTGATTGCCACCATGTTTACCGGCTTCAACCTGGGCTCGGCGGCCATCGGCTTTGCCGCTGCCTGGCTGACTCCGCGCTTTGGCTGGCAGGCGGTGCTGACCTTTGGCGGCCTGATGCCGCTTATCCTGCTGCCTTTCATGTTCTTCCTGCTGCCTGAATCCGCCCGTTATCTGGTGGGCAAGGGTGCACCGGCCGAGCGCGTGCGCCCGCTGCTCGCGCGCGTGTGTCAGGTGAAGCTGGACAGCTATCAGGTATTTGTTTCGCAAGAAGCCCCGGTCAGCGCCAAGCAACCGTTGGGCGTGCTGTTTTCCCGCGGTTATGCGCTGAAAACCTTCAGCCTGTGGCTGACCTACTTCATGGGCCTCTTGGTGATCTACCTCACCACCAGCTGGCTGCCCACCATGATGAAGGACGCCGGCATCTCGATCGACCGTGCCTCCACCCTGACCGCGATGTTCCAGCTGGGTGGCACCGTGGGCGCCATCGTGGTGGGCTTTGCCATGGACCGCATCAAGCCCAGCCGCGTGATCAGCGCGTCTTACTTGCTGGGCGGCGTGGCGCTGCTGGTACTGGGTAGCAGCGGCTTGAATTCGGCCTGGATCGTGCTGGCCATCCTGGCCACCGGCTTCTGCCTGAGCGGTGCACAAACCGGCCTCAATGCTTATGCCCCCGGCTGCTATCCCACCATGGCCCGTGCCACGGGTGTGAGCTGGATGCTGGGCGTCGGCCGCCTGGGCAGCATTCTGGGTTCGTCCATCGGCGGCGTGCTGCTGAGCCTGGGCTGGGGTTTCGAGTCCATCTTCCTCGCGCTGGCGATTCCGGCGGTGATTGCCGCAGCGGCCATTTTGGGCGGTAACCGGCAAGGCAGCGCGCAAGCCTGATTTTTCACTACGGCGGCGGTAGTGCGGCTACCGCCCCTTGCACTCAATAACACAAGGCAGACTTGATATGGCAACCATCATCGGCGGCATCGCCTGTTCCCATACTCCAACCATCGGCTTCGCGGTGGACCGCAACAAGCAGGACGACCCGGTATGGGCGCCCATTTTTGAGGCCTTTGCCCCGGTCAAGGCCTGGCTGGCTGAGAAAAAGCCGGATGTGCTGTTCATGATTTACAACGACCATGTCACGTCTTTCTTTTTCGACCATTACTCCGCCTTCACCCTGGGCATAGACCAGCGTTACGAAGTGGCGGACGAGGGCGGTGGTGCACGCGATCTGCCGCCGGTGGCCGGCCACGCCGCGCTGTCGCGCCATATCGGCCACAGCCTGATGGCAGCCGAATTCGACATGTCTTTCTTCCAGGACAAGAAGCTGGATCACGGCTGCCTGTCGCCGCTGTCCATGCTCAACAATGGCAAGAGCGACTGGGATGTGCCCATCGTGCCGCTGGCAGTGGGGGTGTTGCAGTTCCCGGTGCCGTCCGCCGCGCGCTGTTACAAGCTGGGCAAGGCGCTGCGCGATGCCATCGAAAGCTATCCGGAAGACCTGAAAGTGGCCATCGTCGCTACCGGCGGTCTGTCGCACCAGGTGCATGGTGCGCGCTGCGGCTTCAATAACCCGGAATGGGATCTGCAGTTCCTGGAACTGTTCGAAAAAGACCCGCAGGCGCTCACCCGGCTGACGCTGGCCGACTACGCCGAGCTGGGCGGCATGGAAGGGGCGGAAGTCATCATGTGGCTGATCATGCGCGGCGCGCTGTCGGCACAGGTAAAGAAAATCCACCAGACCTACTACCTGCCGTCGATGACCGGGATCGCCACCGCCATTTACGAAAACGCCAGCCTGCCGCTGCCCAAGCCGCGCACGGCCGACCTGCGCCACACCATGGCGCGCGAACTGGCCGGAGCGGAAGCCCTCAGCGGCACCCATCCCTTCACGCTGGAGGCCAGCCTGCGCACCTATCGCCTGAACAAATTCCTGCGCGACATGGTGGACCCGGCACACCGCGAACTATTCCTTAATGACCCGCAAGCGGCGTATGCCAAGGCCGGGCTGACGGCCGAAGAAGCTGACATGCTGCAGCGGCGCGACTGGGATGCGCTGATCCGCTACGGGGTGATTTTCTTCGGCCTGGAAAAACTGGGTGCGGTAGTGGGTGTGTCCAATCTGCATATTTACGCCGCCATGCGCGGCCAGACGCTGGAACAGTTTCAAGCCACCCGCAATGCGCCGGGCGCGCTGTATTCGGTTACCGGCAAGGATGCTGGCGCGCTGGCCTGGGACCAGAACAAGCAGGGCTGAGCATTGCACAGCCGCTGCCCACAGGGCGGCGGCAAGACAACAAGGAATCACACCATGATCATCGACATCCACGGTCACTACACCACCGCTCCCAAGGCGCTGGAAGACTGGCGCAAACGCCAGATCGA
>NZ_RFAR01000079.1 GCF_003693445.1 Aquitalea palustris | reverse complement strand
GTGGCCGACGAAGTGCGCAAGCTGGCCGAGCGCACGGCGGGCAATACCCTGGAAATCGAACAATCCATCAATGTGCTGCATCAGCGCACGCACGAGGTATTGCAGAATGTGCATGCGGCACTGGAGCGGGTACAGGGTGTGGAAAACGCCATCACTACCGCCAGTGCCAGCCTGGCGGCCATCCGCGAGGCCAACCAGGGTGTAGCGCAATCGGCGGCCAACGTGGCGGAAATGCTGCAGCAGCAGTCAGCCGCCTCCACCGAAGTGGCACAGAATATGGAGACCATGAGTGCGCTCACCGAACAAAACAGCCATAGCATCGCCACCACCAGCCATGTCGCGCAGCAACTGCACACCACCGCCCACGACCTGAAGCGCCTGGTCAGCCATTTCGAGCGACACCTGTAAGAGCCAGTGCAGCGTCTCAGGCGCAAGGGTGAGGCAAAAGGCCAGCGAAATGCACCGGACGTGGCTGTGCATTCCGCTGGCGTTTTTCACGCGGGGTCAGCCTAGCGCCACAGGCAAGCGCCACCGCGAAGGCCAAGGCATTTGCTACAATAGCCGGCTGCCGCCATCTGCTGCGGCTTGACCCGAATCACCGCAGGCGGCCAACGGCCGCCTTTCTGCTGGCCGCCGGCACTGCCCGGCACAGCCCACCCCGAGGATTGGATTTCGCTTGAAACTGCGTACCGTACTCCGCATAGCGCTATTGCTGGTGCTGATGGACATTGCCGCCGTCGCCTCCTTTCGCGCCAGCGTGGACGGTTCGCTGGACGAGCTGCGCTCGGCCAATACCCAGCGGCTGGAGCTGTATGCCAACAGCCTCAACAGCGAGATCGGCCACTACGCCCGCCTGCCCAGCCTGCTCGGCCTGTCACCCTATGTGGAGCGGCTGCTGCACGCCCCGCAAGACCGCCAGCGCCAGCAGGCCGCCAATGACTATCTGGAACGGCTGAGCCAGCGCACCGGGGCCAGCGCCATCTACATCATGGACAGCAGCGGCATCGTGCGCGCCACCAGCAACTGGCGGCAGCCGGACAGCTATCTGGGCGAAAACGATTCCTTCCGTGCCTATTTCACCGATGCCATCAGCGGCCAGCCCGGCCGCTTTTTCGGCGTGGGCACTACCCGCAGCGAAGCCGGCTACTATCTGTCCGAGCCGCTGACCAGCCACGGCCGCATCATTGGCGTGGCGGTGGTCAAGATCAATATGGAATACCTGGAAAAGCTGTGGCGCGAAAACAAGACCATGGTGATGGTGTCCGACCAGAATGAAGTGGTCATCCTGGCCACCGAACCGGGGTGGAAATTCAGCACCCTCAAGCCCTTCAGCAAGGCCCTGCAGGATGCTTTCGACCGCAACCGGCAATACAACCGCAAACCGCTGCCGCCACTGGGGCTGGAAGAACGGCGCAGCCTGGGCAACGGCAGCCACATCTACCGGCTGGACCAAAGCGGCCGGCGCACGCTGAGCCGGCTGGCCTACCCGCGCGACATGCTGGGGCAATCGCTGCAACTGCCGCTGTCCAACTGGCGGCTGACCGTACTGTCCAGCCTGGAGCCGGTGTACCAGCTGGCCTATAACCGTGCGGCGCTGGCCGCCCTGCTCACCCTGCTCAGCCTCACCGGTATTCTGTGGCTGAACGAACGGCGCCGCCGCCTGCGTGACAAGCTGGCCGCACGTGAAGCCCTGCAGCAGGCTTATCGCGAGCTGGAACGCAAGGTGGAAGAGCGCACCGCCGACCTGTCCCGTGCCAACCAGCAATTGCAGGAAGAAGTCAGCGAACGCATCCGTGCCGAACAACACCTGCGCCAGACCCAGGACAATCTGGTGCAGGCCGGCAAACTGGCCGTGCTGGGCCAGCTGGCCACCGGCATTGCCCACGAACTGAACCAGCCGCTGGCCGCCTTGCGCACCCTGTCCGGTAATGCCATCAAGTTTATCGAACGCCAGCAAACCGACACCGCCCGCACCAATCTGCAAACCATCTGCCAGCTGGTGGATAAAATGGGCGAAATCACCAGCGCGCTCAAAGGCTATGCACGCAAGTCCACCAGTAGTCTGGGCACGGTAGACATCAGCCTCGCCATCGACAGCGCGGTGCTGCTGCTGCGCAACCGGCTGGAGGGCAGTCAGGTACGCATTCTCCGCCCCAATGCGCCGGAGCCGTGGCAGGCACGCTGCGACCCCAACCGCTTCGAACAGGTGCTGGTCAATCTGCTGGCCAATGCGCTGGACGAGCTGCAAGACCAGCCGCAGCCCATCATCGAAATCAGCGGTCATCGCACCACAGAACACCTACAATTGCAGATTCGCGATAACGGCCCCGGTTTGCATGAATCCGTACGCGCCCAGCTGTTCGAACCCTTTGTCACCACCAAGCCTGCCGGCATCGGCCTGGGACTGGGGCTGACACTCAGCGCCGGCATCATCGCAGAAGCCGGCGGCAGCCTGAGCGCCGACAACCACCCGCAAGGTGGTGCGGTATTCACCATTACCCTGCCGCTTGCCACAAAGGAAAACCGCCATGTTTGATGGCATGAAAGTGTTGATTGTCGAAGATGATCCGGATGTCCGGCTGGGCTGCGAACAGGCACTGGCGCTGGAAGGGCTGGAAGCGCGCGGTGTCGCCAGCGCCGAGCAGGCGCTATCGCTGCTGCTGCCCGGCTTCCCCGGCGTGGTGGTGAGCGACATCCATCTGCAAGGCCAGGACGGCATGGCCTTGCTGCGCCAGCTCAAGGCGCGCGACAGCGGCCTGCCGGTGATCCTGATCACCGGCCACGGCGATGTCAGCCTGGCGGTACAGGCGATGAAGGACGGGGCTTACGACTTCATCGAAAAACCGTTTTCCTCGGAGCGGCTGCATGAAGTGGTATGTCGCGCCATGGAGCAGCGCCGCCTCAGCCTGGAAGTGGAAAGCCTGCGCCGGCAATTGCATGACAAGCAAAGCCTGGAAGCCCGGCTGATTGGCCGCTCACCGGCCATGGAGAAGGTGCGGCGCATGATTGCCGACCTGGCCGACACCTCGGCCAATGTACTGATCCTGGGCGAAACTGGTACTGGCAAAGAGCTGGTGGCGCGCTGCCTGCATGAAATCAGCCGCCGCCAGAAGAATAACTTTGTCGCAGTCAACTGTGGCGGGCTGGCAGAAAACCTGTTCGAGAGCGAGATCTTCGGCCACGAAGCCCATGCGTTCACCGGCGCGGCCAAGCGCCGCATCGGCCGCATCGAATACGCCAATGGCGGCACGCTGTTCCTGGATGAAATCGAAAGCATGCCGCTGCCGCTGCAGATCAAGATGCTGCGCGTACTGCAGGAGCGCACGCTGGAACGGCTGGGCTCCAATACCCCGATCTCGGTCGACTGCCGCGTGGTATCGGCCACCAAGGCCGACCTCAAGGCCATGGGCAATAACGGCAGCTTCCGCAGCGACCTGTACTACCGCCTGAACGTGGTCACCCTGCAGCTGCCGCCGCTGCGCGAGCGGCGCGAGGATATCCCGCTGCTGTTCGAATACTTCCTGCTGCAAGCCGCCAGCCGCTTTGACCGCCCCACCCCGCAGCTGGAAGCGCACGAACAAGCCGAGCTGCTGGCCTACGACTGGCCGGGCAATGTGCGCGAACTGCGCAATGTGGCCGAGCGCTATGTGCTGGGCATCCGCAGCCCGCTGTCCGAATCCGGCGAGCTGAGCCAGAGCCTGCCGCTGGCCGAAACCGTCGAGGCTTTCGAGCGCGCACTGATTGCCGAAGAATTCCGCCGCCACGGTTTCAGCCTCAGCCGCACCAGCGAAGCGCTGAAAGTGGCCAAGACCACCCTGTTCGACAAGCTGAAAAAATACGGCCTGAATCAATCGGGTTGATGGCCGGGCTGATGAGCAGCCTGCCGTCCCGGTCGGCTGCAGGCTGCGGGCATAAAAAAAGCGGCCACCGGGGCCGCTTGCCAAAGGCTGCATGAGCAGTCACTGCGCCATGCTGCCGTTGCGGGGGGATCACGCCGGCGCTACACCGGCATCACAACAGGCAGACAGGCCGGCACAGTGCCCGGCCCTGCGGCTCAATAGGTGTAGAACATGCGTTGCAGTTCTTTGGTGTCGTGGGTCTTGGTCAGGCCCAGCATCAGCAGGATGCGTGCCTTTTGTGCATTCAGCGTGTCGCTGACCACCAGATCTTCCTGATCGTCATTGGCTTCGCCGTTGCGGGCGACAATACCGTTGCCCACGCGCGAGCTGCGTACCAGCACGATGCCTTTCTTACGGGCATCACGGAAGGCCGGCATCATCTGTGCGGCGATGCTGCCATCACCCACACCTGCCTGCACGATGCCCTGGGCACCGGCAGCGATGTTGGCATCCATGGCCACACGGTCCATATTGGCGTAGCCGTACACGATATCCACGCGCGGCAGGCTGTTGAGCTTGCTCACGTCAAACTCGGTATCTGCGGTGTTCTTGCGGGTGGACATGCGATAGAAGTGCGGCTTGTTGTCCTGCATGTAACCCAGGTAGCCCAGTTCCGGCGTCTTGAAGGTATCGGTGGTGGAAGTGTTGGTCTTGGTCACTTCGCGTGCGGCATTGATCTGGTCGTTCAATGCAACCAGTACACCCTTGCCGGCAGCTTCCTTGCTACCAGCCAGGATCACGGCGTTGTACAGGTTGATCGGGCCGTCAGCACTGATGGCAGTAGACGGACGCATGGAGCCCACCACGACCACCGGCTTCTTGCTCTTCACCACCAGGTCCAGGAAGTAAGCGGTTTCTTCGATGGTATCGGTACCGTGGGTAATCACCACGCCATCCACATCCTTCTGCGCCAGCAGTTCGTTCACGCGCTTGGCCAGCTTCAGCCACACTTCGTTGGTCATGCTTTCACTGGCGATCTGGGCCACCTGCTCGCCACGGACATCGGCCACCTTGGACAGCTCGGGCACGGCGGCAATCATCTTGTCCACGCCCAGCTTGGCTGCGGTGTAACCAATGGTGGTGGTGCTGCTGGCACCGGTGCCGGCAATGGTGCCGCCGGTCGCCAGAATCACCACGTGCGGCTTGGCCGCTTCGGCTGCATGGGCGGATTGACCACACAGGGCAGCCATCACGGCTGCGCTGGACAACAGCAGTTTGAAGGTTTTTTTCATGTCTCTTCTCTTTGTAGAAAGACTAGTGGGGATGTCGTTGCCGGGAAGCAACTGGCTGCAGCGATCAGCCCCGCGTCCTGCTTGTCCGCCTGTGTCGGCGGCTTGGGCAGGGCGGGATCTGTCACTGGATTTTTATGGGGTAAAACGGTGGCAGGGACTTAGGGCGCTCAGGCCTGGTCTTCTGCCAATGCCGGATTGCTCTGTGCCGCGCCAGCATCGATATCGCCTTCGGACGCAGCCACCACGGTAGTGGCAATCGCATTACCCAGTACATTGGTCGCCGTGCGGCCCATGTCCAGGAAGTGGTCGATACCCAGGATCAGCAGAATGCCGGTTTCCGGCAGATTGAACATCGGCAGTACCGCAGCCACCACCACCAGCGAAGCACGCGGCACACCAGCAATACCCTTGCTGGTGATCAGCAGGATCAGCAGCATGGTGATCTGCTGGCCCAGGCTCAGGTGGATGTTGGCCACTTGCGAGATGAACAGGGCGGCAAACGAGGTGTACATGATGGAGCCGTCCAGGTTAAACGAATAACCCAGCGGCAGCACGAAGCCGGAAATACGCTCCTTGATGCCAAAACGCTCCAGCTGTTCCAGCAGGGTCGGATAGGCAGCTTCGCTACTGGCAGTGGCAAAGCCCAGCATCAGCGGCATGCGGATGGTTTTCAGCAGGGCGAAGATCTTCTTGCCGATAAAGCCATAAGCCGCAGCAATCATCAGCAGCCACAGGCAGGTCAGCGCCAGATAGAAGCTACCCATGAACTTGGCGTACATCGACAGCACGCCCAGGCCATCGGCGGTAATGGTGGCGGCAACCGCACCAAACACACCTACCGGAGCAAACATCATCACGATGTTGGTGACGCGCAGCATGATGTTGGCCAGTTGTTCCAGGCCTTTCATCAGGATGTCAGGCTTCGGACCCTTGTAGGAAGCAATGGCCACACCGAAGAACACCGAGAACACCACCACTTGCAGCACTTCGTTTTTCGCCATGGCGTCAAAGAAGCTGGTGGGGAACATGTGGGTGATGAAATCCTTCAGGTTCAACGCAGTGGCTTTCACTACCGGAGCCGAAGCATCAGCCATCGGCAGGGTGTAACCCAGGCCCGGCTGCAGGGTATTGGCGAAAATCAGGCCCAGGAACAGGGAAACCAGCGAGGCACCCATAAACCAGCCCATGGCTTTCAGGCCAACACGGCCAATCGAACGGGAATCACTGCTGCCAATGCCATGTACCAGGGTGGACATCACCAGCGGAGCAATAATCATCTTGATCAGACGCATGAACACGTCAGTCAGGATGGAGAAGTAACCGGCAACGTCTTTCAGTTGCTTGGGATCGGTAATCGAGGTGTGACAGCCGTAGCCGACTGCGATGCCCAATACCAGGGCGATCAAGACCCACAGGGTAATCTTGTTGGTTTTCACGAGCGTTTCTCCAGAGTAACCCGGCTTTAAGACCGGTGTTGAGTCCGCTCGTATCAGCAGTAATCATGCCAGGAAAAATTCACAAAACAACAAGTCAAGCTGTTGTTTTTAAAGAATAAAATTAAAAATACAATGACATGCATTCGGAAAGCCGAACAGAGGGGCTGAGGCGCGTTTGGAAACCCGACCGAACAGCCAGGTGAAAGGCAGATACCTGTCGGCATGCCAGCGAGCTAGACCCACTCGCAAGGAAAAAGTTTCCGCAATGCAGCATGCACTTGCGGCCAGTGCACCACCTCACCGCCAGCTGTTGGGTTACGCGCCGGAATCGCCGACAATCATGCCATCCATCACATTCCACTCATGGGGCAGCGCATTCGCGCAAGAGCGGCGCAGCAGAGCCTGCCCGCACTCCCCTCCTCACCACATGATCAGACCACACAAGGAACCCTGGCTTGCTCACCATCACCAATTTTCGCGATCTGGGCGGCATTCAAAACAAGCATGGCAAACAACTGATCAGCAAGCGGCTATTGCGCTCTGCCGAGCTGTCCCGCCTCAGCCCGGAACAGACACGACAACTGGCAGGACGATACCAGCTCGGCAAGATCATCGACTTCAGAAGTGCGGAAGAAGCCCGGGAGCGGCCTGATGTCAGCATTGCCCAAGCCCGCTATGTCCACATTGATCTGCTGGCCGAAGCACAGCAGCAGGCACAAGCATCCATCGCGGCCTTCACCCAGCTTGATAGCGTGAGCAAAACCACAGAATACATGCAGATGCTGTATCAGGAACTGGCGCTCTCCCCTGCCGCACAAGCGGGTTACCGGCAGTTTTTTCAGGAAGTGCTGGCCAATGATGCGGATAAAAGCGTGCTGTTTCATTGCGCTGCCGGCAAAGACCGAACCGGCATTGCCGCCATGCTGATGCTTGAACTACTGGAGGTCTCCAGAACCCTGATTTATCAGGACTACCTGCAAACCAACCGCATGCGTCGCCGGGAGAATGCGCGACTTCTCGCCCAGTCCGCCACAGCGGGGGCTGACGCAGCCCAGCAAGCGGCCTTCGCCATTGCACTACAAGTGGATAGCCGCTATCTGGACCGTTTTTACGCAACGGTAGAGCAACATTACGCGGGAGTGGAAAACTATCTGCACACTGTGCTTCACATCGACCTGGCCAGCAAACAGCAATTGCAGCAGCGCTTGTTACGCTAAGCCCCGGGCGAGCCGGCAACAGGCCAGGCCGTGTTCACCATCGTGTAGCTGCAGACATGGAAAAGCCGCTGTGTGGATGCACAGCGGCTTTTGATGTTTGGTGGGCCCCCCGGGAGTCGAACCCGGCACCAACGGATTATGCTTACCAACTATGGCTTTCGCCACCCCTTTCGGGTTTGTGGTCTGGACTGTCTCTTGTCTTTACGACCTGCCCGTACAGTCTCTACACGTCCTCTCGCCAGAGAGTTTCGCTCGGGATTGCCACGCCACCAAGGCAACAGAGGTTTCCCCGAATTTGAGCAGTTCTACCAAGGAGCAGAGTCAACTTACTCCAGGGCAACCCAATTTTGCATCGTCCGTATTCTTGCGAATCGTAGAACGTTGCAGCTTAAGTCCGCTGCTCTAACCAAGCATGAGCTAGAGGCCCGAAGGGGGGCATTATAGCAGAGACAAATAAAAATCCCCAAGCCCTGATGCAAGCGGCTTGGGGATGATTTCCTGCCTACAAGGCCAGCTTACTGACCGCCCGGCTCATTATCCAGGAAGCTGCGCAGACGTTCCGAACGGGTCGGGTGACGCAGCTTGCGCAGGGCTTTGGCTTCGATCTGACGAATCCGCTCGCGCGTCACGTCAAACTGCTTGCCCACTTCTTCCAGGGTGTGATCGGTATTCATGTCGATGCCGAAACGCATGCGCAATACCTTGGCTTCACGCGGCGTCAGGGTGTCCAGCACTTCCTTGGTAGCGTCCTTCAGGCTGGAATACATCGCAGCATCAGACGGTGCCAGGTTGTTCTGGTCTTCGATGAAGTCGCCCAGATGGGAATCGTCGTCGTCGCCGATCGGGGTTTCCATGGAGATGGGCTCCTTGGAAATCTTCATGATCTTGCGAATCTTCTCTTCCGGCATTTCCATCTTTTCCGCCAGTTCGGCCGGATCCGGCTCGCGACCGGTTTCCTGCAGGATCTGACGGCTGATGCGATTCATCTTGTTGATGGTTTCGATCATGTGTACCGGGATACGGATGGTACGGGCCTGATCCGCAATGGAGCGGGTAATGGCCTGACGAATCCACCAGGTGGCATAGGTCGAGAACTTGTAACCACGACGGTATTCGAACTTGTCCACCGCCTTCATCAAGCCGATATTGCCTTCCTGGATCAGGTCGAGGAACTGCAGGCCACGGTTGGTGTACTTCTTGGCGATGGAAATCACCAGACGCAGGTTGGCCTCGATCATTTCCTTCTTGGCACGACGCGCCTTGGACTCACCCGCCGACATCTGGCGGTTGATTTCCTTGAGCTCCTTGATCGGCAACATGGCGCGATCCTGCAGCTCGGACAGCTTGGTCTGTTTCTCGATGATGGCGTACTTGAAGCGGGTCAGTGCCTCACTCCAGGCCTTGCCGGAATCGATTTCGGTTTCCACCCAGGCGGTGTTGATTTCGTTACCCGGGAATACCTTGATGAAGTGGGTACGATCCATGCGCACGCGGGTGACGCAGATGTCCTGGATATCACGCTCGAAGGTGCGGATTTCATTGACACGGCGACGCAGCGATTCACACAGCGATTCGATCTGGCGGGTGGAGAAGCGCACCATCATGAATTCGGTGGTGATGGCGTCTTGCAGTTCCAGATAGCCCTTGGACTTGGAGCCTTCCTTTTCCAGCACCTTGACCATCTTGTCGAACATCATGCGCACGCCGGCAAAATGCTCCAGCGTTTGCTGTTTCAGCTCTTCCAGATTGGCCAGGTTGGCGGCTTCGGCACTGGCCTCGTCGTCTTCGGCGTCCGCTTCTTCGTCTTCGAGCAGTGCATCTTCCTCGACTTCCGGCTCGGCAAACGGCAGTGCCGCTTCAGCCGTATCAGCATTCGGGTCGATGAAACCATCCACTACTTCGTCAACGCGGATTTCTTCCTTGCTGATGCGCTCAACCAGCTCCAGCACTTCGGCCACCGTACCCGGACATGCCGAGATCGCCAGAATCATGTGCTTGAGGCCGTCTTCGATACGCTTGGCGATTTCGATTTCGCCTTCACGGGTCAACAGCTCGACCGAACCCATTTCGCGCATATACATGCGCACCGGATCGGTAGTACGGCCGAATTCGGAGTCGACCGAGGACAAGGCTGCCTCGGCTTCTTCCACCGCATCTTCATCCGCCACAGCCGGGGTGGCATCGGACATCAGCAGGGTCTCTGCGTCCGGGGCTTCGTCGTAAACCTGGATGCCCAGGCCGGAAATCATCGTGACGATGTTTTCGATCTGTTCGGCATCGGAGACATCTTCCGGAAGGTGGTCATTGATCTCAGCGTAGGTGAGATAGCCACGTTCCTTGCCCAGGGCAATCAGCTGGCGCAGGCGTTTACGCTGCTCTTCCAGGCTCATTACCTGTTCTTCGTTGTCCTGTACGTCTTTTTGATTTTCGGGAGAGGCCGCCATTTTGCTTCCTGCTTAAAATAAGCCGAAAAAAACAGTTGATTATAACACAACTACGTCACTTCTGCCCTGGCTCACGGGGATGAGCCAAGCAGGTCTCGGAGCAGTTCCCTGAATAATGCTTTCTCTTCCGGTGTTAGACCTTCGTTGCGGTCTTTCAGTTTTAGCCTTTCCACCTGGGCTTCACGCAGCATTTTCAACAGCTTGGCATTGCCGTGTTGAAACTGGGTGCGATCATCCTCGCCGGGGTCGGCAAACTCGTCCGGATCCTGCATGGCCTGGTGCAGCACACTGTCGATCAGCCCTTCGTAGGGGGTGCCGCGCAGCCCCTCTATCAATTGCGCCGTATTGGGCGGCTGTTCGTGTCCCTGCACACTTTCGGCCAACATCGCAAAGCAGGCCAGTTCGTCGGACAGCGGCAGGCTGTCCGGCAATGTCACATCACCGGCCCACGCCGGGTTCATCAGCAGCCACTTGATCTGCTTGTGGACGATGGGCGTGTTGATCTGGCGATATGATTCTTCCGGCAGGCGGTATTCCCGCTTGCCCTTGCGCTCCGGCGCCTTCTTGCCCGTGGTCAGCATGTCGAAATCGTCGACGTCCATGCCGGCGAGTTCCGCCAGCCTTTTTCTGATCATGAAGCCGAGCGCCGGTGCTGCAATCTGTGCCAGTAGCGGGCTGGCCTGCTTGATCAGGTCTGCCCGCCCTTCCGGCGTATTCATGTCCACGCGGCCGGTCAGCTCGCGGGTAAAGTAAACCGACAGCGGCAGGCTGTGTTCTTCCAGCTGCTGTTCAAATGCTTCGGTACCGAATTCCCGGATATAGCTGTCCGGGTCGTGTTCCTGCGGCAAAAACAGGAAATTCAGCGCCTTGCCATCCTGCAATTGCGGCAGGCTGTTTTCCAGCGCACGCCAGGCGGCCTTCTGGCCAGCCTTGTCGCCGTCAAAGCAGAAATACACCTGGTCGGCATGGCGCATCAGCTTGCGCACATGCTCACCGGTGGTGGCCGTCCCCAGCGTGGCCACCGCATAGGCTATGCCATATTGGGCCAGCGCCACCACGTCCATATAGCCCTCCACCACCAATACGCGGTTCTTTTCGCGGATAGCCTGGCGGGCTTCATACAGGCCGTACAGCTCGCGGCCTTTTTCGAACAGCACCGTTTCCGGCGAGTTCAGATACTTGGGCTCCCCCTTGCCCAGCACCCGGCCACCAAAACCGATGATGGCACCGCGCTGGTTGCGGATGGGGAACATCACCCGCTCACGGAAGCGATCGTAACGCTTGCCGCTTTCTTCATTCAGAATCACCAGGCCGGCATCCACCAGCTTGTCGTCCTGGTATTGCGGGAAAATGGCCTGCAGATTCTGCCATTCGCCCGGCGCATAACCCAGCCCAAAGCGCCCGGCAATTTCGCCACTGACACCCCGCCCTTTCAGATAACTGATGGCAACCGGGGCAGATTTCAGTTGCTGCTTGAAATAGCCTGCCGCCAGCTGCATCACTTCTTCCAGCGACAGCTGACGCTCACGCGCCGCACGGGTAGCTTCCGGATTGATGCTGCGCACTTCCGGCACTTGCATGCCGATGCTTTCCGCCAGCATCTTCACTGCGTCGACAAAGCCCAGTCCCTGGTATTCCATGACGAAACCAATGGCAGAGCCATGCGCGCCACAACCGAAGCAGTGATAGAACTGCTTGCTGGGACTGACAGTGAAGGAAGGGGATTTTTCCTTGTGAAAAGGACAGCAGGCCAGATAGTTCTGGCCGGCCTTCTTTAGCGGGACATAGCGATCCACCACGTCGACCAGATCGACACGGGACAGCAACTGATCAACAAAGTCCTGTGGAATCAACGGCGAACACCTGCCTTAACACGAGGGAACAAAATACCGGGCCTGACTGCACCCGGCCATGGGTCAGGCGGTCAGCTTGGCCTTGATGCGAGCGGAAACCAGCGCCATATCGGCACGGCCTGCCAGCTGCGGACGCAGCAGGCCCATGACCTTGCCCATGTCCTGCATGGAGGCAGCACCGCTATCGACCACGGCCTTGGCGACCAGTTCGTCGATTTCGGCCTCGGACAGCTGCTGCGGCATATAGGCCATCAGCACGGTCATTTCAGCCTTTTCCTTGTCGGCCAGATCCTGGCGCTGGGCTGCTTCGTACTGCGAGATGGAGTCACGGCGCTGCTTGAGCATCTTGTCGATCACCACCACGATGGCTGCGTCATCCAGCTCGATGCGCTCGTCCACTTCCTTTTGCTTGATGGCAGCCATCAACAGGCGGATGGCGGCCAGGCGCTCGGTGTCCTTTGCCTTCATGGCGGACTTCATGTCATCGCTGATGCGAACTTTGAGGCTCATGTCGTGCTCACAAGGGGCCATGTCAAGACATGGCGTAAGAATTCTGGAGTACAAATGGCAAAACCGCAGGCCATGCCTGCGGTCCCGCTTTATTGCCGGAGCAACTCTTAGAAGAGTTTCGGCGGCAGCATCTGGCTGCGGATGCGCTTGTAGTGGCGCTTTACGGCAGCAGCGTGCTTACGCTTGCGTTCGGTGGTCGGCTTTTCGTAGAACTCACGAGCGCGCAGTTCGGTCAGCAGACCGGTTTTTTCTACAGCGCGCTTGAAGCGACGCATGGCGACTTCGAACGGCTCGTTTTCTTTAACGCGAATATTCGGCATTGACTCAAGTATCCTTAGATCCGTAGGTATGGACGTACCGCTACCTATAAAAAACAGCATTTTAACAACAATACGCGGTTTGGAAAAGTCTGAAGCATTCCCGACAAGCTTTTTGTGGCGCTTTTGTGCATCACGGCTTGCGAGAAGAAATCACCCCCTCACTAGGAGAACTTGGTACAGCGCTATAAAAACGTTTCGGCATCCGCTCCGCACAATAGGCGGCGCGGCCTGCTTCGACAGCCAGTTTCATGGCATGTGCCATCAATACGGGATTACCGGCAGCGGCAATCGCGGTATTCATCAGCACGCCATCACAACCCAGTTCCATGGCGATGGCCGCATCGGATGCGGTCCCCACGCCGGCATCTACCAACACCGGAACACTGGATTGCTCGATGATCAGTTTCAGATTCCACGGATTCAGGATGCCCATGCCCGAGCCAATCAGACTGGCCAGCGGCATGATGGCGCAACAGCCGATCTGCTCCAGCTCGCGCGCGATGATCGGGTCATCCGAGGTGTACACCATGACATCAAAGCCCTCGGCGACCAGTACTTCGGCAGCTTTCAGGGTTTCCTTGACATTGGGGAACAGGTTGCCGGAGTCGCCCAGCACCTCCAGCTTGACCAGACGGTGGTCATCCAGCAGCTCGCGCGCCAGGCGCAAAGTGCGGATGGCATCCTCGGCGGAATAACAGCCCGCCGTATTGGGGAGCAGAGTGTAACGGTTCTGCGGCAAAAAATCGAGCAGATTGGGCTCACCGGCGTGCTGACCCAGATTGACACGTCGAATTGCGACGGTAACGATGTCGCAGCCCGAGGCATCCAGCGCCTCGGCAGTCTGCTCGAAATCACGATATTTGCCAGTACCTACCAGCAGGCGTGAATTATAGGCCTTGCCTGCAATGACCAGTTGATCCTGCACTTTCCACTCCTTCGGCGCAGCGTCAGCCACCGCCAACCGCCACCACGATTTCCAGTTCATCCCCATCCGCCAGCGCGGCAAGACCATGCTGACTGCGGGGTACGATCTCGCCATTGAGCTCGACGGCAACCCGCTTGCCGACCAGCTCCAGCGCCTGCACCAGCTCTGCCACGGTAGCCAGCGCGGCAAATTGTTTCATTTCGCCATTGATACGCAACTGCATGGCTTATCTCCTCTCCGCCCGCTGCACCACCACCAGACTCTGGATTTCGTTCAGTACCCGCGACAGATGCTCGACACTTTCCACCTGCAGGCGGAAATGGATGTGAATGAAGCCGTCACCCACATGAGTATCCTGGGTATCGACGCTTTCGATATTGGCCGAAGCCTGCGAGATGGCGGCGGCAATATCCGCCAGCGCACCGCGCTCATTGCGTGCCAGCACACTGACAGAAACGCCGAACATGCGGTCGCGCTGCGTTTCCCAATTCACATTGAGCAATTTGTCGTGATCAACGCGCTGCACATTCGGACAAGCAATGCGATGGATCACCAGGCCCTGGCCCTTGGTGATGACGCCGAGGATTTCATCTCCCGGCAAGGGATTGCAGCAACTGCTGAGCTGCACGGTGCCGCCCTCGTTGCCACGGATGGTGACCGGACCCACCTTGACATTTTCACCCAGACGTTCGCCGGCCAGCTCGACCAGACGGCGCGCCACGGCAATCGGCAACAGCTTGCCAGCACCGATTTCCGCCAGCACTTCCTGGAAGCCTTGCAGCTTGTCGCCATGCACTGCCATGTATTCAGCCTTGAGCGCATCATCCAGCAGCAGCGGCGACACCGCCAGCGCGCCAATGGCTTGCTTGAGCAGCTTCTCGCCCAGCGTGGATGCTTCTTCGCGCTGCAGGCTCTTCAGATAATTACGAATGCCGGAACGGGCACGGCCACTTTGCACGAAAGTAAGCCAGGACGGATTGGGCTTGGCCTGGGTCGAGGTAATGACCTCGACAGTATCGCCATTGCGCAGCACGGTACGCAGCGGCATCAGCACATGATTGACGCGCGCGGCAATACAGCGGTGCCCGACATCGGTATGTACGGCATAGGCAAAATCGACCGGGGTTGAGCCTTGCGGCAGCACCATGATCTTGCCCTTGGGGGTGAACACGTACACCTCGTCCGGAAACAGGTCGATCTTGATGTGCTCAAGGAATTCGACGGCATCGTCGCTCTCCTCCTGCATGTCCAGCAGGCTTTGCAGCCACTGGTGCGTGCGCTGCTGGGCGGTATTGATGCCGGCATCGCCGCTCTTGTACATCCAGTGCGAAGCCACACCGGCTTCGGCCACACCGTTCATTTCTCGGGTACGGATCTGCATTTCCACTGGCGTGCCGTAAGGGCCGAACAGGGTGGTATGCAAACTCTGGTAGCCATTACCCTTGGGGATGGCGATGTAATCCTTGAATTTGCCCGGGATAGGCTTGTACAGGCTGTGCAGCGCACCCAGCGCCAGATAACAGCTGGGAATGTCGTTCACTACGACACGGAAGCCGTAGATATCCAGCACCTCGGAAAACGACAGGTGTTTTTCCTGCATTTTCTTGTAGATGCTGTAGAGGTTTTTTTCGCGCCCCTTGATGGTGGCTTCGATATTGCTTTCCACCAGCCGCTGGCTGACGGTTTTCAGAATCTTGTTGACCACTTCACGGCGGTTGCCGCGCGCGGCACGTACGGCCTTGGACAGCACGCTGTAACGGTGCGGGTGCAGGTGCTTGAACGCCAGATCCTGCAGCTCGCGGTACACCTTGTTCTGACCGATGCGGTTGGCAATCGGCGCATAGATTTCCAGTGTTTCCAGTGCGATGCGCTGGCGCTTGTCCTCGCGCATGGAGTCCAGCGTGCGCATATTGTGCAGACGGTCGGCCAGCTTGACGATGATGACGCGGATGTCGCGCGCCATGGCCAGCACCATCTTGCGGAAGTTTTCCGCCTGGGCGGTTTCCTTGGTCTGGTATTCCAGCCTTTCCAGCTTGGACAGGCCATCGACCAGATCAGCCACCACCTTGCCGAATTTCTCGGCCAGCGTGGGCTTGGTGACGCCGGTATCTTCCAGTACATCATGCAGCAAGGCAGCAGCCAGCCCCTGCACATCCAGCCGCCAGTCGGTCAGCATGGTCGCAACCGCCAGCGGATGGGTGATGTAGGGCTCGCCACTCTTGCGGGTCTGGCCTTCGTGCGCCTCGCGGCTGACATCGAAGGCCTGGCGCAGCAACTGCACGTCTTCCGGCTTGAGATAACGGGCGGCTGCCTCGAAAAATGCCGCCGCTTCGCGTTCGATCAATGCCTCGTAATCGATGGCGATCTCCAGCCCGGTCCCCATGTGTCGCTCCGCCTGCACCCTGATCAGCTCTTGCTACGGGTGAGAACTTCCTTGCCTACATGGCCGGCGGCGATTTCGCGCAGCGCAACGACAGTGGGCTTGTGACGGCCGGCATCCACGAAGGAAGTCGCGCCGGAGGCAACCTGACGGGCGCGATAGGCTGCAGCCAGAGTCAGGTCAAAACGGTTCTGGATGCGATCCAGGCAATCATCTACGGTAATTCGTGCCATCTGATTTCTTTCGTAAATTGCGCGATGTGGATAACTATATCGAGTTTTGCCGGAGCAACCAATGCGTGCTAGTCGTGCTGCACGCCCATGCGGGCCAGCGCCGGCGCCAGTCGCATGGTTTGCACCGCCGCACGCAGGCGGCGTGCACGGAAAATGCTGACCAGATCACCTTTGGCACGTTCGAAATCGTCATTGACCACGATGTAGTCGTATTCGGCTACCTTGTCGATTTCGGAACGGGCCGAAGCCAGGCGGCGCAGAATCACTTCTTCGCTGTCGGTACCACGGCCACGCAGGCGGCGTTCCAGCTCTTCGATGGAAGGCGGCAGAATAAAAATGCCAACCGCATCCGGGAATACCTTGCGCACCTGCTCGGCACCCTGCCAGTCGATTTCCAGCAGGATGTCACGCCCCTGCTCCAGCCGGCTTTGCAGCCAGCGCACGCTGGTGCCGTAAAAATTGCCGTATACCTCGGCATACTCGAGGAAGTCCTGGCCAGCGATCATGGCCTGGAATTCGGCGTGGCCGACAAAGTGGTAATGCTGGCCATCCACCTCACCGCTGCGCGCAGGGCGCGTGGTGTAGGAAACGGACAGCTCAACGCTTGGCTCTGCCTGCAGCAAAGCCGCTACCAGCGAGGTTTTGCCTGCACCGGAAGGTGCCACCACGATATAGATGTTCCCGACTGCTTTGCTCATCAATCGAGCTTCCTGCCAAAGAAAGGGTAATTTTTCAGAATACCACAGAGTGGATTTCCGGTTAAGAGTAAAAGTATCTTCATGTCAAGATTTAGGTGTTTGTCTTCACACCGAAGTAAAATCCCGCGTCTTAACCAAACCATAACAAGGCTCGGAGCATCTCTGTCATGCAACTACTGGAAAGCTTTTTCAAGCTGAGGGAACACGGTACTTCGGTCAAGACCGAAGTGATCGCCGGCTTCACTACCTTTCTGACCATGGCTTACATCATTTTGGTCAATCCGCTGATTCTGTCCGCCACCGGCATGGACCTGAACGCAGTATTCGTCGCAACCTGCCTGGCCGCTGCGCTGGGTACTGCCATCATGGGCCTGGTGGCCAATTATCCGATGGCACTGGCTCCGGGCATGGGCCTGAATGCCTACTTCACCTTCAGCGTGGTCAAGGGCATGGGGATCCCCTGGCAGGCAGCACTAGGGGCAGTATTCATTTCCGGCATCGTTTTCCTGGCTGTCAGCCTGTTCAAGGTGCGTGAAGCCATTGTCAACGCCATTCCGCGTTCGCTGAAGTTTGCCATTTCTGCCGGCGTCGGCATGTTCCTGGCCATCATCGCACTGAAAGATGCCGGCGTGATCGCAGCCCATCCGGCTACTTACCTGACCCTGGGCAATATCCACAATCCCACCACCCTGCTGGCGATTCTGGGCTTCTTCCTGATCGTGGCGCTGGAATACCGCAAGGTGCCGGGCTCCATCATCATTGGCATCCTGGTGGTGACCGCGCTGTCCATCGCGCTGGGCCTGTCCAAGTTTGAAGGCATCTTCGCTCCGGTACCGAGCATGGCGCCCACTTTCATGAAGATGGATCTGCATGGCGCCATGAGCGCCGGCCTGGTTGGCGTGATCTTCGTGTTCTTCTTTGTCGACCTGTTTGACACCACCGGCACGCTGGTGGGTGTGTCGCACCGCGCCGGCCTCTTGGACAAGGATGGCAAGCTGCCGCGCCTGAAGCGCGCCCTCTTGGCTGACTCGGTCGCCATTACCGCCGGTGCCATCATGGGCACCTCGTCCACCACGGCCTACATCGAATCGGCCGCCGGCACTGCCGTGGGTGGTCGTACCGGCCTGACCGCCACCGTGGTGGCCATCCTGTTCCTGGCCTGCCTGTGGATTTCGCCGCTGGCCAAGACCGTACCGGCCTACGCCACCGCACCGGCACTGTGCTATGTGGCCGTGCTGATGGCTCGTGGCCTGGCGGAAATCGACTGGAACGACCTGACCGAGTCCGCCCCTGCGGTGATGACTGCACTGGCCATGCCGTTTACCTTCTCGATTGCCGACGGTATCGCTTTCGGTTTCATCAGCTATGCTGTGATCAAGATTCTGGCTGGCCGCTTTGCCGACCTGAAACCGGCCGTGGTGGTGATTGCCGCGCTGTGGATCTTCAAGCTGGCTTTCTTCGCCTGATCGACATCAGACACACAGGGCCTGCCGCTTGTTGCGGCGGGCCTTTTTACTTTCAGCGCCGCCAGACACGGTTGCTTCATTTGAAAGTACAATAGCGCCATGGAAAATCTCAGCAATCTCGACTACGCCAGCTACCTCAAGGGCTGGATCCGCACCGTGCCCAACTGGCCCAGCCAGGGCGTGATGTTCCGCGACATCACCCCGCTGCTGCAAAACCCCAAAACCTTCCGCATGCTGATCGACATTTATGTCCACCGCTACATGCTGGAAGAAGTGGATCTGATTGCCGGCCTGGATGCCCGTGGCTTCATCATTGGCTCGGTACTGGCTTACGAGCTGAATGTCGGCTTCGTACCCATCCGCAAGAAAGGCAAGCTGCCTTTCACGACCGTGGCGGAAGAATACGAACTGGAATATGGCAACGCCACGGTGGAGATCCACACCGATGCCTGCAAAGCCGGCGACCGGGTGATTCTGATCGACGACCTCATCGCCACCGGCGGCACCATGATGGCTGGCTACAATCTGCTGAAAAAGCTGGGGGCGAATGTACTGGAAGCCGCCGCCATCATCGAACTGCCGGAACTGGGTGGTGGCCAGCTGATTCGCGATGCCGGCCTGGATGTTTTCACGGTGTGCTCTTACGACGGCCATTAAGCCCTATACACATCGGCAGACAGACAAAACGGACCCCACGGGTCCGTTTTGTCTGCTACAAGGCAATCAATCAGCCATCCAGCCCTCTGGCCTTGACCAGCATCCCCAACTGGTAACGGCCATAAGCCAGCAGACCACGCCAGGTCCAGCGCGCCATCCAGTAGCACAGGCACAAACCGCCCGCCCCCACAACGATCATCAACACCACGGCAATCCAGGCGCCCTCATGGCTTATGCCGATATTCAATTCATTATCATCAAGCTGCCCATCTTCATTAACGCTGCGTAGCACACCACGCGCCTCACTGGCACTGCGCTGCACGCTAACCGATCCATCACTGGATTCAATATGAACGCTAACCCGTCCTGCCGATGCATCCCGCACCACATCCACTCTTTCGCCATTGCTACCCCGGATATGGATATTCGCGCTAGGTCCAGCCTGTTCATAGCTTGACCAAAGCGTGCGGAAGTCGCGGGCTTCCTGGATGCCCGGCCAGCCAAACAGTGCATTGCTAGCCAGCGTAGCAAACAGCACCACCCCACCGATCAGGATGCCGGTGGAGGCCAATGCCCCCATGGTCAGCAGCCACAGATAAAACAGAAAGGGGATGGCCAGCAGGAAATTCAGTACGCCAAGCCCGGCGATGGACCCCACCACGGACAGCAGGTTGCCAACACTCTTGCGACTCTCCCAGCGTGCCATGTGATGGCGCGCCATCAACTCCCGCGCCAGCTGCTGTGGATCTCCCAGCGCAGCCGCGATATCCGCCTCGCTGCGACCAGCCGCCAGGCCATCACGAAAATACTCCTGGTAATCGGCAACGATGTCCTGCCTTTCACTCTCGGGCAGCCGCGACAGCGCTTCTTGTAACTGACTGATGAATTCATGCTGGTTCATGATGCCTCTCCCTTGGTCTGGCCTGCCGCCAGTTGCAACACACTGTTCACATCGCTAACGAACTCCTGCCATTCCTGCTGCATCAGCACCAACTGCCGGCGCCCTTCTGCGGTCAAGGTGTAGTACTTGCGCGAAGGCCCACTGGCCGATTCCACCAGATAGGTCGACACCCATGCCTCGGCCTGCAGCCGGCGCATCAGCGGATACATGGTGCCTTCGCTCACTTCCATGCTGCGCGACAGAATGCTCACCAGTTCGTAGGCATAGCTGTCACCGGCCGCTAGTGCGGCCAGCACGCACATATCCAGCGTGCCCTTTTTCAACTGCGTTTTCATGCTGGGACTCCCATACCTTGCATTACACGATAGATAGTCGTGCCAGGCGCAAGAACAAGCCGGATATTAGCCCCAGCTACAATGCATTACAAGGTACTTGGTAAAACCACGTAGCCATGATCAGCCACCCGTTAATGCTGTGAAGATGAATTTTTACTTGGCGCCAAGCGAATTCTTCATCCATAAAGCATAAACACTGACATATCCTCACCCGAAATCACACTCATGAACTCCAACAAAAAATCGCTGGCACTGGTGCTGGGCGGTGGTGCTCCCAATGCCACGCTGATGGCAGGTTCGCTCGTCGCATTTATCGAAGCAGGCGTTGAATTTGACATCATTTCCACCTCGGGTGCGGGAGCGATAGTCGGCCTGCTCTATGTCGCAGCCAAGGGCCAGGACGGCAAAAGAGCCTTGAAAAAACTGGCCGACATGGGGGTGGCCGACGCGCTGTACTCAGCCTTTCCGGTCAATTTCAAGGTCTTCAACAAACCCGGCCCGCTGGCGGACATCTGGCGTCAATGGCAGCAGGCGAATCCGCTATTACAGGCCATCCAGGCTCAGGCCGACCAGGGGCCGCTACAGCGGCTGGCCGCTGACTGGAGCAGCTGGCTGATGGCCAGCCTCTGCCCCAGCGATCTGACAGCGCATAGCAAGGGCTTGTGTGCCCATGTGCCCTTCATCGACCAGGTCGTCGATTTCAGCAAGCTGGCCAGCCTCAAGCCACAGTTCTATCTGAATGCCTACAACCTCAGCCGCAAGCGCATGGAGTGCTGGGACAAGCAGCAAATCACCCATGAGCACTTCCTGGCCGCTCTATCTTTCCCGCTGATCTACCCGCCCTACCAGCTGGATGGTGATTACTACATCGAAGGCGCGGCGATTGACACTCTCAACTTCAAGCGCCTGTTCCAGGACCACTCGCATATCGACACCACGGTGGTGTTTGATGTTCTGGGCAGCGAGCAGATCCTGCATCCGCCACGCGATCTGTACGATGCCTGGGTACAGTCCATCATCACGCCGCTGACTGAAATTGCCCGCGACGACCTGAAGCTGTTCGAAGCACTGCATAACAAGGATGTCGACGGCAAGCCGCGTACCCAGTTGCTGCGCGTACCCTACGACCAGTTCATCAGCCCGGCCCAACGCGAGCAGGAACTGGACTGGTCTTACTCCAACCTGTCGCAGATGTATCAGGCCGGCTACTCCGCTGGTCTGTCACTGTGCCATGACCACGCGGCGGAACTGGGCCTGGCCTGAGCCTGCCGCCACCATGCAACAAGGGCTGCCATGGCAGCCCTTGTTGTTCAATACCCCACCCGCCTCTTAGCCAACGTCACCGCGCAGCAGCAGG
>NZ_RFAR01000078.1 GCF_003693445.1 Aquitalea palustris | reverse complement strand
ATCGGGGTGCGGATTTCATGGCTCATATTGGCCAGGAACTCGGCCTTGGCGCGGGTGGCGGCTTCTGCGCTGCGGCGAGCTTCACTGGCTTGCTGTTCGGCGGTTTTGAGCTCGCTGACATCGACGATGACACCGATCAGGCCGCCGGGCGAACCGTCCTGATGGCGAAAGCCGCTCACCGAGTACAGCAGGTGGTGTGATTTGCCATCGGCCAGTACCAGCTCCTCCGCACGGGATATCCGGCTGCCATTGGCAATGACGCTTTCGTCCTCCTGCTGGAAATGCTGGCGGTCGGCCAAAGGCAGGTATTCCAGATCCAGCACCCGCTTGCCGATGAAGTTGCGCCGCTCGATGCCGAAGGCCAGTTCGTAGGCCTGGTTGCAACCGATAAAGCGGGTATCCGCGCCCTTGTAGAAAATCGGATTGGGGATGACATCCAGCAAGGCCTCCACCAGTGCCACCTGGTGGAGCAGGGCAGAGGTGCGTTCGGACACTTTTTGTTCCAGCAGGATGCGGGATTGCTGCAGCTCGGTGGTGTTGGCCAGCAAACGCTGGCGCATGGCTTCCTGGGCGGCAGCCAGCTGGCGGACTTCCTGCCAGGGGGCATGCAGGGCTGTGGTGCAAACCGGGGCGGCCAGGTCGAGCTGGCCGATGCGCTCGCTTTCCCGGGTCAGCAATTGCAGCGGGCTGGCAAAGCGCCGGGCCATGCGCAGCGCCACCACGCCACCGCAGGCCAGCGCCGCCAGGGTAATCAATAACAGCAACAACAGATCGCGCGGCGTGAGCGGCAAAAAGGCGGCTTCCGGTGCCACCACGGCTATCCATAATGGCTGCTGGCCAAAGTGGGTAGGCTGGAACAGGCTGAACCAGTCCTGTCCGGCAGCCTGAAAGCGGCTGACCTGTCCCGGTTGCTGCTGGCGGCGCAGCCAGTGCTCGTAGCCATGCGACAGCGGGCTGTCGCCGAGGCTGGCCAGCGGCCGCATCAGCAAGGATGCCGTGCGCGGGCCCTCGGCATCAGGCAGGGCCAGTACCGTGCCCTGCTCGTCAAGCAAGGCCAGGGTTTGCTGCTGGGCGATGGGTAGCGCGTCGGCAAAGTGGGTGATGCTGCTGAGGTTGACGTCATGACCGATGATGAAATGGCTGCCGTCGGCCGCGGTCCAGCGGCTGGCAGCGGTAAGGCCGGTCTGATGGGTGGTATAGAAGATATATGGCTGGGTCCAGTGGATGTCATGATCGCTGCGCAGCGCCATGGCGCCCTTAAACCAGGGGCGCTGGCGGGCGTCGTAATCCTGCTGGCGGGTTTCGCTACGCAACAGCCGGCGCTGCTGGTCCCAGTAAAACCAGTAGGTGGTGCGCCCCCAGTGGAGCGGATCGCTCAGGCGATTGACCCAGCCGCCATCGGCCGTGCGCAACAGCAGGATTTCCCGACCTGATTGATGTGCCAGATTGACCGAGGCGATCTCGTGCTGGTTTTCGATGATGGGGAAAAAGAATTCATTGAAGCGCTGCAGCTGCTGGCGATCATCCTGCAGCCATTGGGTGTGGCTGTCCCACTGGCTGTTGCGGCCCCAGGCCTGACTGGTGCGCAAATTGGCATCGACCCTGTCGAGCAGACGCTGCATGCGTGAATCCAGTTGCTGGGCGGAAATCTGCATTTGCGATTGCGCCAGTTTATCCACGGTTGACTGGACGATCAGGTGATAGCAGCCAAGGGCGAAGACCACCAGGGACAGCAGGATCAGCCCGCACATGCGCAAGACCAGACTGCTGGCAAATGTCTTTTTCAATCAGCGCTCCAATGTGGATCGGGCTGGTGCTGTGCTGTTGCGGGCCTGTCGTGGCCAGACGGGCGTCAGGCGATTGCCTGCCTGGGGCCTGATGTTGGGTGTGGCGAGTTTAAGGCAAGTATCGTGATAGTAGCATGCGTCAAATGATTGACTCAATTGTCATGATTTATTCAAAAATACTTGGCCCATGCGGGGTGGCAGGCGGTTTGTGTCGCAGGTGGCTGGGCGTGTGCTGTGGGGCGATGGCACCGGCCTGCTGGAGCGCGGCAGGTGCATGCCAGCGACGTTTTACTCTTTGGCAGCGGCCGCGGCGGCGCGCAGCTTGTCTTTCTTGCTCATGCGTTTGCCCTTGATGCCGCCATTGCTATCGGGGTCGTGCCGGGCGGTGGGACTGTGGGCCTGGGGCGCGCTTGGTGCAAAGCCCTCAATCTGCTCGCGTGGCAGCTGTTGCTGCTGGCGTTTTTCGATCAGGCGGAAATGGGCAGCGTTGTCCGCAGAAACAAAGCTGATGGCAACACCGCTGGCCCCGGCCCGCCCGGTGCGGCCGATGCGATGGGTGTAGTCGACCACCGAGCGCGGCAGATCGTAATTGACCACCACCGGCAAGCCGGCAATGTCGATGCCACGGGCGGCCAGATCAGTGGCAATCAGCACTTGCAGCTGGCCGTTCTTGAGGTCGGCCAGTACCTGACCGCGCTGGCTCTGGCTGCACTCGCCATGCAAGGCCGCGGCCTTGATGCCGGCGCGCTGCAATTTGCCGGCCACGCGCTCGGTACTGTGGCGGCTGGCCACGAATACCAGTACCCGTTCCCAGTTTTCACTTTGCAGCAAATGACGCAGCAGCATGGTGCGGCGGTCAGCGTCCACCGCGATGACGCGTTGCCGGATGTCGGGTGCGCTGCTCTGGCTGAGCGGGATGTCGATGCGCTGCGGCTGTTTGAGCAAGGTTTCGGCCAGCTGGCGTAAGGCCGGCGGGAAGGTGGCGGAAAACAGCAGGTTTTGCCGGTACGGCGGCAGCAGCGCCAGCAACTGCTTGATTTCGTCAGCAAAACCCAGATCCAGCAGGCGGTCGGCTTCGTCCAGTACCAGGGTTTGCACGGCAGACAGCCGTAGCGCATTGTGCTGCAGCAAATCCAGCAAACGGCCTGGCGTGGCCACCACGAAGTCGGCCCCGCCGCGCAAGGCCATCATCTGCGGATTGATCGACACCCCGCCATAGACCACAACAATCTTGATGGCCTGCGGCAGCGTGGCGGCCAGCGCGCGCAGCGTGGCACCCACCTGCACCGCCAGTTCGCGCGTGGGCAGCAGGATCAGGTTTTGCGTCTGCCGTGGCGAACCGTGCTGGCCGGCCAGCCATTGCTGCAGCATGGGCAAGCAATAGGCGGCGGTTTTGCCCGAGCCGGTCTGGGCAGTGGCCAGCAGGTCGTGACCTTGCAGAATGGCCGGAATGGCTGCTTGCTGAATGGCGGTGGGCGCGGCATAGCCTTGTGCGCTGGCTGAGGCTAGCAAGGCGGGCTGCAGGCCCAGGGAGGTGAATGGCATGTGTGGAAAAAGCCCGGCAGAGGGTTGGGCGGCACCGCCGCCAGAGGCGCAGCAGTATCGTCCCGGCGGGCGGCAGGGTCAAGGCTGCTGTCGATCGCTGCGGCAGGGCGGGGCAATTGCGAGTAAGATCGGGGCTTGCCACCAAGTAAAGCAATCTGCACATGCAAACAGAAGTTAAAGAGAAGCCCAGATACGCCATCGTGGCGTCGGTCCAGCTGCCGGATGTCAGCGATGTCGAATTCGAGGCCTCGCTCACCGAACTGAGCGAGCTGGCCAAGACCCTGGGTTTCCAGGTGGTGCATACCTTTGTTCAAAAGCGTAACAGCTTCGACCGCACCGCCTACCTGGGCGTGGGCAAGCTGGAAGAAATCCACATGTTCGTCAATCGCGGCCTGCGCGCTGACGAACTGGAACATGCACCACCGCAGCTGGACCCCTCCGCCATCGAGATCGACGTCTTGCTGGTGGATCATGAAATCTCCCCCTCACAGGCACGCAATCTGGAACTGGCGGTTGGCTGCGAGGTGATGGACCGCACCATGGTCATCCTGGAGATTTTCCACCGCAATGCCCGCTCGCGTGCGGCGCGGGCCCAGGTGGAAATCGCCCGTCTGGGCTATATGGCACCGCGCCTGCGCGAAGCGGCCAAGCTGGCTGGCCCGCAAGGCCGCCAGCGTAGCGGCATGGGCGGCCGTGGTGCCGGTGAATCCCATACCGAGCTGGACCGGCGCAAGGTGCGTGACCGCATTGCCGAGCTGCAACGCGAAATCCTCGCCATGGAACTGGAACGCAAGACCCAGCGGGCGCGCCGGCTGGAGCGTCAGGGCCAGGGCCTGGCCGGTGTGTCGCTGGTGGGCTATACCAATGCTGGCAAATCCACGCTGATGCGGGCGCTGACCGGCAGCGAGGTGCTGGTGGCCAACAAGCTGTTTGCCACGCTGGACACCACGGTGCGCGCCATTTACCCGGAAAGCGTGCCGCGTGTGCTGGTAAGCGACACCGTCGGCTTCATCAAGAACCTGCCACACGGCCTGGTGGCCTCCTTCAAGTCCACGCTGGAAGAAGCGCTGGATGCGGCGCTGCTGTTGCATGTGATCGACGCCAGCGATCCGGGCTTTGAGCGCCAGCTGGAAGTGACCGATACCGTGCTGCAGGAAATCGGTGCCGATGAAGTGCCGCGCATTCGCGTGTTCAACAAGATCGACCATATCGGTGACGAAGCGGCCGAGGCCGCCTGGACCGCCGAGCTGCAACAGCGCTATCCCGGTTGCGTGGTGATGAGTGCGCGCCGGCCGGCCGAAGTTGCCGCCTTGCGCGAGCGCATCGTGTCCTTCTTCCAGCAGGATCTGGTCGAAGACGAAGTGCTGCTGCCGTGGTCGGCCCAGCAACTGCGCGGAGAAATTTACAGCCAGTGCCAGGTACTGGAAGAACGTGCCGAGGAAGAAGGCAGCTGGTTCCGCGTACGTGGTGAGCCAGAGCAACTGCGCCGGCTGCACGAGCAGCTGAACCCCGGCTCGCAAGGCCGGGAGAAGGAATACTGGGAAGTCTGACCCCCGGCCCGTCGTCCCATAAAAAACGCCATCCTTGCCGGATGGCGTTTTTTTATGCACTCACGACCGATGCTTGATCTGCAGCCAGCTTAGCCCGGCACCCCCAATATCACGCTGGAAGCCTTGAAGATGGCGCAAGCCGGGCTGCCCAGTTGCAGGCCCAGCTCGCTGGCGCTGGTATTGGTGATGATGGCGGCGATGCTGCTGCCGGGGGCCAGCTCGATCACCACTTCGGTATTCACCGCGCCAGGCTGTAGCCGGCTGACCGTGCCGGGCAGCTGGTTGCGGGCCGACAGCCGCATGCCATCCTGGCCGCAACCAACGATGACCGACGACGCCTTGATCAGGGCAAAGGCGGTGACGCCCGGAGCCAGCCCCAGGCTTTCGGTACTGTCATGGGTGACCACGGCCACCAGCCGCAGGCCATCAGCCACTTCCAGTTCGACTTCATCATTGACCGCGCCGGTGCGGATGGCCGCAACCTTGCCCAGAAACTGGTTGCGTGCACTGGTTTTCATGCTCATGCCTTTCAATAGCAGCAGATCGTCCGCCATGCTGCCGGCCTGACGCTGCAGATTACGCAGAAACTGTTGATGTTCCTGCGCGATGATCTGGTAATTGGCCACCAGCTGCCGGCCACGCGCGGTCAGCCGGGTACCGCCGCCGCCCTTGCCACCTGACAGGCGCTCTACCAGCGGCTCGCCAGCCAGATTGTTCATGTGGTCGATGGCATCCCAGGCCGCCTTGTAACTGATGCCGGTGGTGCGGGCGGCCTGAGTGATGGAGCCGCTGCCGTCTATCTGTGCCAGCAAGGCCAGCTGCTGCGGGCTGCCGAACTTCTCGCCGGCCATGCTCAGCCATAGTGCACCTTGCAGGGTGATGTCCTGTGGCTTCATGTCTGCTGCTCCGGCAGGGCTGGCAGGCAGGCTGCGTGTTCGTGACAGCGCCCGCACTCCGGCGGCTTGAGCCCGGCCTGGCCCAGCAGCTCGCCCAGTTCGGCATACAAAAAACGCTTCCACTTGATGTCGGCCTGATTGCGCGCATACAGCGGATACAGGTAGTACTGCAGCAGCAGGCTTACCTCATGCCGGCCTGTCAGTCCCATGTCCTGCCACAGGTGCCGGCTGCCCAGGCTGGCCACGGCCACCACATGGGCCAGCCAGCTGCCGTGCTGCGGGTTCTCCGCCGCCGAACGGTTGGCCAGCAGCATGTCCAGCAGTGCGCTGTGCAATGGTGGCTGCTGGGATAGCAGCAGCTGGTATTGTGCGTCGCTCAGTGCTTCCTGCTGGCCCAGTTCTGGCGCGCAGGTGGCCAGCACCTCCCGCAGATCTGGCTGCGGCAGTCCCAGCGTCCAGGCATAGAGGGGGAGCTCGCCATCCTGCGCATTGCGCAGCACGCCAAGCACGGCTCGGGTCAGCAGGCGGAAGGCGCGCTGCTGCTGGAAGTCATCCATGGGAAGTCTCCGTCAGGCCGGCCGGCGGCTCGACCAGCCGGCCATCCTGCAGGTATAGGGTTTGCTGGCCAAAGGCCTGCACGTCGGCGGCATCGTGGGTGATCAGCAGCATGGGAATGGACAGGCGCTGCAGCAGGTCGGCCAGCTCGCTGCGCAATTGCTGGCGCAGCGCCGGGTCCAGTGCCGAGAACGGTTCGTCCAGCAGCAGGGCGCGTGGCTCGGCCACCAGTGCGCGAGCCAGTGCGGTGCGCTGGCGCTGGCCACCGGACAAGGTGGCTGGCAGCTGGTCGGCCAGTGTGCCCAGGCCAAAGGCTTCCAGCCAATAGTCCACTGCCGCCAGCTGACGGCGGCGTCCGGGGTTGAGCCAGCCGCGCTGCAGGCCGAAGCCGATGTTCTGGCGCACCGTCAGGTGGGGAAACAGCGCGTAGTCCTGAAACAGATAGCCCAGCTGTCTTTGCTGCGGGCTGAGGCAAATGCCCCGTGTGCTGTCGAACAGACAGCGGCCATCCAGCCGGATATGGCCGGCATCCGGCCGGTTCAGCCCGGCAATCGCCTTGAGCAACATGCTCTTGCCGGCACCGGACGGGCCATAAACCACCAGTTGCTGGCAACTGCTTTGCAATGCGATGTCCAGCGAAAAGCTGCGCGTGCCGCTGCGCAGGGTGTGGCGGATGGCCAGATCGAAGCGGGGTGTTGTCATGTCAGCGCTCCGCCACCCGGCCCGGAGCCAGCTTGCCGGCCAGCAGCAATACCAGCACGCAGACCAGCGAAGTCACCAGCACCAGCCGGTTGGCACTATCGTCCTGCCCGGCTTGCACCGCTTCGTAAATGGCTACCGACAGGGTCTGGGTTTTGCCGGGAATGCTGCCGGCCACCATCAAGGTTGCGCCGAACTCACCCAGGGCGCGGGCAAAGGCCAGCAGCAAGCCGGCCAGAATGCCGCGCCAGGCCAAGGGCAGGGTGATGCGAAAGAAAATGCCGATTTCGGAAATGCCCAGCACGCGGCCGGCCTGCTCCAGCTGGCCGTCCACCGCTTCAAATGCTGCTCTTGCCGGTTTGTACACCAGGGGGAAAGCCACCAGCGCGGCGGCAATCACCGCGCCTTGCCAGGTGAAAATCAGGTTGATGCCGAAGTGTTGGTCTAGCCAGCCGCCCAGCGGGCCACGCCGGCCCAGCAGGGTCAGCAGGTAGTAGCCCAGCACGGTGGGTGGCATCACCATGGGCAGGGTCAGCAGGGTGTCCAGCAGATTGCGGCCGGGGAAACGGCCACGCGCCAGCAGCAGGCCTACGCCCACCCCCAACAGCAGATTAAGCAGGGTGGCGCAGCCGGCTACCCGCAGTGACAGGCCAAGTGCGGTCCAGGCCGGGTCAGTCATCCAGTCAGCCATGGTCAGGGCTTGTGGAAACCGTAGCGGCCCAGCACCGCTTGTGCGGCTGGCGACAGCAGGTAATTGACAAAGCGTTGTGCCTCGGCGGCGTTGCTGCTGGCGGCCGTGCGGGCTACCGGGTAGGAAATGACTTCATCCAGCGGCACGCTGAAGGCGATTTTCACCTTGTCCGGCATGATGGCGGCGTCGGTCTGGTAGACAAAGCCGGCCTCCACCTCGCCACGGGCAACATAATCCAGCGACTGGCGCACATTCTGGGTATTGATGGCCTTGGCCTCCACCGCCGGCCACAGGCGGGCGTTTTCCAGCGCACGCTTGGCGTAGCGGCCCACCGGCACACTGGCCGGCACGCCAATGGCCACATGCTTGATGCCGGCTTGCTGCAAGTCACTTAACTGTTGCAGTTTCAGCTTGCTGTCGGCAGGGGTGATCAGCACCAGCGCATTGCGGGCAAAGTCCTTGCGGTCTGCACTATTCACCAGCTTCTGCTTTACCGCACTGTCCATGGTTTCCTGATCGGCCGAGGCAAACACATCCACCGGAGCACCCTTGGCAATTTGCTGCAGCAGCGCACCGGATGCGGCGAAATTGAAATTGATCTTGCTGCCGGGATTTTGCGCTTCAAAGCCGTGGGCAATCTCCTTGAAGGCGTTGGTCAGACTGGCGGCGGCTGAAACGGTGATTTCACCGGCCAGGGTATGGCCTGCCAGCAGCATGCTGCACAGGGAAAGGGCGATCAGCCTTGCTTTCATTGCGGGCTCCGGTTTGCGAGTGAGTTCGTAATATACCCGGATATATAACGCTACGAAATAATCCTTCTGGGGAATGGGCAAGCGGCTGTAATCGCTAGCGGTGATTGGCGAGGTCTTGTGGTGTGGCAGGGAAAAAGCCCGAGCAGCATAAGCTGAGCGGGCTTGCTGACAGCGTGTCAGGCGGGTAGTAGCTCTGCACGTCGCGGCAAATCCGGGCCACGGCGCGAGCAGGTGATGGCGGCAGCGCGGATGGCAAATTGCAGCAGACTGTCGATCTCATCCCGGCTCAGCCGGGCCAGTGCCGCCGGACTGGCCAGACCCTGTTCGGCCAGATAACACAGCAAGGCGGCCTGAAAGGTATCGCCAGCGCCCACGCTGTCCACCACATCTACCGGCTGTGCCGGGAGCGACCATTCACCATGCTGTGGGCTGAATACCGTCACCCCTTCGCCGCCACGGGTCAGGATCAGCAGGCTGCACTGCCCGCCCAGCCAGCGACGGGCAGCTTCTTCCACCGGCAGGTCCGGGTAGAGCAGCTGCAGGTCTTCGTCGCTGACCTTGATGAGATGGGCGTGATTTGCGTGAAAATCCAGCACACTCCGCCAGCGGTCCAGATCCGGCTCCACGTTCAGCCGGATATTCGGGTCCAGGCTGATCAGCCGTTTTGCGCTTTCCCGCGCCACCAGCTGTTGCAGGCTGTCGCCGGTAGGGTGGCTGACCAGGGCATAGGAGCCGACATGAATGCCCTGTACCGCAGCGTCCAGCGGTGGCAGGTCGGCCAGGCTCAGGCTGGCTTCCGGCGCCTTGCTGCCATAAAAACTGTATTGCGGCTTGCCTGCGGCATCCACGCCCACCAGCGCCAGCGTGGTAGGCAGGTCGCGTCGTTGCAGATGGTGGCAATCCACCCCTTCCTGTTGCAGCACGGATAGTAACTGTCGGCCCAGGAAATCCTGTGAAACGCCGCTGAACAGGGCAGCGCGCTGACCCAGCCGCGCCAGCCCGATGGCGACATTGAAGGGCGAGCCGCCCGGTACCGCCTGATAACGCAGTTGTGGCCAGCAGTCGGCACTGGCCGGCTGGTCGACAAAAAAGTCGAACAGCGCTTCTCCACAAACCAGAAACATGGTGTTCTCCTGATTTAGTCGCTAGGCAGGGCTTGCAGCCACTGCGCCAGTTTTTCGGTATCGGCGGCAAACAGGCGGATGCCTTCGGCCAGCTTTTCCGTTGCCATCGCGTCTTCATTCAGTGCAAAGCGGATGCGGCTTTCGTCGATGGCATCGTCCAGCAGGCGGGCGGGCAGGGTGTCGTCGCCCAGGTCCATGTCAGCATGCAGTTGTGGCGGTAACACCCCGTCGGCCTGTTGCAGCTGTTGCAGCAAATCCGGGCTGATGGTGAGCAGGTCGCAGCCAGCCAATGCCAGAATCTGCCCGGTGGAGCGGAAGCTGGCGCCCATCACCTCGGTGGCAAAGCCATGCTGGCGCAGCAGGGCGTAAATGCGCCGTACCGAACGCACGCCGGGGTCGTTGACGCCAGCATGGGCGGCTTCGTCCCAGCTGGCCCCGGCGGTTTTCTTGTACCAGTCATAAATGCGGCCGACGAAGGGTGAAATCAGGCGCACGCCAGCGCGGGCACAGGCGGCAGCCTGAATCGGGGCAAACAGCAGGGTGAGGTTGCAGTGGATGCCGTCACGCTGCAGCGCCGCTGCCGCCTGAATGCCTTCCCAGGTGGCGGCTATCTTGATCAGCACGCGGGAGCTGTCCACTCCGGCCGCCTGATACAAGGCAATCAGCTGGCGCGCCTTGGCCTCGGTGGCGGCGCGGTCGAAGGACAGGCGCGCATCCACTTCGGTAGATACCCGGCCCGGCACGCTGTCCAGAATGCGCAGGCCAAAGGCAATCAGCAGCGCGTCGATCTGCTGATCCATGGGTAACTGGCGCTTGTCGGCCAGTGTGTCCAGCACCAGTTGGCGATAAGCCGCTTGCTGCGCTGCCTTGAGAATCAAGGAAGGGTTGGTGGTGGCGTCCTGCGGGGCGTACTGGCGGATCAGCTGAAAGTCGCCGGTGTCGGCCACCACGGTGGTGTACTGCTTGAGTTGTGCCAGCAAATTCATGCTCAGGCCTCTTGCTGCGGAGCCGGTCGGCTCCGGTAAATGTCACGGAATA
This sequence comes from Aquitalea palustris, assembly GCF_003693445.1. Classification (GTDB taxonomy): domain Bacteria; phylum Pseudomonadota; class Gammaproteobacteria; order Burkholderiales; family Chromobacteriaceae; genus Aquitalea; species Aquitalea palustris. Next base: position 14,414 of record NZ_RFAR01000078.1, on the reverse strand, counting down.
ATTGCAGGCGTGTTTGCAGTGCCTGATGGCGAGTAGCATCCGGCTGATACACGGCCTGCACCGGCGGCCGGGTACATACGCTGGAAATGTCACCGCCAGCGGCCAGCCAGCCCAGCCGGGCTGCGCCCAGTGCACCACCGGCCTCGCTGCCCACGTGGGTGAGGATGTCCAGTTGCAGCGCATCCGCCAGCAATTGCGCCCAGAACGGGCTGCGTGCGCCGCCGCCAACCAGTGACAGGCTGCTGACGGCAGTGCCGGCAGCGCGCAGCGCGTCCAGCCCATCCACCATGCCGAAACTGACACCTTCCAGTACCGCATAGCCCAGTGCGGCACGGTCGTGCGCCTGGGTCAGGCCCCAGAACACGCCGGGGGCGAAGGGGTCGTTATGCGGGGTGCGCTCGCCGGACAGATAGGGCAGGAATACCGGCGCACTGGCACGGGCCTCGTCCGGCATGGCTTCGATTTCCTGCAGCAGGCTGGCTTCGTCCACGCTGGTGAGCTTGCAGAACCAGCGCAGGCAGCTGGCCGCAGCCAGCATCACGCTCATCTGGTTCCAGCGGCCGGGCAGCGCATGGCAAAAGGTATGCAAGGCCGAGGCCGGATTGGGGCGGAAGCTGTCGTCCACCACAAACATCACACCGGACGTACCCAGCGACAAAAAACCATCACCCGGTTCCACTGCGCCAATGCCCACCGCGCTGGCCGCACCATCACCGGCTCCCCCGGCCACGATGACGCCATCACCCAGCCCCCAGGCAGCGGCCACTTCCGGTAACAGCGTGCCGGCGGCTTGCAGGCCTTCCACCAGTTGTGGCATTTGTTCACGGCGCATGCCGGAGGCGGCGAGCAATTCATCCGACCAGTCACGCCGGGCCACATCCAGCCACAAGGTGCCGGAGGCATCCGAGGTATCGCACAGCTTGGCCCCGGTCATGCGCAGGCGCAGATAGTCCTTGGGCAGCAGCACGGTGGCGATGGCGGCAAACAGTTTTGGCTCGTGGCGAGCCACCCACAACAGCTTGGGCGCGGTAAAGCCCGGCATGGCCAGGTTCCCCGCCAGTTGATGCAGGCGCGGTGCGGCAGCGGTCAGCGCCTGGCATTCGGCCACGCTGCGCAAGTCATTCCACAGAATGGCCGGGCGCAATACCTGGTTTTGCGCATCCAGCAGCACTGCACCATGCATCTGGCCGGACAGGCCGATGGCACGCACATGGGCAAAAGCCGCGCCGGCCTTGTCACGCAGCTTGGCAATGGCAAGCCCGGTGGCCTGCCACCAGTCTTCCGGCTGCTGCTCGGACCAGCCAGGCCGTGGCCGCGACACGCTCAGGCTTTCGCCCGCCACGGCCAGCAGGCCGCCAGCCTCATCCAGCAGGACTACCTTGACTTCCGAGGTGCCCAGATCAATTCCAAGATACATCGCTCTCTCCAGCGGATTATCCGAATCAGCCCGCCTGCATGCTGGCCAGCCACTGGTCCACCTGTTGCAGTGCCGCGCGCAGCGGCGTTTCCAGTTGAGTGGTGCCAGCCAGGCTACCCCACAGCATGGGGTCGGCGCAGAAGGCGGCTACCGGGTCGGCGGCGGACAGCATCTGGCGGCAGGCTGCGGCGTCCATGATACCGTCCTGATAGGCGTATGGCAGCGTATTGGCTTGCCAGCGTTGCAGGAAGCGGAAGAACAGCGCCGGCAGCACGCAGCTGGCTGTCGGTACGGTGCCGCGTGCTACGCATTGCTGCAGGGTGGGCGCGATGAAGCCCGGTACTTTGGAAAAACCGTCAGCGGCCACGCGCTGGTTGCTGTCGCGGATATGCGGATTGCCAAAGCGCTCCAGCACGGTGTCGCGGTAGCTGGCCAGGTTCAGCGGGCTGGGGCTCAGGCAGGGGATGACATCCTGGGTGACGTAATCAAACGCCATCTGGCGGATGGACGGTACGGCCGTGCTTTCATCAATGCTGGACAGGCCGATCAAGGTTCCGGCCCAGGCAATGCAGCTATGGCTGGCGTTGAGGATACGGATTTTGGCTTCTTCGTAGGGTAAAACCGATGTCACCATTTCCACGCCAACAGCCTCCAGCGCCGGGCGACCGGCAATGAAGTTGTCTTCCACCACCCACTGGATGAAGGATTCGCCCATGATGGCGCAGGGGTCGTGCTTGCCGGTGGCTGCGGCTACCCGGGCAATCACCTCTGGCGTGGGGCGCGGGGTGATGCGATCCACCATGCAGTTGGGGCTGCTGCTATGGCTGTCCACCCAGGCGAGCAAATCCGTTTCGCCACGCAGTTGCAGAAACTGCTTCAGCCCGCTGTGAAAGCGCTCGCCGTTATGGCGCAGGTTGTCGCAGTTGAGCAGGGTGACTGGTGCACCGCTATCCGCCATGCGGGTGCGCAAAATGGCCGCGATGGCGCCATAGATGGTGTTAAGGCCGCCTTGCAGGTCGGCCGCCAGGTCGGCATTGGCGGTGTCCAGCTGCAAGTGCTGGTCCAGGTAATAGCCGCCTTCGGTCACGGTGAAGGAAATTACCCGCGTGTTGCTGTCCGCCCCTGCGGCAATCAGCGCACTCAGCTGGGCATCCCAGGGAATGACCGCCTGAATGGCGTGGATTTCTTCATAACGATGCTCACCAGCCGGGGAGATGGTTTCCAGCGTATACACGCCGTTTTGGGCGGCCAGTTGCTCCAGTAGCGGCGACATGTCGGCGCGGATATTGCCCAGCGCCAGCCGCCAGGCGGGCTGGCCTTGTTTGGCCAGTTGGTCCAGATACCAGGCCTGATGGGCGCGATGGAAGGAACCGGCACCGATGTGCAGCCAGCCGGGCTGTTGTTGGGATGAAGTCATGATCTGTGCTTCCTGTGTTTGGCTTGGTCCGGGCGCAGCCGTCCCCGCGCCCTTGCCGGACAGGCAAGGGCGGTGCAGGGGCTGCAATGCTTGAAATCAGTGTTGCGTCGGCGGTGTGGTGCGCGGCATGGCCTCGCCCTGGCTGTCGAACAGGTGGCAGTGGTGCGGCTTGATGGAGAAGCCGATCTGGCTGCCATCGGCCACTTCCAGTGTGTCCGGGATGCGGCTGATCAAGGGTTCTTCGGCACTGGCGGAGGCGGCATAGATATAGGAGAAGTCACCCAGGCCCTCCACCGTGCTGACGGTGGCCTTGATGACCGGATGGTCGCTGTCCAGTTGCAGGTATTCCGGCCGCACGCCAATGCAGACCTTGTCACCGGGCTGGATGCCACGCGCAGCCACGCACACCTGTTGCAGGCCGCCGTTGTTGATCTGCACGGTGACGGTTTCAGCATCGATGGCGCTGACGGTGCCGTCGATGAAGTTCATCTTGGGCGAGCCGATAAAGCCCGCCACAAAGCGGTTGGCCGGGTGGTGGTACAGGGTTTTCGGGCTGCCCACCTGTTCGATGCGCCCGGCGGACAGCACCACGATCTTGTCGGCCAGCGTCATGGCTTCCACCTGGTCGTGGGTGACGTAGATCATGGTGGTTTTCAGGTCCTGGTGCAGACGGGAAAACTCCAGCCGCATTTTTACCCGCAGCGCGGCGTCCAGATTGGACAGCGGTTCGTCAAACAGGAAAACCTTGGGCTCGCGGGTGATGGCGCGGCCAATGGCTACCCGCTGGCGCTGGCCGCCGGACAGGGCCTTGGGTTTGCGGTCCAGCAGGTGGTCGATATGCAGGATGCTGGCTGCCTTGCGCACGGCTGCGTCGATTTCGCTTTTGGATTTGCCCGCCAGCTTCAGGCCGAAGGCCATATTGTCGTACAGCGACATATGCGGATAGAGCGCATAGGACTGGAACACCATGGCGATGCCGCGCTTGGCCGGTGGCACGGTGTTCATGCGGTCGTCGCCAATCAGCAAATCGCCGCCGCTGATGTCTTCCAGCCCGGCAATCATGCGCAGCAGGGTGGATTTGCCGCAGCCGCTGGGGCCGACAAACACCACGAATTCTCCATCCTGAATGTCCAGATTGATGTCGCGCATCACTTCCGGGTTGTCGCCATAGCGCTTGCTGACATTACGCAGGTTGACGCTTGCCATATTCATTCTCCTCGGGCGGCTGGGGTCGCCGCTTTTGTCATTGTTGGTGGTGTTGGCGCAGCAGGGCCACCAGCTCGGGCAGGCGCTGCATGTCATCAAAAGTAGTGCAGGCACCGCAGGCCAGCAGCTTGTCGGCCTGACCGTCGGCCACATGCCCGGCACCGGTAAAACCCAGCACCGTCATGCCGGCTGCCACGGCAGCGCGCACGCCGGTGACGCTGTCTTCCACCACCAGGCAGTGCTGCGGCGCCACGCCAAAGGCCTGGCTGGCGGCCAGATACAGCGCCGGGTCCGGTTTGGCGGCGCCCACTTCGTCGGCACAAAACACGCGGTTTTCAAACAGCGGGGCCAGGCCAGTCTGGTCCAGCGCAGCACGTACCCGATGCCCGGCACTATTGCTGACCACCGCCCGCGGCAGCGGCACGGCGGCCATGGCGGCGGCTACGCCGGGTATCAATTGCAGGCGCTCGGCTACTTCGCCTTCCACCGTGTCACGCAGGCGCTCGATGTCTGTCGCAGACAAAGATAGCGGATGGTGGCGGGCGATGTCGGCCAGCAGGGCATCCAGCGTCAGCCCCAGTCGGGGCAGGATGGCGGCGGCCACGTCGATGCCGGGCAGGCTGGTGGCCAGTTCGCGCTGCAACACTTCGAAGGCGATGGCTTCGGTGTCCAGCAGCACGCCGTCGCAGTCGCTGATCAGATGGGTGAAGGTCTGGCTCACTTGACCGCTCCAAAGGTAAGGCCGCGTACCAGCTGCTTTTGCGCCAGCCAGCCCAGCACCATGATGGGCGCGACGGCCAGTAGCGAAGCGGCAGACAGCTTGGCCCAGAACAAGCCCTCCGGGCTGGAGTAGGAGGCAATGAACACTGTCAGCGGCGCGGCATGCGAGCTGGACAGGTTGATACTCCAGAAAGCCTCGTTCCAGGACAGGATCAACAACAGCAGGCCGGTGGAAGCCAGGCCTGGCAAGGACATCGGCAACAGCAGGTGGAAGATTTCCTGCCAGGTATTGGCACCGTCAATACGCGCGGCTTCCAGGATTTCCTTCGGTACTTCGCAGAAGTAGGTAAAGGCCATCCACACCGCGATGGGCAGGTTGATCAGGGTATAGATGATGATCAGCCCGCTGACGGTATCCAGCAGCCCGCTGTTCTTCCACAGCAGGTAGACCGGCAGCAGCACACCCACCGACGGCATCATCTTGGTGGACATCATCCACAGCAGGATTTTCTGGGTACGCGGCCCGGGGAAGAAGGCCATGCTGTAGGCGGCCGGAATGGCCAGCAGCAGGCTGAGCAGGGTGACACCCAGCGAGATGGCGATGGAGTTGCCGGCAAAGGACAGGTAGTCGCTGCGGGCAAACACCTCGCGGAAGCTTTGCAGCGTGGGCTGGAAAATCACGCTCAACTGGTAGGCCTGCTCCTCGGTCTTGAAGGAGGTAATCATCATCCAGAAGATGGGGAAGAACACCAGGATGGCCAGGCTCCAGGCCACGGCAGTGGTGATGCCATAACGCAGGCGGCTGTGGGCGACGCTCATTGCTCGTTCTCCCCTTTGAGGTTGCTGGCCAGCATGCGCACCAGGAACACCGACACGATATTGGCCAGTACCACGGCCAGAATGCCGCCGGTGGACGCCATGCCCACGTCAAACTGTTGCAGGCCCATGGAGTAGATCAAAAAGGACAGGGTGGTGGTGGCCGTACCCGGACCGCCCGCCGTGGTGGTGTAGATTTCGGCAAAAATCGACAGCAAAAAGATGGTTTCAATCATCACCACCACGCCGATGGCACGCTTGAGGTGGGGCAGCACGATGTAAAAGAACATGGAGAAGGGGCCGGCACCGTCAATCTGCGCCGCTTCCTTTTGTTCCGGGTCCAGTGACTGGATGGCGGTGAGCAGAATCAGGAAGGCAAACGGCAGCCATTGCCAGCTGACAATCATGATGATGGAAAACATCGGGTACTGGCCCAGCCAGTCAACCGGCTGCAAGCCCAGCGCATGCATGGCAGCGGCCAGCAGGCCGTATACCGGGTGCAGCAGCATGTTCTTCCAGATCAGCGCACTGACCGTGGGCATGACAAAGAAGGGGGCAATCACCAGCAGGCGGGCAATGCCACGGCCAAAGAATTCCTGGTCGAACAACACCGCCAGCAATACGCCGCCAACAACAGAAATCAGCAGCACCGACCCGGTCAGCAGCAGGGTGTTGGCGATGGATGGCAGGAAGGACGGGTCGCTCCACAAGAAGCGGTAGTTATCCAGCCCGACAAAGCCGGATTCGTCCGGGCTGAGCAGGTTGTAACGGGTGACCGAGAAATAGATGGTCATCAGCAGTGGCACCACCGACCACAGCAACAGGCTGATGACGGCAGGGGACAGCAGCCAGCGCTGGGTCCAGACGGATTTGCGCGCATGCCTGGCTGTGCTTGCAGCATGTGGCCTGCCGCTATCAACAGCGGGCAGTGCCTCGCGAGTGGGTGAATTCATCAATACTGCTCCAGCAAACGGGTAAGACGGGCAGGGTGAATCAGGCAGGGGGATGGGGCCGCCTGCCTGATCATCAAGCACTTACTTCTGGTAACCACCTTGCACCACGGCGCGGTTGGCAGCGGCCTGACCGGCCTTCAGTGCTGCATCCACGGTGGTGTTGCCAGCCAGCGCCCCGGAGATGGACTGACCCACCACGGTGCCGAAGGACTGGAATTCCGGAATGCCAACAAACTGGATGCCGCTATACGGCACTTTCTTCAGCGTGGCATCGGTGGGGTTGGCCGACTGGATGGCATTCAGCACAAAGCTGGCAAACGGGGCGGCCTTCTGGTATTCCGGCTGCTTGTAGGTGGAAATGCGGGTGCCCGGCGGGACGGAAGTCCAGCCCAGGTCCTTGGCCACCAGCTTGATGTAGTCCTTGGAAGTGGCCCACTGCACAAACTGCTTGGCGGCGGCTTCCTGACGGGACGACTTGGGAATGGCCAGCGACCACGACCACAACCAGCTGCTGCCCTTGGGCGTTACGCCTGTGGGGGCCATGGCAAAGCCCACCTTGTCGGCTACTTGCGATTCCTTGGGGTTGAACAGCATGCCAGCTGCCACGGTGGCGTCGATCCACATGCCGCACTTGCCGCTGGCAAACAGCGTCAGGTTTTCGTTAAAGCCGTTGGTGCTGGCGCCGGGCGGGCCGTATTTCTGCAACAGGTCCACATAGAAGCCGACCGATTTTTTCCATTCCGGGCTGTCGATGGTGGGATGCCATTTTTCATCAAACCAGCGGCCACCATTGGTGTTGATCAGGGTGGACAGGAAGGCCATGTTCTCGCCCCAGCCAGCCTTGCCACGCAGGCAGATGCCATACACCCCGCCTTTTTCCTTCAGCGCCTTGGCGTAGTCGGCAATCTGGGTGTAGGTCGGTTTCTCCGGCATGGTGAGGCCCAGCTTGCTGAACAGGTCCTTGCGGTAGAAAGTCATCGAGCTTTCCACGTAGAACGGCAAGGCGTACAGCTTGCCGCCGTAGGACAGGCCGTCACGTGCGGTTTTCACCACATCGTTGAGGTCGTAGTCGGCCGACAGCTTGTCCATCGGGTAGAGCCAGCCCTTCTTGGCCCAGATCGGTGCTTCGTAAGTGCCAATCATCATCACGTCGAACTTGCCGCTATTGGTGGCGATGTCGGTGGTGACGCGCTGACGCAGCACGTTTTCTTCCAGCACCACCCAGTTGAGCTTGATGTCGGGGTTTTGCTGCTCGAAGGCCGGGGCCAGTTTCTTTAGTTCGATCATGTCCGGGTTGTTGAGCGCGGCAATGGTCAGCGTAGTGGCCGCGCTGGCGGACAAGGACGCCAGGGCCAGGCTGCCGGCAAGCACGATGCGGCGCAGCGGGGAAGATGGCTGGGTTGGCTGATGCATGATGTCTGTCTCCTCTTTATTTTTTCAGTACAGCAAGGTTGCACTACAGCGGGTTAATGTCCGCAAGCGGACGGGAAAATCAGCATGGCCGGGCGCGAGGGCTCAGCTCATCCAGTTGCCACCGTCCACGTTCAGTGTCTGGGCGGTGATGTAATCGGAATCGGCCGAAGCCAGGAATAGGGCGGCACCGGTCAGGTCTTCTGGCAGGCCCATTCGGCCCAGCGGCACGGCTTCGCCCACCAGACGTTTTTTATCGCCGGGCTGGCGGCCTTCGTAGCGGGCAAACAGTGCGTCGACATCCTTCCACATCGGGGTATCCACCACGCCGGGGGCGATGCCGTTGACATTGATGCCATGCGGAGCCAGTGCCAGGGCGGCAGACTGGGTATAGCTGATGACGGCCGCCTTGGTGGCGCAGTAATGGGCCACCAGCGCTTCGCCACGGCGACCAGCCTGGGAGGACAGGTTGATGATCTTGCCGCCACGGCCTTGTTCCACCATCTGCCGTGCCACGGCTTGCAGCAGGAAGAACATGCCCTTGACGTTTACTGCAAACAGCCGGTCGAAGCTGTCCCAGGATTCGTCCAGCAAGGGGTGCATGTCGAAGATGGCTGCGTTGTTGTAGAGGATGTCGATGCTGCCAAAGCGCTCTACGGCGCTGCTGACGATGGCAGCAATGTCTTCACGCCGGGTAACGTCGGCTTGCAGCAAGGCCACGCGTTGTGGGTGTTCCTGTTGCAATGCCTGGAGTTCGTCGTTGAGTTTCAGGTCCACCAGCAGGCAGCTGGCACCTTCTTGCAGGTAGCGGCGGGCGACGGCAATGCCGATGCCGCTGGCGGCCCCGGTGAGGATGGCCGTCTTGTGGGCGAGTTTCACTGTGTTGTCTCCGTTGCAGGCTTGATTGTTTGCTGTTAGAGCAAATGCCCTTGTTGTGGGCAAATATTCGATAATTTGAAATTTACTGTCAAGCGCTTTTTGCAAAAGCCGGCAGATGCTGCATAGCATCATGATTTGTCGGGATTTTTTGCTGCGTTGCACATAAAGGCTGGCAGGCGCGGCAGGCTTGAAATGTGCGGGCGCAGGGCCGCGCGTTCCCGTTTGTTGCATTGCATGCCGTTAGCCAGGAAGTTGCCAGGGCCTTACGCAGTGCTTGACGCCGGGGGCGGTGGCGGTGGTACAACGCCAGACAGTGAGGGCTAGGCCCGACAGGAAAACGGCAGGAGGGGACATGGCCAGACAACAGGACAAGCTGGACCAGGCAGCGCGCGCTGCCTGGCTGTATTACGTGGCAGGCAAGAACCAGAACGAGGTGGCCGAGCAGCTGAATGTGTCGCGCCAGGTGGCGCAACGCCTGCTGGCCTCGGCGGTGGAAAACGGGCTGGTCAAGGTGTCGGTGCAGCACCCGGTGGCCGATTGCCTGGAGCTGGCGGCTGCCTTGCAGGCGCGCTTTGGCCTGGCCTTGTGCGAGGTGGTGCCGCACGACCAGGACTCGCCCGCCGAGCTGCAACACAAGCTGGCGGTGGCCGGCGCACAAATCTTCCAGCGCTATCTCACCCAGGACAAGCCCATGGTGGTGGAGCTGGGCTCGGGGCGCACTCTGAAAGCCATCATCGACGAACTGCCGGCACTGGATTGCCCGCAGCATCGGCTGGTGTCGCTGATTGGCACCATTGCCCATGATGGCTCGTCCAACCGCTACGACGTGGCCTTGCCGGCTTCGCAAAAAACCCAGAGCAAATACTTTCTGCTGCCCGCGCCGCTGTATGCCGATAGCGCGGAAGACCGTGCACAGTGGTGTAATCACCGCCTGTATCGCGTGGTGGAGCAGCTGGCACAGCAGGCGGATGTGGCTTTCATCGGCATCGGCACCATCGGCGAAGGCTGCGCCTTGCAGGAAGATGGCTTCCTGGAACAGCAAGAGATCCATGCGCTGGTGGCGCAGAATGCGGTGGCGGAAATCATTGGCCGGCCCATCGACAGCCAGGGCCGGCTGGTGCAAACCAATATCCAGCAGCGGGTCACCAGCTTGCCCTTGCCGTGCCCGCCGCCAAGGCCGGTGATTGCCTTTGCCGGCGGCGAAAGCAAGGCTGCCGCCATTCTGGCCGTGCTGCGCGGCCAGTGGTTGTCCGGACTGGTTACCGATGAGGCGTGTGCCAGGCAGATACTGGACAGGTCTGCATGAAGGCTGCGCTCGGCTGCGTTCGTCGCCATGACAGCGCAAACCGGCTGTGAGCGGCCGCTAGAACGACCGTTCTGACTGCAGCGGGCTGCCTAGAATGGTGGGCAGGACGACAGGCCTTGCCCGTCGTGTTTGCTGACTCTAGCGGAAAGCCTGCCATGTACTTTACCCATGCCATTACCCGTCTGCCTGCCGATTCCGTTGCTCATGGCCTGACCACGGCCAGCCTGGGGGCGCCTGACCCGGCGCTGACCCGGCAGCAGTTCCGTGAATATATCGACATCCTGCTACAGCTGGGACTGACCGTGACCACGCTGCCGGCCTTGCCCGACTACCCGGACGCGCATTTTGTCGAAGACGTGGCTGTGCTGATGCCGGAGCTGGCCATCATCACCAATCCGGGCGCGCCATCGCGCCGTGGTGAAATCCACAGCATCGCCCCGCTGGTTTCGCGCTTTCGTCATGCGGTGTGGCTGGGGGAGGGCGCGCGTATGGATGGTGGCGATGTGCTGATGGTGGACAAGCGTTTTTTTATCGGGCTGTCCAGCCGCACCAACGAAGCGGGTATCAGCCAGTTTGCCGCAGCGGTGGAGAAATTTGGCTATAGCGTGCAGGCAGTGCCGGTCGGGGCGGGGCTGCACCTGAAATCCATCGTCAACTATGTGGGGCGAAATACGCTGATTTTGTCGGAAGATACTGTGAATAACCCGGCATTCAGCGGCTTTGCACAAATCGTGCTCAGCCCGCAGGAGGAATATGCCGGCAATACCCTGTGGATCAACGACACGCTGATCACTCCCAGCGGCTATCCGCACACGCTGCGCCAGTTGCAGGCACTGGGCCTGCCCATCATCCAGACTGACACCAGCGAAATCCGCAAGATGGATGGCGGTTTGACCTGCCTGTCATTGCGTTTCTGACCATGAGTACCCGCCGGCTCAGGGCTGTGCCATTCCGTCGCGCTTGATCTGCTGCAATTCGGTGGTGGTAAGGATTTTTTCGATGCGAAACGCCGTGCTGGCCAGCCAGGCATCGGCCAGTTGGCGGTATTCGTCGATGTGCTGGCAGCCGATGCGCAGCAGAAAATCCACCGTCCCGCTCACCATCCAGCCATCCTGCACTTGCGGGGTGCGCTGGATTTCAGCAATGAAGGCTTGCTGGGATACCAGATGGTCGGCCAGCGTCACCTGCGCCAGAATCACCAGTGGCGGTGTGCTGCGTGGCAGCTCGACAATGGCGCTGTAACCCTTGATGATGCCGGCCTTTTCCAGACGGCGCACCCTTTCCAGGCAAGGGCGGGGGGTCAGGTTTACCTGCTCGGACAGCCGCTGAAAAGGCAGGCGGCCATCCCGCTGCAGTACTTCCAGGATTTTCAGGTCGATGCGGTCAAGACTGGGCTTGTGATCCATGTTTCCTGTTTTCGCGATGCCCGGCGTGCTGGGGCAAGGCTTGTGATTGGAGCGGCCCGCCCCGGCCTTGTCAAGCCGGCCTGCCGTCAAAAAATGCTTGTGCCATGCAGCATCCGGTTTTACGATGAGCCTGCCCCTACATGGGCAACGTCGCTCGGACGGTTCCGGGCGCTTACGTGAAAGGTTCACATGGCTTCCTCTGCAGGCAAGCGCCGCTTTGCGCGCATCGATCGTCTCCCTCCCTACGTCTTCAATATCACCGCCGAACTGAAACTGGCCGCCAGACAGCGCGGCGAGGACATCATCGACCTGAGCATGGGCAATCCCGATGGCGCCACGCCACCGCACATTGTTGCCAAGCTCAACGAAGTGTCGCAGCGCCCGGATACCCACGGTTATTCCGCCTCCAAGGGCATTCCGCGCCTGCGTCGCGCCATTTCGCGCTGGTACAAGGACCGCTACCAAGTCGACATCGACCCCAATAGCGAGGCGATTGTCACCATCGGCTCCAAGGAGGGCCTGGCCCACCTGATGCTGGCCACGCTGGATGGCGGCGATACCGTGCTGGTGCCGGACCCCAGCTATCCGATTCACATCTACGGTGCGGTGATTGCCGGGGCGCAGATCCGTTCGGTACCGCTGGTACCGGGCATCGATTTTTTTGCCGAGCTGGAAAAAGCCATCCGTGGTAGCTATCCCAAGCCCAAGATGATGGTGCTGGGCTTCCCGTCGAATCCCACTGCGCAGTGCGTGGAGCTGGATTTCTTCGAAAAGGTGATCGCGCTGGCCAAGAAGCACGACATCTTCGTGGTGCACGACCTGGCCTATGCCGACATCGTGTTCGATGGCTGGAAGGCGCCGTCCATCATGCAGGTGCCGGGGGCCAAGGATATTGCGGTGGAGTTCTTCACCCTCAGCAAGAGCTATAACATGGCCGGCTGGCGCATCGGCTTCATGGTGGGCAATCCCGACCTGGTGGCCGCGCTGGCACGCATGAAGAGCTACCACGATTACGGTACTTTCACCCCGCTGCAAGTGGCCGCGATTGCCGCGCTGGAAGGCGACCAGCAGTGCGTGCGTGAAATTGCCGAAAAATACCAGCAGCGCCGCGACGTGCTGGTGAAAGGGCTGAACGAGATCGGCTGGCAGGTGGAGTGCCCCAAGGCCTCGATGTATATCTGGGCGCGTATTCCGGAAAAATGGCGCGAGCTGGGCTCGCTGGAATTTGCCCGCCTGCTGCTGGAGCAGGCCAAGGTGTGCGTGTCGCCCGGTATCGGCTTTGGTGACCAGGGCGATGAGTACGTGCGTTTTGCGCTGATCGAGAACGAAGCACGCATCCGTCAGGCGCTGCGTGGCATCAAGGCCATGTTCAAGGAAGCGCTGCCAGCAGCCTGAGCGGCCATGATGAACAAGCGGGCCGGCATATTGCCGGCCCGCTTTTTTTGCAAGATGTCATGCGCCAGTGCGCGGTGGCAGCCGGCTTGTCGCCGGCGCAAGGGTATGTCAGGGCTGTGGCGGCTGGTGTTGTTGCCGGAACAGCGTCCATTCCTCGACTACCCGGCCATCCGCCAGCTGGCACAGGGAATATTCATTCCCGGCATTGTCTTTTTGCGGTAGCAAGTGGCCGCCCTGCTGGATGCAGTACACCGAAGCGGGGTTGGCCATGCCCACCATGGGCGGAGCCGGTGTGCTTGGTGTGCCGCCTGGCGTGCTGGCACAGGCGGCCAGTAACAGGCAGGGCAAGATGAGGACGGTGTAGCGCGGGCGGATAAGGGCGGACATGCTGGCTCCATGGATGCTTGCGGCAATGCTGCCAGTATAGCGCCAGCAGGCTGAGCGCGGCCCCTTGTGATTCGCCTGCAGCAAAACAAATGCAGCAAAAACAAAGCCGGATGCGCACTGCGCTCCGGCTTTTTCTGTCAGGCCCGAGGGCAGGCCTGCCGGATTACTTGCTGGCGATCTGCACGCCGTGCTGCTTCTTGTCGGTATTGATACGAAGGGTGATGCGCTTGGCAGATACGCCGGAGGCCACCAGGAAGTCGCGGACTTCAACCGCACGGGCGTGTGCCAGTGCTTTGGCCTTGTTCGAGCTGCCACGGTAGCAATAGCCACGCAGGGTGATCTTCTTCATGGCCTGGATGCTGCTGATCTGGCGCAGGATCTGCCCCTTGCCCACCGGGTCCAGCGTGCTGTCGCCTGCAGCAAAAGGGATAAAGCCGGGGGCTGCCGCCATATTGGCGTCGATCTTCTGGTTCAGTGCCGCCTGGGCTGCGCTGGCAGCATCGGTGGTGGCCAGGGTGGCGCTCGGTTTATTGATGGCATTGCTGCCGGTGCTGGCGGCTTGCTGGGGGGTGGTGCTGGAACAGGCTGCCAGGGTAGTGGCAAGGAGACAGCAAAGCAGAAGACGTTTCATTGTGTTTATTCCGTGTGGAAGTGGGGGCGTTGCCGGGCATGCTTGGAAGCGGCCTGAATCGATACCACGAACAGCATGGATCAAAGCAGTCCGACATGACGACGTTATTAAAGTTCGCACTGGTGGAGCAGGGCCCATTCCTTAGGGATAACGCACAGCCATGAAATCGGATGACAACGAGATGGTCCGGCCTGCCGGTCATCATCGGCAGTCACCACATTGCGCTGGCCAATGGCGACTGGGCTGGGGGCACAACAAGCTGCATTGCTCGCTATGTGTTTGCGGCGTGGCGGCTTGTGCTGTTTGCAGAACTGTCTGGAAGGTGATGGCAGATGCCATCCCCGGCTTGCTGAATAAGTAACGCAGTTTTCCTTGTTTCCACTGGCAAGGCCGGCCGATTACAGTAAGAGCGGCGAACAAAATAGCGTAGCGCCCCTGGGGCAAGGCGCGCCGACGCAGACAGTACACTGC
>NZ_RFAR01000077.1 GCF_003693445.1 Aquitalea palustris | reverse complement strand
GCAAGGAGGCGCAACGCAGGAGCGGGGGTTTTGTCAGCCGCGCTTAGCAGCCGCTGTCCTGCAGGCGCTGGCTGACGGTGCGGCACAGCCAGTCTACCGAGCGGGCGGCGCGGCTGGCCACGCTGTGCGCGTCTTGCGTCAGGAATTCGTCATTGGCCACTTCAAAGGCGTAATTGCCCTGATAACCGGCCATCTCCAGCCGTACCAGCATGTCCACCAGCGCCATGCTGTGCACGCCCTCGCCGGGGAAGGAACGCTGGTGACGCGAGATGTGCACCATTTCTTCCAGCAGTGGCAGGTAGTCGCTCATGGCGTCGGACAATTGCACCAGAAACAGCTTGTGCATGGGGATGCGGTACAAATCGTCCAGCGGAATGCCACGGGCAAACAGGTGGAAGCTGTCCAGTACCAGGCCTACGTTCTGCCGGTTCACCATTTCCACCACCTGCCAGGCCACATGGTAGTCGTGCACATAGCGGCCCCAGGCCAGCGGCTCGAAACCGATACGGATACCCAAGGGCGTAGCCAGTGTGGAGAGCAGGCGCAGATGGGCGGCGGTGGTTTCCAGATCGCCCGCCGCATTGGGCGAGGTGGTGGCCGATACCACCAGTAATTCGGCCCCCACCTGCTGCATCATACGCATCATGGTTTTGGCCAGGTCGATCTTGTATTCCAGAAAGCGGCCGCTCATGCCTTCGAAGTCGCGCAGCGCCTCGAAGCCGATGACTTTCATGCCGCTGTGGCGCACGGTGCGTACGGTTTGCGCCAGGCCACCTTCCGGCTCGCTCATCAGGTCTTGCGCCCACAGCGTCAGCTGGGAGAAACCAGCGGCGGACATGGCCTGCAATTTGTCCTGCAGGCTGCCCTGCAAGGGGGCGGTGTCGATGGCAAAACGTCTGGCGTCCATTTCAGTTCCCCTCGGCTTGTCGGATGGCGAAGCCCAGCAAAGTGGCATGTTCCAGCTGGAATACCAGCTGTTGCCCGTCCTGCTCCTGCCGCAGTGACAGGCCCTGCTGCTGCAAGTGTTGGAGGGTATGGTCCAGCTTGATGCTGCTGAGCGTGACCGCGGTCAGGCCCTCACTGAGCGCGCCTTCCAGCTGTGTGGCCTGTAGCAGCAGGCGGATCTTGCCGCAGGGGCTGTACAGCACGCCGCTGCGGTCGGGCTGTTCTTCCCCCGCCACAAAACCAAACAGGTGCTGGTAGAAGTCCTGCCAGTCGCTGATGCGTTCGCCAGGTACGCTCTGCGTCAGCTGCCAGATACTGTCCAGGCTGGCATGCTCGTTTTCTTCCTTTGCCGGCAGAGGCAGGAAATCGACATCGTAAATCGAGTGCTCGCCGTAGCGATCCACCAGATAAAGCAGCGAACCACCCACACCCTGAAACGCCGGAATGTGCAGTTCCATGACGCCGCTGCCCATGTCCACTTCCCATGCCCCCAGCTCACGTGCACGCAGGGTGGCGGCACGGGCATCCTTCACCCGCAGGGCAATGGCGCAAATGCTAGGGCCACGCTGTTGCGCATAGTGCTGGGCAAAGCTGTCCGGTTCGGCATTGACGATGAAGTTGATGTCGCCCTGCCGGTACAGCAACACTTGCTTGGAGCGATGCCGGGCGGTGCAGCGAAAGCCCATGGCCCGCAGCAGCTGGCCCAGGGCGTCCGGATCGGAGGTGGCAAATTCGACGAACTCGATGCCGTCCGTACCCATGGGATTGGGCAGGGGCGTAAAGGGAAGGGTGTCGGACATGGGGAACCTGTCTGGTAAGGGCTGCGGGTTCAGGGGGAGTCAGTTCAGTCGGTCAGCCGGGCAAAGTGCTGGGCCATGCGCTGGGCATCCGGTGTCAGACCGCTGAACAGGCGGAATGCGCCCGCAGCCTGGTACACCACCATGCCCCCGCCATTCATGGTAGCGCAGCCCAAGGCATTTGCGGCCTTGAGCAGGGCGGTTTCGCGCGGGAAATAAATCACGTCGGCCACCCACAGTGCCGGGTGCAGCCATTCCACCGGCAGCGGCAGGCCGGGGTGGCCTTGCATGCCGATGGGTGTGGCCTGGATAAGGCCGTCAGCCGCCGCCAGTGCCTTAGCCACATCGTCGGCCACTACTACCCGTTGCTCACCAAAACGCTGGTTCAGTCGCGCGGCCAGTGCGCTGGCGCGGGCGGGATCGGCATCGTGCAGGGTCAGTTGCTGGCAACCCAGGGTGAGGATGGCATGGGCCACCGCCGCACCCGCACCACCTGCGCCCAGTTGTACCACGTGCTCGAGCCGCGCCTGCGGCCACTGCTGCTGGAAGGACTGGGCAAAACCCCACCAGTCGGTGTTGTGGCCGATGCGTTTGCCCTCGCGAAACTGCACGGTATTTACCGCGCCGATGGCGGCCGCGTCATCGGACAGGCTGTCCAGACAGTCCAGCACCGTCTGCTTGAACGGATGGGTGATGTTGCAGCCGGCATAGCCGACGGCCTGCATGGCGGCCAGCAAGGTGGAGAGCTGCCCTGTGCTGGTATCCAGCGGCAGGTCGTGTAATTGATACAGGCAGCGCAGGCCCTGCTGGCGGGCTTCTTCTTCGTGCAACTGTGGCGAGCGCGAGCCCTGGATGCTTTGGCCGATCAGGCCCAGCAGCAGCGCGCGGGCAGTGGATGTGGATGCAGGCATGTGTTGGTCTTTTTGTTGGATTGCCGTGGCTGGCGGCATGCACCTCGCACACTGTGCGGGCAGCATGCGGGATGGCGGGAATAGGGAAACGCTCTGGTGCAGTGAAAATTTTCACGCTAAGATTGAAATGTACCTGTTGGTACGAAATATGTAAACCGGCAGCATCGCCAGCCGCGGACTCAGACCCAGAGCGGTGCGCCGCCAGCGCCAGTTTCTCCATTGAGGATGACCACCATGCAACACTGTATTGCCACCGTTTCTCTGAGCGGAACCCTACCCGAGAAACTGGAGGCGATTGCCGCTGCCGGCTTTCAGGGCGTAGAAATCTTTGAAAACGACCTGCTGTATTTCGACGGCTCGCCACGTGACGTACGCCGCCTGTGTCAGGAGCTGGGTTTGCAGATCATGCTGTTCCAGCCCTTCCGCGACTTCGAAGGCTGCCGCCGCGACCGGCTGCAACACAATCTGGAACGGGCCGAACGCAAGTTCGAGCTGATGCACGAGCTGGGTACCGACCGCATTCTGGTGTGCAGCAATGTGCAGCCGGATGTGATTCGCGATAACGCGGTGCTTGCCGACGACCTGCACCAGCTGGCCGAGCTGGCGGCCAAGCACGAAGTGCTGGTGGGTTACGAGGCGCTGGCCTGGGGCCAGCATGTGAACTCCTACCGCCAGGTATGGGACATCGTCAAAACGGTGGACCACCCCAATCTGGGGGTGATTCTGGACAGCTTCCACACGCTGTCGATCAAGGACGACCTGTCGCGCCTGCCGGAGATTCCGGGCGACAAGATCGTATTCCTGCAACTGGCCGACGCGCCCATCCTCAATATGGACGTGCTGGAGTGGAGCCGCCATTTCCGCTGCTTCCCCGGTCAGGGCGAGTTTGACCTGCCGGCTTTCCTGGGGCCCATCCTGCAAAGCGGCTACCAGGGCCCGCTGAGTCTGGAAATCTTCAACGACGGTTTCCGCGCCGCCCCCACTGGCGGTACCGCTGCCGATGGCCGCCGTGGCCTGCTGTATCTGGAAGAAGTCACCCGCGCCCGGCTGTCTGCCAGTGCCGAGCCGACAGCCGCTGCCGTGTTGCCGCAGCTGTTTGTACCGGCGGCGCAGCCACAGTACAGCGGCGTGGAGTTTCTGGAATTCGCCGTGGACGAGGCCGCCGCCAGCCGTCTGGCGCGCTGGTTCGGCAAGCTGGGTTTTGCCCACGCCGGCCAGCACAAGTCCAAGAGCGTCAACCTGTACCGCCAGGGTGATATCAACCTGATCCTGAACTCCGAGCCGGATTCCTTCGCCAACGCCTTCTTCGTGGCGCATGGCCCGTCCTTGTGTGCGTCCGCCTTCCGGGTGAATGACAGTGCCCAGGCCTTGCAGCGTGCCAAGCAGTATCGCGCCCGCTCCTTTGAAAGCCGTGTCGGCCCCAATGAGCGCCAAATCCCGGCTGTGCGCGCGCCGGATGGCAGCCTGCAATATCTGGTAGACCCGGGTACGGACGGCAGCAGCATTTACCAGTCCGACTTCGACATGCTGCCGGGGGCCGAGGCCAAGCCGGGCCTGCTCAGCAGCATCGACCATTTCGCGCTGGGCCTGCCGGCGGAATCCATGGATGCCTGGATGCTGTTCTTCCGCGCCGTGTATGGCTTCCAGGCCGAAAACGAACACGTGCTGCCCGACCCGTACGGACTGGTGAAAAGCCGCGTGCTGCACAGCCCGGATGGCAGCATCCGCATTCCGCTCAATATTTCGGAAAACCGCAATACCGCCATTGCCCGCTCGGTTTCCACCTATCGTGGCTCCGGCGTGCAGCACATTGCCTTTGCCACCGACGACATCTTTGCCGCCGTGGCGGCTGCGCGGGACAGCGGCGTGCCCTTGCTGGAGATTCCACGCAATTACTACGACGACCTGGCAGCGCGCTTCGATCTGCCGGATGCGTTTGTCGCCAGCCTGGCGGCGGCCAACATCCTGTACGACCGCGATGCCCAGGGCGGTGAAATGCTGCATGTGTACACCGCCCAGTTTGAAGATCGCTTCTTCTTTGAACTGCTGCAACGGCGGTCTGGTTACCAGCAATACGGCGCTGCCAATGTGGCAGTGCGCCTGGCCGCCCAGGCGCAGTCGCGTGCCCGGCAGAGTGCGCGCAGCAACTGGTATGACTGATATCACCGGGCCGGGCTGATTGGCCGCCTGTCAGTCAGTAAAAGGGACACCCTGTGGTGTCCCTTTTCAGGCTGCTGACAAAGTTATTTGGTGCGCTTGTACTGGACCCGGCAAAGCCGGGCCTTTCGACTAAGTGATTGCTTCCGCAGCCTTCCCATCTATTCCCAATCCCCCCGCC
>NZ_RFAR01000076.1 GCF_003693445.1 Aquitalea palustris | reverse complement strand
TGTCTGCGGCGGCGCGCCTTGGCCCGGGTTCTCTACGATGTTTTGTTAGCAGCTCTTAATACCTCGGTCCTGCCATCCGGCGGCAGGCTTGATGGGGTCGTGGCTGCGTCGTCAACATCAAGCCTGTATTGCAACATGCACCACACAAACAGGGTGCATAAGGGTTCTCAACGGAGGTTTTCCAGCGCGCCGTCCTTCAGCAGCTGCCGGGCGATTATCATGCGCATCACCTCGTTGGTGCCTTCCAGTATCTGGTGCACGCGGGCGTCGCGTACATGGCGTTCCAGCGGGAAGTCCTTCAGATAGCCATAGCCGCCAAACAGCTGCAAGGCATTATTGGCGACATTGAATGACAGATCGGTGGCAAAGCGCTTGGCCATGGCACAGTAGGCACTGGCGTCGGTGCTGCCGCTGTCCAGCTTGAACGCTGCCAGACGTACCATCTGGCGTGCGGCCACCAGCTCGGTCAGCATGTCGGCCAGGCGGAACTGCACGGTCTGGAAGTCGGCCAGCGGCTGGCCAAACTGTTGCCGCTCCTGCACATAGCGCTGGGCGGCATTCAGTGCGGCCTGGGCGGTGCCCACGGCGCAGGTGGCGATATTGATGCGGCCGCCATCCAGCCCCTTCATGGCATAGGCAAAGCCCATGCCTTCTTCGCCCAGCAGGTTGCCTGCCGGAATTTCGACATTGTCGAAGGTAATGGCGCGGGTAGGCTGGCTGTTCCAGCCCATTTTCTTTTCCTTCTTGCCGTACTGCACGCCGGGCGCATTGGCGGGTACCACAAAGGCCGACACGCCTTTGGGGCCGGGGCCGCCGGTGCGGGCCATTACCACCAGCACATCGGTACTGCCGGCGCCGGAGATGAACATCTTGCTGCCGTTCAGCACATAGACTTCGCCCTGTTTGTCGGCGCGGGTCTTGAGCGAGGCGGCATCGGAGCCGGCACCCGGCTCGGTCAGACAGTAGCTGCCCAAGAGCTCGCCGCTCACCATGCGCGGCACCCATTCCCCGGCCAGAGCCGGGCTGCCGAAGCTGGCAATCATCCAGCTCACCATATTGTGGATGGTGAGATAGGCGGCGGTGGAGGTGCAGCCTGCCGCCAGTTCTTCAAACACGATGGCCGCATCCAGCCGCGACAGGCCCAGCCCACCGTGGCTTTCCGGGGTGTACAGGCCAAGAAAGCCCATGTCGCCGGCTTCGCGGATGGTGGCGAGCGGAAAGGTTTCTTCCAGGTCCCATTCGGCGGCAAACGGTGCCAGACGGCTGACGGCAAAGTCGCGCGCGCTGTCCTGGAAGGCCAGTTGCTGTTCGTTGAGTGCAAAGTCCATGTCGGTTTCTCCTCTTGCAGCAGCCGGGCCGGTGGGGGAGGGCGGCCTGCTGCTGTCTTGTTTTATCTGACGTGAAGCGGTCTGCGTTTATCAGTTCATTTCTGCGCAGGTCAGCGCAGTGAAATGGTGGTGTGCACCTTGCCGCTGCTGGCCTCGTCGTCGAACCAGCGGCTGGTGACGGTTTTGGTCTGGGTATAAAACAGGATGACCTGCTTGCCGTAAGGGCCGAGGTCGCCCAGCTTGGAGCCGCGCGAGCCGGTAAAGCTGAACAGCGGCACCGGCACCGGAATCGGCACATTGATGCCGACCTGACCCACGTCGATGTCTTCCTGGAAGCGCCGTGCCGCAGCGCCGCTCTGGGTGAAGATGGCGGTGCCGTTGCCATTGGGGTTGGCATTGATGATGGCAATGGCCTCCTCCAGCGTGTCCACGGCCAGCAGGCAGAGTACCGGGCCGAAGATTTCCTGCTGGTAAATGGCCATGTCGGTGCTAACACCCGAGAAAATGCTGGGGCCGACAAAGTTGCCGTCCGGGTAGCCATCCACTTGCACTTCCCGGCCATCCAGCTCCAGCACCGCGCCTTCGGCCACGCCCTGATTGATCAGGCTGCTTACCCGTTCGCGGGCAGCGCAGGAAATCAGCGGGCCCAGGTCCGGGTTGTCCTTGCCTGCGCCCACGCGCAGGGACTTGGCCTTGGCCACCAGGTCTGGAATCCAGCTGCGTGCTTCACCCACCAGCACTGCCACGCTCAAGGCCATGCAGCGCTGGCCTGCCGCGCCGAATGCCGCGCCGGTCAGCTGGTTCAGCGCCTGTTCCTTGTTGGCATCCGGCAGCACGATGGCGTGGTTCTTGGCGCCCATCATGCATTGCACACGTTTGCCGGCCAGGCTGGCGCGGTGGTAAACGTGGGTGCCGACGCGGCTGGAGCCGACAAAGGAAATGGCCTTGATGTCCGGGTGGTCGCAAATGGCATTCACCACCGCTTCGCCGCCATGCACCACATTCAGCACCCCAGCCGGGATGCCAGCCTGCAAGGCCAGCTCCACCAGCCGCATGGTCACCATCGGGTCCTGTTCGGACGGTTTCAGCACAAAGGTATTGCCGGTGGCAATGGCCATCGGGAACATCCACAGCGGAATCATCGCCGGGAAGTTGAAGGGGGTGATGCCGGCACACACGCCCAGCGGCTGTTGCACGGTGTAGGTATCCACCCCGCCGGCCACGTTTTCGGCATATTCGCCCAGTTGCAGGTTGCCAATGCTGGCGGCGTGTTCCACCACTTCCAGCCCACGGAAGATATCGCCCTCGGCATCGGCCAGGGTTTTGCCCTGTTCCGCCGTCAGCAGGGCGGCCAGTTCCTTCATGTGCTCGCGAATCAGCTGCTGGTACTTGAGGAAAATCCGGGCGCGGCTGCCGATGGGGGTTTTCTTCCAGCTGGCAAAGGCGGTTTTGGCGCTGGCTACCGCGGCCTCGACCTCCCCTGCGGTGGCCATGGGGACCCGTGCCAGCACTTCTTGCGTGGCCGGGTTGATGATGTCGCGCCACTGTTGACTGTGCGATTCGACGAATTCACCGTTGATCAACAGCTTGACGCTGGGAACAGCCTGTTTCATCTGCAACTCTCCTGTGCTTGGCGGCTTGTGTGCCGTCTTGGTATGTCAGTCGTAGTGATAAAAACCCTTGCCGCTCTTGCGACCCAGCTGGCCGGCCGCCACCAGCTGTGCCAGCAGCGGGCAGGCGCGGTATTTGCTGTCACGGAATTCGGTATAAAGGATGTCCATGATGGACAGGCAGGTGTCGAGGCCAATCAGGTCGGCCAGCGCCAAAGGGCCGATGGGGTGGTTCATGCCCAGTTTCATCACGGTGTCGATGTCTTCCGCCGTGGCCAGGTTTTCGAACAGGGCAAAAGCGGCTTCGTTGATCATCGGCATCAGGATGCGGTTGGAAACAAAGCCCGGGCCGTCTTTTACCGTCACCGGGGTTTTGCCCAGTGCCACCGCCAGCTCGAATACCTTCTGGTAGGTGTGGTCGGCGGTCTGGATGGCGCGGATGATTTCCACCAGCTGCATCAGTGGCACCGGGTTCATGAAGTGCATGCCCACCACCCGTTCTGGCTGCGGCACCCAGGCGGCAATGCGGGTGAGCGAGATGGACGAGGTGTTGGAGGCCAGAATGGCATCTGCGCGCACGATATTGCCCAGCTCGCGGAAGATGGACTCCTTGATCGCCGGGTTTTCGGTGGCGGCTTCCACCACCAGGTCGCGGTCGGCCAGCTCGGCCAGCCGGGTGGTGGGGTGGATGCGCGTCAGGATGCCGGCGATGTCCGCTTCGGCAATGCTGCCTTTCTTGGCCATGCGGCTGAGGCTGTTGTGGATGGCGGCCAGCCCCTTGTGCAGGGCGGGCTCACTGACGTCGGCCAGTTTCACGTCAAAGCCATGCATGGCGAAAACCTGGGCAATGCCGTTGCCCATGGTGCCGGCACCGACGACGGCGATGTTGAGGATGCTCATCTGTGCTTCTCCTGCGTTGTTTTTATCACAATAACTTGACGTTTACGTCAACGTCAATCAACAATCAGCCATCAGGGAAGAGAAAGCAGGGCAGTGGCGCAATCCGCCCTTGTCCATGGCTTTATGCAGGGCCAAAACAACAACAGGGAGCAGGGTCATGGCTGAACAGACCTTTACCATCAGCGAGCTGGCGCGTGAGTTTGATGTCACCACGCGCACCATCCGCTTTTACGAAGACCAGAGCTTGCTTGAGCCAGCGCGGGAAGGGCAGCGCCGCATTTACAGCCGGCGCGACCGGGTAAGGCTGATGCTGATTTTGCGTGGCAAGCGCATCGGCCTGTCCTTGCTGGAAATCCGCGAGCTGTTTGATTTGTACGACGCTGCCAGCAACGACGAGCCGCAGCTGCGCGAATTCATCCGCATTCTCAGCCGTAAGGAACAGCAATTACAGGAACAGCTGGATGACATCAGGGTGGTGCTGGGCGAGATCGGCCAGATCCGCAGCCAGTGCGAAAAAGCACTGGGCAAACAGGCAGTTTGAAGACAGAAGACATTAGCCGGGCAAGCAAGCCATTCAGGAAGGAAAACGCAAATGCAACAGCAAGAATCGATTGTCATTGTGGGCATGGCCCGTACCGCCATGGGCGGCTTTCAGGGCATGTTTGCCGGACAGACCGCCAGCCAGCTGGGCGCCGCCGCCATTCGCGCGGCAGTGGAGCGTGCCGGCGTGCCGGCAACGGATGTCGATGAAGTCATCATGGGCTGCGTGCTGCCCGCCGGCCAGGGCCAGGCTCCGGCCCGCCAGGCCGCGCTGGGTGCCGGCCTGCCGCTGGCGGCTGGCTGCACCACCATCAACAAGATGTGCGGCTCCGGCATGAAAGCCGCCATGCTGGCGCACGATCTGCTGCTGGCCGGTTCGGCCAGCGTGATGGTGGCTGGTGGCATGGAGAGCATGAGCAATTCGCCCTATCTGATTCCCAAGGCACGTGGCGGCCTGCGGCTGGGGCATGGCGAGATCAAGGACCATATGTTTCTGGACGGGCTGGAAGATGCCTACGACAAGGGCAAGCTGATGGGGGTGTTTGCCGAAAACTGTGCTGGCGAGTATGGCTTCAGCCGCGAGGCGCAGGACGCCTTTGCCATCGCCTCGCTTACCCGTGCGCAGGAGGCGATTGCCGCCGGGCGCTTCCGTGAGGAAATTACCCCGGTGGTGGTGACGGGCAAAACCGGCGAGCAGGCGCTGGATATCGACGAGCAGCCGCTCAAGGCCCGCCTCGACAAGATTGCCAGCCTCAAGCCGGCGTTCAGCAAGGACGGCACGGTGACCGCAGCCAATTCCAGCTCCATTTCCGATGGCGCGGCGGCGCTGGTGTTGATGACCGCCAGCGAAGCGGCGCGGCGCGGCCTCAAACCGCTGGCGCGGCTGCTGGCCCATGCTACCCATGCGCAGGAACCGGGGCTGTTTACCACTGCGCCGGTGGGGGCCATCCGCAAGCTGCTGGCCAAGACCGGCTGGACGGTGGGCGATGTCGACCTGTTTGAAATCAACGAAGCCTTTGCCGTGGTCACCATGGTGGCCATGCATGATCTGCAACTACCGCATGCCAAGGTGAATGTGCATGGTGGGGCCTGTGCGCTGGGCCACCCCATCGGCGCATCCGGAGCGCGGGTGATGGTGACGTTGCTGTCGGCTCTGCGTCAGCATGGTGGCAAGCGCGGTGTGGCCAGCCTGTGCATTGGTGGTGGCGAGGCTACGGCGGTGGCGCTGGAACTGCTGTAAGGCTGGATGGTGTGCTGTCAGCCCGTGCCTGATGACCGGGCTGACTACTGTCATGGACCGCTGCGGTGTGCTGGCCATGTCAGACCACGCAGAGTCAGTTTTCTGCTGGGGAAGTTTGCGATCTCAGCGTGTCCAGTCTTTGCATGAACAAAGTCTGGTCTAGCGGGGAAATCAGGATGCTTTTGGCCTGACCATCCTGGGAATAGCGAATCAGCAGCCGGTCTAGCGATAGCGCAGGTGCCGAGGCCATGTCCCGGCTTGGCGTGACGCTTTTGATGGCAGAGAGCGGGATGTTCCAGCGGAACAAGCCACTGCGCACCATCAGGCTATGCTTATCCAGCGTGTATTGGGTATTGCTAAGCGGATACCACAGCAACAGCAGCAGCGGTATGCCGCTCAGCAGGATGCCCAGAATTTTTCCTGTATCAGCCAGCGGAGCACAAGTCGCAGCCACCACTACCATGGCCGTGGCTATTACGGCTACCGCCACCAGCCACAGGTCGATTTTGGATGTCATGACCAAGGTTTGCATGGCATGCCTTTGCGCGTTTCAGGACTGACGCTCTTCTTGTACAACATCGCATGGGGGCTCGGACTCTTCGGCATGCTCCGGGTAATTCTCCGGACGCAGCCAGTGCTGGAACAAGGTAAAGCCCACGGCCAGCAGGGTGGGGCCGATGAACAGGCCCAGCAGGCCCCAGGCCAGCAAGCCGCCGATCACCCCCATGAAAATGATGGACAGCGGCATTTGCGCCCCCTGGCTGATCAGCAGCGGCTTGAGCACATTGTCGATGGTGTTGACCAGCAGGAAACCCCATACCAGCAGGAAGATGCCCAGCCCGGTCTGGCCAGTGTAGAACACCCACAGCGCAGCCGGCAGCCAGATCAGCAGGGTAGGCAACTGCGCCACGGCCACGATGAAGCAGAGAAACCCCAGTACCAGCGCACCGGGCACCCCGGCAATCAGCAGGCCGATCACGCACAGCACGGTCTGCGCCAGGGCGGTGCCCACCACGCCGGTGGTGACGCTGCGGATGGTGCGGGCGATGACTTCCGGCAGCTCGTCCGCGGTGGCACCGCCCAGCTTGCTGATGGCCAGTTCGGCCCCGTCCCACAGCTTGTCGCCATTGATCAGCAACAGGCCGGCAATGACGATGGCCAGCACGATTTCCAGCATGCTGAGGCTGGCCGAGGCGCCGCCCTCCAGCGCCCACAGCGCCGCCTTGTTGATGGCCGGACGGATTTTTTCGATGAAACCGGGCAGGTCGGCCTGCACGCTCAGCCAGAACTTGTGCAGGCTGTCGCCGGCCAGCGGCAGGGTGCTGACCCAGTTTGGCGCATCCGGCAGATGAAAGCTGGTGAGATCACGCGACATATTGGTGAGCTGCGGGATGGTATCGGCCAGCGTCAGCGCCATCAGCCCGATGGGAATGGCCAGGGTCAGCGACAGTCCGCCGACAATCAGGATGGCGGCCAGCTTGGCGCGACCATTCAGGCGCAGGCGCAGGCGGGTAAACAGCGGCCAGGCCGAGATGGCGATGATGGCGGCCCAGGTCAGTGCTCCCAGAAAGGGCTGGATCACCTTGATGCAGGACAGGATGAGCAGGCCCATCACGGCGATGCGCAATACGGCCATCACACTGATGCTGGGGAAGGGTTTGGGCGTCATGAGGAAATCCGGAGTCTGAGTAAAAAAAGCAGGCACAAGGCCTGCCCGTTGGTGTGACACGTTAATGGATCAACCTGAGGACTTCAAGCCAGCGCCACCCGGAAAACCATGTTCCTGGCCTGCAAGGCCCGTTCATCTCACCTTGACCATGATGCGCAGCACGCCCCACTGCCTGCCCTGCACCATGATGGGGGCCGAATAGTTCTTCATCAGGTCAAAGCGGCCACCACCCATATTGCGGCGGTAGGTTTGTACCAGGAAGGGCTTCTTGGTTTTCATCTGGTTGAGCGAGGTGCGGTCCAGCTGACGTGTTCTGGCGCGGGAGTTGGCCGCATTCCATACCGGGTCATCGGTGGGTGGTTTGGCAAATTCCCGGTTGATGATCGGATAGTAATTGTTCATGTCGCCCGGTGTGCAGGCGATGATATCGGGCGAGGTGTCGACTATCTGGTCACACAAAGACGCCAGATGGCGGGCGCAGAACTCGGTGTGGCGCGTCAGGTAATGCGGAGGGGTGATATCCGGCAGTTGCTGGTACTGGGTGTCGAACAGATCATTGATGGAAATGTCGCCGCGTTTTACCGCGTCTTCAAACAGTGTGGACACCTGCTTGGCCGCCGCCACGATTTTCTCGATAAACGGCGTGTCCACCGTTTTGATACCGGCTTCGGAAGTCAGCGACACCAGATCTTCGCTCATGTTCAACAGGGAGCCAGTATGGCCCTTGATGACTTCGATATCCTTCAGCGATTCCCGGGTGGTTTCTGCCACAAGCCGGATTTCTTCTTCGATCTGCCGGCAGTGTTCGCGGTTGCCTACCGCCTCTTCCACAATCCCGGCCACCGATTGCTTGACCTGGGCCAGGTCCTTGCTGATCTGGTCAATGCGGGTAACGGCAGAGCCAATCTCGCCAGTGCCGGAGCGTGCTGCCTGCGCCACTTGCGAGGCGGAGCGACTGTTGGCGATCAGCGAATCCACCTGGCTGCTGAGCGCACTGAGCGTGGCCTGAATCATTTGCACCGCGCCTTCGGTCTGGGCGGAAAGGTTCTTGACGTTGTCGGCCACCACGGCAAAACCACGGCCGGCTTCCCCGGCGCGTGCGGCTTCGATGGAGGCATTCAGCGCCAGCAGATTGGTCTGTTTGGCGACATCGTTGACCGTTTTGGAAACCTGGGAGACATGTTCCAGCGAGGTGAGGATTTCCGGCAGCTTGGCTTCGATCTGGCCCACACCGTCAACCAGCTCAAGAATGGCATCCAGTGCCACTTTGACCGTGGCGCGGGTTTCTTCCATGCAGCTGGCGGCTTCGCTGGCATTTTTATGGGTGGATTCGGCGGCATTGCCGATACGGGTGTTGGCACCGGACAGGGAATGTACCGCCTCGACCATCGAAGCCATTTTCTCCGTACGGCTGGTGGCCCGCTCATGCACCGTGTCCACCCGGCCATCTATTTCCACCGATTCAATGCCCAGCCGGCCAACGCGCTCGGCCAGCGCGGTGACGGTACGGCGCAAGGTATCCTCTGACACGGCATCTTGTGGCCCGGTCGCTGCTGCCTGATCAGTCTTAGCCCAAAACATGAGACCCATCACTCTCCCCCCAACATTCATCTGCGGTTTCATTAGCGGCGCACACCCTGCGGGTATGGCCTGTCAGTACGGCCCGATATTTGCACTGCACCAAGCAAGCAACATGCCATGCAGGACAGGGTCCGCCCGCACGCGGTTCAGGCCCTGCCCATGCTGATCCTCGATATTAGCGATAAGGCTGACAAATTTTAATGACGTTTGGGTTACTGCGGGATGGTTTACAGTTGGCGGGCAAAATCGGCAGCCGGGGTAAAGCCGATCACCCGGCCTTTTTCCTGACCTGACGGGTCAAACAGGATGATGCCGGGCGGGCCATACAGGCCAAAACGTTTGAGCAGGGCCTGATGGGCCGGCAGGTTGGCGGTGACATCGGCACGCAACAGCACATAGCTTTGCAGCTTGGCTGCCACCGCAGGGGCGGGGAAGGTGTCGCTTTCCATTTCCTTGCACGACACGCACCAGTCGGCATAGAAATCCAGCAATAGCGGTTTGCCCTGGGCACGGGCCTCGGCCAGCGCGGCATCCAGGCCGGCGCTGTCGTTGACCGGACCAAAATGCATGGACTGGCTGACGCCGGCCTGAGCCTTGTTGCCGGCCAACCATTTCAACGGATAGCGTGGATCGGATTCGCCTGCCAGCGCACCGGCCAGCTGGGCCGCACCCACCAGAAACAGCAGCAGCCCCAGCCCCTTGCCCAGCTTGTGGCTGATATGGGCATTGCCGGGCAGGGTTTCGAATGCCTTGAGAAACACCGCGCAGCCCACGCACAGCGCAGCCCACAGCAGCAGCACCAGGCTGGCCGGCAGGAAGGGGCTGGCCATCCAGATGGCGAGGCCCAGCATCAGCACGCCGAAACTGGCCTTGACTGCTTTCATCCAGCTGCCGGCACGCGGCAGCACATGGCCACCAAAGGTGCCGATCAGCAGCAAGGGCAGGCCCAGCCCCAGTGCCATGGCATACAGCGCCGCACCGCCCAGCACGGCATCGCCGGTGCTGCCGATATAGCCCAGCGCCAGCGCCAGTGGCGGAGCGACACAGGGGCCGATGATCAGCGCGGACAGCACCCCCATGCCGAATACCGTGGCCAGCTTGCCGCCGGACAGGCGATTGGAGGCATCGGCCAGCCGCGACTGCAGCGCCGATGGCAACTGGATGGTGTACAGATCAAACATCGACAGCGCAAACACCACCATCAGCACGCTGGCCGACAGGATGACTGCCGGCTGCTGCAGCCAGACGGTGAGCAGCGAGCCAGTCAGCCCGGCAATCACGCCGATGACGGTATAGCTGAGCGCCAGGCCCTGCACATAAGTCAGCGACAGCCAGAAGCCGCGCCGGCGGGTAATGTGCTGGCCTTCGCCGGCAATCAGCGAAGAAACAATGGGTAGCAGCGGATACATGCAGGCGGTGAAGGCCATGCCCAAGCCGGCCAGCAAAAAGCTGCCCAGCGTGGCCAGCCAGCCCTTGGCCGCCAGATTGCCGCTGCTACCCGCCGGCTTTCCCGGCGTGGCATCCGCCAGCCAGTCGCCTCCGTTCTGCGCGCTGCCGTAGCTGTCGATATTCAGATGATGGGTATAAGGCGGGTAGCACACGCCAGCGGTGGAGCAGCCTTGCAGTTTGACATTCAGCTGGAAGCGCGCCGGCGCGCCGGCAGTCAGCGGCAGCTTGATCAGCTGCTTGCCCAGGTAGATCACCTGCTTGCCAAAAAAGGGATCGTGCTTTTCCTTGCCCACCGGCAGTTGCGGCTGACCGGTAAGGCCCGCCGGTTCGGTGCTGAAGGAGATCCGGTCGCGGTAGACATAATAGTTGTCGGCCACAGTCAGTTGCAGCAGCAAGTGGTCGGCCTGGCGCTCCACGCTGACGGCAAAGGCTTTTTCCGGAGGCAGCAGGTCTTCCTGGTTGATCGCCAGCGCTGGCAGGCTGCTGCCAAGCAGGCTTATCAGGGCCAGCAGGCGCAGCAAGGGAGAAAACAGGCGTAACAGAGACTGGGGCATGGCGGCGTTCAGTTTGGTAGAGCAAGGGTTGACCAGCAGGCAGCTGCCGGGTTCCTGCCGCCCCGTGGCAAGTTGCGCACACGGGCGGGACAGCCGCCATTTTACGGTAGTATCGACCCACAACAACACAATATGGGCGAAACATCACATCATGCGGGACATCATTCATTTTGCGCATGCCAATAGTTTTCCGGCCACGGTCTATGGCAAGCTGCTGGGAGCGTTGGCCACCGACTACGAGCTGGGCTGGCAGGATACCATCGGCCATGATCCACGCTTTCCAGTCAGCGATTGCTGGCCGAATCTGGTGGAGGAGCTCATCCAGCACATCGGGCAGCATTATGCCACGCCGATTATCGGCGTCGGCCATTCGCTGGGCGGTTTCCTGCTGTTTTACGCGGCGCTCAGGCGGCCGGAACTGTTCAAGG
The DNA here is from genome assembly GCF_003693445.1 of Aquitalea palustris. Lineage (GTDB taxonomy): Bacteria > Pseudomonadota > Gammaproteobacteria > Burkholderiales > Chromobacteriaceae > Aquitalea > Aquitalea palustris. The sequence goes on along the minus strand of NZ_RFAR01000076.1, from coordinate 6,848 downwards.
CCCTGGTGATTCTGGATTCGCCGCTGATGGGGCCGCGCCGCTCGCTGGGCATCTGGCTGGCCAAGAAACTGGGCTTTATCGACCGTGTCACGCCAGGTGGCAACACCCTGCGCCGGCGTGATAACTGGGCCAGCGTGGACATGGTGCAGGACTACTTTGCCCGCAAGCCGGCTTTCGCCCGGTTTGATCCGGACTGCCTGGCCGATTATGCCCGGCATGGCACGGTGGACAATGGCCAGGGTGGCCGTCAGCTGAAGTTTCGTCCGCAGATCGAACATCAGATCTACTGCGGCCTGCCGCATGATTTTCCGCGCCATCGTGGCCGGCTTACGGTGCCGACGGCCTTTATTGCCGGGACACAATCCGATGTGGTGCGTGCGGCGGACATCCGCTTCATGCAGCAGCATTTCGCCATGCAGCTGCACCAGCAGCAAGGCAGCCACCTGTTTCCGCTGGAACATCCACTGCAAACCGCCGCCACCATCCACCATGCGCTGGTGCAGCTGTTGCCGGCGGGCTGAGCCTTGCCGCCGTATTGTTGCAGCACACAAAAATGAGCAGGCGGACAGGGCAGATGTTACCCTGAACACGGTTTTAACCGCGCAGCCACGACGGGGGCGCGGTGTCCGACTGCCTTTTCGTCCCCGCATGCCCCTTGCCTGAGAGATTCCGGAAGCGACTGCCCGTTCGATCAGAACGTTTCCCGCAGTGCAATCCAGTTTCCTTCCTGTAAAGGCGTCCCGGCATGCCCGGCTATCTGACCAAGCAGCAAACGGTGTCCGTTGGCGGCACCGATTATCATATTCGTTCCCTGCTGGACTCCCAGCAATATGCCGACCCGCTGGGCGAGGCCGAGCAGCGCGGCATTTCGCCGGCCAGCTGGTCCTTGTTCGGCCTGTTGTGGCCATCAGCCCGCGTACTGGCCCTACTGATGAGCAGCGAGCCGCTGGCCGGCCTGCGCATTCTGGAAATCGGCGCTGGCCTGGCGCTGGCCAGCATGGTGGTACACCGCCGCGACGGCGATGTCACCGTTACCGACTGGCATCCGCGCAGCCCGGATTTTCTGCGGGAAAACCTGCTGCTGAATGATTTGTCACCACTGGAATACCAGGCGGGTGACTGGGGTGGCAGCAATCCGGCACTGGGACGCTTTGACCTGATCATCGGCAGCGACGTGCTGTACGAACGCCAGCAGCCGGGCCAGCTGGCACACTTTATCGACAGCCACGCCAATACTGCGGCCGAGGTCATCATCGTCGACCCTGACCGTGGCAACCGCGCCGGTTTCTGCCGCGAAATGGCGGCGCTGGGCTATGGCTTTGACAGCCAGCGTGCGCCAGGCAAGATGGAAAGCGGCGAGGCTTACAAAGGCTGCATCGTGCGCCTGTCGCGCCAGCGCATGGCGGCCTAACTGCCCCAGCCAAGCACCAGCAGCCCGGCCAGCATGCCGGCGCTGGCGGCCAGCAGGGTGGGCAGGCAGCGCCGGGCCAGCGTGGCACCGCCCAGGCTGGCGATCAGGCCAAACTTGAAGGTGTTGTTGGCGGTAATGGCCAGCACCAGCGTGGTGGCCACCTGCTGGCCATCCAGGCGGTGTTCGCCGAACAGGTTGAAGGCGGTGAGCGAGATGGCATCCACATCGTTCAGGCCGGAAATCAGCGCCACCACGTACACGCCCTTGCTGCCGAATTCGGCATTCAGCCAGGCGGCGCAGAACATCACCAGTGCAAACATGGCACCAAAACCCAGCGCCAGCTTCATTTCGGACGGGTTGCTCAGGCGTAGGTCCGGCTGTTGCTGCTCGCTCTGACGACGCTTCAGTTGCAGCAGGGCGCAGGCCAGTCCGCACAGCAGGCCGGGCAGCAGTACCCACAGCACGGCTGGCAGTACGCTGGTTTGCACCACGGCGGCCAGCAGCAGCAGCCGCACGAACAGCACCAGATTGGCCAGCAGGATGACAGCAGTAGCCAGCTGGATGGACTGCGGATTGGCACGCGCCTCGCGGGCGTAGATCAGGCTGGTGGCGGTGGAAGATACCAGGCCGCCCAGGATGCCCAGCAGCGGGCCGCCCACTTTCTGTCCCAGTAGCTTCACCGCCAGGTAGCCGGACAGGCTGATGCCGACAATCAGCGTCACCATCAGCCATACCTGATGCGGATTGACTGCCTGATAGGGGCCGAAGGTGCGGTTGGGTAGCAGCGGCAACACGATGAAAGACAGGGCGGCAAACTGCAGCAGCGACAGCAGGTCGCGCCGTTCCAGCTTGTGGGTGAGGCCGGTGAGTTCCGGCTTCAGATAGAGCAGGCCGGTGGTGACGATGCCGACTGCCACGGCCACCCCGCCAAAGCCATGCCATACCAGGGCACCCAGGCAATACATCACCAGCAGTGAGGCCACCGTGGTGGTGCGCGGCTCGGTTTTGTCCGGTTCGCCACTGCGTTCGGGCAGGAAGCCAAAGCTGGCCACGGCCAGCAAACCTACGGTTTGCAGCAGCACGCCATGGCTGGGGGCGTCCAGCATGGCGGTCAGCGTGCCGAGGATGGACGTGAGCGGAAAGGTGCGGATGCCGGCCAGCGTGTGGTGCTTGCGTTCGCGTTCCACCCCCATCAGCAGCCCGATGGCCAGGCTGGTGACAAACAGCGGCAGCGCCTCGAACGGGCTGCCCTTGAGATTCAGCCATGCTGCCAGATCAATACCGCCCATGACTGCCTCTCCTTGCTGTTGTTATTGTTGCGGCAGCCAGTGGCGAATGCTGGCTTCGATGCCGGCAGCATTCAGGCCGCAGTCGGCCAGCAAGACTGCCGGGTCGCCATGTTCGACATAGTCGTCCGGCAGGCCCAGTTGCAGCAGCGGGCGCTGCAGGCCCATGGCATGCAGCGCTTCGCCACAGGCTGATCCGGCTCCGCCCATGATGACGTTTTCTTCCACGGTGACCAGGTAATCGTGCTGCTCGGCCAGTTGGCGGATCAGTGCGGTGTCCAGCGGCTTGACGAAGCGCATGTCGGCTACCGAGGCATCCAGCGCCTCGGCGGCGGCCAGCGCCGGGGTCACCATGCTGCCGAAGGCCAGTATCGCTACCTTGCCCTGGCCGCTACGGCGCAGCACGCCCTTGCCCACAGGCAGCGCGCTCATTTCCTGCTGGATTTCCACGCCGGGGCCCACGCCACGCGGGTAGCGCACGGCGCTGGGGCTATCCAGCTGGAAGGCGGTATACAGCAGCTGGCGGCATTCGTTTTCGTCAGACGGGGTGATTACCGTCATATTGGGAATGCAGCGCAGGAAAGAGATGTCGAATGCCCCGGCGTGGGTGGGGCCATCCGCTCCCACCAGGCCGGCACGGTCGATGGCAAACAGTACCGGCAGGTTCTGCAGTGCCACGTCGTGGATCAACTGGTCGTAGCCGCGCTGCAGGAAGGTGGAGTAGATCGCCACCACCGGCTTGGCGCCGTCACAGGCGAGGCCGGCGGCAAAGGTCACGGCATGCTGCTCGGCAATCGCCACGTCGAAGTAGCGGTCCGGGTGTTCCTTCTCGAAACGCACCAGGCCGGAGCCTTCACGCATGGCCGGGGTGATGCCCACCAGGCGCGCATCCAGCTTGGCCATATCGCAAATCCAGTCGCCAAACACCTGGGTGTATTGCGGCTTGCCACCACTCTTGCCACCAGCCAGGCCGTTGGCCGGGTCGAACTTGGTGACGCCGTGGTATTTCACCGGGTCGTTCTCGGCCAGCTTGTAGCCGTGGCCCTTCTTGGTGACGATATGCAGGAACTGCGGCCCTTTCAGGCTGCGGATGTTCTTGAGGGTGTCCACCAGTACATCGATATCGTGGCCGTCTATGGGCCCGATATAGTTGAAGCCGAACTCCTCGAACAGGGTGCCGGGGGTGAAGAAGCCCTTGACGTGTTCTTCCACCTTGCTGGCGATTTCCTTCAGCGGCGGGGCAATGCCCAGCACCTTGCTGGAGCCTTCGCGCATGGCCGCATAAAAGCGGCCGGACATCAGCTTGGCCAGATAATTGTTGAGCGCGCCGACATTGGGCGAAATCGACATGTCGTTGTCGTTCAGCACCACCAGCAAGTCGGTATCCATCGCCCCGGCATTGTTCAGTGCCTCGAACGCCTGGCCGGCCGTCATGGCGCCGTCACCGATGATGGCCACGCACTTGCGCTCCAGCCCCTGCAGCTTGGAAGCCACCGCCATGCCGAGTGCGGCACCGATGGAGGTGGAGGAGTGGCCGACGCCAAAGGTGTCGTAGGGCGATTCCTCGCGCTTGGGGAAACCGGCCAGTCCGCCTTGCTGGCGCATGCTGCCCATGCGGTCACGGCGGCCAGTCAAAATCTTGTGCGGATAAGTCTGGTGGCCCACGTCCCACACCAGCCGGTCGTCCGGGGTGTTGAACACGTAGTGCAGGGCGATGGTCAGTTCGATGCTGCCCAGGTTGGAGGCAAAGTGGCCACCGGTCTTGCTGACCGTGTCGACCAGGAATTCGCGCAGTTCCGTGGCCAGTTGCGGCAGTTGCTGGCGGCTGAGCGCGCGCAGGTCGGAGGGCAGGTGGATGGTGTCGAGCAGCGGGGTCATTGTTGTTCTTCTGCGGTTAAAACGAGCGGGCTACGATATAGTCGGCCAGTTGTTTCAGACGGTCGGCATCCGCGCCGAAGCCATCCAGTGCGGCAAAGGCTTCGGCACACAGTTCGCGGGCGAATTGCTTGGCTTCGGCCAGCCCCATCAGGCTGACATAGGTCGGTTTGTCATTGGCGGCATCCTTGCCGGCAGTCTTGCCCAGCGTGGCGGTATCGGCTTCGCAGTCCAGTACGTCGTCCACCACCTGGAAGGCCAGGCCAATGCGTTTGGCGAAGATGTCCAGCTGTTCGATCTGGGCGGCGGACAGCGGCTTGCCGGCTTGCGCCCCCAGCATCACCGCCGCGCGGATCAGCGCGCCGGTTTTCAGCATGTGCATGAACTCCAGCTCGGGCAGGTTCAGCTGCTGGCCGACGCTGGCCAGGTCGATGGCCTGGCCGCCAGCCATGCCGGCATGGCCGGAAGCGCGTGCCAGCGTCTGGCACAGGCTGAGCTGGGTCGCCGGGCTGACACCCTGCATCGGGGTGGCGATCAGCTCGAAAGCCAGCGTTTGCAGCGCATCACCCACCAGCAGGGCGGTGGCCTCGTCAAAAGCCACATGACAGGTGGGCTTGCCACGGCGCAGCACATCGTCGTCCATGCAGGGCAGGTCGTCGTGCACCAGCGAATAGGCGTGGATCATTTCTACTGCGGCAGCGGCGCGGGCCAGGTTCTCGGTACTGGCACCGCTCAGTTCGCCAGCAGCAAATACCAGCAGCGGGCGCACCCGTTTGCCGCCTTGCAGCGTGACATAGCGCATGGCTTCATGCAGGCGTTGCGGCAGGCTGTCGGCGGAGGGCAGAAAACGCTCCAGCGCGGTTTCCATGGTTTGCTGGATCTGCGTCATCCAGCCGATGAAGGATTCATTGGCCATTGCTGAGGTCCAGCGGTTTGAGTTCGTCGTTTTCCAAAATTTTCAGCTGCTGCTCGGCGTCGGACAATTTGCCCTGACAGAACTTGATCAGCTCGATGCCTTGCTTGTACGAGGTGAGCGCAGACTCCAGCGGCAGGTCGCCGCCTTCCATCGCCTGGATGATGTCCTCCAGCTGGGCCAGCGCGGTTTCAAAGCTGGCCGGGGCTTTGGCGGATTTCGCCATGGCGTTTTCCTTGTTGCAAAATCAGGTAGTCGGCCATTTTATTCCATTTCTCCGGCAACACGATAACTTTGTCAGGCGCGAGCGCGGCGGTGAAAGCGCTTTAGCAATGCCGGGTGGATGGTGTAGGGTGCCGGCTGTCTGTCTGAACATGAAAAGGAATTCCGGTGCACGCCCACCCCTGCATTCTGATTACCGGCTGCTCCAGCGGTATTGGTTACCACACGGCAAAACTGTTGCAGCAGCGCGGCTGGCGGGTGTTTGCCAGCTGCCGCAGTGGCGACGATGTGGCCCGGCTGCAAGCCGAAGGGCTGGAGAGCCTGCCACTGGATGTGACTGACAGCGAGTCCATTCGCCAGGGCTTGGCCGAGGTATTGCGCCGCAGCGGTGGCCGGCTGGATGCGCTGTTCAATAATGCAGGCTTTGGCCAGCCGGGCGCAGTGGAAGACATCAGCCGCCAGGCCATGCGCGAACAGTTCGAAACCAATCTGTTCGGGCCGTGGGAGCTGACCAACGCCGTGCTGCCGGTCATGCGCGCCCAGGGCCATGGCCGCATCATCTATAACAGCTCCATTCTGGGTTTCGCCGCCATGCGCTGGCGCGGCGCCTACAACGCCAGCAAGTTCGCCATGGAGGGCATGTGCGACACCCTGCGCCAGGAGCTGCACGGCACGGGTATCTTTGTGTCGCTGGTGGAGCCGGGGCCGATTGAAAGCCGCTTCCGCCCCAATGCCCTGCAACGCTTCCTGAAAAATGTCGATGTGGCGGGCAGTGTGCATCGCGAGGAATACCAAGGCCAGTTGGTGCGGCTGAAAAAAGAAGGCCACGCCGCGCCCTTTACCCTGCCGGCCACGGCGGTTGCCGAGGCGGTGTGGCGTGCCATTACCGCTGCACGCCCGGCCGCGCGTTACCGTGTGACCACGCCGACCAAGCTGTTCTGGTTCTTGCGCCGGGTGTTGTCGACGCGGGCTTTCGACTGGGCGCTACGCAAGGCGGTGTAACGGCGGGCGGCCATCTGGTGGCCTCTGCCAGCGCTTGCATCAGTGTGGTGCTGCACTAAACGGGCTGAGCTTGAGTCTGCTGGCACGGATGATGTTTGACCTGCCGCTTCCGCGCGGCGGACGGGAAAGAGGGCTTGCC
>NZ_RFAR01000075.1 GCF_003693445.1 Aquitalea palustris | reverse complement strand
ATCGGGGTGCGGATTTCATGGCTCATATTGGCCAGGAATTCGCTCTTGGCGCGGTTGGCTGCTTCGGCCACTTCGCGCGCATGGCGCGATTCGCGTTCGAGGATTTTCAGCTCGGTGATGTCGGAAATGGTGCCGATCAGGCCGGCGATGGAGCCATCCGGCCGCGTCAGCGTGGCCTTGTGGAAAATGCCGTCACGCGTGGCACCGTCCCGGCGCTGCACGCGCGATTCGTAGCTGTGGCGCGACACTTCCTGCAGCAGTTCGCGGTCGCGCAGCTGGTGGTAGCTGGCCAGTTCGCTGTTCATCAGATCGAACGAGGTCTTGCCGATGAATTCCTGCCGCGAAATGGCAAAGTATTCTTCGAAGGCGCGGTTGATCAGCCGGTATTTCAGCTGGGGGTCCTTCACATACACCGGCAGCGGCATGGCTTCGACCAGCTCTTCGACAAAGTGCAATTGTTCCTGCAGACGGGCGCTGGCCTGGTGGCGTGCGGTGATGTCGGTGCGGATGGCCACGTACTGGTAGGGGCGGCCATCGTCATCCAGAAACGGCACGATGGTGGCGGCTACCCAGTACAGGCTGCCATCCTTGGCGCGGTTGCGGATTTCACCGGTCCACACCTTGCCGGCGCTGATGCAGCGCCACATCTCGGCGAAGAAAGCGGCCGGATGAAAGCCGGAATTGACCAGGTTGTGGCTCTGCCCTTGCAGCTCGTCGAGGGTGTAGCCGCTGATCTGGCAGAATTTGTCATTGGCGTAGGTAATGACACCGTAGCGGTCGGTAATGCTGACGATGGCATGCTGGTCGAGGGCGAATTTCTGGTTTTCCAGCGCCAGCTGGGCCTGGCGGATGGCTTGCTGGCCGCGCTGGCGGTATTGCACCAGTTCGGCCACCACACTGATCAGGGCTTCCAGGTCGCCTGCCTGCGCGGCATTGTCGGCCATGCCGGCTTCGTTCTGCAGCAGGCGCACGGTTTCCCGCAGGCGGCTGATGGCGTGTTCGCGGCCGGCCAGTTCCTGTTGCAGGCGCTGGTTGGCGCTGCTCAGTTCGTCCGAGCTGAGCTCCAGGCTGCGGGTGCGCAGGCTGATGTCGCGGTCCTGCTGGGCATAGGTGCCATTGACCCGCTCCAGCAGCCCACCCAGGCCCTTGAGCGCATTGGTGGCCTGTGGCGAGACGGCGGCGCTGCCTGCCAGGCTGGCCAGCTCGGCCAGCACCTGTTGCAGCTGGTCGTCATCGGCGATGCCCATTGTGCGCCGCAACTGGCGCATCAGAATGTTTTGCATGAATTCCCTGCTGGCGTCTGCTGAGCGCGCATCAGTCGTGGGGGCCTGCCGTCTCGGCAAGCGTGGTAATGGTCATGGTCTGGTTGTGCAGGCGGCAGGGCTGGCCCGGGGCAAAGGGGCTGATTTCGCCATTGGAGTAAAAGCCGGCCAGCACGGTGTGGCTGCCCAGTTCGTCGGCCACGGCCTCGATTTCTTCATCGACCCGGTCGCCCATCACCAGCTTGCGGCCCACACAGGACACCAGCAGGGCCAGGCTGTCGCCGTCCACCGGCTGTGCCAGGCTGGCGGCGCTGGCGGCCTGTTCTGCACCATGCACCAGGTTGTCGGTGCTGGCATGCATCAGTTTGAGATAACAGCCGGTTTGCACTTCGCCGGCCAGCGTCAGGCTGCCGCTGGCTTCATCCACGCCCAGAATGGTGCGGATCACGCCGGCATCCTGCTGGTGTTCTCCCAGCATGGAGAAGGGGAACAGCAGGCCGGAGCCGGGCAGGTCGGCGGCATATTCACCCAGATAGCGCTTGTACACTTCCAGTGCCGGCGCGCCATCCAGCTCGTACAGCACGTTTTCCTGGCAGCGCGTCACCTGGCGTGCCGGGCCAAAGGTGCTCCAGCCGCCATAGGAGCCATGGCCCAGCCGCAGCTGCTTGCCATACAGTCCCACCGCCACCAGCTGCCGGTCCGAGCTGCCGTGCTCGTTCAGGGTAAAGGTGCGGCTGAAGGCGGCGTTGTCGCCCGCCAGCCCGCCCACGACCGGCAGCCGTGTGCCCAGCACGCTGCTGATGCCTTGCAGCAGGGCACTGCCATTGATGGCCACGCCCTGGCCCAGCACCAGCACCATTTGCAGGTCATCCGCGGCCAGCTGTCGCGCCAGCCGGGCACCGGCCGCGCCGGAATCGGCCATGTCATGCAGGGGCGTGGCGGCCGGCTGGACGCGGGTATGGGCAAAATGGATGGCGGTGAGTACGGTGGAGTGGTCATCCACACCATGGCTGGAGATTTCGCCAGCGGTGGAGCAGCCCAGCAGCAGGCTGTCGGGAAACGCCGCCTGCAGGGTGGCCAGCGCCTGCCCGTTGGCGAAAAAATCCAGAGCGCCGAACACCAGCAACAGCTGGGGATCAATGGCGCGCAGGGGCTGCAATTGTTCTGCCGCAGGGTGGCTGTCAGGCAGGCAGAGCTGGCGGATGCGCATGAATGGTTTCCCTTGTGGTTACCGCCATCGAATGGCATGTGAACCTTGTCATCTTAGTTAATCTGCGTGCCACAGGGGCCGCAGAATGCAGCATTGTGCCGTTGCTGGCGGAATATCGCATTTTTTTGCACTACGCAATATGACATCCGTCATGGCATGGGGCTTTTGCATGCGTGGCCGCTGGCGGTGGCGGGGCCAATACGGCAGTGCCGGCGGCGCTCTGCTATGCTCGGCCTCTGATTTGAGGAGGCAGACATGCAAAGAGTGACGATTTCGCTCAGCGACGAGCTGGCACAGGCTTTTGACGAACTGATGGCGCGGCGTGGCTACAGTAGCCGTTCGGAGGCGGTGCGCGACATGCTGCGGCGCGAACTGGGTGAGGAGGATCTGGGGCGTGGTGCGGGCGGCCCCTGCGTGGCGGTGCTCAGCTATGTGTTCGATCATCACGAACGCCAGCTGTCATCGCGCCTTACCGGCCTGCAGCACGATCACCACGACATGGCCATTGCCACCATGCATGCCCATATCAATCACGATGACTGCATCGAAACGGTGATTCTGCGTGGCGACAGCGCCGAGGTGGAAAGCTTTGCCCGCTCGGTGATTGCCGAAACCGGCGTGCGTCATGGCCAGGTGCAGCTGATTCCCACGGCAGCGGCCGCCAAGCCGGGCATGGGCTACCGTCGGCCGGGCAAGCGCTGAAGCATCAGCTGGATGGCTTGCGCCGCACCGGGTAGTAGCGGTAGCCACTGACCGCGCCGGCATGCTGATGGCCATGGCCATGTTGATGGGGGTGGCTGTGCACCACGCCGTCGGCATGGCGGTGCGGATGGGCGTGCAATAGGTGAGTGCGCTGCAGCAGCGCGTGATCGGCGAGGATTTCGGCCGGGCTGCCACTGGCCACCAGCCGGCCTGCTGCCAGCACGAATACGTGGTCGGCAATATCGGCCACGCTGTCCAGATCATGGGTGGCGGTAATGATGGTGCGGCCGCTGTCCTTGCTGTCCAGCAAAAAGCGGATCACCTCGCCCTGGCTGTGCGGGTCCAGCGCGGCGGTGGGTTCGTCCAGCAGCAACACCTCCGGCTGCATGATCAGCACCGAGGCCAGTGCCACCCGCTTGCGCTCGCCACCGGACAGGCGGTGCGGCGCACGGTCTTGCAGATGGCTGATGCCGAAGCGCTGCAGCATGTCGGCAATGGCGCTGCGGATGGTGGCCGGCGGCCAGCCCAGTTGCAGCGGGCCAAAAGCCAGTTCGTCGAACACTGTGGGGTTGAACAGCTGCACATCGGGGTTCTGGAACACCAGCCCGACCCGGCGGCGAAAGGCATAGTGGCGCTCATCCTCGGCCAGCGCCGCCTCGCTCAGCTCCTCGCCAAAAGCCAGCAGCCTGCCCTGCTGGGCAAAATACAGGCCATTCAGCAAGCGCAGCAAAGTGGATTTTCCCGAGCCATTGGCCCCGAGCAAGGCCACCCGGCAGCCGGCTTCGATACGCAACGACAGGCTGTCCAGCGCCTGTTGCTGCTGATAGTGATAACTCAGGTCCTGCAGCTCGAATACCGGCGGTGTCATGCGTGTTTCCATAAGATCAGCAGCGGCACGCACAGCGCCGGCAGCAGGGCGCACCAGTCGCGCCGACGGGTGTGGAAGGTGTGCAGCAGGTAGATGTCGCCACGGTAGCCGCGCGACACCATGGCCAGATGCACTTCGCTGCTCAGCTGAAAAGCCTTGCTGAGCAGCACGCCGCTACTGGCGGCCACCACCTGGCGCGCCAGCCGGCCACTGGGCGGTGCCAGCATGCGGCTGCGCCGGGCTTCGAACATCTGGCTGGCGGTTTGCAACAGCACGAAGATATAACGATGGGTCATGCCCAGCAGGGCCACCAGCAGCACCGGCACCCCCAGGCTGCGCATGGCCTTGAGGACATGCATCCACGGCGTGGTCAGCATCAGCAGCAAGGCATAGCTGGCCGAGGTTTCCGCTCGTCCCAGCAAAAAGGCGGCGCTACGCAAGCCTTGCAGGCTGATGCCCCAGTGCAGCAGCGGCAGCCGGAACAGGATGTCACCGGGCACCAGAAACAGTGCCGGCACGGCAATCACCCCGCTGAACAGCAAGACGCTGAGCCAGGCCTGACGATACAGCCGCCGCAAGGACACCTGCGACAGCAAGGCCAGCAGCACGGCGAAGCAAAACAGCAGTAACAGCGTGCTGAGTTGGCTGGCCAGGATGCCGCTGATCATCAGGCTGAGCAGCGCCAGCAGCTTGATGCGCGGGTCCAGTCCCTGCAGCAGGCCGCGCTGCCTGCTGATGGCTTCGGCATCCAGCGAGTGCTCCAGCGCCTGCTGCAAGCCATGCACCAGCCGCTCGGCAAAATGGCCGCCATGGCGATGGCCACCGGCGATGAAGGATTGCTCGCTCATGCTGCGCCCGGCTCCTGCTGGGGCAGCCTCATTCCGGCTGGCCTTGCCGGCCGCCCAGCCGCGACAGCAGCAACAGCGCCAGCAGGATCAGCCCGGCACCAAACACGGCCGACAAGACATAGCCGAAGTTGGCGCTATGCACGAAGGCTGGCGCATAGTCGGGGAAAGGGGCCGACCACAGGCTGGCCAGCCGTGCCAGGCCCTCCGGTGCTGCCGCCGGCGGAGCCATCTGGCTGGATGCCAGTGCCATCTGCTGGCGGCTGGCGGCATTGGCGAAATCTTCCACCCCCCACTCGCCCCAGGCGGTGCCGGCGGCCAGCAAACCCAGCGGTGACAGAATCATCAGTGCCGCCAGTCCGTACCACAGCTTGCGTGTGCTGCGCACGGCGGCGGCCAAGTCGCTGCGGCCCGCTTGCAGGGACAACAGTTCCGGATGCGCACGCTGCAGATAAGCCACCAGCCCGCCGGTGATCAGCAGCTCGGCCAGCCCGGCAAAGCTCAGATGACCCAGCATCATCGCCGGCACCGCCACCGATAGCGGATAGGGCGCATACAGCGGCGTGCCCGCGGCATCGTGGAACAGCAGCGGCTGCAGGCCGAACTCGATGGCAGCCAGCAAGGCTGCAGTGTTGATGGCCAGATAACCGGCAGCGGCGGCTGCCAGTACGCGGCGGCGCGATTGCAGCGGGGCGCCGGCCGCCAGTAACTGATAACTGGCCCAGGCCACCAGCGAACCGACGATGGCCATGTTCAGGCTATTGGCACCGAAGCTGGTGATGCCGCCATCGCCAAAGAACAGTGCCTGAATCAGCAGGGCCACCGAAATGGCGACGATAGATGCCCACGGCCCCAGCACGATGCTGATGATGCCCATGCCCACCGCATGGCCGCTGGTGCCGCCTGGCAGCGGCAGGTTGAACATCATGATGACAAAGCTGAAGGCAGAAAACAGTGCGAACAGCGGCACCATGCGGGTATGCAACAGGCGCTTGGCATGGCGGTAAGCCAGCAGCCAGAACGGAAGCGCCACCGCATAGGCCAGCGCGCAGGTCGTCGGGCTGAGATAGCCGTCTGGAATGTGCATGGAGATATCCTCAAGAAAACCGGCAGGCGCTACCGTCATACCGGTTGGTGCTGTATGAATATTTTTTAAAAAGTATGAAATGTTAGCAAGATGCATGCCACTTGTCATGGATGCTTGATGTCATCGCTGGCTGCATATCCGGTAACAGACAGGGGAGGGACGCTGGAAACATGCTGTGCAGACTGTCTGCTGAAGTGGATAGCAAATGTACGGTGTTGGCGACGGTTTGCTGTGTACTGCCTTACCCGTGCGGCGTCATGCCACTTTGTTGCTTGCTGATATTAATGCCTTGCTTGTCCGTGCTGTTCTGCAGCGTTTAATGGAAGTGCCCGCCGGTATATTTGTTTCTTATTTTCACCTTGTGTGATTTTAAATTAACTGGGTGCATAACTTTATTTCAAATAATGACAATTGAATTTTATTTTGACTGTGCCGAGGGTGTGGTTTTTAATGGGTTTGCATAATTGGTTATTTCATAATAAATAAAAAATTAACAATCAATGACGAATGTGTATTTTTTAAAAATACAATGCATTTGTCATCGATATTGGGTTTGTTACTGAGTGTTGTTAAGTTTTTGTTTGTTTTCTTGATTGTTTTTTAAATAAAAATTTAAATTGATTTGATTGGATTATTTTTATATCGTTACGTAGTTAACAAATCTTAACTAGAAAATATAATAAGCCAGCCTTAATTAATATGTCGATTCACGTGCTTATTATTTTCAGTAGCTTGAAATTAATAAGCAGTATTGTCGGCATGGATAAAAAATAATTCATAAGAATGTTCAGGGAGTCTTAACCATGCAGATGCATAGCCTCAAGACCAGTGTCAGCCTGGTCCTGCTATCGTTGTTGGCGTATTCACAAAATATCCATGCTGCATCAGATATCGATGCGGCCAATCGCCAGGCCGAAATCATCCAGCAGCGGCAGCAGCAACAGCTGCAACAGGATCGCGAAGATGCACAGCGGGCCATACTGCCTGGCGGTGTCGATCTTAAAACACTGACTCCCAGCCAGCCTGCCATCACCAGTCCGTCTGCTCAGTGCCACGATATTCAACGTATTGTCATCCGCAACAGCCCGCACATGGCCGTGGCTACCCGGCAGCAGATTGATGCCCAGTTTGCCGGTCATTGTCTGGGGGTGGGGGAGATCGGCCAGATTCTCGGCCTGATCACCCGTGACTACATCGAACAGGGCTATGTCACGACACGAGCCTACCTGCCCGCACAGGATCTGCGTGGCGGTACCCTGCTGATTGATGTGGCAGAAGGGGTGATCGAGCAGTTCAAAGTCGATGACAATGGTGCCCGTAGCGTGCCATTGGCCACCAGTTTCCCAAATTTGCAGGGCAAACTGCTCAACCTGCGCGATCTGGAACAGGGTATCGACCAGATCAACCGCCTGCAGTCCAATAATGCCAAGCTCGATATCCAGCCGGGCAGCTCGCCCGGCGGCAGTACGGTCGTGATTCATAACGAGGCTAGCCGGCCCTTGCACCTGTTTGTCACCTATGACAACCAGGGAAGTACCAGTACTGGTGGAAATCAGGCGGCAGCGACGCTGACGCTGGATAATCTGACCGGCTTGGGGGAAATGTTTGCCCTTACCCACCGCGAGTCGATTCCAACCAGCAACAAAGAACACTATTCCGCTTCTGACGACTTCAATCTGTCGCTGCCTTTTGGCTACAACACCTTTGCCGTTGATGTGAACCGCTCGCGTTACATCAATGTGCTGACACTGCCCAGCGGGACCCAGGAAACCGCCGAAGGCAATAACAAGATCAGCACTTTCAGCTGGAATCGCGTGGCGTTTCGCGACCAAGTGTCCCGCCTGAGTTTTGGCGCGGCGCTGACCACCAAGGATGCCCGTAACTATTTTGCAGACCAGTACCTGAATGTCAGCAGTCGCAAGCTGAGCGTACTCGATCTGAAAGCATCCTATTCCACCGCAATTCGCAATAGCCATCTGTCGCTGGACCTCGACTATGCCCGTGGTCTGGCCGAATTTGGTGCCATCCACGATTCCGGCATTCTGCCGGGCGAGCAGCCGCATGCCCAGTTCCAGAAACTCACGGCAGACCTGCATTTCCACTTGCCATTCGATTTGCTGAGCAAGCATTTCAGCTATGACAGCGAGGTGTTCGCCCAGCAGGCTTACAACGCGCTGTACGGTTCAGAACAATTGTTGATTGGCAGCATTTATTCGGTACGTGGCTTCGTCAACAACAGCCTGTCGGGCGATACCGGTTATTACTGGCGCAATGACCTCTCCATGCAGCAGCAATTCCAGATCGGACATGAAACCCTCAACGGCAAGATTTACGCCGCGCTGGATACCGGTTGGGTCACCAATATGAACCCTGATCTGCAAGGGGGGAGCCTGACTGGTGCCGCCATTGGCCTGCAAGCCCAGTGGCGTGGCCTTACCTGGGATCTGTTCCGTTCTGCCCCGGTTGAAAAACCGGCCACCATGTCCCGCGAACCGGCGCAAACCTGGTTCCGTGTTTCTGTCGCGCTGTAAGGAGATCAGTCATGAACAAGATCTATCGTCTGGTCTGGAATGCCGGCAAAAACTGCTGGATGGCCGCCGCCGAAATCGCCCGTAGCAGTGGCCCGCGCTCGGCTACGGTACGCAATGCTGCCAGCTTGTCCTTGTTGGGGGCCAGCTTGCTGGCGCAGGCCGCTCCCCCATTACCCACGGTAACGCCAACCGGCAGCAATACCCGCAGCTACGTTGCACCGAATGGCACAACCGTGGTGGATATTGCGACTGCCAATGCAGCCGGGGTGTCGAACAACCAATACACCCAGTACAACGTCAATAGCCAGGGTCTGATCCTGAACAATGCCAATACCAGCCAGGTGACACGTCAGTCACAGCTGGCAGGTCAGGTCTACGCCAACGTCAATCTCAGCAATGAAGCCAGCCTGATTCTCAACCAGGTAGTCAGCAGCAACCGCAGTACCCTGGCCGGTTTCACCGAAGTACTGGGTAGTCGTGCCGATGTCGTGGTAGCCAACCCCAACGGCATTACCTGCTCCGGCTGCGGTTTCATCAATACCGACCGCGTCACCCTCAGCACGGGCCTGCCTGTGCTCAGCGGCAATGGCAGCCTGTCCGGTTTCAATGTCACTCAGGGTGACATCCTGATCAATGGCAGCGGCATCAATGCCTCTGCCCAGCAGATTCTCGATCTGGTCAGCCGCTCGGTGTCAATTGGTGGCCAGGTGAATGTACCCGACTTTGGTGTGTATACCGGCCCCAACCGCTGGAGTTATATCACCCGCAGTGTGACCGGCAGCACCAGCCCGGTGGGGAGTGCCCCCAGCTTTGCGATTGATACGGCAGGCTTGGGTGGCATGTATGCCAACCGTATTTTCCTGGTGTCGACCGAAGCCGGCGTCGGGGTGCGCATGCTGGGAAATGTCGCAGCCAATAGTGGTGATTTCACCCTGACTGCAGCGGGTAGCATTCTGCTTAATAATCAGCTGTCCGCCACCGGCAATGTCGCCATCACTGCCAATGGTAATGGCAGCAGCCTGCAACTGAGTGATGCCAGCCTCAATGCAGGGCAAGATCTCAGCCTGGTCAGCCAAGGGGCTACCAGCCTCAGCGGCAGTGCCATCATTGCCAGCCATGACCTCAGCCTGACTGCCGCCAGCCTCAGCGACAGTGCCAGCAGTAATAGCCAGAGCAACAACAATGTCCGCTTTGCCGGGGAGGATCTCACCCTGGCCGTCAGCGGCAGTGGCACGATCGATGGTACCCAGTGGGGTAGTGGCAGCGGCCAGTGGCAGGCCAGTTATGGTGGCCTCACCATTGGTAGCCATGGCGCAACGCTGTACGGTAGCCAAACCATGCAGCTGACCGCCAGCAGTGGTGATCTGGCACTGGGAAAAGCCCAGCTCAAGACCGCAGGTGACATCACACTCCATGCCAGCGGAGCCATCAGCACGGTGGCTGATGCCGCTCAGGGCATCGAGACCACGGCCGGCAACCTTGCCCTGACGGCAGGGAATGGCCTCAGCAATGCAGGCAGCATCAGTGCCGACAATGGCAGCGCAACCCTGCGAGTGGGTGGCAGTCTGCAAAACAGTGGCCAGCTGTACGCCAAGAGTGCGCTGGACATGGCCGATGCCAGTGGTAACGGTACGGAATCCTTCAGCAATACCGGCAGCGGCCAGATTATCAGCGATGGCACCCTGCTGCTGAAAGGCGCTGCCGCCAGCAATACCGCTAGTGGCTGGGTACAGGCGGGTGGCTATAGCAGCCTGCAGCTGGCCAGCCTGAACAACGCCGGCACCTGGCTGCTGTCCACCGGCAGTGGCAGCACGGCAGATAGCGTGAGCCTGAGTGGGGCGCTGACGGATAGCGGCACGCTGCAATCGGGCCGGGC
>NZ_RFAR01000074.1 GCF_003693445.1 Aquitalea palustris | reverse complement strand
CTGGGCTGGGCTGGGCTGGGCTGGGCTGGGCTGGCAGCATGCTTAGCCCAGCGAGGGCGGGCTGAAGTTAAACAAACAATTTACACAATCTTTCATTACGCTAGGTAATTGCCACAATGCCCGCCATGGCAAATGCATGCAAGACTGCTAAATGCGAGTAGAGCCTGCCCCGCAGGCCCACCCACTTGATGACAGGGCAACACGGCGATGAAACATCTTTTTGGTGCACTACTGGGCGGCGTTACCGCAGCCGCCTTTGCACAGCGACTACTAAGCGGCTCGAGCCGGCTGGTGATCGATGTCAGCTCCAGCGAAGAATTCAGCGCCGAGCATATCCCCGGCGCGCGCTCTTTGCCGCTGGAACAACTGGAACAACAGGCCAGCAGCACCATTCCCGATCCCGCCACGCCGCTGGCGCTTTACTGCCGCACCGGTGAGCGGGCCAGACTGGCCGCAGCCCGCCTGCGCAGCCTGGGTTACACCCATATCGAAAGCATCGGCGGCATGCGCGAAGCCATGCAAAAGTTGCATCAGCTGCTGTAAACCGCCACTACAGCGTACTCAGCCCTTCGGTGCAAAGCCGAAACTGGCCAGTTCCTCGGCGCTCAGATAGCGCCACTGCCCCTCGTCCAGCTCTCCCAGACTGAGCTCGCCAACCGTCAGCCGGTGCAGATCCATCACCCGGTTGCCGGCAGCGGCCACCATGCGCTTCACCTGATGATATTTACCCTGGGTAATGGTCATGCGGATGGTGATCTCATCCGCCACCTCCACCTGGTCAGCGGCGATTTTCTCGTTGTCATCCTTGAGGAAAACCCCTGCCAGCAAGTGCTTCACCAGCTCGGGCTGCACCGGGTGCTTCAGGGTGACCTCATAGCATTTGGGCACGTGGCGCTTGGGTGAACTGAGCGCATGCACAAACTGGCCGTCATTGGTCAGCAGCAGCAAGCCGGTGGTATCGACATCCAGCCGGCCTACCGCCGAAATGTCCAGATTGCCGAATTGCCACGGCAGCAGGGTATACACACTGGGATGGTGCATGGGCTTGTGCGAGGTTTCATAGCCGTCCGGCTTGTGCAGCATCACGTAGATGGGGCCGGATTGCAGCTGCCATGGCTCGCCATCCACCACCAGCTCGTCGATATCATCCAGGCTGCACACCTGCCGGTAATCCTCGGCCACTTCGCCATTGATTTCCACCAGGCCGTATTCCACCAGCTTGCGGCATTCCTTGCGGCTGCCAAAGCCTTGTTGTTGCAAGAGTCTGTAGAGTTCCATGGGCGGAATGTTAGCACGCCACCCGGAGGGCGGCACCGTGGCCAGCCCTCACCCGGGTCTTGCTGCGACGACCCGGCAGGCTCAGGACAGCACGCTCTGGACATTGCTGGCCAGCCGCACCTGATCGCGCCCCAGCGCCTTGGCCTGGTAGAGCGCGGCATCGGCGGCATGGATCAGGCTTTCCGGGTCTTCGCCATGCAGCGGGCACACCGACAGGCCGATGGACAGGGTAATGTGCAGCCGGTGTTCCAGCGCCTGGATGGGCAGCTGCCTGACTGCCGCGCACAGCTGTTCCGCCTTGTGGCTGGCGGCATCCAGCGCAATGCCCGGCATCAGGATGCAGAACTCCTCGCCGCCGTAGCGGCAGACGATGTCGCCACTACGGAAACGGTCACGCAGAAAGGCCCCCAGCGTGGCCAGCACGGCATCACCACACTGGTGGCCATAGTTGTCATTGATGCGCTTGAAGTGGTCCGCGTCCACCATCATCACGGCCACCGTACCATCCAGAGCCAGCATGTGCGCCAGCAGGCGCGGCAGGATTTCATCCAGATAGCGGCGATTGAACAGGCCGGTCAGCGGGTCGCGCCGGACTTGTTCGCGCAGGCCAACCTGCAATGACTCGATCTCTGCCACATGCTGGCGCAAGGCATCGTTGGCAGCGTGCAGGCTGCGTTCCAGCCGTTTACGTTCGCTGATGTCATTGATGCCACTGATGACATATAGCTCCTGATCGCTATGCACCACCGCACAGGACACCAGCGCCCAGAACTGCCGCCCTTCGGCATCGTGTAGCTGGACTTCATGATCCCGCACCGCCCCCTGGCTGCGCAGCAGGGCGGAGATGCCCTCGCGCTCGGCCGGGTCAACATAGAAATCCTGTACCCGGCGCTGCTGTGCATCCAGCCGGCACTTGAACAGGCTTTCCGCCTGGGCATTGGCGTAGATCAGGCCACCGCCGTTCAGATTGTTCATGGCCAGCGGAAAGGGTGAGGCATCGGCCATCAGCTTGAGACGGGCCTCGCTTTCGGCCAGCTGGCGGGTACGCTCCACCACCTTGCCTTCCAGGGTCTGGTTGGCACGACGCAACCAGTCTTCGGTAAAGCGCCGCTCGGCCACCAGCGCCCCAAACACCAGCAAGGCCAGTGACTGCACCAGCAACAGCATGCCGGCCGCAGCCATGCCACTGAGGCCGGGGTCCTGATAGGCCGCACCGTTATGCAACAGCACGCCACCAAATGCCAGCAACACGATGCCGCTATGCAGCCAGTAAGCCAGTGCCAGCCGGCAGCGGAAGGCCACCCACATCAGTGCGATGAAGAACAGCGGCCACAGGCTGGCCGCCACGCCATGGCGGTAATCGGCCACGATGAATTCCACCACTGCCAGCAGCAGGCTGGCCCACAGCAACAGCATGCTTTCCAGCCAGCTGGCCGGATTGCGGCTATAGCGGGTCGGCTCGGCCTGCAGCAGGAACAGCGCAGAGGGCGTGAGCGCCAGCATGCCACTCAGCTCACCCAGTCCACGGGCCAGCAGACATTGCCAGCGCTCAACGCCAGCCGGCAGGATGCCGGCATCCAGGAAAAAACCGCTCCACACAACAGAGAGCAAGGCGCTGCCCAGCACCCCGCACCACAGAAACATCAACACACGGGACAGCCGATAGAATGGCAAAGCCTGTTGCCGGCGCAACATCGAGGCGGCCAGTAAGGGGGCGCCGCTCTGCCCCAGCGCAATGAGCAGGGCCGCAGGCCAGGCATAGTGCAATACCAGCGCATTGCTGACCGCCATGCCCAGCCACAGGCCGCCAGCGCTACGCCAGCCCCAGCGCATGGCAATGGCCAGCGCCAGACCGGCTGGCAGCCACAGCGGCAAGGCCAGTGCACCGAAATCCACCGAGCGCGGCAGCTGCATGGACAGCAAGGCAGCCAAGCACAACGCAGCCGCGCTGATCAAGGTCCCGCTGGCGCTGGCCAGCCATGGCTTCACTGTTTTGCCTGATGTGCTCACCGCGACTCCCCATAGCGCCGTGACCAGACAAAACAGGATTCGTCATTTGTGTCGCGACATGGGCAGCAAGAATAGCTAAGCATTTGGGATAAATCCACGGATTCATCCATTTACGCTGCCTGCCTGTGGTACTGATCGAACAAACAGGACCGGCCGCCGACCACTGCCGACCATCTACGGTGTTCAGGCGCGGCTGATCAAGGGATTGGGCAGGGTCCAGTAAGGCTCACGCTGATGCAGTCCTTCCAGCAAGCTATCCAGCTCTTGTTGCATGCTGCTGCGCATCTGCGCCACCAGGGCGGTAGCGCTGCTGTCGGATTGTTCACGTAGCCAACGACCGATGTCGATGGGTTCCACCACCCGCATGTACAAGGCACGCGGTCCGGCCGGCCGTGGGAAGAAGGCGTTCAGGGTATCGCGCAGACGCCCCTTGCAATAATCGTTACGCACCCGCTTGATGCATTCGGCCACGTGTTCTTGCGCCAGCAAGGGCTGGCTGTAGGCGGCAGGCGCCAGCCGCTGCAAACGCTCCCAGGCCGCCAGCAGTGGCTTCATGCTCTGGCGCTGGCGCTCGTCCTGGCTTTCACGCAGCACCCGGCTCCAGCGGCGCCCCGCGTTCAGGCCGGCATGCGCGGAACCGGCCAGCAGATCGAGCCGCGCGGCCAGTTGCTGCTGCAGGCGCTGCTGACGTTCGAAATAGGCCTGCTCATGACGCTGGGGCAGGCTGATATCACACTGGACGGCTTCACGCTCCAGTACGCCGCTCAGCAGCTGGAACAGCTGTTGCGGCAAGTCGGCATCCGGACTGACATCCAGCCGCAGCCGGGCGGCTGTCCACAACAGTTCGTGGCGGATGGCCCGCGTTTCATCATGCAAAAAACGTAGCTTCCACACCACCGGCACGATATGCACCGGCGGCAGGCGCTCCAGCCCCATGGCCTGCAAACGGGCATGGGCACTGAGTGCCAGCTCGGCAATCCCCGGAAACAATGGGGCCAGCCAGTCGCCATGCCAGCCGACTGCACCTTCCGGATGCAGCAGCACGCCATGACCCTGCAGGGCCCAATCCACCGAATGCTGCTTCGCGGCCTGGCTGGCCGCACCGGGAATCTGGGCAATCAGGTTGTTGCGCAGCCAGAAACGCTGCATGGCTGCCCCCATGCCATTCACCACGGTATGCGTGGCCCAGCTGGCCAGTTGCGGGGCATAACGGGCGGACAACTCTTTGTCTATCATCCAGTCGGTAAAGAATTCGGGATGATTGGGCCCAATAAAGCTGACATTGCGCGGGCTGAGTGCCTGCTGCAAGCGCGCCTCGTGCTCGGGTGGCAGATGCCATTCGCGGATATCGGCCACGCCGGAAAACCCGGGCAGCCGCCCCAGCACAGGCAGGTCGCGCAGCAGCGGTACGCCATGCAGATTGAGCCAGCGGTTGACCGGCACCAGAAACTGCATCAATGCGGCATCGGGCCGGGGGGTGACAAAGGTATGCAGGCGCGACATGACAATGGCTCACAACAGAAATAAAACCTTGTTTAACGTGTAAGCCCGCCCACGTCAAGATGACGATGCCATAGTCACGTCGGTCTGCTGCCCTCAATGACGGCCGTAAAAGGCAGTAAAACTGGCCTTGCCCAGGCTGTTGGCATTAAGCATATAGCCCACCAGCGCCGGCATGGCATCAGCCGGCAGATCCAGCTTATCTACCTTCAAAGCATGTACGGTAAAGATGTAACGGTGAGGCTTGTCGCCCAGCGGCGGGCAAGCACCGCCAAAGCCGGGCTGGCCATAATCGGTCTTGCTCTGCACGCTGCCGGCCGGCAAATGCTGGCCATCGGCACTGCCGGCACCCGTTGGCAACGAGCGGGTCGCCGCTGGCAGATTGAATACCAGCCAGTGCCACCAGCCGCTGCCGCTTGGGGCATCCGGGTCATAGACGGTCAGCGCAAAGCTGCGGGTACCGGCCGGCACATCGCTCCAGTTGAGCGCAGGCGAGGTATTGCCACCGCTGCAACCAAAGCTGTTGAATTCCTGTGCCCGCGACAGCGTGCCGCCGGCTTTTACCTCGCTACTGCTCAGTTGAAAGGCATGTGCCGTGCTGCACAGCAGACCGAAAACAAGAGTCGGCAACAAATGACGCATGGTGTTACTCCACGAAGAATGAGGGATGCTCAGCAGCAGGAATGGCCGCATTGCCAGCATCATTCTAGGCAGGCCGGCCAGCAGAAGCGCGCCGCAGCCGCTCAGTGCATCGCCTTTGCCGCTCACACAGCTCAGCCTTCCGCGAGCTCGCGCGTGGCACGCAGGGCACTGGGTGTCAGGCCAAAACGGCGCCGGAAAGCCGCGGCAAAGCGCGATGGCGACTGGTAACCGCTGGCCAGCGCCACGTCCAGCAATGACTGCCGCCCGGTCATCACCAGCTGCAGCCCATGCGCCAGCCTTGCCTCGGTCAGCAGGGCAGAAAAGGTAGTGGATGCAGCAGCCAGCCGCCGCCGCAGCGTGGCCTCGCTCATGGCCAGCTGCTGCGCCACCACGGCCGGCGTCCAGTCATGCGCCGGATCGAAAGCAAACAAGGCCTGCAATTGCTGGCGGGCATCCTCGGTCGGCAGCAGCAACAGGCTGCGGCCCTGGCCTTGCTGCAACAAGGCCAGCATCAGGCCCTGCCAGCCATGCTCGGCCAGGGCCTGCGCCATGGGGTCATCCGCGTTTTCCAGCGTACTCACCAGCTGCTGCAAAGCCTGGCGGCTGTTGGCACTGGGGGTGAATACCGGGCTACCCGGCGCTGCCTGCAGCAGCAAGTGGCCATGCAGGGCATGAAAGCGCTGCAGCCATTGCCGGTCCTGGGTCAGCGCCAGGGCCAGGTAGTGACCGCTGTCGGCATCCGGCTGGTTGACCAGTTCCAGCTCCTGGCCGGCAGGCAGCAGCAGCCAGTCCCCGGCGCGGCAGATCAGCTCGCCGCTGTGCGTGTGGATGATCTTGCAGCCTTCCAGCACGGCAATCAGCTGCGACTGCCAGATTGGTACGCGGGCGATTCTTTGCTGCCGGCGCGAATGGTAAGTGGCCAGCGTACCGGCCAATGCAGATGATGAAGACATGCCTGCATTGCAGCGCGAAACCGTGTGGCCGGCAAGTCTTGTCCTCAACACACCGTAAAAACGCCGACCGTCACCACCAAAATCAATTAACGCTATCTTGCTGATTAAGTTGGCTATTGTTTATATGATATACATCATAAAAAAACAGCCAGTCAGCAGCGGGAGCACGCATGCGTTATGACAAACAACATAAAACCGCCATCCGCCAGCGCATTCTGGACATGGCCAGCCTGCGCTTTCGCTCGGAAGGCATTGCGGCAGTGGGTATTGCCAATCTGATGGCCGACCTCGGGCTGACCCACGGCGGCTTTTACTGGCATTTCAAGGACAAGGAAGATCTGGTCGCCCAGGTTTGCCAACAGGCCATGCAGCAGATGGCACAGCAGTGGCAGCAACAGCGCCAGCAGGCAGAGCCAGGCCAGCAATGCCCGGCGGTAGCGCAACACTATCTGAGCATTCAGCATCGCGATTTTCCGGATACCGGCTGCGTGGCGGTCGCACTGGCCGGCGAACTGAGCCGGCGTGGCAGCCAGGCGCGTCAGGCGTTTACCAGCGGGCTGGAGCAACAGCTGACCACACTGGCCGAGGCAGCACAGCAGGACGCCGCCAGCGGCGGCAGCCCGCTCAAGCCGACGGTGCAATTAAGCCTGATGGTCGGTGCCTTGCTGTTATCGCGTGCCGTCAACGACCCGGCACTGTCCACCCAACTACTAGAGGACGCGGCCGCGCTGCTTGCCGGCCAGACCGCAGCAGCCTGCTGAAGCTGGCGTCAGGGCTGGCTGCGCTGGCAGGCCAGTCGCGTTTCCCGCACCATGCGTTCGAATTCGCCACTGCTTTGCAAGGCCTGCAGGCCGCGATTGAAGCGTGTGATCAGCTCGGCACCTTGCGGATGCCGCCGCCAGATCACCACATGCAGGGGGGCCGACCAAAATGACTGTCCACTGGATAGCTCGCTGGCCTGCGCCGCGGAAAAATTGCGCGCCAGCAGGAACTGGCCAACGTCTTCTTCGATGGGAAACAGATCGATGCGTCGCGCCAGCAATTTGCGGAAATTGCTCAGATCGTCGGCGACGCCATCGGTATGCAGCACGCCCTGCTGCACCAGGCGGTCGAATTCTGCGGAATAGAAATTGCCGATGGTGATGCCAATGCGCAGCCCGGCCAGATCGGCCAGTTGCGTCCAGCGCCGCTGGTCGGACTTGCGCTGGAAAAACACCATGCGTGCCGACATGACCGGCTGGCTGTAGAGCAAATCCTGCAAGCGCTCAGGACTGGGAGCCCAGCCCAGGCTGCCGTCCGCCGTGCCATTGCGTGCCGATTGCAGGCTGCGGTTATTGGGCAGAAAACGGTAACTCACCGAGACATTGGCGCGCGCAAAGGCCGCCGTCACCACGCGCGACAGAATGCCGTTATCGGGAAGATGATTGCCAAGATAAGGAGGCCACTCGTCAGACGCCAGCACAATGGACAGCCAGCCGCCTGCTGGCGACTGGCCATGCGCGGCGGCTGGCGCAGCTAGCGTCCAGCCCATCAACATGATGCCCAGGGCAATATGCCGGACGGTACCGGCATGACCTGCAAGCCATTGCTTCATGACCTGCTCCGTAATTCGAATCGTTAGCCACTGGCGTGGTAACGCCAGACTTCCCCGCGACGGTCACTGCCTGACAGTGTCGTCATGCAGTGACGATCGCGGCAGTGACTCGGTTTACTGCAGCATACGGGCCGCCAGCAGCGACAGCAAGCGTGGCGATCGACCCCAGGCAAGAGCCGACCGTACCCGCCGGCTTAGCGCTTGTTGGGCGACAGCAAGGCCGACACCGGGCGTGCCGGCTGGCTGCGACGCTGTTGCGGGGCATTGCCCGGCTTGGCCGTGGCGGCCTGACGGGCCGGCTGCGGCTGGCCGCCCTGGCTACGCGGCTCGGCGGCCTTGCTTCGCGGCGCGCTACCCGCCGGGCGATGGCCATGACCGGTCGGCTTGCTTTGCTGTTCGTGACGCGACTTGCCAGCACCCTGGCCTTGGCGCGCGCCCTGCCCCTGACGACCACCACCACCCTGGCCACGACCACGGCCGGCGCTGTTGCCACCCATGGGAATCGGCTCCGGCTTCACGTTCAGATCAGCCTCGAAACCCGGAATGGTAAAGCGGGCGATGGACTGCTTGGTCAGCTTCTCGATTTCACGCAGGAAGCTGAACTCGTCGACACAAACCAGCGAAACGGCTTCGCCCGGGCTGCCGGCGCGGCCGGTACGACCGATACGGTGTACATAGTCTTCCGGCACATTCGGCAATTCGAAATTGACCACATGCGGCAGTTGGTCGATATCCAGGCCACGGGCGGCGATATCGGTAGCCACCAGCACCTGCAGCTTGGACGTCTTGAAATCGGCCAGGGCACGGGTACGGGCATTCTGACTCTTGTTGCCATGAATGGCTGCCGACGGGATGCCGATCTTGTCCAGCTTTTCCGCCAGACGGTTGGCACCATGCTTGGTACGGGTAAACACCAGCACCTGATACCAGTTGTGGTCGCGGATCAGCTTGATCAACAGATCGGTTTTCTTGTCGCGGTCCACCAGGTGCACGCGCTGGTCTACCAGCTCGTTGGTGGTATTGCGGCGCGCCACTTCCACCAGCTTGGGCTGGTTGAGCAGCTTGTCGGCCAGGGTCTTGATTTCGTCGGAGAAGGTGGCCGAGAACAGCAGGTTCTGACGCTTGGCCGGCAGCAGGGCCAGTACCTTGCGAATATCGTGGATGAAACCCATGTCCAGCATGCGGTCGGCTTCGTCCAGCACCAGGATTTCCACGGCAGACAGATCCAGCGTGCGCTGGCTGACATGGTCGAGCAGGCGGCCAGGCGTGGCCACCAGGATGTCTACCGGCTTTTTCAGGGCGGAAATCTGCGGGTTGATGCCAACACCGCCGAACATCACCATGGATTTGAGCGGCAGATGCTTGCCATACTCGCGCACCGATTCTTCCACCTGGGCCGCCAGTTCGCGGGTGGGGGTCAGCACCAGGGCGCGCGGCTTGCCGGGCTGGCGCGAGGGTTTGTCCATCAGCAACTGCAGCAGCGGCAGGGTAAAGCCGGCGGTCTTGCCGGTACCGGTCTGTGCGGCAGCCAGCAGATCGCCACCTTGCAGTACCTGGGGAATGGCTTGTGCCTGAATCGGCGTGGGAATGGTGTAACCGGTATCGGCCACGGCACGCAACAAAGCTTGCGCCAGACCAAGGTCAGCAAAGGTAATTTCGGACATACTGCACTCCTGCGACTGCCTGATCGCAGTAAGCGACACCAATCTAGGCTGACGATAAACGGTTGAAATAAATGCGGAAGGCCTCGGGATGAGGCTTGCATTGCGCGCCGATTGGCAAGACGCGGAAGTCGGCGAGTTTACAGACAATTGACCGGGCAGGGAAATCATCCTGCGTATTGGTGCAGCGTAACATCGCTGCACATGGCACAATAAAGCATGCTCAAGATCCCCCCAGTGCCACTCGCAGTCCTTTTGCTACTGCTCGTATCCGGCCAGGCTCATGCCCTGAACGGATCGCACTCGCTTGGTACCGGGCCGGACAAGAACGGCGGCCATGGCCTCCTGCGCCAGCCCGTGGTACCGGCCTTGCCTCCCACCCCGACCATGCAGGCCACCGAGTTCGACTGCAACAAGCCGGCCAATGCCATGGAAACCATGCTGTGCCAGGATGAGGGGCTGATCCGGCTGGGCAACCGCCTGGACAAGGTCTTCACCCAGGCCATGGACAAGGCCAGGCAAAACAGTGCCGGGGCACCCAGCCAGAACAAGCTGGAGCAGGAGCAACGACGCTGGGCGCACAATCTCAAGGAATGCATGAAGAACGACAATCCCCATATGTGTCTGGGGGATACCTATATTCTGCGTATTACCGAACTGCAGGCCGGCTGGGGGCTGGCTCCCTCGCTGACCCCGCTGCACTATCTGTGCGGTGGTGGTGGCAATAACGATGTGCTGGCCACCTTTTACCGCACCAAGCCGGCAACCGCGCGGCTGGTACGCGGCAAAAGCCAGGTCATCCTGCATCAGCAGGAGCTGGTGACCGGCGGTGCCCGCTATGCCGGCCAGAATGTCGAATTCACCATCCGGGGCAAGGAAGCCAGCATCAACTGGAAAGGCGAAAGCCTGTTGTGCATCAGCCAGCCAGAGCAATAGCGCCTGCCTCGTCCCAGCCCGTTTGTTCCAGTCTACTGCCGCCGCCTGTGCAGCGGCCTTCAACCCAATATTGCGGAAACATCACCATGGCGCTTACTGCCACCATTTATAAAGCCGGCCTGTCGATTTCCGACATGGACCGCGGCTACTATGCCAGCCACAACCTGACCCTGGCCCAGCACCCGTCGGAAACCGTGGAGCGCCTGATGGTGCGCCTGGTGGCCTTTGTGCTGAACGCCAGCGAAACCCTGAGCTTCACCCGTGGCCTTAGCTCGGACGACGAAGCCGAGCTGTGGCAGAAGAATTACAGTGACGAAATCGAACTGTGGATCGAGCTGGGCGAACCGGATGAAAAACGCCTGAAAAAAGCCTGCAGCCGTGCCGACAAGGTGGTGCTGTACAGCCATGGCGGCCGCTCCAGCGAAGTATGGTGGCCGCAGATCGAAAACAAGCTGGTGAAGCTGGACAAGCTCAGCGTCTACCGCATCAGCACCGCCACCCTGGCCGAACTGGCCAGCCTGTGCCAGCGCGGCATGCAGCTGACCGCCACCGTGCAGGACGGCCAACTGTGGCTGGCCGACGAAAGCCGCAGCGTGCTGGTTGAGGTAGAGCCGCTGAAAGTGCCGCATTAAGCAGCAGCCGGCGTACTAGGGCCGTGGCATGCTGGCCGCCAGTTGGCGGGCGGCTTCGTCGCCCTGCTCCAGTGCGGCGATCACGCCCTGCCGGTCCTGCGGCAAGCGGTTCTGGCTGAGCTTGGCCTTGACATCCCAGCGTTGCACCCGCAACCGGAAGCCGACAATGCCGCGCTGCATGGCGGCCATGGCCTGCGCCGACAGTGCGCTGCTGTTCCAGCCGGCCTCGCCTTCAAACTGCAGTGCCAGCTGCTGCAACAAGGCCGCCAGCGCCTCCCCCTCCACCGCTTCGGCCCGGCCATGGGCATGCGCCACCCGGTAATTCCAGGTAGGCACCATGCCGTCCGACTCATACCAGCGCGGCGAAACATAGCCATGGGCACCGGTAAACACCGCCACACTATCCTGTTCGAACAGCACCCCGGCATGGCCGTTGGCCCGTGCCAGATGACCGAGCAGGCAATCTGCTTCGGTTGGATCAGGCAGCAGCACCACATGGCTGAGCCAGGGCTCGCCAGCGGCCTGGGTAATCAACGTGGCCAGCGGATTATCGGCCATCACCTGGCGGGCATAGTCGGCTTCGGCAGCAAACGCCGCAGGGCAGTACAGGCTCATGGCTGTTCCCCCGTGCTGGCCGGGAAAGCATAGTCACGCACGACCTCGGCAATCTGCACCCGGTAGCCGGCATACCAGCGCTCACGCCCCAGTTGCTGTGCCAGCAGATGATCCGCATTGGCTTTCCAGGCGCGGATACTGTCCAGATCCGGCCAGTAAGACAGCGCCACCTCCTGCCCGTCTTCATTCAGCGCGACAAACTCAATACAGCCAAAGCGGCTTAACGCCAGCTCGCGCAATTGTGCTGCCACGCGGCTGTATTCCTCGTCCAGCTGGCGGGCCACTGCCCGGAAAATCACCACGTACATTTTGTGTCTCCTTATTGCCGCATGGCGATGGCCAGGCGGTTCAGCGCATTCATGCTGGCAATGGCCATGGTCAGGTCGCAGATTTCCTGTGCGGAAAAATGTTGCAACAAGGGCTGATACACCGCATCGGCGGCCTGGCTGGCGGCAATATCGGTCAGCGCTTCGGCCCAGGCCAGCGCGGCTTGCTCTGCTGCCGAAAAATGCGGACTCAGCCGCCAGCCGGCCAGCGTATCCAGCCGGGCATGGCTTTCCCCGCCGCTGCGTAAGGCCCGGGCATGCATGTCCAGACAAAAGGCGCAGCCATTCAGCTGCGACACGCGCAAATACATCAGCTCCACCAGATTACGCCCCAAGGGGCTGTCTTCCAGCAGTTTCTTGATGGCCCGCAAATGCTGCAAGGCGGGACCGGACAATTCGACATAAGGCTGACGCAGGCTGGACATGGCGGTTTCTCCTGAAGGCAAGCCTGCATTATCGGCTCGCCAATGGCCCTGTTACAGGTCCACTTTTATCATCAGGCAAGGGACCACTATCCCGGCAAGCCGCTCACAGCACGCCACAGCATCAGCAAGCCCATGCCCAGCAGCAACAGGCCACAGACGATATCGATGCGCTGCCGCCCGGACTCTCCCAGTCGGCCCAGCAAGCGGCCAGCCCCGAAAGCCAGCACACACCACCACAGTGCCGAGCCAGCAAATACACCGGCAACCATCAGCAGGGCTTCGGACCTACTCGGCGCGGCATGGCCGGACAGGCTGGCGAGCACGGCCAGAAAAGACAAGATGGTCATGGGATTGCTCAAGGTCAGCAGCAGCGCCGATGCCCAGGCACTGCACAAGCCATGGGCACTTGCCACCCGGGCGGCCTCGCTTGCCGCATGCCGCCGCAACATGCCCAGCCCCATCCATGACAACAGCACGCTACCGGCCACCGCCAGCGGCAGAGCCAGCGCCGTCAGCTGCTGAATCAGCGCACTCAGGCCCAGCGCGCCCAAGGTGGCATACAGTGCGTCGGCCGTCGCCGCGCCCAGCCCGGTGGCCAGCCCCACCCACGGTCCCTGACGCAAGCTGCGGTCGATACACAGCAGGCCGATGGGGCCAACCGGGGCGGCAATGGCCAGCCCCAGCAACAGGGCTTGGGCAAACAAGATCAACAAATGCATGAGAGGACTCCTGACAAGAACAGCCAGTCTGCCCGGCCAGCCGGCGGGCTTACATGGTGTTTTTCAGGCAAACCTGCGCCTATAACTGATAAATTAAAGCCAGAATGCATTTCGACCATAAAGGGGCGCTAATGGAAATCGACAGCAAGGCTTGGAAGATTCTGGAATGCCTGCAGCAGGACGCACGGCTGTCACTGACCGAGCTGGCCCGCGCGGTGGAAATGTCGGTACCCGCCGTGTCCGAACGGGTAAAGCGGCTGGAAGAAGCCGGGGTGATCCAGGGCTACCACGCCCGGCTGTCGCCTGCCAAAGCGGGTTACACCTTGTCGGCCATGGTGGGCATTACCGTGGCGCAGCCCTACAAGAAAAAACTGCTGCAATTACTGGAGGACATGCCGGAAGTGCTGGAGTGCCACCATGTTACCGGGGCCGATTCCTATCTGTTCCGCCTGCTGGCACGCGATGTCGGCCATCTGGAAACACTGGTGGCACGGGTGAATCATCTGGGCGAAACCCGCACCTCCATCATCCTGTCCACCCCGATTACGACGCGCCCCTTGCGCGCGCCGCGTTAATTGCCATGCAAAGCGAACCTTAACGTCATCTGGCTGTCGTAAAATGCCGGTATCCCTAGCCCCTAGCCAAACCTCATGACCTCGCTGACCCTGCGTGTTGCCACCTTTGACGATGCCGGACTGATTGCCCGGCTGCATACCGAAAGCTGGCAGCACAGCTACCGCACCATTCTGTCTGACGACTATCTCGACCACGTCGCCCCGACCGAGCGCCACACCATGTGGACCCGCCGTTTCCATTACGACAATCATCTGTGGGTGCTGCTGGCCCTGTGGGAAGGCGAGCCGGTGGGCTTTGTCTGCCTGTTGCCGGATGGCGAAACCGAGCGTGGCCTGCTGCTGGATAATCTGCACGTACTGCCCGGTCAGCAAGGCCGTGGCGTTGGCCGCAGCCTGCTGCAGGCCGCCGCAGCGCAGGCCGACACCCTGCAGCCGGGCCGGCCCATGCACCTGTGGGTATACGAGGCCAATAGCGAGGCACGGCGGTTTTACAGTCGTATGGGCGGGGAAATGGTAGACCGCGAGAACGTGCTGGCACCGGACGGACGCAAGGCCATTGCCCTGTGCTATCGCTGGGCGCAGCCGGCACAACTGGCCGCCGTCCAGGCATAAACAGCAGGCCTCTTGCGGCAGGGCCGCGCCGGCTTTGCTAAACTGGCGCCATGTCTGCCCTCAAATACCTGCTGCACTACCCACCCAGCCTGCTCGCCCAGGTCCAGGCCCGTCTGGACGACGGCAGCCTGGGCAACTGGCTGGCCAGCCGCTATCCCGACAGCCACGCCGTGCAGAGCGATAACGCGCTGTACCAGTATGTCAGCGAGCTGAAACAGCGCTATCTGAAAAATGCCCCGGCACCCACCAAGGTGCTGTACGACAATCGCCAGCACCCGGTAAAAGGGACGCTGGGCACCAATACCCAGATCTCGCGGGTGCAGGGCAGCAAGCTCAAGGCCAAGCACGAAATCCGCATTGCCACGCTGTTCCGCGACGCACCCGAGCCCTTCCTGCGCATGATCGTCGTGCACGAGCTTTCCCATCTGCGCGAGAAAAACCACGACAAGGCCTTCTATCAGCTGTGCTGCCATATGGAGCCGGCTTATCACCAGCTGGAATTTGATACCCGGCTGTGGCTGACCCTGCGCGAACTGGAGCCAGCCGCCAGCCCGGCTCCGCGCTAGTAGCGGTCGAGGAAGGCGGCGATCTGCTGGTAAGTCTGGGCGCACTCCGCAGCGACCAGCTCTTCCATATTGAGGAAGGCATGCACCAGGTCATCAAAATGCAGATGCTGGTGCGGCACGCCAGCCGCACGCAATTTGTCCAGGTAGCACAGCGCCTCGTCGCGCAGCGGATCAAACCCCGCCGAGACCACCAGGGTGGCCGGTAGCCGCCCGGTCATGGCCATGTGCAAGGGCGACGCCGCCAGCCGGTCTTCACCATGCTGGAAATAATTGTCGAAATACCAGGCAATGCGATCGCTGTTGAGGAAATAGCCTTCGCCATTCTCGCTAATCGACGGCAGGCTCATGCTGTAGTCCAGGCTGGGATAGATCAGCACCTGGGCAGCAATCTGCAAGGCGGTATCGTGCTGCGAACGCGCACTCACCGTAGCCGCCAGCGCGGCACCGGCAGAGTCACCAATCAGCGACAGGCTGGGCAAAAACGGCAGCTGGCGTGCACTCAGCGCGGCAAACACGCCACGGGCGGCGGCATAAGCATCATGCAACGCTGCCGGATAGGGGTTTTCCGGCGCCAGCCGGTATTCCGGCACCACCACGATATGGCCGGTGGCCGCCGCCAGCCGGCGGCTGATGGGGTCGTATACGCTGACACTGCCGGCGGTATGGCCGCCACCATGCAGAAACAGCAGCACCGGCCGCGCCTCGCCCGGTGCCGGATGGTAGATACGTACCGGCACGCTGTAATCGCGACCGTGGATGATTTCGTCATTGACCCAGGCAATGTCCGGCCCGGCACTGACCAGGCTGCGGGTGACATTGGCCAGTGCCTCGCGGGCACCGATGGCGGTGGGCTTGTAGCCGCTGTCGCGCAGGCGGCGGATGAGCTGGTTGAGCTGGGACAACCAGTCGGTCAGCTTGGGGCTGACTGCATGCATTGGCACTTCTCCTGACTTGGGCAAACTTCAGCGTTTGCCGCACATTAATATACCAAAGTCATTAAATGTGCCAGCTCAGACGGTTTCATGGACTGGATACCAGCTGGTCACGCCGGGCGAGTTGCGGAAACCAGCGCATCCACAGCAGCACCACCAGCAAGGTGCCCGCTCCGCCCAGCACCACGGCCGGCACGGTTCCCAGCCAGGCGGCCGTGACACCGGATTCGAACTCGCCAAGCTGGTTGGAGGCGCCGATGAACAGCGAGTTCACTGAATTCACCCGGCCACGCATGTCATCCGGTGTTTCCAGCTGCACCAGCGTGCCACGAATCACCACGCTGATGACATCGGCCGAGCCCAGCAGCATCAGCGCCAGCAAGGACAGCGGGAAGGAGCGTGACAGCCCGAACAGGATGGTCGCCAGGCCAAACACGGCGACGGCAGCAAACATGATATGGCCGGAGCGACGACGTATCGGATGACGCATCAGCCACACCGACATCAGCAGCGCCCCGGCGGCCGGAGCCGAACGCAGCAGGCCCAGACCCCAGGGCCCGGTCAGCAGGATGTCGCGGGCAAACACCGGCAGCAAGGCGGTCGCCCCACCCAACAGTACGGCAAACAGGTCCAGCGAGATCGCCCCCAGAATATCCGGCCGGCTGCGGATGAAGCGCACGCCCATCAGCAAGGAATCCAGCGACACCCGCTGGCCGGTGGGGAGCACCCGGCTGGAGGGCAGCAGGCTGACCAGCACCAGGCAGGCCAGAAAACAGGCGGCCGACAGGCCATAGGTCAGTTCGGCCCCCACGGCATACAGGAAACCGCCCAACGCCGGCGCGATGATGGTGGCGGCCTCGTTGGCTGAGGCGGCCATGGCAATGGCCTGCCCCAGCAGGCTGGCGGGCACGATATTGGGCAACAGCGACTGCATGGCAGGCATGTCGAAGGCGCGGCAGCAGCCCACCACCACCGACAGGGCAAAGATCAGCTCACGACTGACCTGCCAGCCCATGCCCAGATTACCCAGCAGCAAAGTCAGCGCAGCCAGCGACTGGATAAACAGGCTGATGGCCACCACCCGGCGCCGGTCGAAACGGTCGGACACCGCCCCGGTAACCAGCACCAGCAGCACCCGCGGCAGAAATTGCAATAGCCCGACCAGCCCCAGGTCGAGTGCGCTGCCAGTCAGGGCATACACCTGCCAGCCAATGGCCACGGTAAGGATTTGAAAACCGGCAGTCAGCAGCACGCGGGCCGACCAGAACTGCCAGAACGGGCGGCAATGCCGCAGGGATGCAGAAGCGTCGTTCATCAGTGACAAAAACGGCCGCACAGGCCATGACAAAGAACTCAAGCCTACCGGCTAAAGCACTGTAACTCTAGCCTTACATCCCGCGCTTAACAGTTGCTGACACAATCGCCGCGCCCCAGGCCGGGCTCAGGCAAACAGCCGCGCCAGCCAGCCAGCCTGTCGTACCGGCTGCAGGCAGGCAGAAGCCTCCTGTACCAGTTCGGCCACCAGCTCGTGGTCCACCGTTGGCCGCTGCGCCTGCAGCAGATCACGGCGACCGGTGGGCGCCAGGGCCAGCGCCTGCCGCTGCCGGCTCAACTGGTACTCGCCCCCGCAAGAGGGACAATGCACGGTGGCACCATCATGCATGCGGCGCGGAATGGCGATGATGGGGCCGCAAGCCTGGCAGCTTTGCATGGGAATGCCCGTCTCGCTGTGACCGACGATATGCTCCAGCTTGCCCGCCTCGCCCAGCGCGATAAAGCGCTCGCCGCAGGCACGGTCAAACTGGCTGCCCAGGTTGTCGCGGATGATCTCCAGTGCACGGGAAACCGGCATGCCGGCGCGGTAGGGCCGGTGGCTGGTCATGGCATCAAAGGCATCGGCAATGCCGACGATGCGCGCCACCAGCGGAATGGCCTCGCCCTTGAGGCCGGCCGGATAACCGCGCCCGTCCGGCGTTTCGTGATGCATCAGCACCGCGTCCATCGCCAGTGCCGCCAGCGGATGTTCGCGCAGCAGATCCGCCCCCTGCTGCGGATGGGTCTTGATGACCGCGTACTCGTCGTCAGTCAGGCGGTCGCGCTTGTTGAGAATGGCATCCGGCACGCCGATCTTGCCCAGATCATGCAGAAAACCACCCAGCATGATGCGTAGCACCTCGCCGCGTGGCAGCGCCAGTTCCTGCGCCAGCAGGCCGGAAAAACGCGATACCCGCCACAAATGGCCACCGGTATAGGCATCGCGGGTCTCCACCATCATCGCCATGGTGTAGAGGGTTTTCAGTAATTCTTGTGCTGCCTGCATGTTGTGCTCCGCTAAGTGGCCATGCGCTGGCCCAGATCTGGCTGCCTGTCATGAGTCGACTATGCCAATGGATTCTTACAACTTAGCGCTAATTTTTGAGGCATTCCACTACAGGGCTTACAATTGCAGCCATTCCAGAAAGAAAGCATTCCATGTCCGACTCCCTGAGCGCCCTGCTGCAAGCAGCAGCCGACCGCCGCAGTGATCTTGTTAGCCGCCTGATCGCCGAAGATACCAACACTTACCGCCTGTTCCATGGCAGCGTGGAAGGCGTGGCCGGCCTGACGGTAGACCGCTACGGCGACCTGCTGCTGGTGCAAAGCTTCCACCAGAGCCTGGAAGATGCCGAGCTGGACGAAATCCGCAGCTTCTACGCCGGCCTGCTGCCGGAATTGCAGCTGGTCTACAACGACCGCAGCGGCAAGAATTCCCGCATCAACAACACCCTGAGCCTGGCCGAACAAGCGGTGGCCGAGGAAAACCGCGTGGCCCATGAGCTGGGCATCCGCTACCACATCCGTGGTCGCCACAGCGGCCAGGACCCGTGGCTGTTTCTCGACCTGCGCGCCGGCCGCCGCCGCGTGATGCAGCTGGCCGAAGGCAAGAGCGTACTCAATCTGTTTGCCTACACCTGCGGTGTCGGACTGGCTGCCGCCAAGGGTGGTGCACAGTTTGTGCTGAACGTGGATTTTGCCGAATCCAGCCTGGCTGTCGGCCGTGCCAATGCCAAGCTCAACAGCCTGGCCACCCGCCCGCGCTGCGTGCAGAGCGACGCCTTCGCCGCCCTGCGCCAGCTGTCCGGCATCGGCCAGCCCAAGATGGTGCGCGGCAAGAAAATGCCGCCCTTCCCGGCCCTGGAAACCCGCCAGTTTGATCTGGTCTTCCTTGACCCGCCGCGTTACGCCAAGAGCCCCTTCGGCGTGGTCGACCTGATCAACGACTACCAGGCGCTGTTCAAGCCGGCCCTGCTGTGCACCGCCGAAGGCGGCATACTGATCTGCTGCAATAATGTGGCCCAGGTTGACGGCAATGCCTGGCTGGAATCGCTCAAGCGCAGCGCGGAAAAAGCCGGCCGCACCATTCACGAAGTGGAATGGATTACCCCGGAGCAGGATTTCCCCAGCGCCGATGGTCAGCATCCGCTGAAGATCGTGCTGCTGCACGTCTGATTGCCGTAGCGCCAGACTGCCCGACCGACCTGCTCGGCCGGGCAGTTTTGTTTTGGCTTGCGCCCGTTCACGCCTTCATCCGGACAGGCCATCACCACGCCGCGCGGAACTGCCGGCAACAAAACACCACTAAAATGGCGGCAAGGCCGACGGTGAACCTGCCTCCAGCCATGCAAAAAAAGCATTGCTGACCGCTTCACTTCAAGCTATCGTCATACACCCATACAACCTCAACGGACCGCCGGTCCCGACAAGGACGATCTTTATGTTTTCCTGGTTTGAAAAACGGGTAGACGTCTACCCGGATACTCCCCCCGTACAGCCCCCCAAGGGTTTTCTGGCCTTTGTCTGGTCCGCCACCAGCGGCATGCGCCCTTATATCCTGTGCATGACCCTGCTGACGTCCCTCATCGGCGCCTTCGAGGCCCTGCTGTTCTCCATGCTGGGCTCCATTGTCGACTGGCTCAGCCATGTGGCGCCATCACAGCTATGGACCCAGGAGCGTCATCA
Organism: Aquitalea palustris; assembly: GCF_003693445.1. GTDB lineage: Bacteria > Pseudomonadota > Gammaproteobacteria > Burkholderiales > Chromobacteriaceae > Aquitalea > Aquitalea palustris. The sequence goes on along the minus strand of NZ_RFAR01000074.1, from coordinate 39,616 downwards.
CCTGCTGTTGCTGGGCGGTATCCTGCTGGCCAGCCCGCTGCTGATCGCCCTGCAGGCCATGTTCAAATACCAGAGTCTGTTCGGCAATTTCCCCATGCGCCTGCGCTGGCAGTTTCACCGCCATCTGCTGGGGCAAAGCATGAGCTTTTATCAGGATGAATTTGCCGGCCGGGTGGCCGCCAAGGTGATGCAGACCGCGTTGGCGGTGCGCGACACGGTGCTGATCATCACCGACATCCTGGTGTTTGTGGTGATCTACTTCATCACCATGGTGGCCGTGGTCGGCAGCTTTGATCGCAGCCTGCTGCTGCCCTTCATCGGCTGGCTGCTGCTGTACGTCGCCACCCTGGCCTTCTTCGTGCCACGGCTGGGCAAGGCCTCGGCCCGCCAGGCCGATGCCCGCTCGCTGATGACCGGCCGCGTGACCGATGCCTATACCAATATCGCCACGGTCAAGCTGTTTGCCCAGGGGCAGCGCGAGGCCGCCTTCACCAAAAGTGCGATGCAGGAATTCATGCAGACGGCCTATGGCCAGATGCGCCTGGTCAGCGGCTTTGAAATCGCCAACCACATTCTCAGCATGGGGCTGATTGCCAGCACCGCCGGTGCCACGCTGTGGCTATGGACCCAGGGCCAGGTGGGCATTGGTGCCGTAGCCGCCGCCACGGCCATGGCCTTGCGGCTCAATGGCGTGTCGCACTGGATCATGTGGGAGATGTCCAGCCTGTTCGAAAATATCGGTACCGTGCACGACGGCATCAGCACCCTGTCGCGGCCGGTCGCCATTGTCGACCAGCCGGATGCGCCAGCGCTGCAGGTGGCGCGTGGCGAGATACGCTTCGACAATGTCTGCTTTTCCTATGGTGGCGAACGCACCATTGTCGACGGGCTGAGCCTCACCATCCGCCCCGGCGAGAAAATCGGCCTGGTCGGCCGCAGCGGTGCCGGCAAGTCCACCATCGTCAACCTGATGCTGCGTTTTTACGACATCGAGCAGGGCCGCATCCTGATCGACGGCCAGGATATTGCCACGGTGACCCAGGATAGCCTGCGCGCGCAGATCGGCATGGTGACGCAGGATACCTCGCTGTTGCACCGCTCGGTACGCGACAACCTGCTATACGGCAGGCCGGATGCCGGCGACGAAGCCATGATCCATGCCGCCAAGCAGGCCGAGGCGCATGATTTCATCCAGGCCCTGACCGACCCCAAGGGCCGCCGTGGCTACGATGCCCATGTGGGCGAGCGTGGCGTCAAGCTGTCCGGTGGCCAGCGTCAGCGCGTGGCCATTGCCCGGGTAATGCTGAAAGATGCGCCGATCCTGTTGCTGGACGAAGCCACCAGCGCACTGGACTCGGAAGTGGAAGCCGCCATCCAGAGCAGCCTGTACCGGCTGATGGAGGGCAAAACCGTGGTGGCCATTGCCCACCGCCTGTCCACCATTGCCGCCATGGACCGCTTGATCGTGCTGGACAAGGGCCGGGTGGTGGAAGAAGGCGACCATGCCAGCCTGCTGGCCAAGGGCGGCCTGTATGCCCGGCTGTGGGCACACCAGAGCGGCGGTTTTCTGGGAGAGGAAGTCGACGAGGAGGTCCGTCCGGGAGAGCTGGACCCGGCCTGATGCCACCATCCTGTCACAAACAAAAACCCGCCAACTGGCGGGTTTTTTCATGGCCGGCCCTGGAAATCAGGCTTCGGCTTTTTTCAGGATCACGTACAGCTCATCCTTGAGCTTGAGCTTTTCCTTTTTCAGTACTTCCACCTCCTGCTGGCTGCCCTTTTCGATGGCAGCCTCGATATTCTTGATTTTCTGGTCCAGCTCATTGTGCTTGTTGAACAGGCGGCTGAAGTGGTCGTCTTCGGTTTTCAGTTTACTGATCAGATCACGGAATTCTGGGAACATCGGCTTCTCCTGATGGGTGGGTGGGGTGGCACTCATGCCACCTGACTACAACTTCATGCTAGCCCCGACACCAGTCTGCTTTCTTGATCTAAGGCATATGCACCGGTAACAGACATCCGCTCATTGTGCACCGCCAGAGCCCTGATGCAAGGGCAGGCGGCGGGCCGACTAGCGCTTCCCTGCCAACACTGCCTGCACATAGGTCCAGTCGACCGCCCCAGACCAAGCCGCCACGATGCTGCGATGTCCCCGGGAGTGGCAGCCTCCGCTGTCGCCGCTTTACAAGGAGGCTCCATGAAGTACCTCTATGCTGGCGATGCAGATTTCCAGCATCAGTCCTTTCTCGAGCTGCGGCCCATCGCAGTATGGACGCAACTACTGGGGGAGTTATCCTGGCTGGCTTCCCTGCTGCTCGCCCACACGCACCAGCAGATCGACCTGGCCAACGCGCTCCTGCTCAGCCTGATCATGCTGGCCGGCACCTTGCTGTCGCTGAATGCCGGTCACCGCCACACCCTGCTGCTGGGCATGCTGCTCAATCTGTGCGGGCTGGCGCTGGGCTTTCGCCTGAGCATGCTGTTTGTCACGGATACCAGCCTGTGGGCCACCTCGATTGCCGTGTGCATCACCCTCACCATGGCGCCGGTTTTCCAGAGCTCGTATTGCTTCCTGCTGGCCAGCGGCTGCGTCTGGGGCATCTTGCTGCAAGGCACGCTGGAGGACCGGCGGCTATGGCAACAGGATTCACTGATCGCCCTGCTCACCATAGCAACGCAGGCCTCGGGCCTGACGCTCAACATCCTGTTTCGCCGCCTGCGGCTGCGTGGCTATCATTTGCGCCGTGACCTGGAAGCACTGGCCTTTCAGGACGCGCTCACCGGCATCGACAACCGCCGCAGCCTGCTGGAAAAGCTGCAGGCCTGGTATCCGGCCCAGCACGGTCATTTCCTGATGGTGGATATCGACGACTTCAAAAGCGTCAATGACGACTTCGGCCATGAGGCTGGCGACCAGGTACTGCAGCAAGTGGCGCGGCAGCTGAGCGGGCATCCCGACGTGGCCCTGTGCGGGCGGCTGGGCGGTGAGGAGTTCGGCCTGTTCACCCGCTTGCTGGACAGCCAGCGGGTGAGCGAGCTGGCAAGCCAGCTGATACACCGGGTGAATACCTGCAGCGTGGAGCAGCGGCGGCTGTCCATCAGCATCGGCATCGTGCATATGGATGGCCGCATCGGCCTGAGTGCCGCCCTGCGCCAGGCAGACACCGCCTTGTACCAGGCCAAGCACCGTGGCAAGAACGGCTTTGTGCTGGCCCTGTCCTGCAGCCATCCGCCACAGCCGCACACACTGGCGCAGGCTGGCTAGCCCACGAAAAAGCCGCCTGTCGGCGGCTTTTGCTGTCATACGGCAATCGACTCAGGCGTCGTAGCCCAGATTTGGCGCCAGATCACGCTCGGCCTGCTCCAGCGACACACCACGGCGCTGGGCATAGCTTTGCACCTGATCCTTTTCCAGCTTGCCCACACCGAAGTAGCGCGCATCCGGATGGCTGAAATAGAAGCCGGAGACAGCGGCAGTCGGCAGCATGGCATAGCCTTCGGTCAGGGTCATGCCGATGCCCGGGGCATCCAGCAAGGCAAACAGCGCCTTCTTGACCGTATGATCCGGACAGGCCGGATAGCCCGGAGCCGGGCGGATGCCACGGTATTGCTCGTCAATCAGCTGCTCATTGCTCAGCGTCTCGTCAGCGGCATAGCCCCAGAATTCGCGGCGTACCCGCTGGTGCATCAGTTCGGCAAAGGCTTCCGCCAGACGGTCGGCCAGCGCCTTGAGCAGAATGGCCGAGTAGTCATCGTTGGCCGCCTCGAAACGGGCCACGTGCGGCTCGATGCCGATGCCGGCGGTGACGGCAAACGCACCGATATAGTCCTGCACGCCGCTATCGGCCGGAGCGATATAGTCGGCCAGCGCCCAATTGGGCTTGCCATCCATTTTCGGCAGCTGCTGGCGCAGGCCCACCCAGGTCATCTGGCTGCTGTGGCCATCCACACTGCGGATATCGATATCGTCATCGTTAACGCTGGCGGCCGGGAACAGACCGATGACAGCGCTGGCCGACAACCAGTTTTCCTCGATGATCTGCCGCAACATCACCTGGGCATCGGCATACAGGCTGCGCGCCGATTCGCCAACGATTTCATCATCCAGAATGCGCGGGAAGCGACCAGCCAGCTCCCAACTCTGGAAGAAAGGCGTCCAGTCGATGACGGCAGCGATGTCCGCCAGCGGGTAGTTTTCGAAGCGGCGCACACCCAGCCACTGCGGCTGCGGCGGCACATAGCTGGCCCAGTCGGTTTTTTGCTTGTTGGCACGGGCCACCTCCAGGCTCACCACCTTGCGGTTGGCCTTGTTGGCATGGCCTTCACGGGCACGCTGGTACTCGGCAGCCACTTCGGCCACAAAGGCATCGCGCAGGGTGTCGGACAGCAGATTGGAGCACACGCCCACCGCACGGCTGGCATCCGGCACATAAATCACCGGCTGCTGGTAGTGCGGGGCAATCTTCACCGCCGTGTGCACCTTGGAAGTGGTGGCACCACCAATCAGCAGCGGAATGTCAAAACCCTGGCGCTGCATTTCCTTGGCCACATGGCTCATTTCTTCCAGTGACGGCGTGATCAGGCCGGACAGGCCGATGATGTCGGCCTGGTGTTCGCGGGCAGCGTCCAGGATGGTCTGGCACGGCACCATCACGCCCAGGTCGATCACCTTGTAGTTGTTACAGCGCAGCACCACACCGACGATGTTCTTGCCAATATCGTGCACATCGCCCTTGACCGTGGCCATGATGATGACGCCCTTGGCCGGTGCATCGGCCAGACCCATGCGGATCTTTTCTTCCTCGATGAAGGGCTCCAGATGCGCCACAGCCGCCTTCATCACCCGGGCGGATTTCACCACCTGCGGCAGGAACATCTTGCCGGCACCGAACAGGTCGCCCACCACGTTCATGCCGTCCATCAGCGGACCTTCAATCACATGGATGGGGCGCGCACACTTGAGGCGGACTTCTTCGGTGTCTTCCACGATAAAGGTGGTGATGCCCTTGACCAGCGCATGCTCCAGCCGCTTTTCCACGGCCCACTCGCGCCAGGCCAGGTCTTCCACCTTTTTCTCGCCGGCGGCTTCGCCCTTGAACTTCTCGGCCAGATTGATCAGGTTTTCCGTGGCATCCGCGCCATCGGCCAGGGGACGCATCAGCACCACATCTTCGATACGCTCGCGCAGCTCCTTGTCCACCTCGTCATACACTTCCAGCGCACCGGCATTAACGATGCCCATGGTCATGCCACGCTGGATGGCGTGGTAGAGGAATACCGCGTGGATGGCTTCGCGCACCTTGTTATTGCCACGGAAGGAGAAGGACACATTGGACACGCCACCGGAAATCTTGGCGTACGGCAGGTTTTGCTTGATCCAGCCGGTAGCCTCGATGAAGTCGAGGCCGTAGCGGGCGTGTTCTTCGATACCGGTAGCCACGGCAAAGATATTGGGGTCGAAGATGATGTCTTCCGGCGGATAACCCACCTCGTCCACCAGAATGCGGTAGCTCTTTTCGCAGATTTCCACCTTGCGGGCGTATGTATCCGCCTGGCCCTTGTCATCAAAGGCCATCACGATCACCGCCGCGCCATAGCGGCGCAACAGGCGGGCCTGCTCCTTGAACTTGGCTACGCCTTCCTTCATGGAGATGGAGTTGACGATGCCCTTGCCCTGGATGCACTTGAGGCCGGCCTCGATCACCTCCCACTTGGAGGAGTCGATCATGATGGGCACGCGGGCGATGTCCGGTTCAGCGGCGATCAGCTTGAGGAAGCGATCCATGGCCGCCAGCGCGTCCAGCATGCCCTCGTCCATATTGATGTCGATGATCTGCGCGCCGTTTTCCACCTGCTGCCGCGCCACGTCCAGCGCGGTGGCGTAGTCGCCATTCAGGATCAGCTTGGCAAAGGCGCGGCTGCCGGTGACATTGGTACGCTCACCGACATTGACGAACAGGTCCTTGTCGCCGATGTTGAACGGCTCCAGCCCGGACAGGCGGCACTTTTTCTCGATGTCCGGCAAGGCGCGCGGGGCGATGCCGTCCACCGCGCGGGCAATGGCGGCGATATGCTCCGGCGTGGTACCGCAACAGCCGCCAACGATATTGATCAGGCCGGACTCGGCCCATTCGCGCACGAACTCGCCCATGGCGGCAGGTTCCAGGTCGTAACCACCAAAGGCATTGGGCAGACCGGCATTGGCGTGCACCGACACATAGGTAGCCGATACCCGCGACAGTTCTTCCACATAAGGGCGCAGCAGGTCCGGCCCCAGCGCGCAGTTGAGGCCGAAGGACATGGCATCGGCATGCGACAGGCTGTTGTAGAAGGCCTCGGTGGTCTGGCCGGTCAGCGTGCGGCCGGACTGGTCGGTAATGGTGCCGGACACCATGATGGGCAGCCGGGCGATATCGGGGTGATCATCAAAATACTGGTGGATGGCAAACACCGCCGCCTTGGCGTTCAGGGTGTCGAAAATGGTTTCAACCAACAGAAAGTCCGCGCCACCGGCCACCAGACCATCAATCGCCTCGGTATAGCTCTTCACCAGCTCGTCAAAGCTGACATTGCGATAACCCGGGTCATTCACATCCGGGCTGATGCTGGCGGTGCGGTTGGTGGGCCCCAGCACGCCGGCACAGAAACGCGGTTTGGCCGGATTCTTTGCCGTTTGTGCCACACACAGCTCTTTTACCAGCCGGGCCGCCGCATGGTTGATTTCCCACACCAGGCTTTCCATCTGGTAGTCGGCCATCGCGATGGAAGTGGCATTGAAGGTGTTGGTTTCAATGATGTCGGCCCCGGCATCCAGATAAGCCTGGTGAATGCCGCCGATGACATCGGGCCGGCTCAACACCAGCAGGTCGTTGTTGCCTTTTACGTCACAAGGCCAGTCGGCGAACCGCTCGCCACGGTAGTCAGCTTCCTGCAGGTCATGGCGCTGGATCATGGTGCCCATGCCGCCATCCAGGATCAGGATGCGCTGCGACAGCTGGGAAAATACCGGGTGGGTGGTGTTTTTGGTCATGGCAAACAGGCTGTTATTGGCTAGAACGATAAAAGGCACACTCAAGGTGCGGCCGATCATATTACCATTGCGTTTGGAACTGTCAGACAACTAACTAAGAAGAAGAGAGTACAAGCTTATGGTTGGTTTGAATAAGACCTGGCTGGCGCTGTTGACGGGAGCAGCACTGGCACAAGGGGCCGCCGCAGGCGGCATATTGAAAATCGGCGTGTCGGATTCCGACGCACCGCCCATCGTGGTACTGACGCCGGACAACCAGGCCCTGGCTAGCGGGCTGATCAAGGAACTGGGCGATGCACTGGCCGGCGAGCTGGGCATGAAGGCCCAGTATGTGGTGATTGCCCGCAAGCGGGTGGAAAACACCATTGAAACCGGCAAGGTCAACATCGTGTGCAATGCCAATCCGGAATGGTATGGCAATGCCGCGCGTCTGGGCTGGACCCGCGAATTCTATCCACAAGTGGAACGGGCACTGTCGCTCAAGGACATTCCGGACCTGCACCAGGCCGATGAAATGGCCGGCAAGCGCATCGGCACCATCCGCGGCTACAGCTACCCCACGCTGGAACACCTGTGGGCGGTGGGCCGCACCACCCGCGTGGATGAGCCACGGCTGGAACTGCTGGTCAAGTCCTTGCAAAAGCACCTGACTGATGTCGCCATTTCCTCGGAACTGGAGCTGGCCTGGTGGGCCAAGACCAATCCGCAGGAAGCCCGCGCCTTCAAGCAGCACCCGCTGACGGTGACCTATATGCCCACCATGTGCGCGGTGGCCCCCAACTCGCCGGTCAGCACTGAAAAACTGAACCAGGGCATTGAGGCCATGCGCCGTAGCGGCAAGCTGAGAGCCATTCTCAAAGCCTACGAATGGCAGACTGAGTAAGCTGTTTCACGTGGAACAGGGCAAGCCGTCCGGCTTGTCCTGCTTGCAAACCAAGTGCGCCGCTGCAATACGCACTACTAGCGCCGGTTTTTCACGCTTGCCGGCGCATCGCCACCGCCGCCCTCACCCTGTCCGGATATTGCGTTTTCATCGCTGAACATGCGCAGGGCTTCATCATCCATTTGCTCTTTTTTGTACACGCATCATGCACATCATTTATCTGCACGGCTTCAACTCCAGTCCGCAATCGCTCAAAGCACAGGAAACAGCAGCCTGGCTGGCACGGCATGTCCCCAGCGCCACCTTGCACAGCCCACGGCTGTCGCCACACCCGGCTACCGCCATTGCCCAGGCAGAAGAATTATTGCTGTCCCTGCCCGCCGACAGCTGGCTGATCGGCAGTTCGCTGGGCGGCTACTACGCCGGTTGGCTGGCAGAACAACATGGCCGCAAGGCCGCACTGATCAATCCGGCCATCACACCGTATATCGATCTGCAGCGCTATCTGGGCGCACAGCGCAATCCCTACACCGGGGAAGAATACCTGCTGGACGAATCCGATATGCAGGCTTTGCTGGACATGCGTATTGAAGCGCCAGCCGCCGGTGCATACTGGCTATGGCTGGGCAGTGCGGACGAGGTACTGGACTGGCAGGCTGCGGCGCGCTATTACCGGGGTCACCGGCAAACCATTTTCAATGGCGACGACCACCGCCTCAAGCGCTGGCCTGAGTGTCTGCCGCCCCTGCTGCGCTGGGCAGCTGCTGATTGCTAAGCAGGCTGCTGCCACGCTGCATGGCCACTGACAGGCGCTCCAGGCTCACCGGCTTGGACAGAAAATCATTCATGCCGGCCTGCTGGCAGCGCTCGCGGTCTTCGTCGAAGGCATTGGCGGTCAGCGCAATGATGTGGGGCTGGCAGCCCAGCTCCAGCTGCCGGATGGCGCGGGTGGCGTCCAGCCCGTCCATTTCCGGCATCTGCATGTCCATCAGGATCAGCTCCACCCCGCCCTGGCTGACCCGTTCCAGCGCCTGGCGCCCATTGCCGGCCAGCAGCACATCGCGGTAGCCCAGCTTGTCCAGCAGCTTGATGATCAACTTCTGGTTCACCGTATTGTCCTCGGCCACCATGACCGATAACGGAGCTACCCCCGGCCGCGGCGGCTCGACCGCCAGCACGGGGACGGGGACTTCGGCCACCGGGGCGCTGGTCTCGGTAGCCACCCAGTGCACACTGAAACTGCTGCCCACACCGTGCTCGCTGCTGACATCGATGCGCCCGCCCATGGCCTCGGCCAGCCGGCGGCAGATGGCCAGCCCCAGCCCGGTCCCGCCATAGCGCCGGGTGGTGGTGGAGTCGGCCTGTTCAAACGCGGTAAACACCTTGCCCAGCTGCTCCTGCGTCATGCCGATGCCGGTATCGCGGATCACCAGCACCAGACGCTTCATGTCAAAGGTATCTTCCAGCGGCTCAATGCCCACTGTCACGGTAATCCCGCCCTGGTGGGTAAACTTGATGGCATTGCTCAAGAGATTGCTGGTGATCTGGCGCAGCCGGGTGGCATCGCCCAGCAGCCAGGCGTTGCCCAGCGGCCGTTGCCATTCGATGTGCAAACCAGCCTCCATCGCCTTGGGCACAAACAGATTCACCACGCTATCCAGCAAGGCATACAAATTGTAAGGCCGCTGTTCCAGCGTCAGCTTGCCGGCATCGATCTTGGACAGGTCGAGAATGTCGTTGATCAGCGCCAGCAGCGAAGTGCCGCACTCCTGCAAGGTGGCAACCTGTTCGCCCTGCTCGGCGGTCAGCGTGGAATGCGACAGCAGCTCGGCCATGCCGAGCACCCCGTTGAGCGGGGTACGGATTTCGTGGCTCATCACCGCCAGGAATTCCGACTTGGCCTTGGCCGCCATTTCCGCCTTGAGCAGGGCCTCGGACAGCTGTGCCATGCGCCATTCAACGATCTTCTCCAGCTGGGCTGCCACGGTGGACAGTTCGAAGTTGGCGTCGTACAAGGCGCGGCTACGCTGTTCCAGCAGCACCTCGGCCTCTTTGCGCGCGGTTTTCTCGCGCTGGTAGCGCTTCTGGTAGCGCAGCAGCTGATCTTGCAGCTGGGCCTGTTCTTCTTCGGTCATACCAGTTCCACCACAAAGCGTACCTTGCTGCCATCATCGTTCAATGGCTCGGCCACGATCCGCCCTTGCTCACCAAAATGATCGAGCGCCCCCTGGATCAGGCCGGAAGCCAGCGGGGCCAGGCAGCGTGGCGAACTGTACAGCAAGCTCAGGCAGCGCTCATCGCTGCTGAGCACCTCGATATGTGGCAGCTGTGCATCCGGATAGAGCTTTTGTACTTCCTGGTGAATGTGTTTTTCGATATTGCTGAGCACCATGAAGGCGCAGCTACAGCCCTGGATACTGTATGGATAAAGCAGGGCAAAGCGCCCGAACAGATAATGGCCGAAGGCGTAGATCAGCGCCTGCGGCTCCAGTCCGCTACGCTGTGACAAGGCCGTCACCAGCGCCACCATCTCGGCGAAGGGATAACTGCCCACCGCAGTGTAGGCCCCTCCCGACTTGATGCCGGCATCCTCGATGATGTCATCCACCATGTCGGCAGAAAAACGGCTCTCCACCATTTCCAGAAACTCGGTAAACACCACGCCTTTCATGCTTGTTCCCTTCGTGTGGCTTGCATGCGCTGCTCTGCCCGCTACGATTAACCCTGCACGCAGCAAGGCACCATGGATTCAATGTAGGAAGAAAACCGGCCAACACCAAGTCAGCGCCCACGGCAAACAGGCTGTTCTCCAGACACGGCTTGCATGGCGGTGGCCTGCGGTGCAGACTCGGCACCATGTCATCATGCTGGAAAAAGGACCGTACCATGAGCCAGGCCATCCGTTTTCATGTCAGCGGGTCACCCGATGTGCTGCAGCTGGAAAACATCAGCGTCGGCGAACCCGGACCGGGCGAGGTGCGTCTGCGCCATCGTGCCATCGGCGTTAATTTCATCGATACCTACCAGCGCAGCGGGCTCTATCCGATTGCCCTGCCCAGCGGCCTGGGCAGCGAAGCGGCCGGAGTGGTGGAGGCCGTGGGCGAAGGCGTGACGCAGCTGCAAGTGGGAGACCGCGTGGCCTATGCCGGCGGGCCGCTGGGAGCTTACAGCACCGTGCGGCTGATTCCCGCCGCCGTACTGGTCAGGCTGCCGGACAGCATCAGCGATGAAGTGGCTGCCTGCATCATGCTGCAGGGCATGACGGTGGAGTACCTGATCCGCCGTACCTTTGCCGTACAGCCCGGCATGACCGTGCTGTGGCATGCCGCAGCCGGCGGCGTCGGCCAGATCGCCGTGCAGTGGCTCAGTTCACTGGGGGTACAGGTGATCGGCACGGTCGGCTCGGCGGCCAAGGGCGAGCTGGCCCGCCAGCTGGGCTGCGCCCATGTCATCAACTACAGCGAGGAAGATGTGGTGGCGCGGGTGCGCGAGATCACCGGCGGCAAGGGCGTGCCGGTGGTATACGACTCGGTGGGCAAAAGCACCTTCGACATGTCGCTGAACAGCCTGGCTCCGCGTGGCACCTTCGTCAGCTTTGGCAATGCCTCGGGAGCGGTGCCGGCATTCGAACCGCTGCTGCTATCGCAAAAAGGCTCGCTGTTTTTCACCCGGCCCAAGCTGGCAGACTACATTGCCCAGCGCGAGGAACTGGAAGCTTCGGCGGCGGCCTTGTTCGAACGCATTGCCGCCGGCGCGGTGCAGGTCAAGCCATCCGCCAGTTACCCGCTGGCTGCAGCAGCGACTGCACACCGTGATCTGGAAGGCCGCCGCACCACCGGCTCCATCATTCTGCAGCCCTGAATAGCGGCTACCCATGAAAAACCCCGCTGTCGCGACAGCGGGGTTTTGTTTTATCCCGATTTGAATTGTCTGGTTTCAGTTGCCTGAGGGAGCCAGTGCCTTGCGCACACATTCGCGGCCTTGCTGGGCCGCAGTTTCGGCACAGCTTTGCTCCGCCGCTGCCCGCTGTTCACAGCGGGCCTTGTTGGCAGCGTGGCTGCAATCCGCCGCCGGCAGGCGCTCACGCACACACAGCCGTCGTGCCAGCCCCTCGCTGCCCTCGCAAGCAGCCTGTGCCGCCAGCAAGGCCTCGCAGCGGCGGGCATCACGGCTGCGCTGGCAACTGAGCGCCGGGGTAAACTGTTCGATACAGGCGCGACGCGATCCAGCGGTCAGATCCGAACAACTGAGCCAGCCCTGGCGGTAACTGGCGCAGCGTTGCGGCGCCATCGCCTTGTCACACTCCGGGGCCGCCTGCACCTGCGCCGACCATGCCAACCCCAGCAGCATGGCCAAACCCGCCAGCCAGTTGCCACTACTCCACTTACCCCAAGCTTTGTTCAAGGCCGTGATCCTTGCCACTGGCAATGTCCGGCTACTAAAGATAGCCGGATCAATCGTTCTGGAATTGCTCCTGAGCCTTTTGTCGCTTGTCGCGCCAGAAATTGCGTTGCCCCGGCGGCGGATGCGAAAAACCATCCGGTGCAAAACGGTCAGGTTCACCCATGCCGCCCGCAGGCGGCCCCCCCGGAGGATGGCGGCGCTGCAGGCGCCGTGCGTCTTCCGGCGACAAGTCACCGGCCTGCACTGCCTCCTTCAGACGCAGATTACGCAAGCGGCGTTCCTCTCCGGCAGACTGCCGGGGCGGGAAACGCTGGAACTCCGCCGCGCCTTCCTCCGCGCCATTCGGGCCTTGTGCCAGCGCTGGCAAGGCGAACGCCGTCACCGTGGCAAACAGCAAGACATAAATGGCATGGTACTTCATGGCTTCATTTTAACCTGACATTACGCCTCCTGCCATGATGACTCAGCGGCATCGCAGCAGAAGGCTGATGGAACATGAATGACTTGGCGCTTATTTTTCGCCGCCAGGACGTCGCATCGAGGTCGATGTGCCATCCGGCGCGGTATGGCCAGCGGCAGGCATCGCCTGCTGCGTGCTCTGTGCGGCCATCTGTCGTGCCTCGCGCACATCGGCACCGTTACCGCCGCGCTCGGCGGCCTGCACTGCCGTAGCCAGGCCCAGCGAACACATGGCAAACAGCATTAAAATCAAGGACTTTTTCATGATCATGATCTCCGACATGCAGCACACGGTCCCAGTGTAGAAGGCGGCCTTTGCGTATCCGTGTGTCGCATGTTACCAAATGTTAACTTTTGTGAATGGCTGATGGCGTTTAACAGAAATTCATGATCCACCATCGCCTAGCCGGCTGGGCCGGGTTAAGCTTTGCCATCAGCATGCCAGCCGCTTTGTCGCGCCGGGCGATCAAGGAAAACACCATGGAACACAACAAGATTCTCATCGTCGACGACGACGCCAAGCTGCGCGAGCTGCTCACCCGCTACCTGGGACAGCAGGGTTATGTGGTCGACACCCTGCCGGATGCCCGCGAGCTGGACCGCAAACTGGCGCGCAACCGGCCGGACCTGATGGTACTGGACGTGATGATGCCCGGCGATGACGGCCTGGCCGTGGTGCGCCGCCTGCGCGCCCAGGGCGAGACGGTGCCCGTCATCATGCTGACCGCGCGCGGCGAGGATGTAGACCGCATTCTCGGCCTGGAAATGGGTGCAGACGACTATCTGCCCAAGCCCTTCAATCCGCGTGAACTGACCGCCCGCATCCAGTCGGTACTGCGCCGCCACCATGCCACCCCGGCGCTGGCCGCCCGCCACGAATCCGACGAAGTGATCGAGTTTGGCGAGTTCCAGCTCAATCTGGGACGGCGCGAACTGCTGAAAAACCAGCAAGCCCTGTCGCTGACCACCGCCGAATTTGCCGTGCTCACCGTACTGGCCACCCATCCGCGCCGCCCGCTCACCCGTGAACAGTTGATGGAAATGGCGCTGGGCAAGGGCAATGGCGAATCGCTGGATCGCAGCATCGACGTGCACATTTCCCGTCTGCGCAAGACGCTGGAAGGCGGCGACAGCCCCTTGCGCTTCATCCAGACCGTATGGGGCTACGGCTATGTCTTCGTGCCCGACGGCAGCGAGCGGGAGTAAGCGGTGCTGCGACGCCTTGCCGGTTCCCTGCTGTTTCGCCTGATCGTGCTGGTGGTGGTGGTGGTGGTCACCACCCAGATCGTCACGGTCTACATCGCGGCAGGTGAGCGCCACAAGCTGATGGACAAGCAGCTGTATGCCCAGGTGGTGGATACGCTGGCCTTCCTCGAAGGCTCGATGGACAATATGAACCCCGTCCAGCGCAGCGCTTTTCTGGCCAGCTACAACCGCCCCGGCCTGCCGCGCTTGCTGCCGCAACAAGCTGCAGACCAGCAACAGTTCGACACCGAACTGCCAAGGGTGGCCAACAGCCTGGTCAGCCGGCTGAGCAAGGGGCTGGACGACACCGTGCACGGCTATATGGTGCACCGCGAAGACCGCAACGAGCTGTGGGTCAACGTGCATGTACTGGACACGCCCTACTGGCTGGTGATTCCCTTTGGCCGTTACAGTGACCGCCCCATCTACTCGCTGATGCAGGCCGCCTTGCTGGCCACCCTGCTGGCCACCTTGCTGGCCTCGCTGGTCGCCTGGCGCATCACCCGCCCCATCGGCAAGGTAGTCGAGGCCTCGCGTGAGCTGGCACGCGGCAATATGCCGCCGCCATTGTGCGAAGACGGCCCGCGCGAGCTGGCGGCCCTGGCTCGCGGCTTCAACCACATGGCCAGCGCACTGGATAGCGCGGCCCGCGAACGCCGGCTGATGCTGGCCGGTCTGTCGCACGACCTGCGCACCCCGCTGACCCGGCTGAAGCTGATGCTGGAGTTGCAGGACAGCAGCCCGGACACACCGGACATGCTGGCAGACATCGACGAGCTGTCACGTATTGTGCGCCAGTTCATCGACTTTGCCCGTGCCGAGGAATCAGCGCGGCTGGAACCGGTGGCACTGGCCGAACTGGCCGACAGCGTGGTGGCCCGTCTGGCCCGCAGTGGACTGGATGTCAGCCTGGTCCGTCATGCCGAACCGGAACTGCAGGCCGATGCGCTGGCGCTGGAGCGGCTGCTGTCCAATCTGCTGGAAAATGCCCGCCGCTATGGCAATCCGCCGGTACGGGTGGAAATCGACCAGCGCAACGGCATGGCCGAGCTGAGCGTGATCGACCACGGTGCTGGCATTCCCGCTGCGCTGCGCGAATCGGCACTGGCCCCGTTCGAGCGGCTGGCCGAACACCGCGGTACCGATGGCGGCAGCGGCCTGGGGCTGGCCATCGTGTCGCGCGTGGTCAAGCAGCACCACGGCCAGCTGCAGTTTGCCGACGAGGCCGATGGCGGCTTTCGCATCCGCATCCTGCTGCCACTCGGCCAGAGCGTACCAATCAGCGCCTGACCCGAAGGCTGGTGCCGCTTCGCTCAGCCAGCACGGCGCCAGCCCAACAGCAAAACCCCGCACAGAATCAGCACCCCGCCCAGCAGCATCAGCACGCCCACCGGCTCCGCCAGCAACAGGCTTCCCCACAGCACGCCGAATACCGGCACCAGATAGGTCACACTGCTGGCGCGGGTGGCGCCCAGTTTGTCGATCAGCCAGTAGAAAATCAGATAGGCCAGGGCGGTGCTGCCCAGCGCCAGCAGCACCACCGCGCCCCACACCGTGGCCGTTGGCGCCTGGGCCGGCAGGGTCAGCAAAGCCAGTGGCGTCACCAGCACAGCCCCGCTGAACAGGCTGCCGCTGGCAGTCACCAGCGAAGGCAGGCCGGGCAGCCAGCGCTTGGCCATGTGACCGGACCAGCCATAACAGGCGGTGGCGCCGAGCATGGCCAGTACCGGCAGCAGCGTCTGTACGTCGAAAGCTGCACCGCGCCCCAGCATCAACACCAGCACACCAGCCAGCCCCAGCAACAAGCCGGCCGCCCGTGGCAGGCTCATGCGCTCACCCGCCAGAGGCATGGCCCACAGCGCGGTCATTAGCGGCGTGGTGGCATTCAGTACCGACGCCACGCCGGCCGGCAGGCTGAGGCTGGCCCAGGCAATCAGGCAGAACGGCAGCGCCGACAGAAACACCCCCACCACCGCAATGCGCTGCCAATGTTGCCGCCACAGCGGCAGGCCGCCGCGCAGCAGCAAGATGGGCAGCAAGACCAGTGAGGCCAGCCCCAGCCGCAAGGCAATCAGCACAAATGGCCCCAGCGCGGGCACGGCCACCCGCATGAACAGAAACGAAGCCCCCCACAAGGCGGCCAGCACCACCAGTCCTGCCATTTCCCGTTGCATTGCCACTCTCCCCTTTGTCATGCCTGCCAGCATAAGCGCGACCCGATGCCACCGCCTCCTGTTTCTTGCCATCAAATGACTCATTCCAATGCCGCTGCCAACTAGTTCCAGCGGCGGATGGCAAACAGGGTAGCCACACCACACACTGCAAGCTGCCACTTTCTCCCAGTACTGATCACCATGGACATCCCTGACTTCAACGCACTGCTGGTTGCCGCCCGCCAGCAAGCTGAGCCGCAGCATCTGCTGCTGGTATTTACCAAGGCCGTGCTGCATGACGACCACCAGCCGCAGGAGGCCGAGCGCTTTGCCCGAGGCGAAGGCGGCATCCTGCTGCCCATCATGTGCCTGGACCGCGCCGCCAGTGAGCTGGTGGATTTTGCCAGCCTGCAGGCCGAATCAGCGCGCATGGGCGAGCCGTGGCAAATCGTGTTCGTGGCCTGTCTGGACGGCAAAGCCGGTGGCCCGCCTGCGGCAGCCGACATCGAAGCCGCGCTCAAGCGCATGATCCAGACCATCCAGACCGGTGGTGATGTGTCGCGCTATCTGGCTTTTGACACCGGGGGCGAACCGGTCCGTTTTCATTGAAAACCGCCGGGCATGGCATTAGGCCAGGGCAGCCGCTAAGCTGAAGCACCGCGCAGCGGCAGACAACGGGTTTGCCGTGCGCAAGCTGTTTCAGCCCAGCCTGCCGGAGCCCGCATGAATCTGTCCCTGCTCAGCCGTTATGCCTTTTTTGTCGCCTGCATCCTGTTCAGCCTGATCGGCCTGGCCCTGCACCAGATCGAAGGGCTGTGGCCCTTCACCCTGGCGGCCCTTGCTCTCAGCCTGGTCGGCGTACTCGACCTCACGCAAACCCGCCATGCGGTGCGGCGCAACTATCCGGTGCTGGGCAATATCCGCTATCTGGTGGAAACCATCCGCCCGGAAATCCGCCAATACCTGCTGGAAGCCGATGGCGAACAGCTGCCCTTCTCCCGCGACCAGCGCTCGCTGGTTTATACCCGTGCCAAGAATGTCGCCTCGGACAAGCCCTTCGGCACCATGCTGAATGTCTATGGCAGCGGCTTCGAATTCATCAGCCACTCCATCCGCCCGGCACCACGCAGCGATCCGGCCGGCTTTCGGATCACCATTGGCGGCCCGCAATGCCGCCAGCCCTACTCGGCATCGGTATTCAATATCTCGGCCATGAGTTTTGGCGCGCTTAGCGCCAATGCCATCCGCGCGCTCAATCAGGGGGCCAAGCAAGGCGGCTTCTACCACGACACCGGCGAGGGCAGCATCAGTCCCTATCATCTGGAACACGGCGGCGACCTGGTATGGGAGCTGGGCAGCGGTTATTTTGGCTGTCGCGATGCCGAGGGCCATTTCGATGCGGAACGCTTTGCCGCCCAGGCGCAAAACCCGCAGGTGAAGATGATTGAAATCAAGCTCAGCCAGGGTGCCAAGCCAGGCCACGGGGGCATTTTGCCCAAGCACAAGGTGACGCCGGAAATCGCTGCCACCCGTGGCGTGCCGCTGGGGCAGGACTGCGTCTCGCCCTCCGGCCACAGCGCGTTTTCCACTCCGCTGGAGATGATGGCCTTCATTGCCCGGCTGCGTGAGCTGTCCGGCGGCAAGCCGGTGGGTTTCAAATTCTGCCTGGGCCATCCGTGGGAATTCATGGCCATTGCCAAGGCCATGCTGGAAACCGGCATCCTGCCGGACTTTATCGTGGTGGACGGCAAGGAAGGCGGCACCGGCGCGGCGCCACTGGAATTTACCGACCATATCGGCGTACCGCTGCGCGAGGGCCTGCTGTTTGTGCACAACACCCTGGTGGGACTGAAGCTGCGCGACCAGATCAAGCTGGGGGCCAGCGGCAAGATCGTCAGCGCCTTTGATATTGCCAGCGTGCTGGCCATCGGGGCCGACTGGGCCAACTCGGCCCGCGGCTTCATGTTTGCCGTGGGCTGCATCCAGAGCCAGAGCTGCCATACCAACCGCTGCCCCACTGGCGTGGCCACGCAAGACCCGCTACGCCAGCGCGCACTGGTGGTGCCGGACAAGGCCGAGCGGGTGTTTCACTTCCACCGCAACACCCTGCATGCGCTGGCCGAGATGCTGGCTGCCGCCGGCCTTACCCACCCGGAGCAACTGGCCGCCCATCATCTGGTACGGCGGGTGAGCGATACCGAAATCCGCCTGTACTCGCAGCTGCATGTGTTTTTGCAGCCTGGCGAACTGCTGGGCAGCGACATCAAGGCCGAGTTTTATGGCCGCATGTGGCGCATGGCGCAGGCGGGCAGTTTTGCCCCAGCCCCGGCTCATGCCTGAGGCTAGCAATGGGGAGGCCGCCCGGCCTCCCCGCCGCACTCAGCCCGCCACGCTTTCAAAGCCGGACAGCACATTCACCGCATTCACCCCGATGTCCTCCACCGCATAGCCGCCTTCCATCACGAACAGCGTGGGCAAGCCCAGCGCGCCGATGGCCTCGCCCATGCGCAGATAGTCGGCGTTCTTTAATTTGAAGCGCGAAATCGGGTCCTGCTCGAAGGTATCCACCCCCAGCGATACCACCAGCGCATCCGGGGCATAGGCGGCGATCTTGCCGCAGGCATCGGCCAGTGCCGGGCCGTAGTGCGACCAGTCCGTACCATGGGCCAGCGGATAGTTGTGGTTAAAGCCCAGCCCCGCGCCGGTGCCAGCCTCGTCGGCATAGCCGAGGAAATATGGATACTCCACCAGCGGATCGCCGTGCAGCGACAGGAATTGCACATCGCCACGGCCATAGAAAATGCTCTGTGTGCCATTGCCATGGTGGTAGTCCACATCCAGAATCGCCACCCGCTTGGCACCCTTGTCCAGCATGGCCTGGGCGGCGATGGCGGCGTTGTTCAGATAGCAATAGCCGCCCATGTAATCCGCTGCGGCATGATGGCCGGGCGGGCGACACAGGGCAAAGGTGCTGCGGCCGCTGGCCAGCATGGCATCCAGCCCGGAAAGCGCCACATTGGCCGAGGAGCGGATGGCCTGCCAGGTGCCGGCGGTGATGGGCACCCCGGCATCGAAGGAGTAATAGCCCATCAGGCCGTCGATGTCCTGCGGAATGCGGTCGGTACGCAGGCCGCGCACCGGCCATACCAGCGGCAGCGCGTCATGGTTGCGCCCTTCGGCTTGCCACAGGCTCCAGGCTTGCTCCAGAAAACGCACATAGCCGGCGTCATGCACGCGCAGCAGTGGCTCCAGCCCGTGCTCGCTGGGGGCGATGATGTCCCCCAGGCCGGTTTGCCGTACCCGTTGCAATACCATGTCGGCGCGGCTGGGCATTTCGAAGCAGGGCTTGAGGGTGCCATCGATCAGCTCGGCATTGCCGTGGTGCAGATGGTGGTCGTCACTGTAAATCGTCAGCATGCAGGTCTCCTTGCCGCTGGCATCACGCCGGCGGCATTGTGTCTTGGTGGTAAGGGGATGCCAGCGTTCGCTGGCCGGGATTATTTCTTCAGCTTGGTCCACACCCGGTCGCGCAGCGCATTGGCCTTGGCCGAGCAGGTTTTGCTGGGGACAAATAGCGCACGCATGGCGGCGGTGGGATTGATGGCCGGGTCGGCCTTGAGATCGGCTTTGAAGAAAGCGGTCGAGCCCTTGATGGCATTGTTGTAGCCGGTGAAGTTGGATGCCTCGGCGATATTCTTCGGCTCCATCATCCAGTTGATGAACTTGAGCGCGTTATCGCGGTTCTTGGCACCTTTGGGGATGACCAGATTGTCGTTCCAGAAGGGGATGCCTTCTTTCGGATAAACAAACACGGCGGACTTCAGCTTCTGGCGGGTGCGATAGGCCGCACCGTTCCATTGCTGGTGCATGATCACTTCCTGCGCCTGCATGCGTTCGATGGTGCCATCGGAGTTATACATGGCCAGCATGGGCTTTTGCGCTTCCAGCAGGTCCTGGATGCGCTTGGCCTGCTTGGGGTCTTCGGTGCACTGATCCACTTTCAGGTAGATGGCGGCGGCCTTGTACAGCTCGGCCACGTCGTTGAGCGCCACCACCTTGCCCTTGAGCGCGGCCGGCGGAGTGAAGAAGCTCTTCCAGCTATTATCCAGCTTGCCGCCCGGCACGCGGCTGGCGTCATAGGTAAAGCCGGTTACCCCCCACATATACGGTGCGGAATATTCGCGTTTCGGGTCGAAATCCGGCTTGTTGAGCGGGGCTTCCACCAGCTTGAAATTGGCCATTTTGCTGGCGTCGATTTTTTCCAGCAGACCCTCTTCTATCATGATTTTCACCATGTAGTCGGACGGCACCACCACGTCGTAGCCCTTGGCCCCGGCCTTGAGCTTGGCCAGCAGGGATTCGTTGGAATCGAATACATCCAGGTTGACCTTGATGCCGCTTTCCTTTTCAAAGCGCTTGAGCAGGTCTTGCGGAATGTAGTCGGACCAGTTGTACAGGTTCAATTCGCCAGCGGCCATGGCCGATGCCGATACCAGCAGGCCCGCAGCCAGGGCCAGCGAATGCAGTTTGCAGACTTTCATGGCATTTCTCCTTCGTATGTTGTGCAACAAGCGAAACATGAGGGGCGGATCAGCCGCCGACCCGGTTCAGGATTTGCGCTGGCCCATCCAGTAGGACAGCGCGACAAAGGCAATCGACACCAGCAGCATCAGCGCCGATACCGCGTTTACTTCCGGGGTGATGCCCATACGGATCAGGCCGAAGATGTACACCGGCAAGGTGGTGGCACCGGCACCGGCCACGAAAAAGGTGATGACGAAATCGTCCAGCGACACAATGAAGGCCAGCATGGCCCCGGACAGCACGCCGGGCAGGATCAACGGCAGGGTGACACGGCGGAAGGTGGCAAACGGCCCGGCATACAGATCGGCCGCGGCTTCGGCCAGCCGTGGGTCCAGCCCTTCCAGCCGCGCACGGATGGGCAAGTAGGCAAAGGGAATGCAGAACACGGTGTGGGCTATCAGCACCGTCAGCAGCCCCAGGTCCAGCCCCAGCGCAAGAAAGAACAGCAAGGAGGCCACGGCGGTGACGATTTCCGGCACCAGCAGCGGCAGGCCCAGCATGGCATTGATGAAAGCCTGGCCGCGAAAGCGTTTGCCGGCCATGGCCAGCGCCGCCATGGTGGCAAAGCTGGTAGCCAGCACGGTAGCGCCGCAGGCGATGATCAGCGAGTTCTTGGTGGCCCGCAGGATGTTGTCGTTGTCCATCACCTTCAGATACCAGTCGAAGGAGAAACCAGTCCACAGCGTGGCAATGCGGTTGGCATTGAAGGACAGCACCACCAGCACCACGATGGGCAGGTAGAGATAGACAAAGGCCAGCATGGCGGTGGGGGTGACCCCGCGAAAGCGCCACAAGGTATTGGAGGCTTGCATGTCATTCTCCCGGCGGACGCTGGAAGCGTCTGGTGTAGATCCACATCACCAGCAGTACCAGTGCCAGCAACATGAAGGACAGGGCCGCCCCGAACGGCCAATTGCGGGCGGTGCCAAACTGGTTCTGGATCAGGTTGCCTATCATCAGGCTCTTGCCACCGCCAAGCAGCTCGGGGATGAAGTAGGAGCCGATGGCCGGGATGAATACCAGCAGACAGCCCGCCACGATGCCGGGCATAGCCAGCGGCAGAATCACCCGCCTGAGCGCCAGCCAGCGATTGGCCCCCAGGTCGAATGCCGCCTCCACCAGGCGCCAGTCCATTTTTTCCAGACTGGTGTAGATGGGCAGCACCATGAAGGGCAGGAAGGAATAAACAAAGCCGATGGCCACCGCGGTGGGGGTGTACAGCACATCCAGCGTGCCCTGGCTTAGCCCCAGGGCCGACAGGCTGCTGTCGATCAGCCCGCCATTGCGCAGCAGCAGCATCCAGGCATAGGTGCGCACCAACAGGTTGGTCCAGAAGGGAATGGAAATCAGCAGGATCAGCCGCTGGCGGGTTTTTTCCTCTTTCAGTGCGATATACAGCGCGGTGGGAAAGCCGATCAGCAGCGTCACCACCGTGGCAAAGCCGGCCAGCAGGAAAGAGCGGCCGAAGATTTGCAGGTAATCGCTGTTCAGCGTGAGGCTGTCATCCAGATCGCGCTCGTACAGAAACTGCACATAGGCATCCAGGCTCCATTCCTTCCAGCGCACGCCACCATAGGTATCCGGCGCCAGCAGCGACATCCAGCCCATCAGCAGCATGGGCAGCACCATGAATAGCAGCAGGGTGAGTGTGGTGGGGGCCAGCAGCAGGCGCCGGCGTGTACGGCGATAGGGATCAAGCGTCATGGCCGGCCTCCTGCAGACGATGGAAGGCGCCCGGCAGGGCGGCTACCCGTACCGCATCCCCTACCCGCGCCAGGCGCGAGGCACCGCTGTCATTGGTATGGCGCACCCGGCAGGGTTGGCCATCGGCCAGTTGCACAAGGTAGACGGTATCCACCCCGCGATACACCACCTCGGCCACCACTCCGCCCAGCCCGTCACCACTGCTGGCCAGTTGCAAGCGCTCCGGCCGCACGGCCAGTGCTGCCGCGCCATCGTGTGGCTGATCCAGCACCTGACAGGACAGGCTGCCGGCCACGCCAAAATGCAGCTGGCCATCGGCCACCCGGCCTTGCAGGAAGGAGGTTTCACCGATGAAATCTGCCACGAAGCGATTGGCCGGCCGGTCGTAAATGTCTTCCGGGCTGCCCACCTGCTGCAGCTTGCCGGCCGACATCACCGCGATGCGGTCGGACATGGTGAGCGCTTCTTCCTGGTCGTGAGTGACGAAAACAAAGGTGATGCCGGTTTCGCGCTGCAGGCGCTTGAGCTCCACCTGCATTTCCTTGCGCAGTTTCAGGTCCAGCGCCGACAGCGATTCGTCCAGCAACAGCACTCTGGGCGACGGGGCCAGCGCCCGCGCCAAGGCCACGCGCTGCTGCTGGCCACCGGACAGCTGGTGCGGCCGGCGGCGGGCAAAGCCGGACAGCTTCACCAGCTCCAGTTTTTCCGCCACGATGGGATTGATGTCGGCTGGCTTGAAGCCGCGCATTTCCAGCCCGAAGGCAATGTTTTCTTCTACCGTCAGGTGCGGAAACAGCGCATAGCTCTGGAACACGGTGTTGACCGGGCGCTGGAAGGGCAGCTTGCCGGTAAGCGAGGCGCCATACAGGCGGATGTCGCCGGCACTGACATCCTCGAAACCGGCAATCATGCGCAGCAAGGTGGTCTTGCCGCAGCCCGATGGCCCCAGCAGGGTGAAAAATTCGTTTTCGCGGATATCCAGCGCGATATGGTCCAGCGCCAGCACGGCCTGTTCGCCCGCGCCGAAGCGCTTGCAGACATGGTCGATCTCAATCGCCACACGGTTGCCGGTCATGGCAGTCCTCCTGTGGAATGCAGTGGATAACATGGCCGCGCCCTGCCCGCTGACGGGTCATGCGCAGTCACGCAATACTTCGGAAATGAGAGAGGCTTAGCCGGCAGCAGGGACTGGCGTGTGCCCGTCCAGCGTCAGCAGCGGCGCATAGGCATCCGGCCGGCGGTCGCGAAACACGCCCCAGCTGGCGCGCACGGCGGCCAGTGCAGCGAGGTCGAACGCCTGTACCAGCACGGCCTGTTCCGTGCGCCCGGCACTGTGCAGCACAGCACCCTTGCCGTCGGTGATGAAGGAGCTGCCGTAGTAGGTCTGGGAAAAGTCGCGCCCTTGTTCGCTACCGATACGATTGGCGGCAAACAGCGGCATCAGGTTGGCAGCAGCATGGCCCTGCATGGTGCGCTGCCAGTGGTCACGCGAATCCAGCGTGGCGTCCTGCGGCTCGCTGCCGATGGCCGTGGGATAGCACAGCAGCTCGGCCCCCAGCAGCGCCATGGCGCGGGCAGACTCGGGAAACCACTGGTCCCAGCAAATGCCCACACCCAGCCGGGCATAGCGGGTGGACCACACCTTGAAACCGGTGTCGCCGCCATTGAAGTAGAACTTTTCGGAATAGCCCGGACCATCCGGGATGTGGGTTTTGCGATAGTGGCCCAGCACGCTGCCATCGGCATCGATGATGACCACGGTGTTGTAGCGCGCCTGGCCGGCCGCTTCGAACACACTCAGCGGCAGCACCACCTGCAATTCGGCGGCCAGCCGGGAAAAGTGCTGCACGGCCGGGTGGCCGGCCAGTGGTTCGGCCAGCGCGTGGTAGCGCGCATCCTGCTCGGTACAGAAATAGCGCCACTCGAACAGCTCGGGCAGCAGGATGATCTGTGCGCCCTGTGCTGCGGCCTGGCGGATCAGGGTTTCCGCCTGCTGCCAGTTATGCTGGCGCGAGACGGGATCGACTGCCATCTGGATGACGGCGACGGATGACTTGCTCATTGGTTTCTCCTCCACTCTTGTGTAAACGGACAGGCTGCCGCCCTGGGCCATGGCTGTTGGCAACAGTCGTGGTCTGGGCGAATCCGGGCTGCGAAGTGGTCCGTTATTTTTTTATTCATTCTGCCAACAAGGCAGCGTGGAGAAAGATACAAAGCGGTCAACTAAGGGATAATTCCGGCCAAATCATCTGGCCAGATGGCCGACTGTCGATGCTGCAATGCGATGAAGCAGGCGTGGCCGGCCACCGGCAGCCGGCCTGAAAATGCCACCGGGCCACCGGGCAGGAAGGCGCCCGCAGCACCATGCGCTAACGGCGTAAGTCGGACGGGCGCTTGCCGGTCCAGCGGGCAAAGGCGTGGCGGAAGCTGGCGGATTCGGCAAACCCCAGCCGTTCGGCAATCATGCTGATGGACAGCCTGGTGTCATGCAGCAGATGCAGTGCCTGCTGGTGACGCGCCTGATCCAGCAAGGCCTGGAAGCTGGTTCCCAGTGCTGCCAGCTTGCGCCGCAGGGTGCGTTCTGACATGTGCAGGGTGGCAGTGAGTTCGTCCAGCCGGGCAAAGCGCACCGGGTCGGACTGGATCAGCCGCAGCACCCGTGCCACCAGCGCCGAGCCATGGCTGCTGGCCCATTGTTCCTGCTGGCGCTGGCATTGCTCCAGTGCCATGTGAAAGCTGACAGCATCGGCCAGTGGCTGCGGGCGGTCCAGCCATTTGGCCGGAAAAACCAGCGCATTGTCCGCCATGTCAAAGTGGCCGGCATGACCGAAAATGGCCGGATAAAGCCCGGCGTGGGCCGGCAGGGGAAAACGCATGTGCACCGCCTTCGGGCTCCAGCGCACGCCCATGCAGTCGCAGGCAATGGTCCACATCGAAGTCAGACACATTTCGGCATTGAAGCTGAACAGGTCCGCACGGTAGCGATAATCGTCAGCCAGCAGCCAGGCTTCCTTGCCGCGCTCTTCCAGCCGCAGGGTAAAGTAGCTGGCCAGCAGCAGGGGAAAACGGATGGCGGTTTCCAGTGCCACGCGTAGCGTGGGGCTGACCAGCATGGTGTAGCCCAGAATGCCGTAATTGGAAGTGTGCATGGCACGCCCCAGCCGCAGGCCCAGCGCTTCGTCACAGGACAGGCGGCGGGCATTGTCGAACACCGTCATTTCCTGATGATGGTTGATCAGCCGTGCCGGCTCCTGCAGTCGTTCCGGCGGAATGCCGCTGCCGGCCAGGAGATCCGCCGCCGCAATGCCCTGTTCGGCCAGTACATTGACCGTGGCCACGATGGCGTGCAGTGACACCGGACGGCCGGAGGGATTGTCGCCGCCGGGCAGAATAGCGCTGTCGTTGCTGGAAGACTGGGCCAAGCGGGTTTCCTTGCGGTTTGCCATGCGATGGCCTGATCTTGCCGTCTGGACAGCCGCCACACAAGCCAGGCGGGCAGCCAGCCAATCAATTTTTGTAAATTCACTTGTGCCATACCGCCCCCGCTGGGAACAATAGGCCTGCGCATGCAGTCCACCGTAGCCACGGCCGGCTTGACCAACAGTCGGCTCAGCGCAGTAGGCCGCTGCTGCAATGACTTTTCTCACCGCACTATTCCGCACCGTGTATAGATAACGCCAAGACCATGACCCATCTGAAGAAAACCATTGCCGGCTCCCTGCTGCTTAGCCTGGGCATGCTGTGCAGTACGGCACAGGCTGCCGTTTCCCTGCTCTCCGTTTCCGATAGCGTCAGCGCGACGGTAGGCAGCATTTCCACCTCCTTGCAGAATTCGTCCAAGGCCATCGGCAAGATTGCCGAAGGTGACTACAAGGTCGTCGCGGTGGCCCAGGCGAACCAGCCGGGCAAAACCCAGCTGACGCTGGTGCCGCTGGCCGCTGCCACGGAACCGTTCAACCTGTTTGTGGCACAAGCTGATGTGAAACGCGCTGGCGTGGAAGCCGGCCAGATCGTGCACGCGCAGAAACAGGCTTATGGCCTGGCATTTGCCCGCGCCGACAACAAGCAGCCGTTTGCCCTGCTGCTGGATCAGACATGGCAATCCGACGTGCAGCCCAAGGTGGTTTCCTGATTAGCCGCCTCATGCGGCAGCCTACGCGCATTGCCCAGGCCCTGCTGCTAGCAGGGCTGTTTGCATTTGGCGCGGCCCTGCTGCCGGCCAGGGCCGCCGCCTCGTCGCTGCTGTTCTGCGAACAGGCTGCACCAGCCAGCGTGGCGCGCAAGAGCAGCCTGCTGCTGTTCAGCCTGCAGGTAAAAAACCTGCTGGAGCAGTCCGGCCACCAGGCGGCCATCATCTCGCGCTCCGGGCTGGATCTGGAGCGCTTCAACATCCGCCTGTCGCATGCCGGCATCAGCCTGCGTGACAACCCCAATTCGCCGTGGTCGGTGCGCCAGCTGTATTACGCCTGCGACGAGCAACGCCCCCACCTGTACGACCAGGGCCTGCCGGGCTTTCTGATCGACCAGCGCCAGGGCAGCACGGTTTATCTGTCCATCCTGCTGTTGCCCCCGGCACAAGAGGCGCAATTGCGGCAGGCCGCGCTGGACAACAAGCTGGCACTGCAGCTGCTATCCGCCGACTACAGCGCCAATGCCTACCCCTATTCCACCCGTTACCAGAACTGCAACCAGTGGCTGGTGGAGCTGCTGGCCCATGCCTGGGGCAGCCTGCCCGGTGGCAATACCGCGCGCCAGCAGGCACAGGACTGGCTGCAACAGCAGGGCTACCGCCCGGATACCGTCGATGTGAAGCACCGCTACATGGTGTGGGCGGCCCATGTGGTGCCGCTGGTGCATAACGACGACCACCCGGCCGCCGAACTGGACGCACGCCGCTATCAGGTCAGCCTGCCGGCGGGAATCGAAGGCTTTGTCCGGCAGCAGATTGCCGGCACCGAGCGCATCCAGCTATGTCTGCGCGAGCACACGCTGGTGACGCATCGCGGCTGGGATGACATGGCAGCCGATTGCAGCCCGGTCAACGGCGACACCGTACAACAGCTGGATTAGCGCCGGTGGCTGACCGGCCAGCCCGGCAGATCCACCCAGCTCACGCTTCGTTTACCTTTCTTTACCCGATCTTTACATTGCCCCCCCTCATGCCGCCGCTGCGGGCTGCCGATAATGAAGCATCGATCATCATTACCCTGCGGCGAGCTCATGATGGATATCAGCAAGACCAACTCAGTGACGAGCAACAGCGCCGGCAAACTGCTGCCGCCGAACAAGCAGCCAGGCAAGACCGTACCGGATGCCAAGGACAGCACGCAGGAGCAGCCCTCGCCCTCCACCGTGGTCAGCCTGCAAAGCAGCGGCAAAACCAGCGACAGCACGGCCGCCGATGATGGCAGCAGCAGCCAGGACAACACCCCTTCGCCGGTCAAATCCTTTACCTACGGCGTACTGAATCTGCCCGACCCGGCCGCCACGCCGCCGGCAGCGGAAACCAGCAACGCAGACAACAGTTATTTCACCGCCGGCCGCTGGGCCGCGGCTGCTGTGACCATCGGCACGCTGGTTTCACTGGTGGTGTAAATTTCCACCCGGCCACAAGCGGCCCACCAGCCCTGCCGCAGCAGACTGACAAGGTGTGCACAAGCTAGCGCAGCGCGTTAACCGCGGCTTAGCGCCGGGCAATCAGCACAATGCCCGCCCCCACCAGCAGCATGCCAGCCAGTTCGCGGCTGACCGGCCATTCACCCAGCTGGCTGGCCGCCATGGCCACCGCCAATACCGGAATCACCAGCGCATTGAAGCTGAGCGTGCTGGCCGGCAAGCGCTTGAGCAGCCACAGCCAGGCCAGCCAGCCCACCGCGCTGGACAGGATGCCCGCATACAACATCCCCAACACAAAACCCACCGACCAGCGGATATGGGCAAAATCCGCCCACGGCCATAGCGCCAGCAAGGGCAAGAGACCGATCAGCGCCTGCCAGGCGGAAAAATTCAGGCTGTCCATACCGCCATCCCGCGTCGCCCGCTTGCTCAGCACCGAACCCAATGCCCAGAAAAAGCCGGCCAGCACCGCCAGCAGCATCGGCAACACCCCGCCATGCAGCTGCCATGGCGCCACGATCAGCATCAGGCCGGCAAAACCGGCAGCCAGTGCCTGCCGGGCACGGCGGGTAAATGGCTCGGCCAGCAGCCAGCGCGACAGCAGCGCCACCCAGAACGGCATGGTAAACACCAGCACCGAGGTACGCCCGGCGGCCCCGGCGACCAGCGCCAGGGTGATGGACAGGCTGTAGAGAAAGGTGGTGCTCAGCCCCACCTGTGCTGCCTGCGCCAGCCGTTGCGGCCGGATGGCCCGGCCACGTGCCAGCAACACGCCAAACAGGGTCAGGCTGCCCAGCGCGGTGCGCAGGATCAGGTGGGTGATGGGTGTGGTGGCCTGCAGCGTCTGCTTCATCACCACATAGTTGTAAGCCCACAGCAACACCAGTGCGCTGAACAGGGCCAGGGGCAGCCAGCGGGCAGCGCCGGCGCTGCGGAAAAAGGACGGGGACAGTACGGCACTGGATGTAGACATGGTGCATCTCCTGAAGATGCAGCCAGTGTAGGCAGCACTGCAGCTTGCGCCGCTGCGTTTTACTGCGCCAGAATGCACGCAAACTGATGATTTTGAATATGCAATGCAGGAATACTGATATGGCCGAAGACAAACAGCTGGACAGCTACGATCGCAAGCTGCTGGCCCTGCTGCAGGATGATGCCCGCCGCACCCACGACGAGCTGGCCGAGGCCGTCAGCCTGTCGCCCACGGCGGTCACCCGGCGGCTGAAGCGGCTGCGCAGCGAGGGCATCATCCGCCGTGAAGTGGCACTGGTAGACCCGGCGGTGCTGGGACGGCCGCTACGACTGGTGGTGAACGTCATTCTGGAGCGCGAGCGCATTGCGCTGGTGGACGCCTTCAAGCAGGCCATCCGCGCCGCGCCGGAAGTGGTGGAGTGCTACCACGTGACCGGGCGGCCGGACTTTGTGCTGGTGGTGCTGGTGCGCGACATGGGGGACTACGAGCGCTTTTGCCGCGAGCACATCATGAGCAATGACAATGTGCGCGAGTTTGAATCGCTGGTGGTGATGGAAACCACCAAGTACAGCACCGCCGTTCCACAAGACACGGCGGGCGAAGCGGGCTGAACCTGCCGAGAACAGCCCCGCGCTACCGGCTAGCCCTCGTGCAGCAGCGCGTGCTGGATTTCCGACAGCGCCTGCGGCACGCGCATGAAGTTAAGCGGCATGCCCAGCCGCCGCGCCATGTGCGAGGTAGAGAACATGCCACACAACTGGTAATGGCCGGTGTTCAGGTCCAGCTCGGCCACCAGCGCATGTTGCCGTCCCTGTTGCTTCAGCGTGGCCACCATATGGCCGACGGTGGCGTGCTGCACATCGGCCAGCGACAGCATTTCCAGCTCGCTGCGCGGCGTCATCACATCGCGTACCAGTACTTCATCATGGCGCTTGCCATGTTCCAGCATGCACTGCACCGGGCGCTCGCCCAGGATGTCGGATGCGGTGATCAGGCCCACCAGCCGGCTGTCTTCGTCTTGCACGAACAACAGGCGGATACCACGGCTGATCATCAGGTTATGGGCGTGACGCAGGATTTCATCCTCGCCTATGCTCACCGGGTCGATGATGCGCAGATCGGTCATCACCTCCAGCGCCGGGCTTTTCAGATTGATGGGGCGCAGCGGACGCTGATCCAGATGCACCAGGTCGGTATGTTTGGGCATGGCCATGGATGGCAGCGCTTGAAATGAAGTTTCCATGTGACTCTCCAGCTGGATCGATGTTGTTGTCTGGCCAGACGGCGAGGCCTGGTCACAGTGGCACGGCAGGCAGACTGTCGCGTCGCTGACGGGCTGGACCGGCGCTGTCTCCCCCGCTACGGTCCAGATTTCATTCTAGGCAGGATTTTCCGGATGCAAGGCCGAGCTTGCGCCCAAGCTGCAAATTTGTGTTGCAGCCCTCAGCAGATGAATGGCCGGGCATCGTGCAACAAGCAGGCGCGGGCAAACAAAAACCGCCCCGAAGGGCGGTTGGTGTACCTGACACAGCCGGTCGCCAGGCTTACATCTGCATGATGGCTTCCAGCTCTTCCACCGTTTTCGGGATGGGTTCGCCCAGCACGCGGCTGCCTCTGTCGGTCACCAGCACATTGTCTTCGATGCGGATGCCGCCAAAAGCGCTCATCTCGGCAAAGCGCGCATAGTTGATGTACTGGCTGTGGCGGCCTTCGGCCTGCCAGGCAGCAATCAGCGCCGGAATGAAATAAATGCCCGGCTCCACCGTCAGCACCATACCGGCTTTCAGCGCCTTGCCCAGCCGCAGGTAGCCCAGGCCGAACAGTCCGCTGCGCTGCACGGTGTCGTCATAGCCCACCAGATCCTCGCCCAGGCCTTCCATATCGTGTACATCCATGCCGATCTGATGCCCCAATCCATGCGGGAAGGCGATGGCATAGGCACCGGATTCGACAATCTCTTCTACCGGGCCGTGGAAGAAGCCCAGCTCGCTCATGCCCTGCACCATCACCTGCGCCGCCAGCTTGTGCACGTCCAGATAGCGCACGCCAGGCTTGATAGCGGCGATGGCCTGCAGCTGCATGTCCAGCACGATGTTGTACAACTCGCGCTGCTGCTGGTTGAAACGTCCGCCCACCGGGAAGGTACGGGTAATGTCGCTGGCGTAGCCGCCACCGGAGGTACAGCCGGTGTCGTTCAGCACCAGATCACCCTTTTGCAGCACATTGTCGTGGGCATGGTTGTGCAGCACCTCGCCACGGCGCGAGAAGATCGAGGGGTAAGCCAGCTGCCAGTCGTGGCGGCGCATGATGCCCTCCATGATGCCCACCACCTGGTGTTCCACCACGCCCGGACGCGAGGACTGCATTGCCGCCACATGCATGGCACCGGTCACCGCCAGCGCGGCTTCCATTTCGGCTACTTCCTCCGCGCTCTTGATTTCACGCAGCGCCACCACCGCGCGGGTCAAGGCGGGGGAAAAACCTGCCGCCACTTCCGCCGGATGCACCTGCAGCAGACGGCCCAGTTCCAGCCTGGTTTCACCCCGATACGGGGCCAGGTAATGGATGGGACGCCCGGCAGCTTGCGCAGCCGCCAGCGCCTGTTCCAGCGCGGCATAGGGCTGGCTGTGGCTGATGCCGGCGCGCGCGGCACGCTCGGACAAGGTGGGCAGCGGACCGGTCCACACGATGTCGGCCACGTCCGGATCATTGCCAAACAAAGTGGTGCTGCCAGCGGCCGTGTCGATCAACGCCGCCATGCCCGGCTGGTTCTGGCCAAAGAAGTAGCGAAAGCTGGAATCCTGCACGAAGGGAAAGATGTTGTCGTGGTAATTCATCGGCGAATCCACATTGCCGACGAACAGCAGCAGGCTGCCCGACAAAGACTGTTGCAGCGCCGTGCGGCGCTGCTGATAGGTGGCGGCAGAAAACATCTTGTTCACTCCTTTTTCAACCATGTCAGCCGCGCCAAGCGCATCCGGCCGGCATTTTATGGCCGATATTGTGCTGACTGGAAAATTGTATACAGAATGATCACTGTACACGGCAGGCCGGAACATGACCAGCTTGCTGCCAGGATTGTGCTAGACCAAACCCACCGAATAGCCGGCATCACCGCACTGGACAGGGCCGTACGCCACGGCCTCAATTCAGCCAGCAACCATGCCCGATCATTCACAACGACAGGGCTAAGCCATGGCTTGGCTTAACAGAAAATCCTTGCTCATCGAGTAACTTTTCTGGGTCTGTCTGGCGTAGCGAGTCATGAAAATAGCCCATCCCCTGCATCGTGATACCGGACAAAAATCCGAAATCCCTCTGCCCGAGATCAGCGCCACGGCAGCCCCCATCCGCACGGCATCAAGGTGTTTTGCAGAATATTCTTTTGATAAATTAAAATTTTCTTAGAAAACATGCTGAGCCAGACGACTAGATTCTGCGGATACGGCCTTGTGCCGCTGCCAGAGGGGGGTTGTCAGGATCATGAAGCATCTGCTCAGTCTGCTCAGTCTATTGCTGCCGACAACGGCGTGGGCGCTCTGCACCCCAGCCGCCGGCAGCAGCATTGCCCTGCCGAATCTCACCTTTGCCCGCGACATTCCGCTCAACAGCCAGCTGGGTAGCGATATCGCCTCTACACCTGGCGTACAGTTCAATTGCGACAGCAGTGACAGCAATAGCAAGGAACTGGGCATCAAGATGACCACCGGTAACTATGTCACCATGATCAATGGCCGCAGCGTATTCAGCACCAATGTGCCGGGCATAGGCTATGCCGCCGGTTTCGCGGTCAGTGCGCCGGCAAGCTGTTCACGCGCAACGGTGTGGGTGGATGGCAGCAACACGGGAGATGGCAATATCCGCAATCGGCTGATCTGCAGCAGCAGCGGAGTGCAGACCAAGCTCAGTGGCACGTTTTACCTCGCTTTTTACAAGACGGCCTCCACCATCGGTAGCGGAACAGTCCAGCTCAACAACACGGTAAACGCCATCTTGCGCCTGGGCGGCACATGGCTGCCCTATCTCACCCTGCCGGGGGAAACCTCGTTGCAGGCCAATGGATTTTCCCTGGCGGCCACGAGCTGCGCGCTCAGCGGCATCAGCTCCAGCAGCATCAACCTGCCGGTGATCAGCAACAGCGCATTGCCAACGGTAGGCAGCCTTGCCGGCAATACCTCGTTTGCCCTTACCATCAATTGTCCGGCCACCACCAGGCTGTACCTCACCTTCACCGACAACAACAATAGCGGCCAGACCAGCGACATCCTCAGCCTGGGCAGTGGCTCCACCGCGAAAGGCGTTGGCTTGCAACTGTCCTATCAGGGCAGCACCATCCGTTTTGGCCCCGACTCCGCCATCGCAGGCAATACCAATCAGCTCTTGCTGGCCAACCTTGCCGGCCCGCGCAACTTTCCCTTCTCCGTCAGCTATATCCGCACTGGCACGGTTAGCCCCGGCAGCTTGTCCGCCACCGCCACCTTCACCCTGTCTTACCAATGAAAAATGGCCGCCTGCATGCTACTGGGCGGCCATTTTTCCTCAACATCGGGTCAGTTTTTGCGCTGTGGCACCGGCGTCATGGCCGGCGTGCTTTTGGGGCGCGCCTTCAGCAGCCAGCTTACGCTGCCACCGGCCAGTACCGCCCACAAGGGTGAACCCAGCCCGGCAATGGTGACGCCCGATGCCGCCACCACAAAGGTAAGCAAGGCGGCTTCGCGGTGGCCTTCATCCATCAGCGCGGCAGTCAGCGATGAAGCCAGCGTACCAAACAGCGCCAGCCCGGCCGCCGTCACCACCAGCGCCTTGGGCAAGAGCAGCACCAGGCCGGCCAGCGCGCCACCGGCAATGCCCAGCACGATATACAGCGCTCCACACACCAGCCCGGCCATGTAGCGGCGTTGCGGGTCCGGGTGGGCTTCCGGCCCGGTGCAAATGGCGGCGATGATGGCCGCCAGCGTCACACCATGGCCACCCAGCGGCGCGGTAATGATGGAGGCCAGCCCCAGCACGGTTACCGGTGAGCGCGCCGGAATGTGATAGCCGGAAGCCGACAACACCGCCATCCCCGGCAGAAACTGGCTGGTGAGTGCCAGCAAGGCCAGCGGCAAGGCCAGATTGACAAAGGCCGTCCACGACCACTGCGGCATGGTAAACAGCGGGCCGCTGCTGCCCTGCCAGCTGGCCGCCGCGCCATACATGCCCTGCCAGCTGGCGATGGCCAGGCCCAGGCCAATGGCCGCCAGCAAGGCAAAGCGCGGAAACAGCTTGCGGCCGACAAAGAACAGCACCGTCATCGGTACCACCAGCAGCGCCTGCTGACTGGCTGCTCCCGCCACATCGGCGACAAAGTGAAAGAGGATGCCGCCCAGCATGGCGGCCGCCAGCGAGGCCGGGAAAATCTTCATCAGCTTGTCGAAGGCACCACTCACCCCGACCAGGGTAACGATGATGGCCGCCGCCAGAAACGCCCCCACTGCCTCGCCATACGGTACGCCGGGTAGCGCTGCCAGCAGCAGCGCCGCACCCGGCGTGCTCCAGGCGGTAATCACCGGCACGCGCCAGCGCAGGGTGAGCCAGATACCGGCCACGCCGGAGGCAATGGACACCGCCCACACCCAGGAGCCCAGCTGGGCCGCGCTCAGCCCGGCGGACTGGGCGGCGTGCACAATAATAAGAAAGGGGCCGGAATACCCCACCAGCAGTGCAAGCACTGCGGCAAGGCCGGCCGAAGGCGAGAAATGCGACCAGCTGAACGGCACACGATCAGCATGCGGCGGGCTGGCAGGAGACTCTCGCGGGGAAAGGGTGGACATGGATGGGTTCCTTGATGCGTCAATGCACACAGGGTAAGCGATGGCGATCCGTCTGCCTTCCCACACCCGATACAAACAGCGTAGACTGGGCTGAATCTGTTATATAGAACAGCAATGACCGATCTTCCGCTTTATCTGCATATCGCCCACCAGCTGCAAGCCCGGCTGGACAATGGCGAATGGCCACCGGGCAGCCGCCTGCCGGCGGTGCGTCAGCTGGCTGCCGAACACGGGGTCAACACCCTGACCGCGCTGGCGGCTTATCGCCACCTGGAAGAACAGCAGCGCGTGGTGGCGCGACCGCGCAGCGGCTTTTTTGCCGCGCTGCCGCGCCATGTCGCCAGCGGTACGACTGCTCAGCCCGGCCCCACCGCCGCCGCGCTGGTGGATGTGGACAGCCGCATGAGCCAGCTGATCCGCCTGTCCGCCTCGTCCATCCGCCAGCAACTGCACATGGCCGAGGCGCACAGCAGCCTGTACCCGGCGCAGGAGCTGTCACGGCGCATGCAGCTGCTGCTGGCGCGTCAGCCCGAGCTGATCGGCGCCTACCTGCCCACCGCCGACCAGCAACAGCTGCAGCAGCAGATACGGCGGCTGGCCGCCAGTTGGCAGCTGGATATCCCGCTGGACAAGGTACTGTTTACCCAGGGCATTACCGAGGCCATCAGCCTGTCGCTACGCTTGCTCACCCGGCCGGGCGATGTGGTGGCGGTGGAAACCCCGGTGTACTTCGGCCTGCTGCAAACCCTGCAGACGCTGGGGCTGAAGGCGCTGGAGATTCCCTGCACGCCGGACGCCGGCCTGTCGCTGGAGGCGCTGGAATTCGCCCTGCGCCACGGTGCGCCGGTGAAATGCCTGGTGACGGTGACCAACTTCCAGAACCCCACCGGCGCGCTGATGCCGGACGACAACAAAAAGCGCCTGCTGCAACTGGCACGCCGCCACGGCCTCACCATCATTGAGGACGATGTGTTCGGCGAACTGTACTTCGGCGCCCAGCATCCCACGCCGCTCAAGGCCTGGGACCGCGACGGCGAGGTGATTTACTGCTCGTCCTTTACCAAGAGCTTTGCCCCTGCCTTCCGCCTGGGCTGGCTGTCCGGCGGCCGCCACCATGCCGCGCTGGAGCGGCTGCGCGAGAGCAGCAGCCTGGTCAGCCCGGCCATCCTGCTGGCGGTGTTGTCCGAGGTGCTGGCCAGCGGCGATTACGCCCGCATCAGCCAGCGTATCCGCCAGCAATTGAAGCAGCAGATGGATGCCCTGGCCGATGCGGTGCTGGACGCCTTCCCGCGTGGCACCCGCGTGCGGCGGCCACAGGGCGGCATGCTGCTTTGGGTGGAAGGCCCGGAGGGGCTGGACAGCCAGGCCATGCTGGAAACGGCCCTGGCGCGCTCCATCAGTTTCGCCCCCGGCCTGGTGTTTTCCGCCGAACCGCGTTTTGGCCATTGCCTGCGCATCAATTGCGGCCAGCCCTGGTCCACCCAGCTGGCGGAAGACATCCGCACCCTGGGCTGGCTGGCCAGCGAGCAACTGGCAGGGAAAACCTGATGGACACACTGGACTGCGTAGTCATCGGTGCCGGCGTGGTGGGCTTGGCGATTGCCCGCCAGCTGGCCATGGCCGGACGCGAGGTGCTGATCTGCGAGGCCGAAAGCCAGATTGGCCAGCATTGCAGCAGCCGCAATAGCGAAGTGATCCACGCCGGCCTCTACTACCCCAGCGGCAGCCTGAAGGCCCGGTTGTGCGTGCAGGGCCGCGATCTGCTGTATCGCTACTGCGCCGAGCGGCGCATCCCGCACCAGCGCATCGGCAAGCTGCTGCTGGCCAACACTGTCGCCGACCTGCCACGGCTGCAAGCCATTGCCAGCCGCGCCGCCACCAATGGCGTGCACGATCTGCAATGGCTGGACGCCGCCGGGGTGCGGGCGCTGGAGCCGGCACTGAGCGCCCATGCCGCCTTGCTGTCCCCCTCCACCGGCATCATCGACAGCCACGCGCTGCTGCAGGCCCTGCTGGCCGATGCCGAAGCCCACGGCGCGCAACTGGCCTGCCACTCCCCGCTCAACCGTGGCCGGGTGCTGGCAGATGGCATGGAACTGGAGATTGCCGGCATCACCATCAAGGCCAGATCTGTCATCAACGCCGCCGGGGCGTGGGCAGCTGCTGTCGCCAGCAACATTGAAGGTGTTCCACGTGAAACCATCCCGACGGCCCATTATGCGCGTGGCGTGTATTTCAGCCTCAGTGGCCATTCGCCGTTCTCGCGGCTGATTTATCCGCTGCCGGAAGCGGGCGGGCTGGGCTGCCACCTGACGCTGGACCTGGCCGGCCAGGCGCGCTTCGGCCCGGATGTGGAATGGATAGACGGCGTAGATTACCAGCTGGACCCGGCCCGCGCCGCCGCCTTTTACCACAGCATCCGCCAGTGGTGGCCGCAGCTGGCGGATGGCGCGCTGCAACCGGGTTATGCCGGGGTACGTCCCAAGCTGGCCGGGCCCAGTGAGCCGGATGCCGACTTTGTCATCCAGGGGCCGGCCGAGTATGGTATCGCCGGACTGATCAACCTCTACGGCATCGAATCTCCCGGCCTGACCAGTTGCCTGGCGCTGGCGGCGATGGTGGGTGCCATGGCCAATCAACACAGATGAGACCGACATGAGCGACAGCCCCACCCTGCACTCCATCAATCTGGCAGCGGTCAGCCCCATGCTGATCGAGGGCCGCCGCATCATGAGCGGCATCAACAAGCTGCCGGTCAGCACCCTGCTCCGCCCCACGGCCATTGCCGTGGGCAAGCTGGGACTGGCAGGCGACGAGCAGGCCGACCCCACGGTACATGGCGGGCTGGCCAAGGCCATTTACGCCTATCCGCTGGAGCATTACCCCTTCTGGGAGCAAGCCTGCCAGCAGCATGGCTCGCGCCATGCCGGTACTACACTGCACCACGGCATACTGGGGGAGAACCTCACCATCAGCGGCCTGCTGGAGCAAGATGCCTATGTGGGGGATGTGCTGGAATTTGCCGATTGCCAACTGCAGATTACCGAGCCGCGCCAGCCCTGCTTCAAGTTCCAGGCGCACATGGACATGCGCCTCGCAGTCAAGCTGATGGCGCAAAGCGGCCATTGCGGCTTTTATCTGGCGGTATTGCAAACCGGCACGCTGCAGGCAGGCGAGCGCTTTCGCATCCTGCCCGGCCCGCGCCAGCTGAGTATGGCCGAGGCCTTCCGCCGCAGGCTGCACCGGCTGGACTGAAATGTGGCTCATACAGACGGCATTTGGCGAAATGCGCCGCTCATGTAGAATCGGACAGCCTCCAACACCGCTGCATACAGACAACGACCCGCCACCATGATCATTCTCAATCAGCGCCAGCAAGAACTGCTGGGCATCGTCCATCGCGAAAGCTATGTCACCGTGGAAAAGCTGGCTGCCCATTTTGGCGTCACCCACCAGACCATACGCCGCGACATTGCGCTGATGGCAGAACACCAGTTGCTGCAACGCTATCACGGCGGTGCCAGCGTGCTGTCCAGCGTGGAAAACGTGGCCTACAACGCACGCCAGGTGCTGTGCATCGAGGAAAAACGCCGGCTGGCCGAGCTGCTGGCCAAGCAGATTCCCGACAATGCCTCCTTGTTCATCAATATCGGCACCACCACCGAAGAAGTGGCCAAGGCGCTGCACCGCCATCGCGGCCTGCGGGTGATCACCAACAACCTGCACGTGGCCGACATGATGTGCGACTACCCGGATTGCGAAGTCATCGTGCTGGGCGGCGTACTGCGCAAGCGCGACCGTGGCATCACCGGCGAGGCCACGGTGCAGCTGATCCGCCAGTTCAAGGTGGATTACGGCATCATCGGCATTTCCAGCATCGAAAACGACGGCGTACTGCGCGATTACGACTATCGTGAAGTACGCACCTCGGAAGCCATCATCCAGCAGTCACGCCAGGTATTGCTGGCGGCCGATCACTCCAAGTTTGGCCGCCCGGCACTGGTGGAACTGGGCCATCTGTCGCAGGTGCATGCCTTGTTTACCGACAAGCCGGTGCCGGCGGAAATGGAAGCGGTGATTGCCGAAGCCGGCACCCAGCTGTTTGTGGCCGGCTGATCCTTACGCCCAAGCACCCGCTGTACTACGGAGTCCTGCCATGAAACTGTTATCCCGTCTGTGTCTGTCGCTGGGTGTCAGCGCCCTGCTGTGTTCGGCGCTGGCCCAGGCCGAGCTGGCCAAGGGCGCCGCCGCGCCCGACTTTCGCACCGAAGCCTCGCTGGGCGGCAAGCGCTTTCAGTATTCGCTGAACGAAGCGCTGCAGCACGGCCCGGTGGTGCTGTACTTCTACCCGGCGGCCTTCACCAGTGGCTGCACGGTGGAAGCCCACCTGTTTGCCGAAGCGGTGGACAAGTTCAAGGCGCTGGGCGCCACGGTGATTGGCGTATCCGGCGATGACATCGAAAAGCTGCAGCGCTTTTCCGTGTCCGAATGCCGCAGCAAATTCCCGGTGGCGGCCGATGGCGAGCGCAAGATCATGAAGGCTTACGATACGGTGATGATTCCCGGCACCAGCTATGCCAGCCGCACCTCCTACGTGATCACCCCGGACCACAAGGTGTGGTACAGCTACAGCGCCATGGACCCCAACCAGCATGTGGCCAATACCATGAAAGCGGTGGAAGCCTGGAAAGCAGCCGGCCACTAAGACCCGCTCACAAAACCCCCGATTCTGCGTTGCGCCGACTTGCCGTA
>NZ_RFAR01000073.1 GCF_003693445.1 Aquitalea palustris | reverse complement strand
TGGTGGCCGACGAGGTACGCAAGCTGGCCGAGCGCACCGCCAGTTCTACCCAGGAGATATCTGCCAGCCTGCAGGCCATGCAGCAGGCTTCGTCTGCGGTGGTGGAGCAGATGAAGAATGCGGAAATGCTGGTGGAGGGCGGAGTCAGCCGGGCCGATGAAGCGGACCGTGCCATTCAGAGCATAGGTGAAGCGGCGGCCAGTACCACCGGCATGGTGGCTGACATCTCGGTGGCGATCAAGGAACAGGGCATGGCCAGCAACAGCATTGCCCAGCAGGTGGAGCGCATCGCCCAGATGTCGGAGCAGGCCAACTCGGCCGCTTCGCAAACCGCCGGCAGTGCCAAGGACTTGCGCGGACAGGCCGAGCGCCAGATGCAAATCATCGCCCAGTATCAGCTATAAGCAGCCGTGGCTGGCGTGCGGCCATTTACCACTGCGGTGGATGGCCCTGCTGCCGGTTCGGGACAGTTGCAAGGTCTGCAGCGCTTCGCTGGTGCGGCTTGAAGACGTCAGCATGGCCGTCTGGCGCTGTGATAAAATCGTTTGCACATTTTTACAGGCCGAGGCCAACTGCATCGCCCGCTGCGCTTGCTTCCATGTAGATCACCCAGAGCCTTTTGCCGATGAAACGTCTGTTACAGTCCCGTTCCGAACTTTCTCAGGTTTTGCAGACCTTCCGGCAGACCTTCTACCAGCTGGCCGGCTTCAGTGCCGTCATCAATCTGCTGATGTTGCTGCCTTCCATCTACATGCTGCAGATCTACGACCGGGTGCTGCACAGCCGCAACGAAACCACGCTGCTGATGCTGACGTTGATGGTGGTGGGCCTGTACGGCCTGATGTCACTGCTGGAGCTGGTGCGTTCTGCAGTCTTGATACGGGTGGGAAACCGCCTGGACATGCAGCTGAACTTTCGCGTATTCACAGCCGCCTTCGAGCGCAATCTGCGCCGGAACAACGGCAATGCCGGCCAGGCCCTGCATGATCTGACCAGCGTGCGTCAGTTTCTCACCGGTAATGGGCTGTTTGCCTTCTTTGATGCGCCCTGGGCCCCCATCTATCTTGCCGTTACCTTCATGTTTCACTGGATACTGGGTCTGTTTGTGCTGGGGGGCATGCTCATTCTGTGTGCGCTGGCCTGGCTGACCGAGCTGTCCACCCGTAAGCCATTGGCCGAGGCCAATCAGGCCGCCATTGCCGCAGGAAATTACGCCAACAACAATCTGCGCAACGCTGAAGTGATCGAGGCCATGGGCATGCTGCCCGCCTTGCGCGAGCGCTGGTTCCTGTTTCAGAGCCGGGTGCTGGAAAAACAGACCGAAGCATCGGACAAGGCCGCGCGCATCGGGGCGATTTCCAAGCTGGTGCGGCTGTCGTTGCAGTCGCTAGTGCTGGCTGTTGGTGCCTTGCTGGCCATCCAGAATGAAATCTCCCCCGGCATGATGATTGCCGGCTCCATCCTGATGGGCCGCGCACTGCAGCCGGTGGAAATGGCCATTGCGACCTGGAAGCAACTCATCGGCGCACGCAGCGCCTATCAGCGTCTGGATGAGCTGTTGGCCGAGTATCCGGCCCGCATCAGCGGCATGAGTCTGCCACGGCCGCAGGGCAATGTGCAGGTAGAGGCGGTCGTGGCTGGTGCGCCGGGCGGCCACACGCCCATTCTCAAGGGCATCAGCTGCGCCATGCAGCATGGCGATATCGTCGGCATTGTCGGCCCGAGTGCGGCGGGTAAATCAACGCTGGCACGCCTGCTGGTCGGGATCTGGCCGGCACAGTCGGGCAAGGTGCGGCTGGATGGCGCGGATATCTTCCAGTGGAACAAGGACGAGCTGGGCCCGCATATCGGCTATTTGCCGCAGGATATCGAGCTGTTTGAAGGCAGCATTGCCGAGAACATCGCCCGCTTTGGCGATATCGATTCGCAACTGGTGATCGAGGCCGCCACCAGGGCCGGTGTGCACGAGATGATTCTGCGCTTCCCCCAGGGTTACGATACCCGGCTGGGCGATGGCGGCAGCATGTTGTCCGGCGGGCAGAAGCAGCGTATCGCCCTGGCCCGTGCCATTTACGCCAGCCCGGCTTTCGTGGTGCTGGATGAGCCCAATTCCAATCTGGACGATGTTGGCGAACAGGCACTGATCCACACCGTGATGGACCTGAAAGCACACGGCACCACCGTGGTGCTGATCACCCATCGCACCAGCATTCTCAATGCGGTGGACAAGTTGCTGGTGATGCGCGATGGCCAGCTGCACCTGTTCGGCCCGCGCGATCAGGTGCTGTACGCGCTGAACCAGGCAGCCCAGCAGGCGCTGCAACAACAGCAGGCGGCCCCCCAGGACCAGGCCGGCCACACTTCCAGCGAGAGCCAGGCATGAATCTGTTCCGCAAATTGACAGCATCCCTCCGTCGCCCGCAGCCGGAGCATACCGACAAG
This sequence comes from Aquitalea palustris, assembly GCF_003693445.1. Taxonomy (GTDB): domain Bacteria; phylum Pseudomonadota; class Gammaproteobacteria; order Burkholderiales; family Chromobacteriaceae; genus Aquitalea; species Aquitalea palustris. The sequence goes on along the minus strand of NZ_RFAR01000073.1, from coordinate 14,729 downwards.
CCCGGCATCGAGCAGTTTGGCCGGGTGGATACCGATGATGGCCGCATAGGCCGCCGTGGGGTAAAGCTGTTGCTGGTGGGTTTTGGCGGCTTCATGCTGTGGGCAGCACTGGCACCACTGGATGAGGGGGTCACAGCCAATGGCAGCGTCACTGTTGCCAGCAATCGCCAGACCGTGCAGCACCTGACTGGCGGCAGCATCGAACAACTGCTGGTCGGCGAGGGCGCGCTGGTGAAAAAAGGCCAGTCGCTGATTGTGCTGAACGATACCGAGGCCCGGGCGCAGATGGGCAGCACCCTGGCGCAGTTCATCAGTGCCCGTGCCATCGAGGACCGCCTGCTGGCCGAGCGCGATGGCAAGCCGACGCTGGTTTTTTCGTCCGAGCTGAACGCGCTGGCCAGTGACCCACGGGTGGAGCAGGCCAAATTGCTGCAGACCCAGCTGTTCAATACCCGGCGCGCAGCCTTGCGCAACGAGTTGCAGGCCCAGGATGAAAACATCAGCGGCCTGCAACAACAGCTGCGCGGATTCCAGGGAGTAAAGGCTGCCCGGGCCGAACAAAGCAAGTGGCAGGACAAGGAGCTGGAAGGTATCCGCGAACTGGCTGCCGGCGGCTATGTGCCCAAGAACCGCCTGTACCAGCTGGAGCGTGCGGCGGCGGAAATCAAGGGCGAGCTGGCGGACACCATTGCCAATATCGGCCGGGTGCAGGACAGCATCGCCGAAACCAGGCTGCGCCGCATTGCGCGTCAGCAGGATTACCAGAAAGAAGTCGAGTCGCAGCTGACGGACATCCAGAAAGAAACCGACGCCTTGCGCGACCGGCTCACCGCACAGCGCTATGCCGTGGCCAACAGCATCATCCGCTCGCCGATTGACGGACTGGTGGTGGGGCTGAAGCTGCATACCGTTGGTGGCGTGGTGCAGCCGGGGCAGCCCCTGATGGATGTCGTACCGACACATCAGCCCTTGCTGATCGAAGCCTCGGTCGATCCGGCCATGAGCGCCAAGGTGCATCCCGGCCTGCCGGTAGACATCACCTTTCCGGCGCTGAACCAGCAAAGCACCCCGGTGATACCTGGCGTGGTAGCCACCTTTTCCGCCGACCGCTTGCTCGATCAGAAAACCGGCACGCCTTATTATCTGGCGCAAATCAAGGTCACACCGGCTGGCATGCAGCTGCTGGGTAATCAGCAGGTGAAGCCAGGCATGCCGGCCACCATCGTCATCAAGAGCGGCGAGCGTACCATGTTGCGCTATCTGCTCAAGCCCATCCTGGATCGCATGAACCTCGCCTTCAAGGAGAGCTGAATGGCCGTACGCAGGCCTTGTTGTCTTTATGCGCTAGTGCTCAGCTCTGCCTTGCTGCTGCCGCCGTTTGTCCATGCTTATGGCTTGCTGGAGGGGTTTCAGCTGGCGCGGCAGAACGACCCGCAATACCAGTCTGCCAACGCCGAACGAGAAGCCGGCGCGGCCAACCGCCAGCTGGGCCAGGCGCAGTTGCTGCCTACGCTGAGTGCCAGTTTCAACCGCAGCAAGGTCACCGGTTCGGATACTGCCCCCGACTTTTTTGGCACGCTGTCCACCTCGCCGCTGAAGTATATGAGCCAGGACGCGGCCATCCAGCTGCGCCAGCCGGTGTTCAATCTGCAACGCTGGGCCATCTACCAGCAGGGCAATGCCCGCGCCGACTACAGCGAAGCGGTTTTTTCCCGCAAGGAAAACGAGCTGGCGGTGCGCTATCTGTCGGCTTATCTGGGTTTGTTGCTGTCACAGAAAAACATCGTGCTCAGCGAGGCCAAGCTGCACGCGCTCAGCAGCGCCCGCCAGCAGGCGCAAAAGCTGTTCGAGCAGGGCGATGGCACGGTGACCGACATCCACGACGCCGAGGCGCGCATGGCGATGGCCGAGTCGGAGCTGATCGAGGCCCGCAATATGCAGCTCATTGCCGAGCGCAGTCTGCTGGCCCTGACTGGCGTAGCGGCAACCGGGCTGGCCGAGCCGGCTGGTGATATCGGGCAATACCTGGGTGCGGATGGCACGGTGTCCGACTGGCGCGACAAGGCCCTCCAGTACAGCCCGGACATCCGCGCAGCGCAGCTGAATGTGCAGGTCGCCGAACAGGAACTGCGCAAAGCCAAAGCCAGCAACTATCCCACGCTGGATCTGGTCGCCAGCAAGGACCGCTCCAGCGCCAGTTCCGTCTCCACCATCAACCAGCACATCACCCAGAATGCGATCGGCATCGAGCTGAGCGTGCCGATTTTCAACGGCGGCTACAATTCGGCCCAGATCGTGCAAACCAGCGCGCAATACCGGCAGGCCCTGGCCGAGCTGGACAATGCCAGAACGCAGGTGGAGCTGGAGGTGACCAGGCAGTTTTATGGTGTCAGCAATGGTGCGCGCAAGGTGGCGGCACTGAAAAAAGCCGTGATCTCCAGCGAGGAAACGGTCAAGGCCAGCAAGCTGGGCCTGGGGGCCGGCGTCAAGACCCTGACCGACATCCTCAATAGTGAGGAGCAGCTATACCAGGCCCGCCGCGATCTGCTGCTGGCCCAGTACAACCAGCTGGTCAGCTGGATTGCCTTGCGTGCCGACAGCGGCGCCTTGCGTGGTGAGGACATGGTTTTGCTGGATCGCAATTTTTCAGCACAGGCCAGCCAGCCCTAGCAGTATTGGCCGGGGCTGAGGCTTGAGCAGCAGCCCAATGAAAACAGCGCACTGCCGGCAAAGGCAGTGCGCTGTTTTTGCGTGCTAAGCCACTAGGCCAGATGCAGCTCGGCCAGAGCGGCTGCCGACAGGTTGACACCTACCAGCGAAATGGCCGGCGCGCTGGCGTGAGCCAGGCCTTGCGATCCAGTACCGCCCAAGGTCAGCGAGAAGGTTTCGCTGGCCGACAGGCCGGAGGTATCGGTGGCCTTCACGGTGATGCTGGCCGATTCGGTCTGGCTGCCCATGCTGGCGACAAAGCTGTCGGTTTTGGCATTGAAGGTAATCCAGCTGGGCAGCGCCTGGCCGTTGGACTGCGTGGCACCGTAAGTCAGCGTCTGCCCTTGCGGATCGGTAAAAGTGCCTTGCGGTACGCTGATATTGAGTGTGCCATTGGTATTGAAACTGATGGCCAGCGGCAGCTGGTTGACCACCGGTGCCTTCAGCACGCTAGCCACATCGTTGATGGAGAAGGTTTCCGATGCGGACAGACCGGCGCTGTCAGTGGCCGTCAGGGTAATGCCGAAAGTGCCAGCGGTGGTCGGCGCCGTGCCGGAGAAGGTTTCGGTCTGGGCGTTGAACGTCAGCCAGGATGGCAGTGCCTGGCCGCCACTCAGTGCGGCCTTGTAAGTCAGCGCCAGGCCTTGCGGATCGACAAAGGTGGTGCTGGGTAGAGCGATGCTGAAAGCCTTGCCGGCATTGATGGTCTGGTTGGCGGTTTGCTGATTCAGCGTCGGGGCCACATAGGCATCATTCAGGGTGAAGGTTTCCGAAGTGGACAGGCCGGCCTGGTTGCTGGCGCTGACCACCAGCGACAGCGAAGTGCTGGCGCTGGGCGCATTACCGCTGAAAGTCTGGGTTTGCGCATTGAAGCTGAGCCAGGAGGGCAGGGCAGCGCCGCTGGCCAGCTTGGCTGTGTAGCTGAGGGTTTCACCTTGCGGATCGGTAAAGGTACCGGCCGGCAGGGCAATGCTGAAAGTATGGCCCGGGGTCACCAGCTGGGTAGCGGTAGCCTTGCTCAGCGTCGGTGAGTAGGCGGTATCGCTGATGGTGAAGGTTTCCGAAGAAGTCAGTCCTGCAGTGTCCGTTACCTTCACCATCACCTGTGTGCTGCTGCTGCCATACGGGGTGGTGCCGGACAGGGTATTGGTGCTGGCGTTGTAAGTCATCCACGACGGCAAGGCCTGACCATTGGCCTGAGTCACCTTGTAGCTCAGAGCCAGACCTTGCGGGTCGCTGAAGGCATTGGCCAGCGATACCGAGAACGCGTGGTTGGCGGCAAGGGTCTGGTTGGCGGTCTGCGCATTCAGGGTAGGCGCGACATAGGCATCGTTCAGGGTAAAGCTTTCCGATGCAGTGAGGCCTGCCTGATTGGTGGCCACCACTTGCACGGCTACCGATGTATTGGCCGTAGGTGCGGTGCCGCTGAACGTCTGGGTTTGTGTATTGAAGCTGAGCCAGGACGGCAGCGCAGCACCACTGGCCAGCTTGGCGCTGTAGCTGAGGGTTTCGCCTTGTGGGTCGGTAAAGGTGCCGGAAGGCAGGGCAAAGCTGAAGGTATGACCCGGCGTCACTACCTGCGTGGCGGTAGCCTTGGCCAAGGTCGGTGCCAATGCGGTATCGGCGATACTAAAGGTTTCGGTTGCCGACAGGCCGGAAGTATCAGTCACAGTCACCAGCACCTGCGTCGAGCTGGAAGTCAGCGGCGTGGTGCCGGACAGGGTGTCAGTGCTGGCATTGAAGCTGAGCCAGGACGGCAGGGCCTGGCCGTTGGCCTGGGTTACCTTGTAGCTCAGGGTCTGGCCTTGCGGATCGGAAAAGGCACTGGCCAGCGACAGCGAGAAAGCATGGTTGGCGGCCAGCGTCTGGTTGGCGGTCTGCGTGTTGAGAATCGGTGCCGAGGGGGTAACCGGAACCGAGCCGCCAGCATTATCCACGGTGATGGTGTCGCCGGCAGCCAGCAGGGTGGCCAGGCTGACTTCGAAAGTGGTGTTCCAGTATTGACCGGTCTGTGTGCCCCATGGGTTGCGAATTTCCAGATTGCCATTGGCCGCATCGATGCCATAAATCGACAGGGCATGGCCGGCCACCAGCTGCACTTTGCCACCAGCGTCATAGCTCCAGGTGTTGGACGACAACACCACATCATCCCCGGCGGCCAGATCGGCTTTCAGCGTGCTCAGCACCGAAGCCGTGCTGACACCGCTTTGCGAACCAGTACCGGACAGCGAAGCGTTATAGGTACGGCACAGCCAGCTGGAACCACTGGCGCTGAAGTCGGTGATCTGCGATGCCCCGGTAATCGACTCCAGTGCGTACTCTGGCAGGCCGCCATTGCCGATGGCGGTAAAGCTGTTGCCGGTGTAGCTGTTGCCGGTGGTCACATTGATGGACTGCAATTCGGCATAGGCCTTTTCCAGCAGGGTAGCCCACATATTGCTGCCGGAATTGCAGCCGGTTTGCAAGGTGTTGTTGACGGTAACGTACTCGGTGCTGCCATGGAAGTGGAAGGCCACGCCATAACTGCCGTTACCGTTCACCGTGATCATGTTCTTGATGATGCCGGCGTTCTGGCTGGCCACCTCGGCAATGGAAGAAAGGAAATAGCAATCGCCCAGCTTGCCCTGATTGATATCGCTGGCTGCCGGGCCGCTGGCACCAAACAGCGCTGCCGTGCTGGTGCTATAGGTAATTTTTGAGGTAGAGCCATCCACGGTGACGGTGGAGGAGGGTAGATCAGTGCCCAGCAACCACTTGCCATCCAGATTGCTCAGCTGCGTGGCGGAAGAACCTGCAGCCAGATTGCCCAGACTGCTGCTGGATGCATTGCCACCTGTCCAGGAGGCATTGGCGGCATTGCCGTTGACCAGCGCATTCAGGGTATACAGATTGTAAGCGGAAGCCGTCTCGCCCACGTTCAGGTCGGCAACGATGGTTTTCAGATCATTGAACTGGCTGCTCGACAGCGTGGTCTTGTTGCTGGTCAGCTCCGCAGACAAATCGGTCACCAGCTTGGCCAGCCCGGCTTCGGTCACGGTGCCGGACATGGAGTTCATGTCAGCCTTCAATACCGAGTCGGACAGCGTGGAAATCCACGACGGCGCGGTTGTCGCCGTGCTCATTTTCAGCGTGCTGCTGCTGGCTGCTGTGGTGGATGTTGTACTGGACAGCGCTGCTGTACTGGCAGCCGTTGTGCTCACGGTCGCAGCCATCAGGCTGTTACTGGGCAGGGCCGACTGATTAACAGGCAGTGCCGGTGATGCAGAAAAATTGCTTTGACCCAGAAAACCGGCATCAGACAGCAGGCCATCAGCCGTCTTGGCGGAGGTCGCGTTTGCCAGCGCATTGTCTTGCTGACGGGGCATAGTGTTTGAGGCGCTCATCGTTTTCCTTTGGAGATCCAAAGCAAAGCTAAAGGCGCTGTCAGCTACCGGGCGGTAGCAGGCAACTGGCTGACATAGGAGCAATATGCGTCCGGTAGTCCCTTTAGTTTTGCGTCACCGGCTTTCACCGGCTTTGCCATAAGTTTCCTAATTTTACAGTTGAAAATACCGGTATAGCAATGTGGATTTTCCTTATGTATCCCTTGCGCCACAGTGCTTAAGTGTTTGTTTAAGCACTGCTTCGGCTTAGCTGCAAGCCAGCTTCCCTTCCTCCTATGCCCCGGGTATCTAGCGATGAATCCGTGCTTGTCGAGTGCTGCTGCATTGCCGGCGGCTGAGGTCGCTGCGGTACAAGCTACTTTGCTACGGAAGTACCACACCTTGGCGCGCTTTCCTACGCGCAAAGTAAACCCCGGTATCCGCGTGTCTTTGAGTTCAACACGTGAATCCGGGGTTTTGATTCTGGATATCTAGCTGTCGGTCAGGTGCGCCTGCATCGCTCGCTCCGGGTGACAACTGGGGTCGAACGCTACAGGCAAACACCCAAAACAGCTTATTCCTTGCTGGAACCATCCTCACCAGTGGCAGCGGCATCACGTGCCTGCTGCTGTGCTGCACTTCTGGCGTCGTAATAGTCCTTGTTATCCAGATAGTGCTGACGGCGGGCTTCCTTGGCTGCGGCTTTTTCCGCGAGTTCGGCCTGTTTACGGGCTTCTGCCTCGGCTTCCTGCTGCTTGCGGGCCTGACGCTTGGCTTCGCGGATGGCTTCTTCCGCCGCTTCCATGTCCGCCACTTCCTTCAGGCTCTTGGCCGGGCCGGTTTTTTCGAACCAGGCGACGGACTCGACGTGGGCGGTGTGCGGGAACATGTTAATGATGCCGGCGGCCTTGAGCGTATAGCCCTTGGTGTTCACCAGCACATTGGCGTCGCGCGCCAGCGTGGCCGGGTTACAGGAGACATACACGATACGCTGCGGCGCGGTGTCGTCGGTCATGGCCTTGAGCAGCTGGATGGCACCATCGCGCGGCGGGTCGACCAGCATCTTGTCGAACTTGCCCAGTGCGGCAAAGCTTTCCGGGGTGACATCGAACAGGTTGGCCATTTCATACGTCACCTTGTCTTGCAGGCCGTTATGGGTGGCATTCTCCACGGCGCGCTTGACCAGTGCCTGGCTGCCTTCCATGCCGTGTACATTGGCGCCGGAGCGGGCAATGGGCAGGGTGAAGTTGCCGATGCCGCAGAACATGTCGGCAATGCGTTCGCCCGGTTGCGGGTCGAGGAAGCTGAGGGCGCGTGCCACCATCACCGCATTGATCTGCGGGTTCACCTGGGTGAATTCGGTGGGGTAGTAGGGCATTTCCACGCCGTATTGCGGCATGCTGTAGCTCAGGCGCGGCGCGTCCAGCGGGTAGATCGGATAACAGGTATCCGGGCCCGCCGGCTGCAGCCAGATCTGCAGTGGTCGTTGCGGCTGGCGGTGCTGGTCGGCGAACTGTTGCAGCAGCTTTTCGTCAGCCTTGCTGATGGCATCCATATTGCGGAATACCAGCACGTCCACCTTGTCACCTACCGCTACTTCTACTTGCGGCATGCGGCTGTTGATCGACAGCTTGGCGATCATCTCGCGCAGCGGCAGGATCAGGTCGGAAATATGCTGGGGCAGGATATGACACTCGCGCATTTCTGCGATGTAGCTGGAGTTCTTTTCATGAAAGCCCACCAGTACGCCACCTTTTTTCGGCACCATGCGGGCCGACAGGCGGGCGCGGTGACGGTAATGCCAGGTAGGGCCGGCAATCGGGGTGAGAATGCGTTCGGCTTTTACCTTGCCGATGAACTTGAGATTGTCTTCCAGCACGCGCTGCTTGATGGCGACCTGGGCAGTAAATTCGACGTGTTGCATGGAGCAGCCGCCACAGGTGCCGTAGTGCGGGCAGGATGGCGTGGCGCGCATGAAGCTTTCCTTCAGCACGGCGGTGGTGTTGGCGTTTTCGTACGTGGGCTTTTTGCGATAGGCGCTGTATATTACCTTTTCATACGGCAAGGCGCCGTCGATGAAAATGGTTTTGCCGTCGACGTGGGCGACCCCGCGGCCTTCGTGGTCAAGTGATTCGACCAGAGCAATGGTCTGTTGCTGAGTCATTGTATTCGTGTGGTAAGTCAGGCGGAAAAGCGTGATTTTCTCAAAATATGCGCCGCTGCGCAGCGATTTTTGCCAGAGCGGTGATTATCGGGTTTCTGTTATGATGCCTTCAATCAAAAACTATTGGTCTGGTGCGCGATGAAGCAGTCGGTTTTTACTCTTGTACCTGGTGTGGTTCTGTTGCTGGGCAGCATGGCGGGCTGGGCTGCCAACATGCCGGAGCCGGACATCCTGATCAGTCAGACCGGCCAGCACCTGGTGGTGAATCTGCCGCAAGCGCGGCTGTTTTTGTATCAGGATGGCCGTCTGCAAAAAATCTATCCGGTGGCCGTGGGCAAGATGCTGACCCAGACGCCGACAGGTAGCTATGCCATCACCGGCGTGTATCGCGATCCAAGCTGGCATGTTCCCAAATCTATCCAGGAAGAACAGAAAAACCAGGGCAAGCCGGTGCTGACCGTGGTGCCGCCAGGTCCGGATAATCCCCTGGGGCCGGTGTTCATCCGCTTTGGCGAGGCCAAGCTGGGGCTGGGTTTCCATGGCACCAATGCGCCAGCCTCGGTGCCGGGGTTTCGCAGCCATGGCTGTATCCGGCTGAAAAATCCCGATGCCTTGAATCTGGCTGATACCGTACAAAGAGGCGCGGCGGTAACCGTGGCCTATCAGACTGTCCTGCTAAACGAGGATGGCGCTGGCGAATTGTGGCTGACGGCCTACAAAAACCACTACAAGCAGGATGATCCGTCCTTCCCCCATCTGGCCGATAGCCTGCTGGAATGGCAGCGTACCCATGCGGTGGCCGTGGTGGGCAAGCGGGTCGATCAGGCGCTCAAGGAGCGCAGTGGCAAGCCGGTGTGTCTGACCTGCAAGAGTGGCACTGCCAATCCGGGTGAGCTGGCTGCTGTGCGCTGGTTGTCCTTGCCGCCCAAGGGTGGTGCTCCTGCCGAGCAGCAGGCGGTGCCACAGGATCCGGCGGCCCAGTCCTACAACTCTGCCGGCAGCAAGCTGAAGGCGGTGAAAAAGCCGGCCGTGGTTTTGTAAGCTCTTGCTCGTCGCTGGATGATGACAAAGCCGACGCAAGTCGGCTTTGTGCTTGTCCGGGGGCGGCAGACTTGCTTTTTTGCAGTGCGTCCCTATATTAGCCCCTTCCCTTGCAAGCAGGCAGCGCAGTAATGACAACCATTGTGGCAGTGAGAAAAGGTAATCAGATTGCTATTGCCGCCGATAGCCAGACCACCTTTGGCGACGATCAGAAACTGTTGGCCGGATATGACTGTTTTCATAACAAGATTTTCCAGCATGGCGACAGCTATCTGGCCATTTCCGGTTCTGCCGCCCACGATCTGGTATTGCAAGGTGCGTTGAAAGAGCTGAAGAAAAAGGATCTCACCAGTCGCAAGGGTATTTTCGATACCTTTCGCAAACTGCATCCCAAATTGAAAGACGGGTTTTATCTGCGTTCGGAAGAGGACGAGGAAGATCCATACGAATCCAGTCAGATGATGGTGGTGATCGCCAATGCCCACGGTATTTTCGGCGTCTATCCCATGCGCGAGATCTACCAGTTTTCGCGTTTCTGGGCGATAGGGTCGGGGCGCAAATTCGCCATGGGGGCAATGTTTGCCGCTTATGAGCAGGATTTGAGTGCACGGGAAATCGCAGAAATCGGCGTGCGTGCCGGCTGCGAGTTTGATGTCAATTCCTGCCTGCCGATGACCGTCTATACCGTAGAAGTGGCCGAGGATGCCGCCAAGGAAAAAACAGCATGAGCCAACACGATACTTTGCAACGCTTCCTGTTTGATGGCGCACCGGTACGCGGTGCGCTGGTGCGCCTGGATGGTGCATGGCAGCAGGTGCTGGCACGCCGGGCCTATCCGGCAGCCCTGAAAACCATTCTGGGTGAAATGATGGCAGCCGCCGAGCTGATGGCTGCCAATCTCAAGTTTGAAGGTGCAATGATTTTGCAGCTGCATGGCAGCGGCCCCTTGCGCCTGGCTGTGGTGGAGTGCAACCACGACCGCACGGTGCGCGCCACCGCCAAGTGGGATGGCGACCTGGCGGACGATGCGGCCATTCTGGAACTGTTGGGCGGTAGCGGCCAGTTTGTCATCACGCTGGAACCCCGCCACGACAAATCGCAAACCTGGCAAGGCATTGTGGCGCTGGAGGGCGACACCATCGGCCAGATGCTGGAAAACTACATGCTGCGTTCCGAACAGCTGGAAACCCGGCTGGTGCTGGCCTGTAACGACAGCACGGCCGCCGGCATGCTGTTGCAGCGTTTGCCGGACGGGCATGGCGAGCCGGAAGGCTGGGAGCGCATCAGCATCCTGGGTGGCACCTTGCAGGCGGAAGAGCTGCTTGGCCTGTCGGCAGAGGATATTCTGCACCGGCTGTTTCATGAGGAAACGGTACGGGTATTCGAGCCGGAGGGCGTCAGTTTTGCCTGCAACTGCAGCCAGGAGCGTGTCGGGAACATGCTGAAAATGCTGGGCGGCCAGGAAGTGGGCGAAGTCCTGCTGGAGCAGGGCAGTGTGGAAATCGTCTGCGATTACTGCAATCAGCATTATGTTTTCGATGAAGACGATGCCAATGCACTGTTCGACTACGATCTGGTTGCTGCGGTGCGCGAGGCGCGGCACTAGTCGCCGCCCCGTCTTGCCGGCCTGTAGCAAAACCGCCATATTCTGGCGGTTTTTGCATTTTTGCTGCGAGCGTGGCGCGCGCTGGAAGCGGCCTGTCAAAGCTGGCTGTTTAAGGAAATAGTAGATTTGATCATAAATGTACTGATATTCTAAACGGGCACGCAGCATCAAACCTGTATCAAAGGAGTAGTAAAACAATGAAAAAAATGCTTGTAGGCGGCCTGTTGGCTGCATCTGCACTGGCTGCTCAGGCTGGTACACCGGTTGTCAACATTTACAACTGGTCCGATTACATAGCACCGACCACGGTGCCTGATTTCAGCAAGAAAACCGGCATCAAGGTACGTTACGACGTGTATGACAGCATGGAGACGCTGAATGCCAAGCTGGTGACCGGCCGCTCCGGCTATGACATCACCGTGCCGTCTAACAATGTGCTGGAAGTCGGCATCAAGGCTGGCCTGTTCCAGCCGCTGGACAAGAGCAAGATCCCCAATTACAAGAACCTGGACCCGGCCCTGCTGAAGCTGATGGAAGCATCCGATCCGGGTAACAAGTACGCGGTGCCGTATTTCTGGGGCGTCATCACCCTGGGTATCAATGAAGACAAGGTGAAAAAGGCACTGGGCGGCAAGCTGCCAGCCAATGAGTGGGACCTGCTGTTCAAGCCGGAATACGTTTCCAAGCTGAAGTCCTGCGGTGTCAGCATCCTGGACTCCGCCTCCGACGTACTGCCCAAGGTGCTGCACTACTATGGCAAACAGCCGGGCAGCAATAACGAGGCCGACTACAAGGCCGTTACCCCGCAGCTGGCTGCCATCCGCAGCAGCATCACCCAGTTCTCGTCTTCCGGCTATATCAACGATATCGCCAATGGCGACGTCTGCCTGGCCATGGGTTATGGCGGCGATCTGAACATCGCCAAGCGCCGTGCCGAAGAAGCCAAGCGTGGCGTCAACATCAAGGTGCTGATGCCGTCGTCTGGCGTGGCTTTCTGGGTGGACAGCATGACCATCCCGAAGGATTCGGCCAATGTGGCCAATGCGCTGGCCTTCATCAACTACACGCTGGACCCGCATGTGGCAGCCGCCAACGCCAACAAGGTGACCTACGCACCGGGCAGTCTGGCTGCACGTCCCTTTGTCGACAAGAAGTACCTGGCTGACCGCAGCATCTTCCCGACGGCGGATGACGTGAAAAAAGGCTTTATCATGAAGTCGGTTGACCCGAAAACCCTGCGCGTGTACTCGCGTCTGTGGCAAAACTTCAAGCTGGGCCGCGCCAGCTGATTGCGCCCATCTGGCATGACACCGAAAGCTCCCGCGAGGGAGCTTTTTTCATGTCCAGAGCAGCTGCCTGGCCATTGCCGCTGGCCGAAGAAGGCGGGAAACCACGCTGGTGAACGGGGCGACTTTTGCTGGTGGTCTTGGTATCCTTGCAGGTTCGATCTTGTCGATGGCCTGATGGCTGCCGACAAATGTTTATGCTAATGCCAGGAGTGTTGATGATACCCAACCGCCAGCTTAATGATTATGTGCGCGAACAGGGTTTGAAGCTTGACCGTACCGAACTGCAAATCGCCGTGATGACACTGCAGGCGGTGCTGGACGTGGACAAGGCGCCGCTGCAGCGCGATCTGTTCCGCTATCCGGTGCCCAAGCTGAGCGAGGATGGCGCTTGCTCGCTGATCGAGGAACTGGCCGACGAGCCGTATGACCTGGCCCCCTGGTTTGGTGGCGAGAGCGAGGCCGCCCGCACCCTGCTGACCAATCTGCACGCACTGGTGGATTCGGTGAATCACAAGATCGGTGCCGACTGGCTGGGCATCTATCGCCGCGCCGGCGAAGGCAAGGAGGCGCGTCTGCTCAAGCTGGCTTATCAGGGCCTGCCCAGCCGGGCTGAATTCCCACTGACCGAAGCCTTTGCCGAAACCAGCAATAACAGCCGGGTGGGACTGACTGGCTGGGGTGTGCTGATCGAAGACGTGGCGGCATGGCGGGCAGAGGGTGGTGGCTATTACGAATGCGATCCCAAGGTAAAAAGCGAAGTCTGCCTGCCTGTCGTCGACGAGCACGACCGCGTGCTGGGCATTCTGGATGCCGAATCCAGCCAGCTGGGTTTCTTCGATGAAAGCCGTCTGGTATGGCTGGCAGCATTGGCAATTGTTCTGGCCGCTCCCTTTGCCGCCATGCCACCGCTTGAAAAGATGTAACTTGCCCTCAGTTAAATAGTACTCACTATTACTCATTGCTTTGCGTGGCAAGCGCTGAGCTTTCTGAACAGATTCCGGAGCAAGCATGGCCGTGCAATTTCCCAATCCCCAGGTAGAACCCGTTGTCGATTATGTGGCCAGCTGCCGCCTGCCCACGCCGTGGGGAGAGTTCACCATGCATGGTTTCGAGGAAACCGACAGCCGGCGCGAACACGTGGTGCTGACCCTGGGCAATGTGGCCGATGGTCTGCCGGTGCTGGCCCGTCTGCACTCGGAGTGCCTGACTGGCGACGCGCTGTTTTCGCTGCGCTGCGATTGCGGCTTCCAGCTGGAGGCGGCGCTGGATGCCATCGCCAAGGAAGGCCGTGGTGCCTTGCTCTACCTGCGGCAGGAAGGGCGCGGCATTGGCCTGATCAACAAGATCCGCGCCTACAAGCTGCAGGATGGCGGTGCGGATACGGTGGAAGCCAACGAACAACTGGGCTTTCCGGCCGACATGCGTGATTTCCGCGTGGCGCGCCATATGCTGGATGCGCTGTCCATCAAGAGCGTGCGGGTGATGACCAATAACCCGCGCAAGCTGGAAACCCTGAAAAACGCTGGTATCGATGTGGTGGAGCGGGTGCCGCTGATGGTGGGCCGTAATCCGCACAACGACCATTACCTGGACACCAAGGCGGCCAAGCTGGGTCACATGCTGTTTTCCTGAGCGATTACTTGCTTGCTGTTCACCCATGCCAGGGCTTTGCCCTGGCATTTTTCATGGCTGCCGCGCTGACTATGGCGACGCATAAAGTTTAGGCATAATTTGTCGATATATTTAAAATAAAATAAGCGTATGGTTTTAATTGCATGGGGCTGGCAAGCAAGGCGATGAGGAATCACGGTGAAAGTCACACCCAAGCAGAATGTGTTGTTGAATGCGTCGGCCTGGAATCCGCAGCCGGCTTACCGTGCGGCCCCTGCCGCGGCGCAGGTGGCCGATTTTCAGCCTGGCAGCGAGGTATTGGCCGAATACCTGGACTGGGTGGCCTATCTGGATGATCTGGCCAGGCAGGCCAGGGAAGGGCAGGACGACGCAGGACGGCGGCTGGCACTGGCCAAGCTGCGTTTTTTGCACCGCCGCGTACTATTGTTGCACGAGCAGATGATGCAAGGCGGGCGCAGTCAGGTGAAGACCGGGCTGGAGGCGCTGTTGCGCCTGGCCAGCGAGCTGGAGCAGGTGGTACAGGAGCTGACCGGACGACAGCCACCAGTGGTGGATGAATGGCCCTTGCCCTACCGCTTGTATAGCCGGCAGGCGCCGCCGGCTGAGGGTATGCGCTTGATCGCTGGCGGGCGCGAGCGGCGCTGGCGGCCGCGGGCTGCCGGTAATGTGCTGCATCCGGATGAACAACATGCCGCGCGGCTGGTGTTGCATGGCATGCGCTTTGTCATGGCGCTGGTGCGCGATGGGTTCGGCATGGCGCAGCATCCCTTGTTGTTGCAGGCGGCCGACCAGGTATTGCGCATCAATGAGTTGATTGGCCCGGAGCAGGGCAATATATAGTGTGCTGCAATGAAAAAAGCCGGAATCGCAAGATTCCGGCTTTTGATTTGGTGGAGATAAGCGGGATCGAACCGCTGACCTCTTGC
>NZ_RFAR01000072.1 GCF_003693445.1 Aquitalea palustris | reverse complement strand
GCTTTCTGAGCGGAAGCGTCTTTCTTGGCTACTTTTTTAGCTTTCTTGGCCGGAGCGGAAGCTTCTGCGGCTTGAGCCTTCTGAGCGGAAGCGTCTTTCTTTACTTTCTTCTCAGCCTTCTTGGCCTTGTGGATAGCTACCGGAGCGGAGGTATCAGCGGCGAAGGAAGCAGTGGAGGTCAGGCCAAAGGCGGCGGTCAGAGCGAGCAGAGCCAGCTTTTTCATTTTTGTAAAACTCCTAAGTTCATCTTGAAAATCAAGTTTGAAGGAGGACAGATAGTCCTATTCAGGGGGGCATCCTAACGGTGCTGCAGAGCAACGTCTACCCGTGCGATGTTTCTCAATGTAACCAAATGTACATTCTCATGTTGGCCAACGAAGAATGAATCTCGCTCCACCCAATGGCGATTTCTCCACCAGTACTTCACCGTGATGCAGACGAGCGATGCCAGCAACAATCGCCAGGCCCAGGCCATGCCCGCCGGTCTTGCGGCCACGGCTCTCATCCAGCCGGATAAAAGGGTCGAACACGCGGGCGCGATCCGACTCCGGAATGCCGGGGCCGTCGTCATCCACCATGATGATGCAGTTGCGGTTTTCCACACAGACCGTGGTCTGGATGGTGCTCGCGGCATAGCGCCGGGCATTGGACAAGAAGTTGTCGAGGGCGCGGGTGACCAGGTACTGGTCGGCCAGAAAATCGAGCTCCTGGCCCGGCGGTTCCAGCCAGTTCAGCTCGGGTGCCAGCGTGGCCTGTTCGTGGATGCGCTCTTTGGCCCAGGCGATGGCATTGAACTGGTTCAGCTGCAGCGGGGCTTCCGGCCGGTCGAGCTTGGCATGGAACAACAGCTCTTCCACCAGCGAGTCGATGGCGTCCAGGTCTTTTTCAATGGCTTTCTTAGCCGGAGAGTCTTCTTCGCCTTCCAGCAGGGCCAGCCGGTAGCGCAGCCGCGCCAGCGGGGTGCGCAGTTCGTGCGCTACCGCATTGGTTAGTGCCTTCTTGCTGGCCAGCAGGGCGGCGATGCTGTCTGCCATGTGGTTGAAGGCAGCAGCGACCTGACGCACACCGGAGCGGCTGGGCAGGTGGACCCGTGCCGAGAAATCGCCCCCCGCCAGCTTGCCGGCGGTTTTTTCCAGGGTGACCAGATCTTTCCAGTGCGGCTGCATCCACAGGAATACCGGTATCGCCAGCGACAGGCCCAATAGCGCCAGCAAGGCGTAATCCACCGATTTGAGCTGATGCAGGAAGAACAGGTAGCGCAAGGGGCCGGCCACCAGCAGGTAGTTGCTGTCTTCGATCTTCTGCAGGAACAGGTATTTGTCTTCCAGCATCACGATCTCGCCGCGATTGAGTGCTTCTTCCGATTCCTCGTCCAGCAGGTAGTTGCTTTGCTTTTCTACTGTGACCTTGAAGGTGAAGTCGTGATTGGAGCTTTGCAGCGTTTCGGTCCAGCGGTCTTCCGGTATGCCGTGCAGGTCGGCCTCGATCAGTGACAGCGTGGTGCGCAAGAGGTCGGACAGGTAGCGTTCGCCCACATCGTCCACTGCTTGCTTGTATACCGCGCCCACCATCACTACCGCCACCATGAAACAGGTGACCAGCAGCAGGTAAAACTGGATAAACAGACGCCGCATGCTTATTCCCAGCCGGACAGCGAGAACAGATAACCGCGATTGCGCACGGTCTTGATGCGGAAGGGTTCGGTGGGGTTGTCGCCCAGTTTCTTGCGCAGGCGGGAGATGGCTACGTCGATGCTGCGATCCAGCCCGTCATAGCTGACGCCGCGCATTTCCTTGAGCAGGATGTCGCGGTTGAGCGTTTCGCCGGCATGGCTGGCCAGCAGCCACAGCAAGTCGAAGTCCGAGGTGGACAGGGCTACTTTCTCCCGCTCCAGGATCACGTCGCGGCTGACCGGGTCGATGGAGAGCTGGCCGAATACCAGCTTGCGCTGGGTCTTGATCGGCGCGGCGGCTTCGCTGGCGGCTTGTGCCGGCCGCATATTGCGCAACTGAGAGCGCAGGCGCGCCACCAGTACCGAGGGCGGGGTGGTTTTCAGGATGTAGTCGTTGGCACCCAGCTCCAGCCCCAGAATCTGGTTCATGTCGCTGTCCAGCGAGGTGAGCATGATGATGGGGCCGTCAAAGTTCGGCCGTAATTCGCGGCAGATGGACAAGCCGTCCTTGCCTGGCAGCATGATGTCCAGCAACACCATGTCGGGGGCTTCACGCTCAATGGTGGCCAGGGCGGTATCGCCGCGCGGTTCGATTACCACGTCCATCTCGTGGCGGGACAGAAAGTCGCTGATCAGTTCGGCCAGGTCGGGGTCGTCTTCCACAAACACGATACGGTAAGTCATGCCATGCAATCCATTGGGTTGATTCAATACCGGGGGAGTATGGCGCTTGGCGACGGCAGACTCAACCTTGCTGCGTGCCTGACCGCAGGTGGCTTTCGCTCATTACTTGAGAATAACCATAATAAGTACGTGATTTTTCTTGCTACTATCAAGGTAGTTCATGTTGTTTGCATGTGAATGATAATTAGTCAAAACAATGCATCGGGAGAGTCGGGATGTTCTTCAAGCGTAACAAGACGACAAATGCCAGCTTGTCCAACCCTGGCGCGCAGCAGCCCATCCAGCTGGTTCGCACGCGCAGCAGCAGTATGGATAATGATCTGCGAGCAGCCAGCCGCAGCGACATCCGGCTGGTGCTGGGTTTCATCAATCCGGCAGCCAATCTGGACCAGGTGGCCCGCAGTGCCGCAGCCGCCTTCCCTGGTGCCAAGGTGGTACTGACCACCACTGCGGGTGAGCTGTGCTCGGCCAAGGCCGGCGATGCACTCTACCTGCCGGCCAGTCCGGGCTGGGACAGTATGGTATTCCAGCTGTTCGACCAGCAGGTGCTGGCCGACGTGCATGTGGCCAGCGTGCCGCTGGCCTGCGAGGACATCAAGTCCGGCCAGCCCAAGCTGGGGCATGATGAGCGGGTACGCCGGCTGGTGGACAATCTGTCGCGGGTGCAGCCGTCCTTTTCCATGAATTATCAGGAAGGCTTTGTGCTGACCCTGGTGGATGGCCTGTCCAATAGCGAAAGCTATCTGATGGAAGCCATTTACGAGTCCGACCGTTTCCCCTACCTGTTTATTGGTGGCTCGGCCGGTGGCCCGCTGGATTTCAGCATGACCCGTCTGCATGATGGTCAGAGCGCACGTGATGGCCATGCCGTGCTGGTGTTCATCAAGCTGGCACCGGCCTATCGCTATGGTGTGTTCAAGTCGCAGAACTTCCAGGAGACAGGTACTGCTTTCACCATTGCCAAGGCCAGCTCCGAGCTGCGCCGGGTGGAATCGGTATTCGACCGCGATGGCAAGGTGTGCAATGTGGTGGAGGTACTGGCGCGCCATTTCTCCTGTCAGCGTGGCGAAGTGGCTGAGCGGCTGAGTAAATTCAGTTTTGGCATCAAGCTGAAAAACGAGATGTTTGTGCGCTCGGTGCTGGGGGTGGATGCCGAGCGGGGTGTGTTGCAATTCGCCTGTGACCTGTCGTTTGGTGAGGAGCTGCACCTGCTCAAGCAAGAGGGGCTGGTAGAGCGCACGCAGAGTGATTTTTCCCGCTTCAGTCAGGGCAAGCCGGCCGCCATCGGTGGTTTGCTCAACGACTGCATCCTGCGCCGCCTCAACAACAGCGGCGCGTTGGCCAATAGCAATGTCTACGGCAATATCCCGGTCGCCGGTTTTTCCTCCTTTGGCGAGCTTTTGGGGGTGAACATCAACCAGACCCAGACCGCCGTGTTCTTCTATCCGGCCGTGGAGAATTTTCAGGACGATTTCGTGCAGCGTTTCCCGGTGCACTACGCCAACTTCAAGAATTATTTCTACAGCCGTGAAGTATCGCGCGCCCGCTGGATCGACCGCATGAAAACCCAGGTCATCCACGAGCTGCAGGGCTACAAGAGCTTTGCCAGCCAGTTGATGGAAAGCCTGCCCTTGTTCCGCCAGGCCTCGGCCGAGCTGGTCACCCACCTGATTGCCATCCAGCAGGAAATCGCGCGTTTTTCCGAGAGTGTGGAGCAGGGCAACAAGACCTCCAGCAATGTCAGCTTGCGTATTGTCGAGCTGGAAAAAGACGCACGCCAGATTGGCGATGTGATGCTGATGATCAAGAAGATTGCCGAGCAGACCAATTTGCTGGCGCTGAACGCGGCCATCGAGGCGGCGCGGGCAGGCGAGGCCGGCCGTGGTTTTGCCGTGGTGGCCGATGAAGTACGCAAGCTGGCCAACAACACCCAGTCCAATCTTGATGCCACCGGCGGTGCCGTTGAGCATGTGATGAGCGGGGTACAGCAGGTGGGGGTGGACATGCGCGAGATGAATGCGCATGTCGGCAGCTTTGCTCAGGAAATGCAGCAGGTAATGGATTTGCTGGCCAAGCTGGCGGCATCCTCCGGCAGCAGCCAGCAGCAGCTGGACCAGATGGTGGACAGCACGGGTGAGCTGTACGAGCGCATGCGCAAGGTGGACCAGGATCTGGAGGCCATCCTGGAGCTCGAGCGCTGATCAGCGCTGCATGATCTGCCCGGTTGGCGCGCTTCCCGCGGCGCCATCGACAACACCGCCGTCTTGCTTGCAAGCGGCGGTTTTTCTTGTGTGCTGCTGCTGCGATGGGGGATTGCTCAGGTGGGTGGTCATTTTTTTGTAACTAATTGCAACAATCCATTTGCTGCATTGCACAGCCCATGCGAAAGGCGTAAGTCCTTGCTGCGCCTATCATGAGCAGGCTATTTCGGTATTGATGCAAATCAAGCCTGCACCATTTTGATGCGGTTTTCCCTGTGATGGCAGGCAGTGACGGCTTGCTCTGGGGAAGGAAACTGATTTTTAATAACGCGCCCGTCACTGTGACAAATTGTCGCAGCCTTGTCAGCCCCCCGCTTGTGCGCTGCGGCATGACGCTGCTGCCGGCCTGGCAGTCTGGCCGCACCGTGCTGCACCACGATTTCGTCTGACGGCAAACTGCAGCAGCGCAGCCTGCCGGGCAGCCTGCACATGACCGGGCATGCTGAGCTGGCGGGAGGGTTCAGCAGTGAGGGATGGAATGATATTCATTACGGGTAGAGTGGCAAGGTCGTGCGCTCTGCCCGCCGGGTCGGCCCTGTTGCCGGCTTCTGCATCACTGACAGTGCCAGGCCGCGCACTGTCACCCGCGCCAAGGCGCGAGCAACGAATCTTTAACCCGTAAAGTCGTATGATGAGAAACTTTAGACCCACCCGCCTGTTGTGGGGACTCTCGCCCGTGCTGGCTGTACTGCTCTCGGGGTGTCAAGGTGGCATTCTTGACCCCAAAGGACAGGTAGCGGCGGATGAAAAGTCCCTGATCATCACGGCCACCCTGCTGATGTTGCTGGTTGTCATCCCGGTCATCGTGATGACTTTCCTGTTTGCCTGGAAGTATCGCGCCAGCAACAAGGATGCCATCTACACCCCCAAGTGGTCGCACTCCAACAAGATCGAAGCCGTTGTCTGGATCATTCCCATCATCATCGTGGCCTGTCTGGCGGTGGTGACCTGGAAAACCACCCACAAGCTCGACCCCTACCGCCCGCTGGATTCGGACAAGAAGCCGATCAATGTCCAGGTAGTGGCCATGAACTGGAAGTGGCTGTTCATCTACCCGGATCTGAACATCGCCACCGTCAACCAGATCGCCTTCCCCAAGGATGTGCCGGTCAACTTCCGCATTACCTCGGATGCCGCGATGAACTCCTTCTTCATCCCGCAACTGGGTGGCCAGATCTACGCCATGGCCGGCATGGAAACCAAGCTGCATCTGATCGCCAATGAAGCCGGTACCTACAAGGGCATGTCGTCCAACTACAGCGGCGCCGGTTTCTCCGGCATGAAGTTCAATGCCATCGCCACCGAAACGCCGGAACAGTTTGATGCCTGGGTACAAAAAGTACGTGCGTCGGGCAAGGCCCTGAATGCGGATGCCTACCTCGCCCTGGTGAAGCCGAGCGAGAACAATGCCGCGGCCTTCTACACCACGCCAGAACCGCGTCTGTTCGATGCCGTGCTGCACAAATACATGGCAGGCCGCCAGTCGCTGGCTGCCACGGACGACGAACTGAAGCTGGCTGCACTGACCAAGCGTCTGTGCGAAACCCCGGCCGTCAAGGAGCAATAATCGATGTTGTTAGGCAAACTGACTCTGGATGCCATTCCCTACAAGGAACCCATCATCGTCGCCGCGCTGTCCGGCGCCGGCCTGATGGGCCTGCTGGTGATGGCACTCATTACCAAATTCGGCAAGTGGGGCTATTTGTGGAAAGAGTGGCTGACCTCGGTTGACCACAAGAAGATTGGCGTGATGTACATCATCGTCGCCATGATCATGCTGCTGCGCGGCTTTGCCGACGCGCTGATGATGCGTGCCCAGCTGGCCATGGCCACCGACGGGCATCTGGGGGTGTTTCCACCAGAGCACTATGACCAGATCTTCACCGCGCACGGTGTGATCATGATCATCTTCATGGCCATGCCCTTCATGACCGGCCTGATGAACATCGTGGTGCCGCTGCAGATTGGCGCGCGCGACGTGGCCTTCCCCTTCCTGAACTCGCTGAGCTTCTGGCTGCTGGTGTCGGCGGTGATCCTGGTCAACCTGTCGCTGGGTGTGGGCAACTTTGCCCGTACCGGCTGGGTAGCCTATCCGCCGCTGTCCGAGCTGGGTTTCAGTCCGGATGTGGGGGTGGATTACTACACCTGGGCCTTGCAGATATCCGGGATAGGGACGACGCTGACGGCGATCAACTTCCTGGTGACCATCATCAAGATGCGCGCACCGGGCATGAAGCTGATGCAAATGCCGATCTTCACCTGGACCTGCACCTGGGCCAACGTGCTGATCGTGGCTTCCTTCCCCATCCTGACCGGCGCCCTGGCCATGCTGAGCCTGGACCGCTACCTGGACTTCCACTTCTTTACCGCGGAAGCCGGTGGCAACGCCATGATGTACCTGAACCTGTTCTGGGCCTGGGGCCATCCTGAAGTTTACATTCTGGTGCTGCCGGCTTTCGGTATCTTCTCCGAAGTCATCTCCACCTTCTCTGGCAAGCGCCTGTTTGGCCACACTTCCATGATCATCGCCAGTGGCGTGATTTCGGTACTGGGCTTCATGGTGTGGCTGCACCACTTCTTCACCATGGGTTCCGGTGCGGATGTGAACGCCTTCTTCGGTATCGCCACCATGGTGATTTCGGTGCCGACCGGGGTGAAGCTGTTCAACTGGCTGTTCACCATGTATCAGGGTCGTATCCGCTTTACCCCGCCGGTATTGTGGACCATGGGTTTCATGGTGACCTTCTCCATCGGCGGCATGACTGGCGTGCTGATGGCGGTACCGGGTGCCGACTTTGTGCTGCACAACAGCCTGTTCCTGATCGCCCACTTCCACAACACCATCATCGGTGGCGCGGTATTCGGCTATCTGGCTGGTTTCTCCTACTGGTTCCCCAAGGCCTTCGGCTTCAAGCTGAATGAAAAGCTGGGCAAGGCGGCCTTCTGGTTCTGGCAGAGCGGCTTCATGTTTGCCTTCATCCCGCTGTACGTGCTGGGCTTCCTGGGCATGACCCGTCGTCTGAATCATACCGACAATCCGGCCTGGGACCCGTGGCTGTACATCGCCTGCGTGGGCGCGGTGCTGATTGCCTGCGGTATCGGCTGCCAGCTGCTGCAGATCGTGGTGAGCATCCGCGACCGCAAGAAACTGGCCGACGTAACCGGCGACCCGTGGAATGGCCATACCCTGGAGTGGTCCACTTCCTCGCCGCCGCCGTTCTACAACTTCGCTACCGTGCCGCATGTGCATGATATCGATGCCTTCACCGACATGAAGGAAAAGGGCGAGGCCTACAAGGTGCCGCAGAAGTACGCACCGATCCACATGCCAAGCAACACTGCCACCGGCGTGTACATCGGCGGCTTCACCACCCTGCTGGGTTTTGCCCTGATCTGGCATATCTGGTGGCTGGCGATTGTCGGCCTGGTCGGCATCATCGGCGCCATGCTGGCCCGTGCCTACGACAACAATCTGGACTACTACGTGCAGCCGGATGAAGTCGAAAGCATCGAGCGTGCCCACTTCGAACAGATGGGCATTGATGTGGACAACTACACCGAACGCGATGCCGAAAAGCCGCGTCGTGGCAGCCGTCCCACCACTACCGCCTAACAGGTTGAGCCAAGATGAGTACTTATGTAGAGCACGCGCACGACGCGCATGACGACCACGAGCACCACGACAGCGGTTCGCAAACCGTGCTGGGCTTCTGGTTCTATCTGATGACTGACTGCATCCTGTTCGCCACGGCTTTTGCGGCGTACGCGGTGCTGTACCGCAACGTCGCCACCGGCGTTTCGGGCAAGGAAATCTTCGAGCTGCCTTATGTGATGGGTGAAACCGCAGCCCTGCTGCTGTCCTCCATCACCTACGGCTTTGCCATGATTGCCGGGTACAAGGGCAACAAGTCGGCCGTACTGGGCTGGCTGGCAGTGACCTTTGCCTGCGGTGCGGTGTTCATCGGCATGGAAGTGAACGAGTTTCACCACCTGATCGCCGAAGGCCACGGCCCCAATGTCAGCGCCTTCCTGTCGTCCTTCTTCGGCCTGGTTGGCCTGCACGGCCTGCACGTGACTGCCGGCCTGATCTGGATGACGGTGATGATGATCGAAGTGGCCAAGACCGGCCTGACCGGCCGCGCCATGACCCGCCTGAACTGCCTCAGCCTGTTCTGGCACTTCCTCGACATCGTGTGGATCTGCGTATTCACCGTCGTGTATCTGAAAGGAGCCATGTAATGAGCCAGGCACATGAACATGCCGCCGATCATGGCAGCGTAAAAAGCTACCTCACCGGCTTCGTGCTGGCCATCATCCTCACCGCCATTCCCTTCTGGATGGTGATGAGCCACGGCTTCACCAAGCAGGCCACCATGATCGGCATCTTCGGCTTTGCCGTGGTGCAGATCATCGTGCACCTCAAATACTTCCTGCATCTGAACTTCACCAAGGACGGCAAGCTCAACAGCTTCTCCTTCCTGTTCACCGCGATGATCATCGTGATGCTGGTTGGCCTGTCGGTGTGGATCATCTCCACCGCCGATGCGCTGATGCTGCGCTGAGCCGGGACGTGATGAAGCTCAAGCGCTATTTGCAGGTGACCAAGCCGGGCATCATCTTCGGCAACCTCATCTCCACCGTGGGCGGTTTTCTGCTGGCAACGCAGGGTCGGCTGGACTGGACCCTGCTGCTGGCCACGGTGGCCGGGTTGTCCTTGGTGGTGGCCTCCGGCTGCGCCATCAACAACTGCATCGACCGTGATATCGACGCGCGCATGGCCCGCACGCAAAAGCGGGTGCTGGTGACCGGCGACATGAGCCCCAAGGCGGCACTGGCACACGGTTTCGTGCTGGGCGCGGCAGGCTTTGCCACGCTGGCGATCTGGACCAATGTGCTGGCGCTGTGCTGTGCGCTGTTCGGTTTCCTGATCTATGTCGGCGTGTACAGCTTGTATATGAAGCGCAAGTCGGTTTACGGCACCCTGGTGGGCAGCCTGTCCGGCGCAGTGCCGCCAGTGGCGGGCTACTGTGCTGCCAGCGGCCGCTTTGACAGCGGTGCAGCCATCCTGCTGCTGATGTTCTGCCTGTGGCAGATGCCGCACTCCTATGCCATCGCCATCTTCCGCTTCAAGGATTACGAAGCAGCGAAGATTCCGGTGCTGCCGGTGGTGAAGGGCATTTCCGAGGCCAAGCAGCAGATCGTGCTGTACATCCTGGCTTTCGCTGTGGCCACCCTGCTGCTGGTGTTCTACGGCTATGCCGGTTATGGCTACCTGGCGGTGGCCTGTGCCACCAGCCTGTGGTGGCTGAAGATGGCGCTGTCCGGCTACAAGGAAAGCACTGACGACCGCGTCTGGGCGCGTCAGGTGTTCTTCTTCTCCATCATCACCGTCACCGCACTGTCGGTGATGATGGCGGTGGATGGCCAGGTGCCGGCGCATATCGGCTGGATGCTGTAAACCATTTGCCATGCCATCTGCAAACCTCCGCCCGCCGGCCATGCCGGGGCGGAGGTTTTTTCTTGCCTGCCGTGCGCGCTCTTGTGCGCAGGCTGGCGGGCCGTGAGGCGGCTCAGTCGGATGCTGTCTCCGGATGCATTCTTTGCTCCGTGCTTGCCATGCGCAGCAAATCCTGCAGCAAGGGCGACAGATACTGGCGTTGCACGGTGATGGCGTAGAAGGTTTCCTCGACGCGCGGCACCACGCAGTATTGTTGCAGCAGCCCCTTGTCCAGCTCGTCGCGCACCACGATGGCCGGCAGTAGCGCCACGCAACCGGCATCGCGTGCCAACAGCCGCAACATGGCCATGTCGTCCACTTCGGCACGGATGGCCGGCTGCAAGGCCAGCTCCTCACACAACAGATCAAAGCGCAGGCGGATTTCGCTCTTGCGGCTGGGGGCCAGCAAGGGCAGGGCCGGCAGATCACGTTCGAACTGGAATACCTGGCCTGCCGGCAAGGGCGGCCCGACCAGCACCACCGGCTGCCGCGCCAGGGTGCGGCAGCGCCAGGATTGCTTGTCATTGCCCAGGACCGGCCGGTTGGATAGCACCACGTCCAGCTCGTGCGTCTTCAGTCTTTGCAGCAGCTCGTCCAGGCTGCCCGCCTCCAATACCAGCCGCACCGCCGCTTCTTGCAGCACCGGCTGCAAGAACCACTCCTGAAAATTGCGCGAGAGCGTGGCCACGCTGCCTATGCGCAAAGTGTTGCGGCCAACACCGGATGCTGCGCTGGCCAGCAGCTCGTTGCCCAGTGCGAAAATTTCCTCGGCATAGCCCATCACCACCGCGCCCAGCTCGGTCAGTTGCAGCTTGCGGCCTTCGCGCAGAAACAGCGGCTGGCCCAGTTGCTCCTCCAGCTGGCGGATTTGCGCGGACAAGGCCGACTGCGACACATGCAGTCGCTCCGCGGCGCGTGTCAGGTGGCCTTCGCTGGCCACGGCCCAGAAGTAATGCAGATGGTGATAATTGAGCCGGCTCATTGTTCTTTATTTGAGAATAAAAACTAATATTTAATCTATTTTACTGAACATATTCCCTCAGGCAAAGTGCCGGCAGGATCAATACCGGAGCCCATCATGCCCCTTGCCATGCTCAACGCACTGCCATGCGCCATCGCGCTGCTCTGGCTGCTGCCCGCCCTGTGGCCTGGCCGGGCCTTGGCACGTCACTGGCAGCTTGCCGAAACCGTCGCCCTGGCCGGTGGCCTGTTGCTGCTTCCCTTGCTGTGCATGCCCACGCCGGCCCCGTGGTTCGCCGCCGCCTGGCTGATGCAGGCGCTGATCCAGCTGCTGGGCTGGATGGTGCTGCGCTACGCGCGGCGTTACCTGCAGGGGGAGCCGGGACAGCCGCGCTTTTTGCGCGCCATCGGCTGCCTGCTGGCGGCGGTGACGGTGGTGGTGCAAGCCAGCCATCTCTTGCTGATGGTGCTGGCCTGGATAGCCTGCAGCCTGGCCTTGCAAAGCCTGCTTACCTTTTACCCGGGCCGGCCGGCCGCGCAGCTGGCTGCACAGCGCGAATGGCGTGCCAGCCGTCTGGCCGAATGCTTGCTGCTGGGCGCGTTGCTGCTGTGGGTGTTGGCTGGCGGCAGCCTCAGCCTGCTGCCCGCTGACGCGTCCACACTGGTCAACGGCGCACAGGGCTATGCCGTGGCGGCCGGTGTGTTGCTGGCGGCAGCGGTGGCGATCAAGACTGCGCAACTGCCGTTTCACGGCTGGCTGACTCAGGTGATGGAGGCGCCGACGCCGATTTCTGCCTTGCTGCACGCTGGCGTGGTCAACCTGGGGGGCATGGTGCTGATCAAGGCAGCGCCGTTGCTGCAAGCCGCCCCGGCAGCCAACAGCCTGCTGATGTTGTGGGGTGGCGGCAGTGCACTGCTGAGCTGCGTGGTCATGCTTACGCGCATCAGCATCAAGCTGCGTCTGGCCTGGTCTACCTGCGCACAGATGGGCTTCATGCTGCTGGAAATCGGCATGGGCTGCTACTCGCTGGCGCTGCTGCACCTATTGGCACACTCCTTCTACAAGGCCCATGCCTTTCTGTTGGCCGGCGAAACCGCACGCGACAGCGCAGTACGGCGCATGGCCGGGGAACAAGCTGCCGACAGCCTCTGGGCTCACCTGGCGCGGGGACTGTTGGCGGTGCTGTGGCTGGCGGCAGCGCAATGGCTGTGGCAGCACTGGATGCCTGCCGCAGCATTGCCGCCGCTATTCTGCCTGGCCTTGGGTCTGGGCCTGGGCGGGCTGCTACGCAGTTGGGGCGGCGTGCTGCTGGTGCTGCTGTTGAGCCAGAGCTATCTGCTGCTGCATGCCTTGGCCGCGCACATCCTGCCGCTGCATGGCCCGGCACCTGCGCTGTATGTGCAGGGCGTGCTGGCGGCCATGTTCCTGGCCGCTTATATGTTGCAAGGCGGCTTGTTGCGCCATCCAAACGGTGCGCTGGCCCGCCGCCTCTATCC
This sequence comes from Aquitalea palustris, assembly GCF_003693445.1. Taxonomy (GTDB): domain Bacteria; phylum Pseudomonadota; class Gammaproteobacteria; order Burkholderiales; family Chromobacteriaceae; genus Aquitalea; species Aquitalea palustris. The sequence goes on along the minus strand of NZ_RFAR01000072.1, from coordinate 8,405 downwards.
GCATGCCTTTGCCGGTTTCCACCTGGATGAATGGTGGTGCATGCTGGGCCGGCGTCGGCCGCACCCGACCATCCCTCTGGCCCTGACCTGGCCGCAACTGCAGGAGAACCGCCGTGGCTGAACAACACACTGCCTGGCAGCAGGCGATTGAGCAGGCCCTGGCTGCGATTGCCCCGGCCTGGCCGCTGGACAGCCTGGTGGCCAGCTCGCCCTATTGGGGACTGCGTGACCAACGCTTCGAGCAGGCCGCCGACACACTGCGCCAGGTGGCGGACAGTCCGCTGCACCTGTCGCACAGCGAATATCTGGCGGCCTGGCGGCGCGGCGAAATCACCACCAGTGCACTGGAAGCCGCACTGACGGAAGCAGGCTGGCAGCAGGGCGCCACCGCCTGGCTGGACAGCGCGCCCGGCGCTGTCGATCTGCCGCCTGCGCCACGGCTGCTGGCCGCCTTTCATTGCGAAGCGGCAGGCCCGCTGGCGGCGCAATCCTGGAGCGATGTCATCATCCAGCAAGTCAGCCAGTATTGCGCCGCCAGCTTCGACCGTGACCAGGCCAACTGGCATCTCGAGTATGGCGGCGACCTCTATGCCGCCTGGCTGGCACAGATGCGTCACCCGTATGGCCTGAGCGCCTCACCCACGCGGCGCGAGCAGATCCGGCTGCGCGCCGGACAATTGCCTGCTGATGCCGAGGCCATGCTGCTTGCCGGCCTGGAACAGCTGCAAGCCCGCCCGCAATGGCTGACGCCATGGCTGCAGGCATTGCTGATGCGCAATAACGGCTGGGCGGCCTGGTGTGCCTATCTGGGCTGGCAAGCCGGTCTGCAAGGCAGAACAGACAGCAATCTGCGCCAGCTGCTGGCTATCCAGCTGGCCTGGGAGTGCCTGCTCGACGATGGCGCACGCGGCCCGGACAGCGCCTGGGCTAACTGGCAAGGTGATTGGGAGAGGCTGCCGCATTGCCGTGCCGATGCGCGGGCATTGATCTGGCAGCGTGCGCACGAGCTGTCGCTGCATGCACCGCTCACTCGCGCACTCTGCGCTGCCGACACCGCAGACGTGGCCACACGGCCCACGTTGCAAGCGGTGTTCTGCATCGACGTTCGTTCCGAACCGCTGCGCCGTGCGCTGGAGGAAAGCATTGCCGACAGCCGCACTTACGGCTTTGCCGGCTTTTTCGGCCTGCCACTGGCCTACCGCCTGCCGGGTGGCACGGTCAGCCAGCCACGCCTGCCGGTGCTGCTGGCGCCGGGCTGGGAGGTGCATGCGCCAGCGGCGACAACACCCACGCCAACGCGTCGTGGCTGGCAGGCCTTTCAGCGCTCGCCGCTGGGCGGCTTTGCCCTGGTGGAAAGCATCGGTCTTGGCAAGCTGGCCACGCTGGCGCGGCGCAGCAAGGCCCGCAGTTACCCGGCGGCGCTGCCGCAGCTTGACCCCTGGTTGACGCCGCAGACGGCCAAAACGTTGCCGCAAGACGGGCTTGATCTGACACAACGTGTGGCCATCGTCGCCGGTCTGCTGCCGGCCATGGGCTTGTCCGGACCGCTGGCGCCATGGGTGCTGCTGGTCGGCCATGCCAGCCATGTCAGCAATAATCCACAGGCTGCGGCCCTGCAATGCGGTGCTTGCGGCGGGCATGGCGGTCACCAGCATGTACGGCTGCTGGCCAGCTGGCTGAATGAGCCGGCACTGCGCCAGCGGCTGGCGGAGCAGGGCCATGCCATCCCGGCCGACACCGTTTTCCTGCCCGCGCTACACCTGACGCATAGCGACGAAATCCTGCTGCTGGACGGCGAAACACTGGCCGCCGAGGTGCGTGGGCGCTTGCCCGGCCTGCAGTCCGCATTACAGGCTGCCTCGGCCTTGGCACGGCATCGCCGGGCAGAACAGGTCGGTCTTTCCTCCTCCGCCGACGACGCCATCCTGCTGCGGCAAATGCGCCAGAAAGGCGACGACTGGGCGGAAACCCGGCCGGAATGGGGGCTGGCCGGCAATGCTTTGTTCATCGCCGCCGCGCGCGCCAGGAGCAAGCAGCTTGATCTGGGCGGGCGTGCCTTCCTGCATGAATACGACTGGCGTGCCGATGCCGATGGCAGCTGCTTGCAGAGCATCCTGGCCGCGCCCATGGTGGTGGCGCACTGGATCAACATGCAGTATTTCGCCTCCACCGTGGACCCGCGCCGTTTTGGTAGCGGCAACAAGCTGCTACACAATGTGGTGGGGGGGCGCATCGGCGTGTTCGAAGGCAATAGTGGTGATTTGCGCATCGGTCTGGCCTGGCAGTCGCTACATGACGGCCAGCGCCTGCGCCATGCGCCGCTGCGTCTGGCTGCCTGCATCGACGCACCGCCGGACAAGCTGGCCGCTGCCCTGCTGGCGCAGCCCATTCCCCGGCAACTGGTGGAAAACGGCTGGCTGCACCTGTACTGCATTCATGGCGCAACACCGCTGCGCTGGCATGCCAATGGCTGGCAGCATGACTGAGCTGCGGGCGGTGCTGTTTGCCCAGGCTGGCAAGCAGGCTGCCAGCCGGCGCTTGTCCCCACTGCCGGTGCCGGCAGCCGCTACCCGCACACCTGTTGAAGGCGGCACAGTCGCCGCAATACTGCACTACCGGAATCACATCGCATCATGAAATCACTTCCTCCCACTCCCGCCGGACTGGATCAGGCCGCCGCGCTATTGCGCGCTGGCGAGCTGGTGGCGGTTCCCACCGAAACCGTTTACGGGCTGGCGGCCGACGCCACCCAGCCAGACGCCGTGGCCGCGATTTTCCGCGCCAAGAATCGGCCTGCCGATCATCCGCTGATTGTCCATCTGGGTGGCCTTGAGCAACTGTCGCAATGGGCCGCACGCATTCCCGACTGTGCCTGGCCGGTGATTGAAGCCTTCTGGCCCGGGCCGCTGACCCTGGTGCTGCCAGCCAGTGCCAGGGTGCCGGCCATTGTCAACGCCGGACAAGAAACGGTGGCCTTGCGCTGGTCCAGCCACCCGCTGCTGCAAGCCTTGCTGGACCGGCTGCAACGCCCGGTGGCCGCTCCATCGGCCAATCCCTTCTGCCGCATCAGCCCCACTGCGGCCGAACATGTCCGCGCCCATATGGCAGGCCGCATTGCCGCGGTGTTGGAGGGCGGGCCATGCAACGTGGGCATCGAATCCACCATTCTGGATCTCAGCGGGCTGCGGCCGGCCATCCTGCGACCCGGCGCCATCAGCGCCGCCATGTTGCAGCCTTACCTCGACCTGGCGGAGAGGGCTGCGCCCGAGGCGCCACGGGTGCCGGGTAATCTGGCCGCGCATTATGCACCGCGCCAGCCCTGCTACCGGCTGGAAGCTTCGCAGGTGCCGGCGCATGCCCATGAGCGTGTCTGGCAGCAGGCTGCGGTACTGGCCATCGAAGCAGTGGCCCCGCCTTGCGGCTGGCTCAAGCGCATGCCGCCCACGCCGGATGGCTACGCCCAGGCCTTGTATGCCGCCTTGCACGAGGCCGATGCCAGCGGCTGTCCCACCGTGTGGATAGTACTGCCGCCGAATGAGACCCCCTGGCGGGCAGTGCGCGACCGACTGCTGCGGGCTGCCCGGCCATGGGGCGGATGAGAGAAGGGCGTGTACTGAATTTTGTGTAAACGGACATTTGGCAGGAAACTGCCACCTAGTCTGGAGACACAATGAACTCGAAGAAACACGACGTACCTGACGCATTACTGGACAGCTTGCTGGCCATTTACCAGAAGCCCGAAGACCTCATCGGTGAGAATGGTCTACTCAAACCGCTCACCAAGCTGCTGGTTGAGAAAGCGCTGGATGCCAAGCTGGCCGTACACCTCGGCCACAGCAAGCACGAGCCGGTGCTTAATCCCGCCGGCAATACCCGGAACGGCAAGAGCCGCAAGACCCTCAAGGGCGAGTTCGGCGAATTGCCCATCGAGGTGCCACGTGACCGCCAGGGCAGCTTCGAGCCACAACTCATCCCCAAACACCAGACCCGCTGGACCGGCTTCGACGACAAAGTCATCTCGCTTTACGCCCGGGGTATGACTGTTCGGGAAATCCAGGCCCATCTGGAAGAGATGTATGGCACAGAGGTTTCACCCAGCCTCATTTCCTCCATCACAGATGCTGTCACCGAAGAGGTCAAAGCCTGGCAGGCTCGCCCTCTCGATTCGGTTTATCCAATCATCTACCTCGACTGTATCCACGTGAAGGTGCGTGAGGGGACTGTCCGCGTGAAGGCCGTCTACCTCGCCATCGGCATTACCCTCGCTGGAGAGAAGGAGGTACTGGGGATGTGGCTGGCGCAGACGGAAGGAGCCAAGTTCTGGCTTCAGGTCGTGACCGAACTGCGTAACCGGGGCGTACAGGACATCTTTATCGCCTGCGTCGATGGCCTGAAGGGTTTCCCGGAAGCGATCGAGGCGGTCTTCCCGAAAGCAGCCGTGCAGTTGTGCATCGTGCACATGGTGCGGCACAGCCTGAACTACGTGTCGTGGAAGCGGCGTGCAGAAGTAGCCGCCGACCTGAAGCGAATCTACCAATCTGCGACCCTCGACGAAGCTGAGCAGCGGCTAGGTGAGTTTGAGGCCAAGTGGGATGAGGAGTATTTGCCGATTGGTCAGTCCTGGCGGCGCAACTGGACTCGGTTGACGCCGTTCTTCGACGACCCGCCGGAGATCAGGAAAGTGATCTACACCACCAATGCCATCGAGTCGGTGAATATGAGCCTGCGAAAGCTGACGAAGAATCGGGGCTCGTTCCCGAGTGATGAGGCGTTGCTGAAACTGTTCTATCTGGCGCAGAGGAACATCAGCCAGAAGTGGACCATGCCGATTCGGGATTGGAAGGCAGTGCTGACTCGCTTTACCATTCAGTTCGAGGAACGCCTTCCACAGGCGTAACCCAAACCCCGTTTACACAAAATTCGGACAGGCCCTTATATCCTGCTTGCCTTGCTTGAGATGTCCGTGGTTGTGCGCGTAAATATCGAGTTGCTTTATATTGGGAAGACGTCATCCCTGATGCCAGCCGCATCTTGAATATTTCATAACGACCCTGCAGGCTTTATGCTTTGACTACTGATATCATTTTATAAGATCTATTGGAGTAATGGCTACTTGCTTTGCTCGGATATTTTAATTTTATATTCTTTTAAAAATCTCGAAATAAATGAAACTCTTTCTTTGGCGAGTTTCTGCCAGCACATACTATCTGGCCTGCACTTTGAAGCGCGACCTAAGTATGAATTGTAAACAAACTTCTTATTTTCATTTTGCCCCGTTATAGTTAGACACTGTCCCCCCATAGAAACCTCTCCTCCTGCATTACTTATTTGGCACAGATTGAATGCTGTGTAAATATTATTCCCATCCAATTTTGTAGTATTTACTTCAGAGTAAAGTGAGGTGTTAAAGTAATCAGCTCCACCGATTAGAGTCCAGTCATCTTTTGCACACTTTTCAGCAGATACGCAGATTTGCATGGAATCTGTTTCATAACCATCACGGCTTCTTGCTAAAAATAAGTCAATATAAATCGCCCCGTCATCTTTGCGCAATTTTATATTGCGATACAAATTGCTACTTGTTTTATTTGCTTGCTGCTTGTTTTTTAATGCAATGGACTCTGCCAGTGAAGTGGAGTTGACATAAAAAAGGGCAAGGAGAATTACAAATAATGATTTTTTATTCATTAAACTAAGTCCGTTAGTATTTTTGCAATTCTGATGGTATGGTATTGTCTATTCTCCAATCCATTAGCCCCGCCATTAATTTCTACACAAACCGTCCTTGCAATCGAACTAAGATCACCTTGGAATTCGTCAATAATTTTATTAATTGTACTATTCTTCCTTGGCTCACCTCTTCTTGGTCCTGACTCCCAATACCATGCCCCTGCATCTATTGTTGCATAATTGTCATTGATTAAGAAGTCAGGATTGTTGATTTCGGGTTTTCTAGTATTTTTTTTAGACCACCACGCAGGGTCAAATGAATTCCTTGTTATCTTTCCTCGATAAACCCAATAACCAGCATAGTTAGATTTTCCTGTAAGCTGCTTAATTCCCCTGCCCCTGTATTTGTAACCATCGCCAGGAAGATCATTGCCAAGTTTGCCACCATATAGATCGTTGCATGACTTTTCAGATCGTGACTCACTCATCCATGTAAGCGTACGGGATTCTTCTGCTCCTTGCGCAAAAAAATTAGTCATTCGCAAGCCAGTTCTATTAATTAAATGCTTTCTAATTGCGATGCAAATCTGTTTTCTATACTTTTCTCGAATGGCGTCGTTCAATCCATTTTTAGCAGTCTGAATTTTTCCTTTATCCATCTTCTGGATGTCATCAGGATAGATTTTTTTTAATTCACTCTTATCTATCCAGTTGCATTGTCTGAACTGCTCAATAAACACCATGGGGTGAAAATGCCAGTGAGCACTGGAAATCTCCAGTCCAGCCTCTTCCCAAAATGATAAAGATTCAATATGCCCCTTGAATTCAGCATATTTCATCTCATTCATCGGGTCGTCCAGTACCTCACTTTTACTTTTTAGCCAAGCATATCTCGTATCAATTGTGGATTTTTCCCACTCGGTTGGAAATTTACAAATTGTTCGCGAAAACCGTGACTGCACTTTTGCATCGGCCAGTGCGGTTGCTAGCACACCTTTATCCAGCTTCTTCCCACTATTCCCAATGAGCCATTTCTCAAGCGTAGGGGAGTTGCATTGGCTATCCGGTGTAGGATCATCCTCAATCAAAGTCCAGCCAAGCCAGTGGGGGAAGTCGGCATCGCTGAATTTTTTGATGCCTACGGCATTCAGGTTAATCCAGCCTTGGCCACCTGGGTAATTGACCTTGTGCCAATGTGGGACTGAGCCCGCAAGGATAGGGCTTTCATTTTCGGTATTGATGACCCGGCCAAATCGCAGCAGCTCGTAAGCCGCGCTTGGTGCAATATGAAAAGCATCTCCCAGAGCGGTCGCTTTGCTGTAAAGACTGTACTCATACTTGTCGTCGCTATCTGCTAGTGCTGCGCCGACCTCAACGAATACATCCTCTTGTTGAGTATCTTCTTGCCGAGTGGTGAGCAGGCATTTCCCGCGTTCAAAACGCATCGTCACAAACAGAGGGACACTGGAGGTATGAACGGCAGCGCCACTGCCTGCGGGAGCTTGCGGTGATGCAATAGAAGCAAAAAATGGTGTGCCTGGCGGTAGATAGAAATGCATATCGCCATAGACGATCTTGTCCCGCCCATCCTTGCTGATATCCAGTGTGCCCGAGTTTCTACCGACGATTTTTTTCAGATTGGCATCGTCGCAGATAATTTCCAGATGGATAGCATTGTTACCATTGCAACTACCTACGCTACCCAAGCTATCCTTACGATTGACTGGCTGCTTCTTTTTGACAAAAATCTGTTTGAGATGCATATAAATCGAGTAGTACTCGATCTGCCCATCCGGACCTTCACCAATTTCTGTGCTGTGCTTGATCACCACACAGCCGTTGTCAGTTGTTCCCTGGTAGGCCAAAGGTTTTTTGTCTGCATTAGGAGATGGGTCGCGCTTATATATCACCATACCGTCGGCGATTGCACGCACCGGCTCCCCCTGTGCTCCGGTATCGGTATGCTCGATATGCTGTCCACCGTGCCAAGCCATACGACTGGCAATTGGAAAACTTCCACGAGTGGTAAAGGGCATCAAAGCAGCTAGCCACTGTTCATCACTGGCATTACCCTGAGGTGTTTTGAGAATAGGTGGACTGATAATCATGTTATTACCCGCTTATTCTGAGAAAGGATGGGTATTGGGTGGGGTGTATTTGTCTTTTGGCAGGTTGGGTAGTGGGACATTCATGCTATCCGGCCCGCTCAAGTCATGGCTCGCGCCTTTTACGGTTACCGTACCCGGGCAATGCACCTCGATATTGCCGCCAGCAATGCGGATATAGCCGCCACCTGCCGTCAGTAATATTTCCTGCTTGGCATTGACCACAATCTTCTCTTTGCAAGAGGTAATCGTCACATCCTTGTCTGCGGTGATCTCCATCGCATCGCTCTGCGCCTGTACCTGTATCTTGCCCTTCGCCGCAATCAGCTTCAGCGCGATCTGGTCTTTTACCCCCGCCACGAACAGGCTGATGTGCTGGCCGACGTTGTGTAGCCAGCGGCGGCCGGTGGTGTGGTTGGCGTCGCGCTGGGCGATGAGGTTGAGGTTGCTGCCGGCGCTGAGGGTCTGGCTTTGTTCGGTCAGGCTGGCGATACCTGCCGGGGCGGACAGGATGAGCAGGGGTTGCTGGCCGGCCTGGTCTTTGGCCGTCTTGCCGTCCTTGTCGGTATTGCTGCCGGCTTCCCAGGCTTTCACGGCGGCGGCGTGGTGTTGCAGGTGGCCGCTGTCTTT
>NZ_RFAR01000175.1 GCF_003693445.1 Aquitalea palustris | reverse complement strand
CCGGGGGTGTCGTCGAACAGCAGTTCGTTGTACTGGCCGCCCTGATGTTCTTTGGATTTGATGCCGGACAGGGTCTTGTTGGCCGGTAGCGCACCCGCGCCGCTGAAGGCCGGGGTGGCGTGGCTGCCGTTGTACAGCACGCCGACAATCACCGGGCGGTCGATATCGCCTTCGATAAAGTCGACCAGCACTTCCTGGCCGATGCGCGGGATGAACTGGTGGCCCCAGCCAGCTCCAGCGCTGGGCATGGCCACGCGTAGCCAGCAGGAGGAGCTGTCATCCAGATTGGCGCCGATGCTCGGGTGTTCGTCCGGCCGCTGCCAGTGGAA
>NZ_RFAR01000174.1 GCF_003693445.1 Aquitalea palustris | reverse complement strand
GCGGACAGCCGACCGCTTAACACCCTGGGCGGCACGCCCGTGTCGGCTCGCGCTGACGGGACCCGGTCTCGCCGAATTTGTTCTGGCTTGCAAAGAAAGGGCGTGACGAGCCAATTCGGCACTGGCTTTGGCTGGACTCTTGCACCTGGACAGTTGCACGACAACACCTACGCTATTGAGAATTTCCCACCGAATCGACGCCACCCCATTCCCCGTCAAGCATGCCGACGGGTGAGCGGGGCGAGGTT
>NZ_RFAR01000071.1 GCF_003693445.1 Aquitalea palustris | reverse complement strand
TATGATTCCGTCGCTCTAACCGACTGAGCTAATTCGCCACGTTTCTCGATGCGCTTGCACCGAGACGCGAACTATACGCAGCGTTTTTTCGGCTGTCAACCAAAAATGCGTGGGGCCTAGGGCGGGCTTGTCGCCTTACAAGGTGTGGCAGCGGTCGCCCTGGGTAAATCCCTGCCAGTCGATGCTGACGCCACGGCCAAAGCCGATCACCTTGAACAGCTCGCCCATCTCCTGCATCGACAGCAGTTTTTGCACCATGGCCACCACCGGCAGATAGCTGGTGCTGTCGTCGGCATCCAGTTCACCCAGTAGCTGGGTGATGCCGGCGTTGATCAGGAATTGTGCCTGGGTGGTGTAGCCGATCAGGTCCAGCCCGGCATCGATGCCGGACTGGGCAATGGCGGTGAAATCCACGTGGCAGGTGAGGTCCATCAGGCCGGGCAGGAAGAAGGGGTCATCCACGGTGTGGTGGCGGTAATGGCCAATCAGCGTGCCCATATGACGCTGCGGATGGTAGAACTCGCTCGCCGGATAGCCGTAATCCACCAGCAGGATGGCCCCGCGCACCAGATGGCGCGCCAGGGTGTGGATAAAGGCTGTGTTGCTCAGGCTCAGCTCGCTGATATAGCCCTCTTGCCGGATATTCAGCGCAGCGGCCTGCTGTTGCAGGGCCGGGTCCTGGATGGGGCGGTCTTGCCAGATGAACTGCTCGCCATCCAGTGCCACCCCGCGTTGCCGGGGCTCTGGTGTCCAGTGCAGCAGCTCGCAAGGCATGGCATCCAGCACTTCATTGCCGATTACCACGCCGTCCAGTTCGGCCGGCAGCACGCTCAGCCATTGCAGGCGGTCGGCCAGATGGGGCAGGGCGGCGCGGATGGCCGTTTGCTGGCGCTCGATCAGATCAGCAGACAGGTCGATGATGATGTACTGTTCCGGCAGGCAGCCCAGTGCTTCCAGTTCGCTGAGGATGTCGATGGCCAGCTTGCCGGTGCCGGCACCGAATTCATACAGCTTGCCGCCGGTTTGCGGCAGCAGTTCGGCAATCTGCCTGGCCAGGGTACGGCCGAAAAACGCCGACATTTCCGGTGCGGTGGTAAAGTCGCCGGCGCTGCCCAGCTTGTGGCTGCCGGCCGAGTAATAGCCCAGGCCCGGCGCGTACAGCGCCAGCTCCATATAGCGGGAAAAGGGAATCCAGCCGCCGGCGTCGCTGATGGCCTGACGGATAAGGGCGCACAGCGCCTGGCTGGTGGCCAGCGCATCTGCGCTGGGGGCGGGTAAGGTGGTCATGACGTGCATCCTGCTACAATGTGCGGCGATTGTGGGCGAAAGCAGGGCGCGGGAGAAGAGGCCTCGCACATTTTATCGCCGTCTACCGCTGGCCGGCGCGGGTCGCCGGCAGTGGGCAACCATTCGGAGATGAACAGCAGATGGCGCTACAGCAAGAAACAGCCGGGCAGGTGGTCGAACAGCGCGTGGTGTTGATTACCGGTGCGGCGCGCCGGGTGGGGGCGGGCATTGCCCGCCTGTTGCATGCGCGTGGTGTGCGGCTGGTGCTGCATTATCGCGGCTCGCGCGGTGAGGCCGAGGTGCTGGCGGCCGAGCTCAATGGCCAGCGACCGGGTTCGGTGCGGCTGGTGCAGGCTGATCTGCTGGATACGCAGGGCTTGCAGCAGCTGGCAGCGCAGGCGCTGGCGGCGTTTGGCCGGCTGGATGGGCTGGTCAACAATGCCTCCAGCTTTTTCCCCACCGAGCTGGGTGAGATCGATGAGCTGGCCTGGCACGACCTGATGGGCAGCAATCTCAAGGCGCCGCTATTCCTCAGCCAGGCGCTGGCGCCCGCATTGCGGCGCAGTGGCGGGGCCATTGTCGGCATTTCCGATATTCATGTAGAGCGGCCGATGAAGCGCCACGTGGTGTACAACCTGGCCAAGGCCGGCCATGCCCAGCTGATCCGCAGTCTGGCGCTGGAGCTGGCGCCGGATGTGCGGGTGAACGGCGTGGCACCGGGGGTGAATCTGTGGCCGGAGGATGATGCCTCGTTTGATGCCGCCGAGCGCGCGGCCATCGAAGCCACCATTCCGCTGCAACGCACCGGCCAGCCGGATGACATCGCCCGCGCCGTGGCTTTCCTGCTGCTGGATGCCAGCTATGTCACCGGCCAGATCCTGGCGGTGGACGGCGGGCGCAGCATCGTGCTGTAGGTCTGGCCGCCACAGCGGCAGGCCATGCCGGGAAAGAGCGTGGATTTTGGCGGGGAAAAACAGTAAAATCGCCTGTTTTTCAATTTCTTAGCCGTACCCCATGTCCGAACAGAACGCCGTACTCGATGACAAGGCCAAAAAGGCCGTGTTCGAGGGCAACAAACTGGCCAAGCGCCTGCGTCACCATGTGGGTGATGCCATCAATGATTTCAACATGATCGAGCAGGGCGACCGGATCATGGTGTGTCTGTCCGGCGGCAAGGACAGCTATACCATGCTGGACATCCTGCTGGGTCTGCAAAAATCCGCTCCCATTGATTTCTCCATCGTGGCGGTGAACCTGGACCAGAAACAACCCGGCTTCCCGGAAGATGTGCTGCCCGGCTATCTGGCGTCCATCGGTGTGGAATACCGCATCATCGAGGAAGACACCTACTCCATCGTCAAAAAGCTGGTGCCGGAAGGCAAGACCACCTGCAGCCTGTGTTCGCGCCTGCGCCGTGGCATTCTGTACCGGGTGGCCGACGAGCTGGGTGCCACCAAGATTGCGCTGGGCCACCACCGCGACGACATCCTGCACACGCTGTTCCTCAATATGTTCTACGGTGGCAAGCTCAAGTCCATGCCGCCCAAGCTGGTGTCGGACGATGGCAAGCACATGGTGATCCGCCCGCTGGCCTATTGCCGCGAAAAAGACATCATCCGCTACGCCGACCTGCGCGGCTTTCCCATCATTCCGTGCAATCTGTGTGGCTCGCAGCCCAATCTGCAGCGCCAGGTAGTCAAGGAAATGGTCAACGACTGGGACAAGCGCTTCCCCGGCCGGGTGGAAAGCATGTTCCGTGCACTGCAAAACGTGGTGCCCTCGCATTTGTGCGATACCGGGCTGTTCGACTTTGTCGGCCTGCAAACCGGTGACAGCCCCTTCGAGAACGGCGACACCGCCTTCGACAAGGAAGAATTCCGCGATCCGCCCCTGCCGCTTGAAGATGGTGAAGACGCAGCGCAGACGCCTGCACGGCGCACCATCAGCATCCTGGATTCCCGCAAGCCGGGCGAGGGGAGCGCTTGTGGCGCGTAGAGCCTTGCATCCTTTCCGCCGCCGCGTGCGTGCAGCGGTAGAGGACATGCCGGAAGTGGAAATCTCCGAAGCCGGCAATATCCGGTCCTTGCATCTGGGCTCGGAAACCATCCAGAGTTCGATGGACATGGACGAGCCGGCCGAGCTGGTGCTGTCCTACAGCCGCGCCATGATGGCCTTCCTGCTATGGAACGACGACCCGCGCCATATCTTGCAGATTGGCCTGGGTGGCGGTTCCTTCGCCCGCTTCATCGACGAATACCTGCCGGACGCCGTCAGCGTGGCGGTGGATATCAATCCGCAAGTCATTGCCGTGGCGCGCGCCTTTTTCAAGCTGCCGGAAGAAGGTGATTTCTTTGAAATCATCGAGGCCGACGGCGCGGATTACGTGAAGATTTTCCGAGGCTCCACCGATGCCATCCTGGTGGATGGTTTTGATGGTTTGCAGATCGTGGACGAACTCACCACCGAAGACTTCTTCGAAGACTGCAAGCGTGCGCTCAGCCCGCATGGGGTGTTCGTCACCAACTGGTGGAGCGGCGACAAGCGCTATCACAGCTTTGTCGAGCGTCTGCTCAAGGTATTCGAAGGCCGCGTGCTGGAACTGCCTTCGGCCAGCCATGGCAATGTGGCGGTGATGGCTTTCCGCCAGAGCCCCACGCTGACCCAGTGGGAAGCGCTCAAGGAGCGGGCCGACCGCATGGAATGCCGCTTCGGGCTGGAGTTTGGCGATTTTGTCCAGCGGCTGAAACAGACCAACCAGAGCACGGCCGGGCATCTGCTGATCTGAGTGTGCTGCCCGGTGCGTAGTCGGGCGATTTGTCACGTTTGGTAACCCCAGCGGCGTGACAAGCAGGCGTATAATGTGCCGCGCCAGTGTCAGGGCAGGGTGATGCGCCAGATCAACAAGCCTGGCGGCAAGCTTCGCTACACTGCCGGACTTTACCGAATTCAGTGCATGGTCGCCGTGGGCGGCCATGGCAGGTTTTTACTTTGTTGGGACTATCATTGTGATCAAGCAGCAACTGCTTAACCGTATCGCGGACAAATCCGCCGTCATCGGCATCGTGGGTCTGGGCTATGTCGGCCTGCCGCTGATGCTGCGTTTTGCCGAAGTGGGCTACAAGGTACTGGGCTTTGACATCGACCAGAGCAAGGTTGATGCCCTGACTGCCGGCAAGAGCTATATCGAGCATATCAGCGCCGACAGCATCGCTACCGCGCTGGAGCGCGGCTTTGAAGCCACCACCGATTTCTCCCGCGCGCCGGAAGCCGACACCCTCATCCTGTGCGTGCCCACCCCGCTGAACAAATACCGCGAGCCGGATCTGAGCTTCGTGCTGGATACCATGGACAGCCTGGTGCCCTATCTGCGCGAAGGCCATCTGGTATCGCTGGAATCCACCACCTACCCGGGCACTACCGACGAAGAACTGCTGCCGCGCATGCAGTCCCGTGGCTTCAAGGTGGGCGAGAATGCTTTCCTGGTGTTCTCGCCGGAGCGTGAAGATCCGGGCAACCCCAACTTCACCACCCGCACCATTCCCAAGGTCTGCGGCGGCTATAGCCCGGCCTGCCAGGAAATCGGCGTGGCGCTGTACAGCGCGGTGATCGACAAGGTAGTGCCGGTATCTTCCACCCGCGCTGCGGAAATGACCAAGCTGCTGGAAAACATCCACCGTGCGGTGAACATCGGTCTGGTCAACGAAATGAAGATCGTCGCCGACAAGATGGGCATCGACATTCACGAAGTGATCCGCGCTGCCGCCACCAAGCCCTTCGGCTTCGTGCCCTACTATCCGGGCCCGGGCCTGGGTGGCCACTGCATCCCGATCGACCCGTTCTACCTCACCTGGAAAGCGCGTGAATACGGGGTGAATACCCGCTTCATCGAGCTGGCCGGCGAAGTGAACAGCAATATGCCTGACTGGGTAGTGGCCAAGGTGGCCGCTGCGCTGAACACCCGCAAGAAAGCCATCAATGGCAGCCGCGTGCTGGTGCTGGGCATTGCCTACAAGAAGAACGTGGACGACATGCGCGAAAGCCCGTCGGTATTCCTGATGGAAAAACTGCGCGATCTGGGCGCGGAAGTCTCCTACAGCGACCCGCACGTGCCGGTATTCCCCAAGATGCGCGAACACCACTTCGAGCTGTCCAGCGTAACGCTGGATGCGGCCACCATCGCCAGCTACGATTGCGTGCTGCTGGCCACCGACCACGACAAGTTCGACTACGCCGCGCTGAAGGAGCATGCCCAGCTGATCGTCGATAGCCGTGGCAAGTATCTGGAACCCGCCGACCACATCGTCAAGGCTTGATCTTGTCGGCATGACGCAAGCAGGCGACCCCACGGTCGCCTTTTGCCGTTTAAGCACAGAACGGAACCCACCATGAAAACCGTACACCACGCCCCGATTACCGACCGCAAGATCCGCTTCGCGCTGGTCGGCTGTGGCCGCATTGCCAACAACCATTTCGGCTCGCTGGAAAAACATGAAGACCGCGCCGAGCTGGTCGATGTCTGCGACGTAGATCCGGCCGCGCTGCAAGCTGCCGTAGAACGCACCGGCGCCCGTGGCCACAGCAATCTCAGCGACATGCTGGCCGCTACCAATGCCGACATCATCGTGCTGACCACCCCCTCCGGCCTGCATCCGGCACAGAGCATCGAATGCTCGGAAGCGGGTTTCCACGTGATGACGGAAAAGCCGATGGCCACCCGCTGGGAAGATGGCCTGGCCATGGTGAAAGCCGCCGACAAGGCCGGCAAGCGCATGTTCGTGGTGAAGCAGAACCGTCGTAACGACACCCTGCAACTGCTCAAGCGCGCCATGCAGGAAAAGCGTTTCGGCCGCATTTACATGGTGAACGTCAATGTGTTCTGGACCCGTCCGCAAAGCTATTACGACCAGGGCGGCTGGCGTGGTACCTGGGAATTCGACGGCGGTGCCTTCATGAACCAGGCCAGCCACTATGTCGACCTGCTGGACTGGCTGATCGGCCCGGTGGAAAGCGTGCAGGCCTACACCGCCACGCTGGCACGCAATATCGAGGTGGAAGACACCGGCACCGTCAGCGTGAAATGGCGCTCCGGCGCGCTGGGCAGCATGAACGTGACCATGCTGACTTATCCGAAAAACCTGGAAGGTTCCATCACCATCCTGGGTGAAAAGGGTTCGGTACGGGTGGGTGGGGTGGCGGTGAATGAAATCCAGCACTGGGAATTCTCCGAGCCGCACGCCATGGACGATGAAATCAAGAACGCCAGCTACGCCACCACCAGCGTTTACGGCTTTGGTCACCCGCTGTACTACGACAACGTGATCAACGTCATGCAGGGCAAGGCCGAACCGGAAACCGACGGCCGCGAAGGGCTGAAGTCGCTGGAACTGCTGATCGCCATGTATCTGTCGGCACGCGATGGCCGTCGTGTCAGCCTGCCGCTGGATTATTGAGCCTCATCCCGGCCCGTCACATGCGGGCCGGTCTGTCATACCGCTTGGCAACTCGCAATACTGAAACACACTCATGGCTGAAGAAAAGAAAGATCCCTGGCTGAATTATTTGGCGCTCACCACCGTCATCCTGGCCGTGTGCGCCACGCTGTCCACCTTCAAGGGCGGCGGTTTTTCCACCCGCAGCGTCATCGCCCAGGCCCAGGCCTCGGACCAGTGGGCCTACTATCAGGCCAAGGGTATCAAGGGCAATCTGTACGATATCGAGCGCGAACGCTTGCAGTTCGAGCTGGACAGCCTGCCGGCTTCCGCCAGCCCGGCCCAGCGCGAGCACTATCAGGCCCAGTTGAAGAAAGTGGGTGACAAGGCTGCGCGTTACGCTACCGAGCGCAAGGACATCGAAAAGGAGGCGCGCCGACTGGAAGCCGAACGCGACGCGGCCCAGCGCCAGGGCAAGCCCTTTGGCGTGGCGGTGATCTTCCTGCAGGTGGCCATCCTGATTTCTTCCATCGCCGGGCTGTTCAAGCGCAAGCTGATCTGGCTGGCGGCACTGCCGGTGGGGCTGCTGGGCCTGGTGTATTTTGCCGACGGTTTTTTCCTGTTTTTCTGAATCTGAGCGCGAGGCCCGGACATGACCCAATACACCGTACACCCCACTGCCATCGTTGATGATGGCGCGCGCATCGGCGCCGGCACCCGCATCTGGCACTGGGTGCATATCTGCAGCGGTGCCAGCATCGGCGAGCGTTGCTCATTCGGGCAGAACGTGTTTGTCGGCAATGACGTCGAGATCGGCAACAACGTCAAGATCCAGAACAACGTCTCCATCTACGATGCGGTGACGCTGGAAGACGACGTGTTCTGCGGCCCGTCCATGGTGTTCACCAATGTCAACAATCCGCGCAGCCATGTCAGCCGCAAGGATGAATACCGCCGTACCGTGGTGAAGCGTGGTGCCTCCATCGGCGCCAATGCCACCATCGTCTGTGGCCACCATGTGGGCGAGTATGCCTTTATCGGCGCCGGTGCCGTGGTCACCCGTGATGTGCCGGCCTATGCGTTGATGGTGGGTACGCCGGCCAAGCGCATCGGCTGGATGTGTGCCTGCGGCGAGCGCCTGCCCAATGATATCGGCACCTATGCCTGCCCGGCCTGCGACAGCTTTTACCAGATCGGTGGCAATCACTGCACACCGGCCTGAGCTGGCGCAGCCCGCCTTACCCGAAATTTTACAATCCTGACGGCTGCCCGCACGGCAGCCCGGCCCCAGCAAGGAATCGAGCCATGAGCATCCAGTTCATCGACCTCAAAGCGCAGTACCAGCATCTGAAAGCCGACATCGACGCCCGCATCCACGCGGTGCTGGATCACGGCCAGTACATCATGGGGCCGGAAGTCAAAGAGGTGGAGCAGCAACTGGCCGCCTACACCGGCGTCAAGCACGCCATCGGCGTGTGCGATGGCACCAAGGCGCTGCTGATTGCGCTGATGGCGCTGGGCGTGGGCCGTGGCGACGAAGTCATCACCACCCCGTTTACCTTTATTGCCACCGGCGAAATGATTGCCCTGCTGGGCGCCACCCCGGTGTTTGTCGACATCGACCCCATCAGCTACAACCTGGACCCGGCGCTGCTGGAAGCCGCCATCACCCCGCGTACCCGCGCCATCATGCCGGTCAGCCTGTACGGCCAGTGCGCGGACTTCAGCGCCATCAACGCCATTGCCGAGAAGCACGGCATTGCGGTGATCGAAGACGGCGCACAAAGCTTTGGTGCCAGCCAGCACGGCAAGAAATCCGGCAATCTGTCCACCATCGGCTGCACCAGCTTCTTTCCCAGCAAGCCTCTGGGCTGCTATGGCGACGGCGGGGCCTGCTTTACCAATGACGACGAACTGGCGAAGAAAATGCGTGAAATCCGCATTCACGGCCAGGACCGTCGCTATCACCACCCGGTGATCGGCCTCAATGGCCGGCTGGATACCATCCAGGCCGCGGTGCTGCTGGCCAAGCTGCCGAGCTTTGCCGACGAAGTGGCCGCCCGCGAGCGCATTGGTGCCCGCTACAGCGCGCAGCTGCAGGACGTGGCGCGTGTGCCGGTGATTGGCGCGGGCAATACCCACGTTTACGCCCAGTACACCATCGAGGTGGACAATCGCGAAGCCGTGCAAAAAGCCCTGCAAGAACTGGGCGTGCCCACCGCCGTGCATTACCCGATTCCGCTGCACCTGCAACCGGCCTTTGCCCATCTGGGCCAGGGCGAAGGCAGCTTCCCGCTGGCCGAGGCCGCCGGCAAGCGCGTGATGAGCCTGCCGATGCACCCCTTCCTGGATGACGCCACCCAGGATGCCATTGTCGCTGCGGTGAAAAAGGCACTGGGCTGAGCGTGCTGGCCAAACTCAAGGCCAGGCTGGGGCAGGGCGGCTTTGCCCGCAATGTCGCCACCCTGGCGGGCGGGGCTGCCGTGGCGCAGTTCCTGCCGGTGCTGTTTACCCCCTTGCTGACCCGGCTGTACAGCCCGGCAGATTTTGGCGTGCTGACGCAGTTTGTCGCCTGGCTGTCCAATCTGGTGGTGATTGCCACCTGGCGTTACGACATGGCGGTGGTGCTGCCGGAAGAAGACAGCGACGCCATGCGGCTGATGGTATTGGCGCTACTGTTCAATACCCTGTTGCTGGCAGGGCTGAGCGTGCCGCTGCTGCTGGCCGGGCCGTGGATTGCCGCCCAGCTGCATGCCCCGGCCATGGCACCGTGGCTGCCGCTGCTGCCGCTGGGCATCTGGGTGGCCGCCAATAACCAGATCTGGACCAACTGGAATAACCGCCAGCGCCGCTACAGCGCCAATGCCCAGGGCCGTATGGGGCAGTCGGCCGCCATGGTGACGGTGCAACTGGCGGCAGGCTTTGGCAAGCTGGGCGCGCTCGGTCTGTTGCTGGCGCAGATCGCTGGCCAGACCGCCTCCTGGCTGGTGCAGGCGCGGCAGGACTGGCGTGCGCTGCCGCAGTGGCTGCGTACCGCCCGTAGTGGCGGCATGGGCCGCATCCTGCGTCGCTATCGCGAGTTTCCGCTGGTCAACACCCCGCATGCCTTTGTGGTGGCGCTGCAGGATTCGCTGATGGTGCAGTTGCTGGGCATATTGGCCACCGCCGAGCTGATGGGCCATTACGGCCTGGTGGTGCGGGTGCTGAAGCTGCCCGCCGCCTTGCTGGGACAAGCCGTGTCGCAAGTGCTGTACCGCGATCTGGCCGAAGCCCATGCCAAGGGGCAGAGTCTGCGTCCCCTGCTGAAAAAGGCGCTGCTGGTGCTATCGGCGCTGGCGATTGTGCCCTTCCTCATCATCATGGCCTGGGGCGGGCCGCTGTTTGCCTTTGCCTTTGGTGAGCAATGGCGTGATGCCGGCCAGATTGCCGCCACGCTGACACCGTCCTTCTTTTGCATGTTCCTGGCGGCGCCCTGTTTCATGGTGCCGATGGTGCTGTCGCGTCAGCGTCAGTCGCTGCTGTTTGCCCTGCTAGGCGTGGTGGTGAACCTGGGCTCGCTGGGCGTGGTGTACTGGGCAGGGGAGAATGCCCATCAGGTATTCCGCCTGCTGTCGGTGACGGTGTCCGTCTATTACATCATCTACATGGTCTGGGTATTCCGGCTGTGTCGCCAACTGGAGCAAGAGCATGCTCACGGCTAATTCACTGACCCTGTGCGATTACCTGTCGGCCTTGCCCGGCATGCTGCGCGGTCGCAGATTCCAGCGTGCCGCCTTGCGGCGCGAGCTGGCAAGCTGCTTTGGCGTGGATGAGGCGCGCATCGGCCTGTACGACACCGGCCGCGCTGCGCTGCGCGTATTGCTGCAGCAACACGGCATCGGTGCCGGGGATGAGGTGCTGGTCCCGGCCTATACCTGCGTGGTAGTGCCCAACCAGATTCCGGCGTTGTCGGCCACGCTGCGCTTTGTCGATGTGTCGGCGGATACCTTGAATTTTGACTGGGACGTGCTGGGCGCTGCTATCAGCCCGGCCACCCGCGCCGTCATTGTGCCGCACAATTACGGCCTGCCCTGCCGGGTGCCGCAGGCGCTGCGCGCCGCCCATCCGCAAGTAAAGTTTATCGACGATGCCGCCCACGGCTTTGCCAGCCAGCTGGATGGCCAATGGCTGGGCAGCTATCACGATGGTGCTTTCTTCAGCTTTGAATATTCCAAGAACCTGAGCGGTGGCATCGGTGGCCTGGCGATTTTCCCGCCCGGCATGGCCGCACCGCAGCAAGACTGGCCGGAGCTGTCCTGCGCGGATGAATGGCGCTTACTGGCCACGCTCAAAGCCCATTTGCTGAGTGCGCGCTGGCCACTGCTGGGCCGCATCACCATGGCCATCAACCGCCGCCTGGGGCTGATTTATCGCTCGGCCGATGCCGAAGTGACCCAAGGCATGCCGCATCCGGTGCGCGCCATGCCCTTGCTGTCCAGCGTGCTGGTGCGCCGCCAATTGGCCCATCTGCCGGCCACGCTGGCACACAAGCAGGCGCTGGCGCAGCGTTACCAACAGGCCTTGGCACAACTGCCAAGCATCAGCCAATGGGCAGTGCCTGCCGCTGCTGCGTGTCACTGGGTGCGCTACCCGTTTGCCTTGTCCCGTCCGGTAGCGAACAAGGCCGCGCTGGCGCGGCGCTTGAGTCAGGCCAGCGGGCTGAATATCGGTGTGTGGTTTGATGATGTGATTCACCCGGCCGGTTCCTTCCGCCATGGCTATGTGGCCGGTAGTGCGCCACAGGGCGAGCGGCTGGCCGCCACCGTGCTGAACCTGCCGATGAATATCGCCGTAGCCGACAACGCCGCGCTGGCGCACAAGCTGGACCGGCTGCTGGCGGAACTGCGCGCCATCGAGAAAGAAAACATTCAATGAAGCTGCTGCTGATCGGCTCGGCCTCGGTGCACACCTGGCGCTATCTGGCCGGCATTGCCCCGCATGTGGAAGAAATCTGGCTGGCCTGCAATGGTGAAGTGCCCGCGGACAAGCGCCCGGCCAATCTCAAGGGCGAGCTGCGGCTGGACTTCGGCCTGAAGGCACTGGGCAGCGCTGGCACATTGCGCCGCTGGATGAGCCAGATCCAGCCGGACCTGGTGCATGTGCATCAGGCCAATAGCGTGGCCTGGCATGCGCGCCGCGCACTAGCCGGCAGCCGCGTGCCCATGGTGCTGACCGCCTGGGGCTCGGACGTGCTGCTGCTGCCGGACAGTAATGGCCTGATGCGGCGCATGGTGCAGGGCAATCTGCGCGCGGCTACCGCCATTACCTCGGACTCGCTGTATATGGCGGCGAAAATCCGCCAGCTGGCCGGTGAAGACTGCCGGATCGACGTACTGAATTTCGGCATGGATGCCTTGCCGCCGAATCCCGATATCGCGGCCAAGGCCAACAAGGTGCTGTCCTGCCGCCTGCACAAGCCGCTGTACCGCATCGACGCCATCCTACATGCCTGGCAGCAGGTGGAAGCCAGTGGCCGTTACCCGGACTGGAGCCTTACCGTGGCCGCCAGTGGCGAGTCCACCGACAGCCTGAAGGCGCTGGCCGCCAGCCTGCAACTGCAAAGGGTGGAATTCACCGGCTTTGTCTCGTCTGCCGTATTGGGCGCGCTATACCAGGAATCGCGTCTGTTTGTCAGCGTGCCGCGTTCGGACGCCACCAGCATCAGCCTGCTGGAAGCCATGGGCCATGGCTGCCTGCCGGTGCTGTCCAATCTGCCCGCCAATGGCGAATGGGTGATCGACGGCCTCAACGGCCTGATTGCCGAGGATATTGCCCGCTTGAGCGACAGCCTGCTGTCCGGCATGGACTGGGCGGCAGACAATGCCCGGCTGCAACAAGCGGTGCAGCTCAACCGCCAGCTGGTGGCGCAAAAGGCGCTGCACCAAACCAATATGCAACACTTTGCCGATCTCTATGCCAGCCTGTTGTCCGGCCCGGCACACAAGGATTCTGCCGTATGAAAGTAGCCCATCTCACTTCTGCCCATCCCCGTCACGACATCCGCATTTTCGTCAAGGAATGCGCCACGCTGGCCGCTGCCGGTCACGAGGTGAGCCTGATCGTGGCCGATGGCCTGGGCGAAGAAATCCGCAATGGCGTGCGCTTTCATGATGTCGGCCCCAAAACCGGCGGCCGCTTTGCCCGCATGACCGGCACCACCAGCCGGGTATATCAGGCGGCACTGGCGCTGCGCCCGGACATCGTGCATTTTCACGACCCGGAGCTGATTCCCGCCGCGCTGCGCCTGAAGCAGGCCGGCATCAAGGTGATTTACGACGTGCACGAAGACATGCCACGGCAGATTCTGGCCAAGCACTGGATTCCCGGAGCCATCCGCCCGCTGGTGTCCGGCAGCTTTGAAACGGTGGAAGACTGGGCCGCCAAGCGCTTTGACGCGGTGGTGACCTCCACCCCGCATATCCGCAAGCGTTTTGCCAAACTGGGCGGGCGGGTGCTGGATGTGTGCAACTTCCCCATTCTGGAAGAGCTGGTACGCGATACGCCGTGGGACAGCCGCAAGAACGAAGTGTGCTATATCGGCGGCATCAGCCGCATCCGCGGTATCGAGCCCATCGTCGCTGCGCTGCCGGATACCGCCACCCGCTTGAATCTGGCTGGCATCTGGAGCGAAACCGACCTGCGCGCACAGTTGGAAGCGCAGCCGGGCTGGGCAAGAGTGAATGATCTGGGCGTGCTGGACCGCAAGGGCGTGGCCCAGGTGCTGGCGCAAAGCAAGATCGGCCTGGTGACGCTGTTCCCCACCCCCAATTACGTGGATGCACTACCGATCAAGCTGTTCGAATACATGGCTGCCGGCATGCCGGTGATTGCCAGTGACTTCCCGGTATGGCGCGAAATCGTCGACGACGCTGGCTGCGGCGTGCTGGTGGACCCGCAAGACCCGCAAGCCATTGCCGCCGCCATCAACAGCCTGATGGCCGATGAAGAGCGCATGCGTGCGCTGGGCGAAGCCGGCAAGCAGGCAGTGCTGCAGAAGTACAGCTGGGCGGCGGAAGGCCGCAAGCTGGTGGACCTGTACGCGCAACTTTCCTGAGGACAGCAAGCATGGACAAACCGCAACGTCATCATCACGGCCTACTGGCGCGGCTGACCCACCTTATCCGTACCCGGCCACGGCTGTTCTTTGCCATCCTGTTCGGGCTGGCCGTGGCGCAGGCCTTGGCCATGTTCACGCCCATGCGCACGCTCACCGCCTATGTGATGGGCTGGAATGCCGGTGCCGGCCTGTATCTGCTGCTGGCCCTGTCGATGATGCATGGCGCCGATGCCGAACAGATCCGCCACCGCGCCGCACGGCAGGATGAGGGCGAAATGGCGATTCTGGCACTGGTGGTGTTGGCCGCCGTGGTGTGCCTGCTGTCTATCGTGGCCGAGCTGTCGGTGGCGAAAGACCTGCACGGCAGCAGCCGGGTGGCGCATATCGGCCTGTCGGTGCTCACCATCTTTAGCAGCTGGCTGTTCACCCAGACCATGTTCGCGCTGCATTACGCCCACCAGTACTATGTGGCGCTGTTTCGCAGCGGCAAGCCCGGGCTGGAGTTTCCCGGTGACGAAGAACCCAATTACAGCGATTTCTTTTATTTTGCCGCCGTGATTGGTACTTCCGGTCAGACGGCCGACATCAGTTTCAGCTCACGGGCCATGCGCCGCATTGGCACCGTGCATTGCATTTTGTCCTTC
Source organism: Aquitalea palustris (assembly GCF_003693445.1). GTDB lineage: Bacteria > Pseudomonadota > Gammaproteobacteria > Burkholderiales > Chromobacteriaceae > Aquitalea > Aquitalea palustris. The sequence continues at coordinate 3,069 of NZ_RFAR01000071.1, read as the reverse complement.
CTGTTCAATACCACCGTGCTGGCGATGATGATCAATATTGCCGCCGGCCTGTTCTGACAGGGCGGACCCTAACCTTTCCGGAAAAGCAGCAGCGTGCGTATTCTCTATATCAATCACTATGCCGGCAGCCCGCGCCACGGCATGGAATTCCGCCCCTATTATCTGGCGCGCGAATGGGTCATGGCTGGCCACGAAGTCAATATGCTGGCGGCCGATACCTCGCACCTGCGCCAGACCAATCCGAAGTTGACGGCCAAGTATCAGGACGAAGACATCGACGGCATCCGCTACACCTGGTGCAAGACCCCGGCCTATCCGGGCAATGGCCTGAAGCGGGTGATCAATATCTTCAGCTTTCTGGGCAAGGTGATGGGCCTGTCCGGCCGTTATCTGAAGGAATGGAAGCCGGACGTGGTGATTGCCTCCTCCACCTATCCGCTGGACACCATTCCCGCCGCCTTCATCGCCGGCAAGACCGGGGCACGGCTGGTGTACGAGGTGCACGACCTGTGGCCGCTGACACCGGTGGAAGTGGGTGGCATGTCGAAGAAGCACCCCTTCATCCGCCTGATGCAGTGGGCCGAGGACTTTGGCTACCGCAAGGCCGATACCGTGATCTCCATGCTGCCCTGTGCCCGTGACTACATGATGGAGCATGGCATGGCGGCAGAGAAATACCATGTCGTACCTAACGGTGTGGATGTGGCGGAGTGGCAGGGCGCAAACAGCCAGTTGTCGATTGAACACCTGGCGGTGCTGGCGCAACTGAAGGCCGACGGGCGTTTCCTGATCGGCTATGCCGGCGGCCATGGTCTGGCCAATGCGCTGGATTTCCTGCTGGAAGCCGCCGCCCAGTTGCAGGACACGCCGGTCAGCTTCGTGCTGGTGGGCGATGGCCCGGACAAGGTGGCGCTGGTGGAAAAGGCTGCAGCGATGGGTCTGTCCAATGTCCTGTTCCTGCCCAGCATCCCCAAGCGGGCGGTGCCGGCCTTCCTGGCGCAGATGGACAGCCTGTTCATCGGCTGGCGCAAGCTGCCCATCTACCGTTTCGGTATCAATCCCAACAAGCTGTTCGACTACCTGATGGCCGGCAAGCCGGTAATCCACTCGGTGGAGGCGGGCAACGACATGGTCAAGGAGGCCGGGGCGGGGATCAGCGTGGGCGCGGAAGACCCGGCCGCCATTGCCGCTGCGGTGCGCCGCATGGTGGCGTTGACGCCAAACGAGCGTGGCCGCATGGGCGCGGCGGGGCGGCAGTATGTATTGGCCCATCACGACTACCGCGTGCTGGCACAGCGTTTCCTGCAAGCGGTGCTGCGCAAGGGCTGATGCCGTGTTGCGCCTGCTGGGAAAACTGCTGCGTCTTGGCCTGAAGCTGGCTCTGTGGGTGGCCGTGTTTTTCTGCGGCATGGTGCTGCTGGCCATGCTGCTGGATGCCGGCCCGCTGTGGGCCCTGGCACTGCTGGCATTGCACCTGGGCGCTTACGCACTGGCCAGCTGGCGGCAATGGCCACTACTGCAGAAATATTTGCTGGCTGCCTGGTTCGGTCTGTTTTGTGGCGCCATGTTCTTCTGGGATAAACACGGCGGTGGTCAGCCTGCGCCGGAATGGCTGAAGCTGCTGGCCCACTGGCATGTCTTTGGCTGGATCGTGCTGGTGCTGCTGTGTTTGCCGCTCACCTTGCTGGAAATGCTGGTCAAGCGCCTGCGTCGCCGCGGTGAGCGCGCCGAGGCCGCGCCGGCGGATCCCTTCACCGCCAATCCGGCACAGTTTGATTTGCAGCAGTCATTTGCGTGTGCAGAAGATAGACAAAAAACCGTGCAAACCTGTACTAACGGCGAGGATAATAGCGCTTTTAACCTTCATGACCGGCGTAATGTGACGCCGGAAGACAGGTGAGTGCGGGATGAGTAGCAGCAAGCAGCATATCCGTTTTGATTTTGCCGATGGCCTGCGTGGCGTGGCCATCCTGTGTGTGATCTTGTTTCATTTCACCCAGACCTTCTGGCAGCACCGCGAACGCATCAGCGACATCCTCAATATGGACCCGCTGGAAGGCTATGCCGGGGCATCCTTTGTGCTGCCCTTCAATCTGGGCGCGGTCGGGGTGGGGCTGTTTCTGCTGATTTCCGGCCTGTTGATTCCGCTATCGCTTACCCGCATGGGCGGGCTGCGCTTTGCCGTGTCGCGGGTATTCCGTATTTATCCCACCTACTGGGCCGGGCTGGCGGTGACGCTCGTGGCACTGTGGATTGCCGCCTGGCTGGCAGATAACGACTTCGACATCACCCGGCGCGATGTCATCGGCCATGTCAGCATTGCCTTTCAGGACATGCTGGGCGGCCGCAATATCGACCCGGTGATGTGGACACTGAAAGTGGAACTGTGGTTTTACGCCTTGCTGGGTACGGCTTTTGCGCTGACCGGACGGCGTATCAAATGGGCGATCTGGCTGCTGCTGCCCTTGGTGGCCATGCTGTGCCGTGGCCCGAGCGCACAAGGCTTGCATGGCCAGTTGGCGCATTTCTGGGCTTATGATCAGTATTTCCTGGCCTCGGTGGTGTGCTACTTCCCGCTGATGTTTGCCGGTTGCTGGTGTTATTTCTATCTCACCGGCCAGGCAGGCAAGCTGGAAACCGTGCTGCATTTTGTCGGCCTGCTGGCCATGTTTGTGTGGGTGACCAACTGGCCATCGCTGGAGTTGTACGGCAGCTACCTGATCGGGATCAGCCTGTTCGTGCTGGGCGTGCTGCGTCCTGCCTTGTGGAGCAGCCGCTGGCTGGCGCGTATCGCCGCCGTCAGTTACGCCTGGTATGTGTGTCATTCCAATGCCGGCTACGTGCTGATGGAAGTGCTGGCTATGTACAATCTGCCGTGGTGGCTGCTGGTGGCCGCCGCCACCGTGATGACCTGGACTCTGGCGCTGGCCATCAACCGCTGGGTGGAACTGCCCACGCAGAAACTGGGCAAGCGGGTGGCCGACGCACTGAAAGAGAAACCGGCTACTGATAATCTGGCGCGCCAGTAAGCGCAGCTAACAAAAAACCTGCTGCTGCGTTGCGCCGCCT
>NZ_RFAR01000007.1 GCF_003693445.1 Aquitalea palustris | reverse complement strand
GCAGTGTACTGTCTGCGTCGGCGCGCCTTGCCCCAGGGCCGCTGCGCTATTTTGTCAGCCGCGCCAGGCAGTCCTGGAATTCAGCTGCAAAACAAAACGGAAGCCTCAGGGCTTCCGTTTTTTATTATGTGCTGCGGGAGAGCGGGTCAGTGCCGCCGCTGGTTGTTACGTAGGACTGACCGCGTCGCTCAGGTTTTTCGGGCCAAAGGCATGCGGCAGCAAGACATCCAGTGTGGTGTCGATACGCTCGCTACCGTCGCAGATGCAGCGTACCAGCATGCCGGGGCCAAATTCGTTCAGTACCTGACGGCAAGCGCCGCAAGGCGAGGTCGGGGTGGCGGTGGGGGTGTAGACGCAGACCGCCACAATCTCCTGCAGGTCGTGCAATACCCGTGCCGAATAGATGGCGGTGCGCTCGGCGCAATTGGCCAGGCCATAGCTGGCATTTTCCACATTGCAGCCGGGGTGGATCTGCCCCTGTGCATCCAGAATGGCAGCGCCAACGGCGAAGCGGCTGTAGGGCACATAGGCACGGCGGGCGGCGTCACGCGCGGCCTGTTCGAGCGCGGCCCACTGGGCCGGGGTAGGTGTGTGCTGCGGCATATTGTCTGATCCTGATGCAGGGCGCGTGATCTTGCTCCCGTGCTTGACAGCTGTCAACGCTCGGGCAGCTGCTGGCGCAATACCTGCCGCCCCCAGCCGAGCAGGGCGGTACTCAGATCGCCAGCCAGCGCCGACTCCACCCGCCAGTGATGCCAGTACAGCGGCAGGTCGACATACTGGCCGGGGAGCAAATCCAGCAGGCGGCCGCTCTCCAGATCATCATCTATCATCAGCTCCGGCAGCAGGCTGTAGGCCAGCCCCAGCCGCGTTGCCTGCACGAAGCCCTGTGGTGTGGGCAGGGTAATGTGGGGCGTACTGCCATCATAGCCGGCAACCTGGCGCAGAAACTGGCTATGCAGATCGTCCTTGCCACTGAAAATGATGGCCGGTGCCTGTGCCAGTGCCGCATGGGTAAAACCATCAGCAAAATAGCGGGCAGCAAAGTCGGGTGTGGCCAGGCACAGATAGCGCATGCAGCCGAGAAAATGGCATTCACCACCCTGTATCGGTGTGTCGCGGGTGCCGATGCAGCCGGCGACATGGCCGCTGCGCATCAGCTCGTGGGTGTAGTCCTGATCATCCATCATCACGTCGAACAGCAAGCGGCGGCGCTGCATGAGTTCTTGCACGGCAGGCAGAAACCAGGTGGCCAGGCTGTCGGCGTTCACCCCCACGGCCAGCGTGGTGAAGTCGCTTTGTTCGCCATCCGGCAGCAGGGTATTAAGGAGTTCGCCTTCCATCAGGCTGAGCTGACGGAAATGTTGCAGCAGCAGGCGGCCCGCCGTGGTAGGGGCCGGTGGGCTAGTACGGGTAAGCACTGGCTGCCCCAGGTGTTCTTCCAGCTGGCGTATGCGCTGGGAAATGGCCGACTGGGTCAGAAACAGCTTGCGTGCCGCCTTGTCGAAGCCGCCGCTGTCCACCACGGCAGAAAGGGCTTCCAGTTGTTTCGGGTCGAGCACGGCAGGCTCCGGCGATGGCAGAAGAAAGCCATGCTAATGGCTGCGTGGCCGCATGGCAAACAGCAGGGCAGCGAGCAGGGCACCCGCCATAAACAGCCAGCGCGCCACGCTCCAGTCAGCGGAGCCAGCCACCATGGCCGCCAATAGCAAGGGGCCGAGCAATTGGCCGAGATTGGCCAGTTGCACAAAGTAGCCCTGCAGGATGGCCAGCTGCACCGGCCCACGGCTTAGCCCATGGGTGGAGGACAAGGCCGCTGGCGGCACCGCACCACCGCAGAATGCAAGTGCCAGGCACAGCAGATAGGCCGCATTCGGCGACAGGCCGGGCCAGAAGGCAAGCAGGCCGCTCAAGCCCATCAGCCCCAGCGCGCTGCAAATCAGCGTGTCACGCGCCATGCCCCGGCGCAGCAGCCAGGCCCCGGCAAGGTTGCCGGGAATATTCGCCACCACGGCCAGTGCCGACAGCAGGGCGATGTGGCGGGCACTCAGCTCTGGTCGGCCATGCAGCATGGATGGCAGCCAGACAAACACTGCCCATAGCATCAGCGTATACAGCATGAAAGCGAGGCCATAGCGCCATACTGCAGCTTGCCGCAACACGGAGAATGGCGCTGCCTGTGCGGCGATGGGCTGGCTAGCCTGCAGGCTGCGCTGCCGGAAGACCGGCTTGCACGCCAGCAAGAGCAGTAGAGCCAGCAACTGCAGCGCCATGCCGGCCAGCCAGGCCAGTCGCCAGCCTCCCAGTGCCGCCAAAGCGGGAGTCAGCAGCATGCCGATGGCCGCCCCCAGCGGCAGATTAACCGCCCACAGGCTGAGGGCCAGCCGCTTGTCGCGTTCGCTGGCCAGGCTGACGATCATGCTGGGCATGGCCACCGATACCAGCAGGAAGCCGATGCCTTCGATGATGCGTGACGCCAGCATCATGCCCAGTCCGTGTGCCGGCAGGGCCAGCCCGCCACCAAGCAGTAATAGCAGCAGACCGATGACGCCGGCTTGCAGGGCATTCCAGCGCGCCAGCAACAGGCCCATGAACAGGCTGAGCACAATCGCGAGGCTGTTGAAGGCAGAGGCGATCCAGCCGCCTTGTACCAGATTCAGTCCCAGCTCATGCCGCAGCAGGCCAAGTACTGCTGGCACCTTGCCCAGGCAGAAGGCTCCGGCGGCACCAGCGAAAATGGCAATCAGCAAGGCCGGCCAGTGGGTAGCCGGTGCTACTGGGGGCTGAGCCGGGGCCGTCATGCGGGCTGACGGCTATTGTGCAGCCAGTCGTCGTTTAGCTGACCAAATTCGCCGCGTTGATAGGCGCGGATACGGTCGTTGATTTCGTCCGCGCTATTCATCACGAAGGGGCCGTGCTTGACCAGTGGCTCGTTCAGTGCCGGGCCGGACAGCAAGACAAAGTGGCTGCCCGTGGCAGCATGCAGCTGCAGCTCGGCCCCCTGTACTGCCGTGGCATCCAGGCCGATGCCCACTGCGCTGCCGGCGGGAATGTCAGCCGTTTGCCCTGCCGCCTGTAGCTGTAGCGGACCGCTGATGGCGTAGAGCATGGCGTTCCAGCCCGGCTCCAGCACATGGGCAAAGTGCTGGCCGGGATCAAGAAAGCCATCCAGCAAGGTAAAGGCTTCCGGCAGTGCTGCGGTGTGGGCCGCTTGAATGCCGTTGCTGCTGCCGGCGGCTACCCGTACCCGTACGCCGGGTGCGTGGTATTCCGGGATGTCGGCCGGTTCGGCATGTACGGCAAACGGCGCCTGCATTTTCTTGCTGGCCGGCAGGTTGACGAAAATCTGCAGCGCATGCACGTGCGGATTGACGCCTTCCGGCTGTTCGGTATGCACGGCACCACGTCCGGCTGCCAGCCAGTGCAAGGCACCGGGTACGATAGGCCCCTGATTGCCCATGGAGTCGTAATTGACATGCGGGCTGGCTGCGTCTTCGAACATATAAGTCACCGCAGAAATGCCAGCGTGCGGGTGGGGTTCGAAGGTAGTGGCGGTCATGTGGAAGTGATCCACCATTACCACCGGGTCGATCAGCCCCGCGAACATCTGTTCACCAAAATGCTGGGCCTGGAAGCCACTGCCGATTGTGAGCGGCTGGCCATGGACCGGTGCGGAAATCTTCAATTGCGTCATCTTGCTTGTATCCTGATTGCCGCCGGGCCAAACGGCCGCAGCGTTGTTAAGCCCTACTGACAACGCCCCAGTTTGGGCATTGCGCCGGCTGGTGCTGTCTGCATCGGCGCGCCTTGCTTAGGGTGTGCAGCGAGGCTTTGTCCGCAGTGCTAAAGGGGCAGTGCTTGCCAGTGTCGCAGCTGGCGTTCTGCCGCAAACATGGTGTGCACCCTGGCGAAATAGGGTTGGTAGTAGGCGCGCTGCAACTGCACCTCTTCCAGATGACGGCGGCTGCTCCAGCCTTCCAGCAACAGGATGCGGCAGGGGTCGTCGTCGTCCTGGAAGATTTCAAAGCGCTGGCAGTCTGCCTCTTGCTGCAAAATAAAACGGCTGAACTGCTGCAGTTCTTGCAGGAAATCCGCCAGACATTCCGGCTTGATGGTCAGCTCAACCGTCAATACATGCATGTCTGTTGCTGCCTTACAGGGCATCGGTCAGGCCGCCATCGGTCAGCAGGGTGCGGCCGGTAATCCAGCGTGCGTCTTCACTGGCCAGGAATGCCACTACGTCGGCGATGTCTTGCGGTTGTGCCACCCGGCCCAGCGGGGTGCCATTGGCTACGGCTTCGCGCCGGGCCAGCGGTGTGGCTGCGGTCATGTCGGTTTCGGTCATGGCCGGTGCCACGGCATTGACGGTAATGCCGCGCGATCCCAGTTCCAGTGCATAGGCGTGGGTCAGTACCGAGATGGCCGCCTTGCTGGCTGAGTAAATGGCGGTGCCGATGCGTGGTGAGTAAATCAGGTTGCTGGACAGATTGACGATGCGTCCGCCTTGCTGCGGGAAGAACGGCAGGGCGTGGCGGGTCATCAGCAGCATGCTGCCCATATTGCCGTTGAATACACGGGCAATGTGTTCGGCATCCACGTCGGCCAGAGTGCGGCCCTCGAACAGGCCGGCATTGTTGATCAGGATGTCGATGCGACCAAAGCGCGTGGCGATGGCAGACAGCGCATCGCGCACATCCTGTTCCTGGCTGACATCGGCCGCATAGGCTGCCGCCTTGCCACCCTGGCTGATGATGTCGGCAACGACATGATCGGCCTGCTGCTGATTGCTGCGATAAACAATGACCACCTGTGCACCCTGGCTGGCCAGCTTGCGGGCAATGGCTGCACCAATACCACGCGAACCGCCAGTGACCACGGCTACCTTGTCTGCTTGTTTCATGATGAATGCTCTATCTGGATGACGGGGAGTGCGTTGGCTGCCAGCACCACGATGCAGGCGCTGGCAGGATTGACTGGTGCGGCTTACTTCTTGCTGAAACCGCTTTGCATCTGCCATACCAGCGTGGCAAACGGCATGTCCAGATCGCCGTAGACATCATGTGCCTTGGGGTCGACATTGCTGCGCAGCATTTCTACAGCTGCGGTGGCATAGTCGGTAACCGGGATGCCGGCGCCCAGCAGGCGTTGCAGGCCAGCGGTACGCTTGGCTTCATTGAAGGTGCCGGAAGCATCCAGTACCACGCGGGTATCATAGCCAGCGGCCTTGGCCGACAATGCCGGGAAGCTGGCGCAGATTTCCAGCGACACACCAGCCACGATGATTTGCTTGCGACCGGTCTTGTCAATGGCCGCACGTACTTTCGGGTCATCCCAGGCATTGATCATGGTGCGGCTGATCACTTGCACACCCGGCAGGGCGGCGGTCAGTTCCGGCATGGTCGGGCCCCACATGCCGTCCGGCATGGTGGCGGTCACGATGACCGGCACGCCCAGGGTGCGCGCTGCCTTGGCCAGGGCCACGACGTTGTGTTTCAGATCACCAACCGTGGTGTCACGAACGCCGCTGATCAGGCCGACCTGATGGTCAACCAGCAGCAGCACGGCATTGTCACGCGACAGCATGCTGAGGTTGGCGTTTTGTTGGGCGGCTGTTGTGGTGGCTGCTGCGGCCGGTAGCGAGACGCTGGCTGCGGACAGGGTGGCGAGGCCGATCAGAGTGGCGGAAAGCAGTTGACGGATTTTCATGCGTGGTCCTTTGCATTGTGGTTGAAGCAATCTGCCCCTGCTCGTTCTGCCTGGTCTGGGTGGGGACTGTACGAAAGGCTTGATTGCGTGGAGGTATTATGGATAAGGCCACCATGATTAAAATATAGGAAAAATCGTATTTATCGTTCCGCCAGTGGAACGATAAATGCCAGAATGCCGGTAAGGAGAACACCATGATCCCGCTCGCACTTGATTTGAATGATCTGTTTCTGTTTTCCCAGGTGGTGCAGCGCCAGGGCTTCAGCGCTGCCGCCCGCAGCCTGGGTCTGCCCAAGTCGCGCATTTCACGCCGGGTCAGCTTGCTGGAGGAGCGACTGGAAACGCGCCTGCTGCAGCGCAATGCGCGCAGCCTGCGGCTGACCGATGCTGGCGAAGCGCTGTATGCCCACTGCCTGGCCATGCTGGCCGAGGCGCAGGCCGGCGAGGCTGCCGTGCGCCAGCGCCAGCAGGAGCCCAGCGGCCAGGTGCGACTGAGCGTGCCGATTGCCATTGCCGATGCGGTACTGTCGCGCTTGCTGCCCGATTTCATGCAGCGTTATCCCAAGGTGAAGCTGTCCGTGCAGGCCAGTAACCGCCAGGTTGACTTGCTGGAAGAGGGCGTGGATGTGGTGGTGCGCGGTGTCGACTTCGATCAGACATCCTCCAGCCTGGTGCAAGTCAACCTGTGTACGGCGCAGTGGGGTTTGCTGGCCACGCCGGCATGGCTGGCGCAAGCAGGTGATGTTCTATGGCCGCAACAACTGGAGGGGCGGGGCAGCCTGCAGTTCGGCCCACTGGAAGGTGGCACGGATGCCTTGCTGTTACGTCACGAATCTGGCAGCTACCAGGATGTGCGGGTGAATGTGCTGCTGCGCAGCGACAATGTCCAAACCCTGAAGCAGGCGGCACTGGCTGGGCTGGGGGTGGCCGGGTTGCCGCTCTATAGCTGTGCGGAGGAATTGGCAGATGGCCGCTTGCAACTGCTGCTGCCGCAGTGGCGGCCCAAGGATGGACGGTTGGTGATGCTGTATCCGACCCGCCGCGGTTTGTCACCGGCAGTGCGGGTGTTGATTGACTTCTTCAAGAGCCAGTTGCCGGGCTTGCTGGAATACCGTGCCTGCCAGGGCGAGGCTTGAAATTAAAATTTCTTATTGCACATAAAAATTATTAGCTTAACTTCTATTCAAATTGACTCTAAGCTACGCGCCTATTCATGGCACACCTTGCCCGCCGGCAGGGCAGCCGCTTGCATGGCGAGAAAATCATGTTCAATTTAAATGTCTATCTGGCTGCCCTGGGGCTGTCTACCAGCCAGATCGTGGGTATTGGTCCGCAAAACGCTTTTATCATCCGCCAGGGGATCGGCCGTAGCCATATCCTGCCCATCGTGCTGATCTGCATTGTGGCGGATGTGTTGTTGATCAGCTGCGGGGTGCTGGGCATGGGCCAGATCATCGGTGCCATTCCCGGTTTCGTGCAGACGGTCGCCTGGCTGGGAGCGGCTTTCTTGCTGTGGCTGGGTTTCAAGTCTTTCCGTGCTGCCGCGCATCCTGGCGCACTCAAGCTGGAAGGCTCGGTGGAGCGTGACCGCAAACGTGCCATTCGCACCATCTTGCTGGTGACGCTGCTTAATCCTTATGTCTGGCTGGATACAGTGATCCTGATCGGCAGCGTGGCATCGGTATATGGCAGCCAGGCTGCGCCTTCCTTCATTCTGGGCAGCATCACGGCTTCGGTAGCATGGTTCGCCGGCATTGGTTTTTTTGCCGGCAAACTGGCACCCTTTTTTCAGAAGGAGAGCAGCTGGCGCGTACTGGATTGCGCCATCGGCTTGATCATGCTGTTTACCAGCAGCCTGCTGGTCTGGAATTACGGCTTCACGCACTGAGCTTGGGTGTTGAAACGCAAAAAAGCCGGACAGCTGTCCGGCTTTTGCTATTGCAGCGAGTACTGGCCTTATTCGGCGGCTTCGTCCAGCGCCAGACCGTTGATCAGGTCTTCGCGGGTCAGCAGGAAAACAAAGCCGTCGCCACTGGCGGTTTCCATCCACATGAAGGGCAGGTTGGGGAAGCATTCTTCCAGCATCTCGCGATTGTGGCCGATTTCCACCAGCAGCACGCCGTGCTCGGTCAGCAGTTCCGGCGCGCGGCGCAGGATTTCACGGGTGGCGTCCAGGCCGTCTTCGCCGGAACCCAGGGCAATTTCCGGCTCGTGCAGGTATTCCTGCGGCAGGGCATCCACCGACTCGGCATCCACATAGGGCGGATTGGCGATGATCAGGTCGTAGGCTTCTTCCAGGCCTTCACACAAATCGCTGTGAATCAGCTGGATCTGCTGTTCCAGGCCGTAGTTCTGCACATTGATGGCTGCCACTTCCAGTGCATCCAGCGAAATGTCGACGGCGTCGATTTCGGCATCCGGGTAGTGATGGGCCAGCTGGATGGCCAGGCAGCCAGATCCGGTACACAGGTCCAGTGCGCGGTGCACCAGTTCCGGGTGTTCGATCCACGGCTGCAGCGGCTCGCCCAGTAGTTCGTAGATGAAGGAGCGCGGCACCAGCACGCGTTCGTCCACATAGAAGCTGAATTCGCCCTGCCAGGCTTCGTGGGTGAGATAGGCCACCGGTACTTTTTCTTCGGCACGGCGTTCGATCAGGTCGATGACGTCCTTGACTTCCGTAGGCAGCAGGCGTGCATCCAGATAGGGCTCCAGCCGGTCGATTGGCAGCTTCAACGTCGTCAGAATCAGGTAGGCGGCTTCATCGTGGGCGTTGTCGGTGCCGTGGCCATAGGTCAGGCCGGCCTGATTGAAACGCGACACCGCAAAACGCAGCAGATCGCGCACGGTGGTAAAGCTGCTGGCAGCCTGGGCGTACATGCTCATCCTTTCGGGACAGGGCGCCGCGGTGGGCCAACCCTTGTCAATAATGACAGGGGACATGGCCTGCCATGTCCCCTGTAGTCTGGTTCGGCCGCCATTATAGGGCAAGCGGCCGCTGCTGCACTATTTCCGTTTAGAACGGCAGTTTGGCATCCGTTGCGGTGGCTAGCACACGGCGGAAGTCGGCCTTGATGCGTTCCAGCGCTTCGGCATTGTCCGCCTCGAAGCGCAGCACGATTACCGGAGTGGTGTTGGAGGCGCGCGCCAGGCCAAAGCCATCGGCATACTCCACGCGCAGGCCGTCCATGGTGTTGATTTCCTCGGCACCGTCAAAGCTGGCCGTCTGTTGCAGCTTGGCGATCAGGGCGTGATTTTCGCCCTCCGCTTTCATCTTGAGGTTGAGTTCCGGGGTGGAAATGGCATTGGGCAGGGCATTGAGCACGGCACTGGGGTCTTCCACCCGCGACAGCACTTCCAGCAGGCGCACGCCGGCATACATGCCGTCGTCAAAGCCATACCAGCGTTCCTTGAAGAACACATGGCCGCTCATCTCACCGGCCAGCAGCGCGCCGGTTTCCTTGATCTTGGCCTTGATAAAGCTGTGGCCGGTACGTGCCATCACCGGCTCACCACCGTTTTCCAGAATCCACGGCTTGAGCAGGCGGGTGGATTTTACGTCGTAAATGATCTTGGCCTTGGGGTTGCGCTCCAGTACGTCGGCGGCAAACAGCATCAGCTGGCGGTCCGGCCAGATGATATTGCCGTCCTTGGTGACTACGCCCAGGCGGTCGCCATCGCCATCAAAGGCCAGGCCCAGCTCGGAGTCGGTTTTGGCCAGGGCTTCGATCACGTCCTGCAGGTTTTCCGGTTTGGCCGGGTCCGGGTGGTGATTGGGGAAGGTGCCATCCACGGTGCAGAACAGCTCGCGTACACGGCAGCCCAGGCGACGGAACAGCACCGGGGCAAAGTCACCGGCGATGCCATTGCCGCAATCCACCACGATATTCATATTGCGTTCCAGCTTGATATCGCTGGTGATGCGTGTCAGGTAGGCTTCGGCAATATTATGGGTGCTGTAGTTGCCGGGACCTTCCGTCAGATCGCCGCTGGCAATGCGCTGGTACAGCGCCTGGATGTCTTCGCCGGCCAGGGTGTCGCCGGCCAGCATCATCTTGAAGCCGTTGTAGTCCGGGGGATTGTGGCTGCCCGTCACCATGACGCCAGACAGCGTGCCCAGTTCGTACGCAGCAAAGTACAGCATGGGGGTGGCCACGCGGCCGACATCGATGACATCGACCCCGGCAGCACGGATGCCACGGGCCAGTGCATCACTCAGATCGGGGCCGGACAGGCGGCCATCACGGCCGATGACGATGGCCTTGACCTTGCGTGCCACGGCTTCAGAGCCGATGGCATGGCCGATTTGCTGGGCGGCTTCAACGGTCAGCGTTTTGCCGACAATGCCGCGGATATCGTAAGCCTTGAAAATGTCTTGGGATGGTGTGCGCATGATGGTAGGCAATATCTCGAGAAGCAGGAATCAATGGTAAAACCATCCGGCCACACCGGTGGCCGGATGTGCAAAAGCAGGGTTTAGCCAGCCAGTGACTGGCTCAGGTCTATCAGTTGCTGCAGCTTGGCGCGTGCCTGGCCGCTGGCCAGCACTTCCCGCGCCAGCGCAATGCCTTCCGGCAGCGTGGCGCAAATGTCGGCAGTATAAATCGCTGCGCCGGCGTTGAGCAGGACGATGTCCCGCGCCGGACCAGGTTGGTTGTCCAGTACCGACAGCAGGATGTCGCGCGACGCGGTGGCGCTGGTGGCCTGGATATCTTTGAGTTCGAAGAAGCTGAAACCCAGCTCACGCGGGTCCAGGATATATTCCTCGATCTGGCCGTCTTTCAGTTCGGCCACCATGGTGCGGTCGCTGAGGGTGATCTCATCCAGCCCGTCCAGGCCGTGCACGATCATCACATGCTTGCTGCCCAGCTGCTTCAACACCCGCGACTGGATGCCGACCAGATCAGGGTGGAATACCCCCATGATCTGGTGATCGGCGTTGGCCGGATTGGTCAGCGGCCCCAGGATATTGAAGATGGTGCGCGCCCCAAGTTCCTTGCGGATGGGGGCAACATGCTTCATCGCACTGTGGTGATTGGGGGCGAACATGAAGCCGACACCGATTTCATCGATGCAGCGGGCCACCTGTTCCGGGCTGAGGTTGAGATTAACCCCCAGCAGCTCCAGCACATCGGCACTGCCGGAGCTGGACGATACCGAACGCCCGCCATGCTTGGCTACTCGTGCCCCGGCGGCAGCCACCACAAAGGCCGAGGTGGTGGAGATATTAAAGGTGTGGCTCTTGTCGCCACCAGTGCCGCAAGTATCAATCAGATGCTCGCGCCGGCTGACCGGCACCGGGGTAGCGAACTCGCGCATCACCGTGGCGGCAGCGGCAATCTCCGACACGCTTTCCACCTTGGTGCGCAGCCCAATCAAAATGGCAGCCGTCTGCGCCGGCGTCAGCTCGCCACGCATAATCTGGCGCATCAGATCCAGCATTTCGTCAAAAAACAGTTCGTTGCCGTCAATCAGTCGGTTGAGGGCGGCCTGGGGGGTCAGCATGATGAGGGTCCTTGAATCGCGGGCGGGGCTGTCTTGGCAGCACGGCAAAGAGGCCCCGTCAGTATTGGGCGGGGCCGTCAGTCATTCGCTCAGGCGAATTCCTTGAGGAAATTGTCCAGCATGCGGTGGCCATGCTCGGTCAGGATGGACTCGGGATGGAACTGCACACCCTCGATGGGCAGGGTTTTGTGGCGCACGCCCATGATTTCACCATCGTCGGTCCAGGCGGTGATTTCCAGACAGTCCGGCAGCGTTTCACGCTCGATCACCAGCGAGTGATAGCGGGTGCAGCTAACCGGGTTGGGCAGGTCACGGAACATGCCGATATTGTGATGATGCACCGGCGACACCTTGCCATGCATCAGCTGCTTGGCGTGAATGATCTTGCCGCCAAAAGCCTGGCCAATCCCCTGATGACCCAGGCACACCCCCATGATGGGTAGCTTGCCGGCAAAATGCTTGATGGCCGCCACTGAAATCCCGGCCTCGTTCGGGGTGCAGGGGCCGGGGGAAATCACCAGGTACTGCGGCTGCAAGGCCTCGATTTGTTCCAGGGTGATTTCATCATTGCGAAACACCTTTACCTCTTGCTGGAGCTCGCCGAAGTATTGCACCAGATTGTAGGTAAACGAGTCGTAGTTATCGATCATTAGCAGCATGATTGCATAAACCCTTGAATTTACTGGATTTAATTAACTTTCCAGCTATTTGCCACCCCCTTCCCCCCCCAATTGCTTTTATTGGGCTTGGGTAAGCGGGTAGGTGAATGAGATGGGCTTTACTATACCGGAACCCTGTTTGCTGTGCAGCCCATGCAAAGCCGCCTCAGCCAAGCCAGACAAGCACATTGTCCACTGTGGTCCTGCATGCGGAACAGCTCCCGCCGTAGGAATGATTATTCACATCACGCAGATTATCTCAGCCAGTCACGCACTTCGTCGTGGGCCACACAGCCTCCAGGCGGTGGGCATTCTGCGTACAGGGTTTGACAGGCGAGGGGGCAGGTCGAAGTAGAAGGGCGCGTTTCATGCTGGCTTTTCTTGAGAATGGCCAATCATGACATACAAGTATTATCATCTGCCGTTTACTTCAAACCACGCTCCTCGCCATTATTCGAGAGAGGAGCTACAGCAGTTTTGCAGAAAGCCCTTGCCGATGAAACGCCAGCCAGCCATCAACTCATCTTCAGGATGCGCCCGCTTCGACATCTTGCTGCGGCTGTGGGCCAGTGCGGCTGTTGGTGCGGCACTGGCCCACATTGTCCAGCCAGCATGGACTGCTGCTGGCACCACCTGGGCCGCGTCCCCACACTGGCAGCGGGAAATTGCTTACTTCGACTTGCTGCTCGCCTTTGTCTTTGGCTGGGCTGCCCATCAGCCGGATCTGCGTACCAAGCGTAATGTCACCTTATTGTTATGTGGCTTGTCCTTGCTGCTGGGAGAAAATCATCTGGAAGGCTGGCTCGCAGCACCCAAGGTTTTTCATGTGCTGTTCACCCTGGGTAATGCACTGGCTGTGCTATGGGGTGTGCTGGCCTGCTGGAGCGTGCGCGCAGCAGTGACGGCCGAATGACAAGTATCCTGTCCGGCGTGCTTGTCCATGGCGGTGAGAGGCTGCACTCAACAGCCTGATGCGTTGTATTTACTTGCCATATTTACGCATGACCTGCTCGATAAAGCCGTCTTCTTTCATGCGACTGAGGGCATTGGCGAGCTTGGCTGCGGTTTCGGGCGGAAAGAGTGGGCCGGAGGCAATCCAGTTTTCGCTACTGTAGACCACCTTGCCTTCTACCGGCATGGCGCCGGTTTCTTGTTGGTAGCTGGGCTTGAAGGTGGCAGCACTGCCCAGAAAACTGTCGACACGGCCAGCCTTAAGCATTTTGGCCATATCGGCCAGCTGGCCTTGTTCGATTTGTTGTGTGCGCATGCCTTGTTGCGCCAGCCAGCTGAGCACGCTGGAACCACTGCGTACGCCGATGCGCCCGGCAGCAGCTTGCTGCAAGGTATTGCATGGCGCAGCGCCATCGCGGGTGAAAAATCTGAAATCTGTGCGATTGATGATGGCAATCCAGTGAAACAGCGGTTCTCGCTCAGGTGTGCGGGCAAAGTAAATGATGATGGCGTTGCGGCTGGCGATCACCTCGCGCATGGCGCGGTTCCAAGGGCGAATTCTGGTCTGAGGAGTAAAGCCGGCCCGGCGTATCACTTCGTTGCCAATTTCTATCATCACCCCGGGGCTGGGTTGGTCTGGCTGATTGCAGATGCTGGGGAGATAGTCGCATTCCAGCATGATGACCTGGCTTGGTTCTGCTGCCCGGGCAAGGTCGGGCATGAGCAGCAGGCCAAGTACCAGCAGTGTGCAAAAAAAGCCGGGCATGAAATGCGCTCCTTTGCGAAGCAAATGTCTTTAGCATTATTTATAAGCCCACGGCATCAGCTTTGTCGGAGTAATTGCCCAGTCAAATGCAAATTGAATGCACATGCGTATCGTAATGGAGCACACGGCCAGGGCAATGCCCTGGCCCCGGCTGGGTGATGCCGCAGACAAGCCATGCTAGTATTGCCACCTTGCATCCATGTTCATCAAGCCAGATGGCCAACCACTAAGGGCCCAGACTTCACCATGAATCATTCATTTATTCGCACTGCCCTGTTGCTGGGTGCACTGCTGCTGGGCGGCTTCGCCCATGCAGAAACCGAAGACATCCCGCTGCCGGGCGATGTGCCGAGCGCACCGCTCAAGTCTGCCAAGAAGCCAGCGCATCATGCATCAGCCAGTCGGGCCAATACCGCCAATACGCACCGCAAAGCCAGCAAGCCGTCCAGCCGCAAGCATCATGCCGCGGGCAAGGGGCAGCACCGTCAGCATGGCAAGCACGCGGCCGCGGCAACACACAAGCCTGCCGGCAAAGTGACGGCAGGCAAAAAAAATACCGCCAAGCCCGCTCATCACAAATCAAGCAAAAACAATAAGCTAGCGAAAAAGCCGATCAAGAAGCATAAAAAAATGCACTGACGGGCTTGCCAGCCAAGGGGCAAGACGCTATATTGCAGCCCTTCGCCGGTGTAGCTCAGTTGGTAGAGCACCTGACTTGTAATCAGGGGGTCGCGAGTTCGATTCCTGCCGCCGGCACCATATTCCACGGGCCTTGTAGAAATACAAGGCCCGTTTTGCATTTGCGTTTTCGGCAAAAGATTTTAGACGAAATCACCGCCCATACCGCTTTGTTGCTCGTCTCGTCGTACCAATTCGTCTGCGACGCGTACGTTGCGGACGAGTGCAAGACACCGCCAGGCGGGTCGTTTCGTGCGATACTGCCGCCTCGTTTGCCCAAGCCAGGGTTGCCAGCAGCCTGTCCATGGCTGCGGGCCCGATGCGGCTCACTCAAGTGAAATTCACCTCGCCCTCATGAATGCGCAACTGACTCAATGATTATCTTAAAGAACGTGGCCTTGCGTCGCGGTAGTAAAGTTTTGCTCGACAACGCCTCGGTTACGCTTAATCCGGGCGAGAAAGTGGGCCTGGTTGGCCGCAATGGCGCGGGCAAGTCCTCCTTGTTTGCAGTGCTCAATGGCAGCCTGCATGAAGATGGCGGCGATGTGTCGATCCCGGCGCAATGGCGCATGGCGCAGGTGGCGCAGGACATGCCGGAAACCGAGCAGACTGCCACCGACTTCGTGGTCGAGGGCGATACCACCTTGCTGGCGGCGCGGCTGGAAGTGGCCGAGGCCGAGGCGGGCGAAGATTATATGCGCATGGCGCATGCCTATACGGCGTTGAATGATGCGGGCGAGCACGACGCGCCGGCGCGCGCGCAGTCGCTGATTCTGGGTTTGGGTTTTAGCGTGGCCGAGCTAAGCCAGCCGGTAAACAGTTTTTCCGGTGGCTGGCGCATGCGCCTGCAACTGGCACGTGCACTGATGTGTCCGTCCGATCTCTTGCTGCTGGACGAGCCAACCAACCACCTGGATCTGGACGCACTGGTCTGGCTGGAAGCCTGGCTGAAAAACTATGGCGGCACCATGGTGGTGATCAGTCATGACCGCGAATTTCTTGATGCAGTCACCAACGTCACCTTGCATGTCGACAACGCCAAGCTGGTGCGCTACGGCGGCAATTACAGCAAATTTGAAGACATGCGCGCCGAGCAGATGATTCTGCAGCAGGCGGCGCAGGCCAAGCAGCAGGAGAAGATTGCCCACCTGCAAAGCTTCATCAATCGCTTCAAGGCCAAGGCCAGCAAGGCCAAGCAGGCGCAAAGCCGGGTCAAGGCGCTGGAGCGGATGGAGAAGATTGCTCCGGTGCTGGCCGAGGCAGATTTCCAGTTTGAATTCAAAGAGCCGCAAAGCCTGCCCAATCCCATGCTGACCATGTCGCAGGCCGAGTTTGGCTATCCGGCAGCCGAGGATGCACCGGCAGGTACACCACCCACCGTCATCGTGCGTGGCGTCAATCGCTCGGTACTGGCTGGTCAGCGCATCGGTATTCTGGGGGCGAACGGGCAGGGCAAGTCGACCCTGGTCAAGACCGTGGCCGAGGCCTTGCAGGCAACCGGCGGCGAGATCATTCGCGGCAAGGGGCTGAATATCGGTTACTTCTCGCAGCAGGAGCTGGATGTACTGCGCCCGCAGGATAATCCACTCGAGCACATGTTCCGCCTGGCGCGTGACATTCCGGCGGCCATCCGTCCGCCAGCCAATGATTGCCGCGAGCAGGGGCTGCGTAACTTCCTCGGCACCTTCAACTTCAGCGGCGACATGGTCAAGCAGCAGGTCGGCAGCATGAGCGGCGGCGAAAAGGCGCGGCTGGTGCTGTGCATGATCGTGTGGCAACGCCCCAATCTGCTGCTGCTGGATGAGCCGACCAACCACCTGGACCTGGCTACCCGTGAGGCCTTGAGCGTGGCGCTGAACGAGTTCGAAGGCTCGGTGATGCTGGTGAGTCACGACCGCGCCTTGCTGCGTGCGGTGTGTGATGAGTTCTGGCTGGTTTCGCGCGGCGGGGTGAAGGATTTCGATGGCGACCTGGACGATTACCAGGTCTACCTGCTGGAAGAGGCGCGTCGTCGGCGCGAAGAAGCAGCCGGCAAGCGCTGATTGGCGGCTGCCGTACCGATCAAGGGTCGCCAGGGGCGGCCCTTTGTCATGACTGCTCCCGCTTGGGTGCGGCGGTTTTGCAGACTATTTCCCTTGCCGGTGATGCTAAGTACCTGACACAGCAGGGCGGCGACCGGCTGACCGTCATTGCAGCTGCTCATCAAGCGACAAGGCATGCGTAGACGGGGTGGACGTGCTAGAATCTAGGCTATTTTTGATTCCTGAAAAGATAGCCATTTACCCATGACAGATCAGCTTTTCGCCAAGGAAACGATCCCAATCAGCCTCGAAGAGGAAATGCGCCGCTCCTACCTCGATTACGCCATGAGCGTGATCGTGGGCCGCGCGCTTCCCGATGTGCGTGATGGCCTCAAACCGGTACATCGTCGCGTGCTGTTTGCCATGCACGAACTTTCCAACGACTGGAACCGCGCCTACAAGAAATCGGCGCGTATCGTAGGCGATGTCATCGGTAAATATCACCCGCACGGTGACTCGGCTGTTTACGACACCATCGTGCGCATGGCGCAGGACTTCAGCCTGCGCTACCCGCTGGTGGATGGCCAGGGCAACTTCGGCTCGGTGGATGGCGATAGCGCTGCCGCCATGCGTTATACCGAAATCCGCATGGCGCGCATTGCGCACGAACTGCTGGCCGACATCGACAAGGAAACCGTGGACTTCGGGCCGAACTATGATGGTTCGGAACACGAGCCGCTGATTCTGCCGGCCAAGATCCCCAATCTGCTGATCAATGGCTCCTCCGGCATTGCCGTGGGCATGGCCACCAATATTCCGCCGCACAACCTGACGGAAGTGGTGGATGCCTGTCTGGCGCTGCTGGCCAACCCGGAACTGACCATCGATGATCTGATCGACATCATTCCGGCACCGGACTTCCCGACTGCAGGCATCATCTACGGCACCGCCGGGGTGAAAGAGGGCTATCGCACCGGTCGTGGCCGCGTCATCATGCGCGCCCGTACCCATTTCGAAGACATCGGCAAGGGCGACCGCCAGGCCATCATCGTCGACGAAATTCCGTACCAGGTGAACAAGTCGCGCCTGCTGGAACGCATTGCCGAACTGGTGCGCGACAAGCAGATTGAAGGTATTTCCGATCTGCGCGACGAGTCGGACAAGTCCGGCATGCGCATCGTGATCGAGCTCAAGCGCGGCGAAATGCCGGAAGTGGTGCTCAATCACCTGTTCAAGCTGACCCAGCTGCAGGACAGCTTCGGCATCAATATGGTGGCCCTGGTCGATGGCCAGCCGCGCCTGTTGAACCTGAAGCAGATCATCGACGAATTCCTGCGGCACCGTCGCGAAGTCGTTACCCGCCGCACCATCTTCGAACTGCGCAAGGCACGTGAGCGTGGCCACATCCTGGAAGGCCTGGCCGTGGCGCTGTCCAATGTGGACGACATCATTGCCCTGATCAAGGCTTCGGAAACCCCGCCGGCTGCCAAGATCGCGCTGATGGCGCGCCCGTGGCGTTCCGAACTGGTGGAAGAAATGCTGTCGCGCGTGGATCAGAGCAAGGCCCGCCCGGATGGCCTGGACGTCGAGTTCGGTCTGCATGCTGATGGCTATCGCCTGTCCGATGCGCAAGCCCAGGCCATCCTGGAAATGCGTCTGCAACGCCTGACCGGCCTGGAGCAGGACAAGATCGTCGGCGAATACCGCGACATCATGGCCATCATCCTGGATTTGATCGACATTCTGGAACGCCCGGAACGCATCAACCAGATCATCGGCGACGAACTGCTGGCCATCAAGACCCAGTTTGGCGATGGCCGCCGCTCTGAAATCGAGCCCTTTGGTGGCGACATCAATATCGAGGACCTGATCACCCCGCAAGACATGGTGGTGACCATTTCCCATACCGGCTACATCAAGACCCAGCCGATCGACGACTACCGCTCGCAACGCCGTGGCGGTCGTGGCAAGCAGGCTGCAGCCACCAAGGATGACGATTTCATCGACACCCTGTTCGTGGCCAATACCCACGACTACGTGCTGTGCTTCTCCAGCAAGGGTCGTTGCTACTGGATCAAGGTCTACAATCTGCCGCAAGGCGGCCGCAACAGCCGTGGCAAACCGATGGTGAACGTGCTGCCGCTGGCCGATGGCGAAAAGATCAACGCACTGCTGCCAATCAAGGCCTTTACTGACGCCGAGACCGAGGACGAGATCGAGGACGACGAAGATGCCGCCCTCAAGGCCAAGGGTCCGTTCATCTTCATGTGTACCGCCAACGGTACGGTGAAGAAAACTCCGCTGGAAGCCTTCTCCCGTCCGCGTACCGCCGGCATCATCGCCGTACGTCTGGAAGAGGGCGACAACCTGATCGGCGTGGCACTGACCTCCGGCAACGAGCAGATCATGCTGTTCTCCGATGGCGGCAAGGCCGTGCGCTTCAGCGAAACCGATGTGCGCCCGATGGGCCGTACTGCAGCCGGTGTGCGTGGCATGATGCTGGCCGAAGGTCAGCATGTGATTTCGCTGCTGGTCACCAATTCGGAAGAGCAGCAAGTGCTGACCGCCAGTGATGGCGGCTATGGCAAACGCACCCGCACCGGCGAGTTCCGTCATACCAGCCGTGGCACCCAGGGCGTGATCGCCATGGATCTGACCGACAAGACCGGTCTCAAGCTGGTGGCCGCCAGCCTGGTGGAAGACAGCGACGACGTCATGCTGATCACCACCGGTGGCGTGCTGATCCGCACCAAGGTATCGGAAGTGCGCGAAACCGGCCGCTCGGCCCAGGGCGTGCGCCTGATCAATCTGGACGAGGGCGAGAAACTGATCGGCCTGGAAAAGGTTGCCGAAGGCGAGTCTGACGACGAGGCGGAAGTGGTCGACGGTGACGTGGCTGATGGCGTGGATGCTGCCGTACCGGCAGCTGACGCAGCCAGCGCAGGGGACGCCGAGGCATGACGGCAACGCCTGCCAATGCGCAGGTGCTGGAGACGATGAGCGCGCTCTTCGTCTCCTTGCCGCACTGCGCCACCCTCGGTTTCCAGTATCTGGGCACCGAGGGCCGCAAGCCCACGCTGAAAGTGGATTGGCGAGAAGACCTGGTTGGCAACCCGGCCAGCGGCACCATCCACGGCGGGGTCATTACCTCGCTGGTGGATACCACCAGTGCCGTGTCAGTGACGGCCTGCCTGCCAGACTTTGAAACCATCGCCACGCTGGATCTGCGCATCGATTATCTCAAGGCTGCCACGCCAGGCAAGGCCATCTACTGCCGTGCGGAATGTTACCGCCTGGCCAGCCAGATCGCCTTCACCCGCGCGGTGTGCTACCACGACGACCCCGCAGACCCCATTGCCCATGGCGTGGCCACCTTCATGCGTGAATCCAGCCGCGCCTCCATGCTGAAAGAGGGGGCCTGATGAGCGAATTCATGCAGCAACTGGCCGCGCTGCGCGATGACAATAATGTTGCCGCGCTGTGCGAGGCCATTCCCTATGCCCGGCTGATGGGCGTGGAAGTGAGTACGGGTGACGATGGCGAACTGCTGTTCCAGCTGCCGTTTTATCCGCGCAATGTCGGCAATACCGCGTTGCCGGCGCTGCACGGCGGACTGATTGGCGGCTTTCTGGAAAATGCCGCGCTCTTGCACCTGATCTGGCATCGCGAATCGCTCGAAGCCCCCAAGATTGTCGATTTTTCGCTGGATTACCTGCGTTCAGGCCGGCCGCAAACCCTGTTTGCCCGCTGCGAAATCACCAAGCAGGGCAAGCGTGTCGCCCATGTATTGATAGAAGCCTGGCAGGAAGACCGCCGCAAGCCGGTGGCTGTTGCCCGGGCCCATTTCCTGCTCACGCAGTGACACACACCGGCATGGCCTGCCGGGTCATGCCGCAACATTGAAGCAATGACTGAGGACAGACATGGCCAAGGTGTATAACTTTTCTGCCGGACCGGCGGTATTGCCCCACGAAGTACTGGCTCAAGCCCAGAGCGAAATGCTGGACTGGCACGGCTCCGGCATGTCGGTAATGGAAATGAGCCATCGTGGCAAGGAATTCATGGAAATCATCCATGATGCCGAACACGATCTGCGCGAGCTGATGCACGTGCCGGCCGGTTACAAGGTGCTGTTCCTGCAGGGTGGCGCCTCCATGCAGTTTTCCATGGTGCCGCTCAATCTGTTGGGTGACAAACAGTCGGTAGATATCGTCAATACCGGCCACTGGTCCAAGCTGGCAGTCAAGGAAGCGCGCCGCTATTGCAATGTCAATGTGGTGGCCAGCAGCGAAGACCGTAATTTTGCCTATGTACCGGCAGAAGACACCTGGCAGCGTGACCCCAATGCTGCTTATCTGCACTACACCTCCAACGAAACCATCGGCGGCCTGCAGTTCCCCTTTGTGCCTGCGGATCAAGGCGTGCCGCTGGTTTGTGACATGTCGTCCGACTTCCTGTCGCGTGAAGTGGATGTCAGCAAGTTCGGCCTGATCTATGCCGGGGCGCAGAAGAATATCGGCCCGTCCGGCCTGGTGGTCTTGCTGGTGCGCGAGGATCTGCTGGGCCGTGCCCGTGCCGACCTGCCGACCATGCTGAATTATCAGACCCACGCCGCTGCCGACTCCATGTACAACACGCCGGCCACCTATCCCATCTATATTGCCGGCCTGGTATTCAAGTGGCTGAAGCAATTGGGCGGAGTCAAGGGCATGGAAAGCCGCAATGCGGAGAAGGCCGGCCTGCTGTATCACGCCATCGAGGCCAGCGAAGGCTTCTACCATACCCATATCGATGCACCGTTCCGCTCGCGCATGAATGTGGTGTTCCGCCTGAAGGACGACGCGCTGGAAGAGAGCTTCCTGATGGAAGCGCGCAAGAACGGCCTGATCCAGCTCAAGGGTCATCGTGTGGTTGGCGGCATGCGTGCTTCCATCTACAACGCCATGCCAATCGAAGGCGTCAAGGCCCTGGCCAACTTCATGCAGGATTTCGCCCGCCAGCACGGCTGAGGGTGATTGTTCTGCTGTGGCGACAGTGTGTGCAAAAACCCGTGTTCAACACGGGTTTTTTCTTGTGCGTTGCAGTCATATGATGGATGACCATAACAATATCGGAAATCATTCCATGGACCGCTCCCTCCAACGCTTGCTGCTCGCCGGCGGCCTGATTGTTTCACTCGCCATGGGTGTGCGCCACGGTTTCGGCTTTTTCATGCCGCCCATGACTTCTGCATTTGGCTGGACGCGTGAGAGTTTTGCCTTTGCACTGGGCATGCAGAATCTGGTGTGGGGCCTGGCCCAGCCCTTTGCCGGCGCATTGGCCGACCGCCACGGCCCGGGTAAGGTATTGCTGGGCGGCGGGCTGCTGTATGCCTTGGGCTTGCTGCTGATGACGGTGTCGGCCAGCCCGGTGATGTTCTCCCTGTCTGCCGGGGTGCTGCTGGGATTGGCGCTGTCCGGCACCACCTATAGCGTGATATTCGGTGTACTGGGCCGCACCGTGCCGGCTGCCTATCGTTCGCGCGCCATGGGTCTTACCGCCGCTGCAGGGTCTTTTGGCCAGTTCGCCATGGTGCCGATCGAACGCTCGCTGATCGACGGCCTGGGCTGGCTGCCGGCCTTGCTGGTGCTGGGGGCGTGCGCCTTGTTGATGTTGCCGCTGGGTCGCTCGCTAACCCGCCAGGCCGCCGCGCTGCCGCAAACTGCACAGCCGCACAGCCATCCACACTTGCTGCAAGGCATGCTGCATACCTTTAGCCGCGCCTGGACCGAGCCAGGTTTCCGCCTGTTGATGGCTGGTTATTTCGTCTGTGGTTTCCAGGTGGTGTTTATCGGCGTGCATCTGCCAGCCTATCTGCGTGACCACGGCATGGGTGGCAATGTCGCCAGCATGGCCTTGGCACTGATCGGCCTGTTCAATATCTTTGGCACCTTCCTGTTTGGCGAAGCCGGCAGCCGCTTTGCCAAGCCGCCCTTGCTGGCTGGCATTTATCTGGCACGCAGCATTGCCATCGGTCTGTTCCTGCTGCTGCCGCTATCCGTGCCATCGGTGCTGATTTTCGCTTCGGTCATGGGCTTTTTGTGGCTATCCACCGTGCCGCTCACCAATGGCGTGATTGCCAGCCAGTTTGGCGTACAGCATCTGGGCATGTTGTCCGGCGCGGTGTTTTTCTCGCACCAGGTGGGCAGCTTTCTTGGGGTGTGGCTGGGTGGCAAGCTGTACGACCTGAACGGCAATTACAACATCGTGTGGGGCATTGCCATCGTACTGGGCGTGATGGCTGCGCTCGCCAACCTGCCGATACGCGAGCGCGCTTCCGCCGCCTTTGCCGAACGGGCAGCCACATGAAAAGCGCCGGTTGGCTGCTATTGGCTGCCATCATTCTGCTGGCGCTGCTGGCCATGTATCAGCAGCCACGCTTTGTCCTGTCTTTTGCGGACCTGATTACCGCCTGTTTCTGACCACAAGAGGGAAAACTTATGCTGACAAGCCAGGTACTCACCAGACTGCAAGCCATCTGGGAGCAGGGCGAACGCCACGATGACGCGACCAGCGAACGGGCACAGAAGAACCTGTTCATCACACCGGATACCGGGCGTTTTCTCTACCAGCTGCTGCGCCATGCCAATCCGCGGCAGGTTCTGGAAATTGGTACATCCAATGGTTATTCCACCCTGTGGCTGGCGCTGGCCCTGCGCGACCGCGCCGGCAGCATCACCAGCCTGGATATTCTGCCCGCCAAACAGCAGCAGGCCGCAGCACATTTGCAAGACTTTGCCCTGAGCGCCAAGGTGACACTGCGCTGCGAAGATGCCGGCGCTTATTTGTCTGCCCAGGCAGACAGTAGCGTGGATATGGTGTTTCTTGATGCCGACCGCAGCTGTTACCCCGCTTACTGGCCCGCTTTATGCCGGGTTTTGCGGCCCGGCGGGCTGATCGTGGTGGACAATGTGTTGTCGCACGCCGCTGAATGTGCCGATTTCATACGACTGGTGCTTGCGACGGAAGGCTATCTCGCGGAAACTTACCAGATCGGAAAAGGCCAGTTTGTCATAGTGAAAGATTGATTACGTGTCAGAAGAACTGCTGAAGCAACACCGCGACGCCATCGACGCCATCGATGTGGAAATTCTCAATCTGCTGAATAGCCGCGCCAATCACGCCCGCGAAATCGGCGAGATCAAAGGTGGCGGCATCATCTACCGCCCGGAACGCGAAGCGCAAGTCTTGCGCCGCATCCAGCAGCTCAACCCCGGCCCGCTGCCGAATGAAAGCGTGGCGCGATTGTTCCGCGAGGTAATGTCGGAATGCCTAGCGCTGGAAAAGCCGCTGTCCATTGCCTATCTCGGCCCGGAGGGTACGTTTACCCAGTTGGCAGCCACCAAACATTTCGGCCATGCCGCGCATACCGTGGCTTGCGCCTCGGTGGACGAGGCTTTCCGCCTGGTAGAATCGCGCGCGCTGGATTATGTGGTTGCCCCGGTGGAAAACAGCACTGAAGGCGCGGTAGGGCGCACACTGGATTTGATGGTCAGCAGCCCCTTGCGCATCTGCGGCGAAGTAGTGCTGCGCATTCACCACCACTTGCTGCGCAAGCAGGAGGGCATGGCCGGCATTAGCCGCGTCTATGCCCACGCCCAGGCTTTGGCGCAGTGTCACGAATGGCTGAACAAGAACCTGCCGGATAGCGTGGAGCGCGTATCGGTGGCCAGCAATGCCGAGGCTGCACGACTGGCCGGGGAAGATGCGCAAGCTGCCGCCATTGCCGGCCAGGCTGCGGCCGAGCGCTATGGCCTGGTCAAACTGGCCGAGAATATCGAAGACGAACCCAACAACACCACCCGTTTCCTGGTGCTGGGCCATCAGCAGGTGGGTGCCACCGGGCAGGACAAGACCTCCATCGTGGTGGCAGCGCCCAATCGCCCGGGCGCAGTGCACCAGTTGCTGGCACCTGTTGCGGACAATGGCGTCTCCATGACCAAGTTCGAATCGCGGCCGTCGCGTGCCGGCCTATGGGACTATGTGTTCTTCATCGACATGGAAGGTCATCACGACGACGCCAATGTCGCCACTGCGCTGGCCGGATTGGCGGAGCGCACTTCCTTCGTCAAGGTATTGGGTTCCTACCCGCAAGCCGTTTTGTAAGCTTATCGACATGCCATACGCAGCCGGGCTGGAGCACTCCACCCGGCTGCGGCTTTTTGGGAGAGTGTGAACATGAAGTCTGTTTGTCTGTTTTGTGGTTCGAACAAGGGTCAGCGCCCGGAGTACATCACTGCCGCCGCCGATTTTGGCCGCACGCTGGCCGAGCAGGGCATCACCCTGGTGTATGGCGCGGGCAAGGTGGGCTTGATGGGTGTGGCGGCTGATGCCGCGCTAGCCGCTGGCGGCAAGGTGATCGGTGTGATTCCCGAGTTTCTCAAGGCCAAGGAAGTGGCCCATCTGGGCCTGACCGAGCTACACGTCACCGACACCATGCACCAGCGCAAGGCGCTGATGGCCGAACTGGCTGATGGCTTTGTCGCGTTGCCCGGTGGCTTTGGCACGTTTGACGAACTGTTTGAAATCCTCACCTGGGCGCAGCTCGCCGTGCACGACAAGCCGGTGGGGCTGCTGGATGTGGCCGGCTTTTATCAACCGCTGCTGGCGCTGACCCGGCATGCCGTGGCCGAAGGTTTTGTGCCGGCCAGCAATATGGAATTGTTCAGCCATTCGTCCGACATCCTGACACTACTGGACACCATGCGTAATTATCAGCCGCGCCACACCGCCAAGTGGCTTGATCTGGCTCATACCTGACCCCACCTGTAAGCCATCGTCTTTCATAAAGCCCGCCATGTGCGACAGCCGCAGTAAAACCATTACCTGGCGCATCAAGCGCATCGTGAGCGGCCCGCTGGTGCTGCTGGCAGCACTGCTAATCGCCTTCGAGGAGTTTGCTTGGGACGAATTGGCGGCGATACTGGCCAGGCTTGGCCGATTGCCGCTATTGCGCCAGATCGAGCGCTGGATTGCCAGCCGCCCACCGGCCATTGCGCTCAGCCTGTTTTTGCTGCCGGTGCTGGGCCTGCTACCGGTAAAACTGATGGCCGTATTGCTGATCGGCCGTGGCCATGCCTTGTTTGGCCTGCTGGTGATTGTGCTGGCCAAGCTGCTGGGCACTGCCGTCGCTGCGCGCCTGTTCGAGCTGACTCGCAATCAGCTGCTGCAGGTGGCCTGGTTTGCGCGTAGCTATCAGGCTTTCCTGCGCTTCAAGGCTTATGTGTTTGACCGGCTGGCAGCCTCGCGCTACTGGCAGGCCGTGCAAGCCTTGCGACAACAGCTGCGCAACAGGCGGCCGGCGGTTTGGATGCGACTGGGCCGCCGTCTGTCGCGCCAGTGGCAGCATCTGCGCAAATAGCCAGCCGCAGGCAAACTGGAACGATCTGCTAGAATCGCACAGTCAAACCATTAGCTCCGTCCGCGTCTGCAGAGGCAGGCCGGATCTTTCCCTTGCAGGAAATCCGCATGATTATTGTGATGAAGCATCACGCCCCGGATGAATATATCCAGGCGGTAGTAGACAAGATTCGCGCCGCCGGACTGAGCGAGCATGTTTCGCGCGGTACCGAGCGCACCATCATCGGCGCAGTGGGGGATGAACGGGTGTTCAGTCCGGATGCTTTCGAGCTGATGCCGGGAGTGGAACGGGCCATGCGGGTGGTAAAGGATTACCGCATTGTTTCGCGTGAAGTACACCCGGCAGACAGCGTGGTGCAAGTGCGCGGCCAGGCCTTTGGCGGCAAGGCCATCCAGATCATCGCCGGCCCGGCCGCGGTGGAAACCGCCGAGCAGATGGCCCAGTGCGCGGAGCTGGTCAAGGCCGGAGGTTGCCGCTTGCTGCGTGGTGGTGCCTTCAAACCGCGCACCAGCCCCTATGCGTTTCCCGGAATCGGCGTGGCCGGACTGGAACAATTGCGCCAGGAATCCGGCCGGCATGGCCTGCCCATGGTGAGCGAGCTACTGGACGTGCGCATGCTGGAGACATTCCTGGAGCTGGATGTCGACATGATCGAAATCGGCGCACGCAATATGCAGAATGTCGGGCTGCTCAAGGAAGTAGGGCGGATCAACAAGCCGGTCATCCTCAAGCGCGGCCCATCTGCCACCCTCACCGAATGGCTGATGGCAGCTGAACACATTGCAGCGGGTGGCAACCACAACATTATTTTCTGCGAACGCGGCGTGCGCAGCTTTGAGCCGAGTTATCGCAATATGCTGGATCTGTCATCCATCCCGGTATTGAAGCGGGAAACCCATCTGCCGGTCATCGTCGACCCCAGCCATGCCGGCGGCAAGGCCTGGATGGTGCCGTCCCTGGCCAAGGCCGCCATCGCGGCAGGTGCGGATGGGCTGATGCTGGATATTCACCCGGATCCTGCCAATGCCTGGTGTGATGGCGAACAGGCGCTCAATCCGCAGGATTTCCGCCAATTGCTGGGGGAGCTGGCCGCACTGGCCTTGGCGCTTGGCCGTACACTGGCCTGAGCTGCTGGCAGTCATGCAAAAACCGGCCAGAGGCCGGTTTTTTTATTGCCATGCAGAGCTGGGTCAGGTCCAACCTAACAGATAAGGTGCAAGCCATGCCCCCAGCAACATGCTGAGCAGTGGCGACAGCAGGGTACTGGTCAGCAGCACTGCCCAGGAGAGCCGATTGTCAGCATTGCGCCGCAGCAGGATGGCAAACAGTCGGTATAGCAGATAGCTGATCACCACGATCACCGGCGGCAGCATCACATAGGCCGCCATGGGGCGCCAGTCCAGTAAAGGTGATAGCAGCAGGGTGCCCAGGCTGAGCGTGAGCTGCGAGCTAAGCAGGGCGCTGATCAGGGGGGGCTCGCCGGGAAAGCTGAGTCCGCGCCGTGACACTTTGGCGGTAGCCAGCAGCCAGATGGCAGCCGAGAAAGCCAGCCAGACATAGCAGTAAATGAAAGGTAGCCAGATCGGCCGCAGCAATGGATAGGGCTCAGCGTGACGGAACAGCGCTGCCAGCATGAAGTAGCCCGCCACGAAAGCGGTAATGGCCACGGGGCTGCGCGCAGCGATCTGCCGCCAGAGAATGTGCAAGTAGTAACTTACCAGCAGGAGAATCAGGATCCAGCCGCCCAACGTTGCTGTCATGCCTGGCCCAGTACACGCAGCAATGCTGCAGAAATGATCTCGCCCATTTGGGCCAGGTAATGGGTATGCATGTCGAAGGTAAAGCGTTGCGCATCGTCACTGGCCAGCACCAGCAAGCCGAAGGCCGCGCCACTGGCATCGGTCAGCGGGATCTGGCTGAAAGACTGCAGCACCGGCGTGGCGGGGAACCAGCCTAGCACTTCGTCATTGACGTAAGGACCGCAGTAGGGGGCGGACAGATTGCGCGCCAATGCCTGCACTTCGTGGCGGGCATTGAACAGCGGCGAGGCCTCGGCTGCCGGGTGCCACAGGCGCAAGGCCATGCGCTCCAGGGCAAAATCCTGCTGAAAGCAGCTGGCCAGTCCGTCGGCTACCTGCTGCAGGGTAAGGCAGCGTTGCAGCGCCAAGGACAGACGGTGTGCGCTGTGGATGATCTGGTCATTGGCCTCGCCATGGCGGATGAGTTGATGCAGGCGCGCTTCCAGCTGGCGGTTACGGTCTTTCAGCTCCAGCATCTGGCGGTCGGCCAGCGATACCACCACCCGATCCTGCTGGGCGGCTGCAGCGCGCAGGCCGAAACGGTCGGCATGGTGCTGCAGAAAGTCCGGATGATTCTCCAGGTAAGCCAATACCTCGTCGCTATGCATCAATCACATCCTTTTCATGGAGGGTAGGTCCGGTCGTTCAGACTTCGATTTCACCCTGGAAAACGGTCATGGCCGGGCCGGTCATGCGTACGGCCTGGCCTTCGCCATGCCATTCGATCTGCAGATCGCCACCACGGGTATGCACCAGCACCTTGGCATCCAGCAGGCCACGGCGAATGCCGGCCACCACGGCGGCGCAGGCACCGGTGCCGCAGGCCAGGGTTTCGCCAGCACCGCGTTCAAACACGCGCAAGCGGATTTCCTGCCGCGAAACAATCTGCATGAAGCCGGCGTTAACCTTTTCCGGAAAGCGGTGGTGGGTTTCTATCAGGGCGCCCAGTTGCTGTACCGGTGCAGTGTCGACACTATCGACCACCTGAACGGCGTGTGGGTTCCCCATGGACACCACGCTGATGTCGCAACTGTAGCCGGCGATGTCCAGCGGATAGGTGATGGCTTCGCCTTCGGCGACAAAGGGAATGTCTACCGGACGGAAGCGTGGCACGCCCATATCGACCACAGCCTGGTTCTGGCCAAGGTATTCCGGAATGATCACGCCCTTGGCGGTCTCCACCCGGATGGCCTTTTTATTGGTCAGTTTCTGGTCGCAAACAAATTTGGCGAAACAGCGTGCGCCATTGCCGCATTGTTCTACTTCGCTGCCATCGTTATTGAAAATACGGTAACGGAAATCGTTGTTTTCTGCGTGGGGGGATTCCACCAGCAGGAGCTGGTCGAAGCCGATGCCGAAGTGGCGGTTGCCGAGCTGGCGGATTCTGTCGGTATCCAGTGAAACGGTCTGTCTGACGCCGTCTATCACCATAAAATCATTGCCCAGGCCATGCATCTTGCTGAATTTGAGTCGCATCGGAAAAGGTCCGGTCTCAGGGTTGGCCAAATGCCTTCCATCATAACTGATACGCTAAGCCTGTCCAGCTTTCAGGGGTATTGGATTGACACCTTACTAACCAGTAAGTAGAGTTTCCGCATGAAACCTGCCGCCGATGCCAAAAACGATACCAGTAAACGCATTCTCGATATTGCCGAGCAGCTATTGCTGACGCGCGGCTTCAATGCTTTCAGCTACCAGCACATCAGCTCGGAGCTGGGAGTGCGCAATGCCGCCATCCATTATCACTACCCGAAGAAGACCGATCTGGGCGTAGCGCTGATCCAGCGTTATCGCCGCCGCTTCCAGCGCTTTGTCGATGCCCAGCACACGCTGGCCCCGCAGCAGCAGCTGGAACGCTACTTCACCCTGACCGATGCCTATTTCGAGCAGGATCAGCAGATCTGCCCCAGCGGCATCCTGACCACCGAATACCAGACCTTGCCAGCCGAGATGCAGGCAGAGGCCAATGCCTTCGTCGACGAGATGCGTGACTGGGCGGTACGCATCGCAGACGCCGGGAGGGAGGATGGCAGCATGCATTACGCAGGCACGGCACAGGCCATGGGTTTGCTGATGCTGGCCGCCTTGCAGGGCGGCTTGCAACTGGCGCGCACCGATCAATCGGTATTGCCGGCACTGAAGATTCAAATCCGGGCCTTGCTGGGCCTGGCCACTCCACTTCCATGACATAACAAAGAGGGCTAACACGCATGGACTATCAGAAAAACAGCATGAGCCGCATCGCCGACAAAGTGGGGAAACTGCCGGTTGGCCTGCGCAGCAGGGTACTTTCCCTGTTGTTTGGCCGCCTGGTGCCATTTCTTGCCACATCCGGCTTGCGCTTCGAGCAGGTCGACCATACCAGGTTGACGGTATCGATCCGTAATCAGCGCAAGGTGCAGAACCATATCAAGGGTGTGCACGCTGCAGCCATGGCCTTGCTGGCCGAAACAGCCAGCGGCTTCGTGGTGGGCATGAATGTGCCGGATGACAAGCTGATGCTGCTCAAGTCGATGAAGGTGAATTACACCAAGCGCTCCCAGGGCGATATGCGGGCCGTGGCCACCTTGAGCGATGCACAGATCCGCGACCTGTACCATATTGATAAAGGTGAAACCCTGGTTGAAGTCACGGTAACTGACGAGTCTGGTGAGTCGCCCATCCAGTGCGAGATGGTGTGGGCGTGGATTCCCAAGAAGCGGCCGCAATAAGGAGCAGACGATGCAATGGCAGACCTTTAGCGTCGAACAGCAGGACAAAGTGGCGCTGGTGCGCTTCAACCGCGCGGACAAGGCCAATGCGCTGAATCAGGCCATGTGGCTGGAACTGCAGGCGGTGATGGAGTGGGCAGACGCCGAGCCGACCGTGCGTGCGGTGGTGCTGGCCGGGCAGGGCCGGCATTTTTGCTCCGGCATCGATCTGGCCATGCTGATGGGCATCCAGTCGGTGATTGCGGATGACTGTGAAGGCCGCAAACGCGAAAAGCTGCGGCGGCTCATTTTGCAGCTACAGGACACTGTCTCCAGCCTGGAGAATTGTCGCAAGCCGGTGGTAGCCGCCATTCATGGTGCCTGTCTGGGTGGTGGGCTGGATATTGCGCTGGCGGCTGATTTCCGCTTTGCCGCAGCCGATGCCGTATTTGGCGTGCGCGAAGTGGATATCGGCATGGTGGCCGATGTGGGCACGCTGCAGCGTTTGCCAGGTGTGGTCGGGCAGGGCATGGCACGGGAAATGGCGCTGACCGGACGCGATGTGGGTGCGGAAGAGGCGCTGGCCATCCGTCTGGTGAATAGGCTGCTACCGGATGCCGACAGCCTACTGGCCGCTGCACTGGAAACCGCGCAGCTGATGGCGGGCAAGTCGCCGCTGGCCGTGCGTGGCAGCAAGGAAATGCTTAACTACGCGCGTGACCACAGCGTGGCAGACAGCCTGAATCACGTAGCCACCTGGAATGCCGCCATGCTGCTGTCAGAAGACATCCAGCAGGCCGGCATGGCCATGATGACGCGCCAAACCGCCAGTTTCCGCGACTGAACTGGTGCGCCACATGAAAAACGGCAGCTTGTGGCTGCCGTTTTTCTTTGGCGATCACGCAAATGCTTATTGCGCTGCGCTGGCTCCTGCGGCCGGCTTGGCTACCGATTCCCACTTGCTGTTCTTGAGCTGGTACAGGGAAACCGTACCATTCATGATATTGCCCTTGGGGTCGAAGGCGATTTCACCGGTCACGCCTTGCAGCTTGGTCTTGGCCACTTCCGGCAGGTACTTGGCCGGGTCGGCCGAGCCGGCACGCTTCATGGCTTCGATCATCACGCGGGTGGCATCGTAGGTGTACGGTGCGTAAGCCTGGATTTCGGCATTGAAGCGCTTTTTGAACTTGTCGTTGAAAGCAGCAAAGCCCGGCATGTTTTCCTTGGGTGCGCCAGCGCTGGAAGCGTAGCTGCCATCGGCATCCTTGCCGCCCAACTTGCCGAATTCGGCGGTATTCACGCCATCGGCACCCATGAAGTCAGCCGTGATGCCCAGTTTGCGCATCTGCTTCACCATCGGACCCGCTTGGGCATCCATGCCACCGTAGAACACCAGATCCGGCTTTTCGCCCTTGATCGAGGTGAGGATGGCCATGAAGTCGGTAGCGCTATTGGTGGTGAATTCACGCTTGATCACCTTGCCACCGGCAGCTTCTACCGATTTGGCGAAGTCATCAGCCAGGCCCTGGCCGTAGGTGGTGCGGTCATCGATGATGGCAATGCGCGCACGCTTCAGGTCCCCCACCGCAAATTTGGCCAGCGCCTGTCCCTGCTGCTGGTCATTGGCAATGATGCGGAAGGTGTTCTTGAAGCCTTGCTCGGTGAACTTGGGGCTGGTTACCGAACCGGCAATCATCGGAATGCCTGCGTCGGAGTAGATCTTGGAGGCCGGAATCGCTGCGCCGGAAGTCAGGTGACCAATGACGCCAGCAACCTTGTTGTCGACAAAGCGCTGCGCCACCTGGGTGGCGGTTTTCGGGTCGGCCTGATCATCTTCGGACACGACTTCAAACTTGACCGGCTTGCCGTCCAGTTTGAGGTTTTCCGCAGTGGCTTCTTCGGCAGCCAGCTTCACGCCATTGTCGGCATCGCGGCCCCAGTGGGCGAACGGACCGGTCAGCGGATTGGCAGAGCCGATCTTGACGATAACGGCATCGCTGGCAGCAGCACCGGCAGATGCGTTTTGTTGCGGAGCGGCGGCGTCCTGTTTGCTGCAAGCAGCCAGTGCCAGCACGGCGGCGGTGATAAGGGTAATACGCGGGAGATACATGGAAATGCCCTGGTCTAATTAGAATTGGATGAGGGTCATTCGCCACGAAAGCTTTTGGCATTTCATGTCAGCACACCCCGGGGGTGGTGGGGTCTGTTGATGGCATGGAATGGATACAATCTACGCCACTGACCCGGACATTTTTGTTGTTCTGCAGCATTTCGTCAACCTTTGTGGCTGATCCAGATCAGCTCACCGTCAAAATGGCCGGATCCACTTGGTGACCGGCGTAAAAAAAGCGCAGCCTTGGCTGCGCTTTTCTGGTGAAGCAGGAGGTGATTACTGAGCAGCGCTGGCTGCTGCAGCCGGGCCACCTACAGTGGAAACCACTTCCCACTTGCCGCCCTTGACTTGATAAACGGTAACGGCACCATTCTTGATGTCGCCCTTGTCGTCAAAGGTGATCTTGCCGGTTACGCCGGTGTAGTCGGTCTTGCCCACTTCCGGCAGATATACCTTGGGATCGGTGGACTTGGCACGCTTCATGGCATCAACCAGTACACGTACGGCATCGTATTCATACGGAGCGTAGATTTGTACTTCGGTGTTGAACTTGGCCTTGAACTTGTCGTTGAAGGCAGCAAAGCCCGGCATCTTGTCGCGCGGAACGCCGCAGCTGGAGGAGAACTGACCTTCAGAAGCGTCGCCAGCCAGCTTGATGAACTCCGGAGTCTGCCAGCCATCGCCACCCATCAGCTTGGCCTTGATCCCCAGACGGCTCATCTGCTTGGCCAGCGGGCCGGCTTGTGCGTCCATGCCGCCGTAGAAGATGACGTCCGGCTTGGTAGCCTTGATGGATGTCAGAATGGCATTGAAGTCGGTAGCGGTGTTGGTGGTGAACTCGCGTTTAACCACATCCACGCCCTTGGCCTTGACGGCTTTTTCAAACTCGTCGGCCAGGCCTTGGCCGTAAGCGGTACGGTCGTCGATGATGGCGACCTTCTTGGCTTTCAGGCCGTCAGCAGCGAACTGACCCAGTGCGGTGCCTTGCTGCACGTCATTGGCGATCACGCGGAAGGTGGTCTTGAAGCCTTGCTTGGTGTAGTCCGGGTTGGTGGCGGACGGGGAAATCTGCGGCAGGCCTGCATCGGAGTAGATCTTGGACGCCGGGATGGTGGTGCCGGAGTTCAGGTGGCCAACCACGCCAACGACGCCAGCATCAACCAGGCGCTGGGCAACCTGGGTACCGATTTTCGGATCGCCCTGGTCATCCTCGGAAACCAGTTCGAACTTGACTTTCTTGCCGCCGATCTCAACGCCTTCGGCGTTCAGGTCTTCGATGGCCAGCTTGGCGCCAAATTCGTTGTCTTTGCCCAGATGCGAGATCGGGCCGGACATCGGGGATACCTGACCGATCTTGACGGTCACGTCGCCGCCGGTGCTGGCTGCCGCTACGGGAGCGGAAGCGTCGGTAGCGGCCGGTTGCTCTTGTTTGCCGCAGGCAGCCAGGGTCATGGCGGCAGCAGCGATGAGGCTCAGACGAGCATACTTATTCATATTTTATTTCCCCTGATCTTATCTATGTAGACTTGGCGATCTCTGCGAGCAGTCTGATTGAAATTCAGACCTTGCTCATTACTGATTCAGGCCATTCTTTTGGAATGGCTACCAGCTGCGCTGATTATGGGGAGCAGTTTGCGCGAGTGTCAACGGGGTTTATTCGGGCGTTTAAAATTTATTTTTCCGAAGGTCAGCTCTTGGCCCCAAGCGACTGCGCGCGCTGCTGGCGCTGGGCGGTATCTTGTTCTATAACTTCCTGCCATCCTTGAAGATTTTTCCCCACAATGCCCGCCAGTGCAGCAATCCATTGCGGGTTGTCATTCAGGCAAGAGATGTAGCGAAACTCACCGCCGCCGCTGCTCTGGAAGCTGTGTTTGCCTTCCATGGCGATTTCTTCCAGCGTTTCCAGACAGTCAGAGACAAAGCCAGGGCAAATCACATCCAGGCTTTTGGTGCCAGCCTTGCCCAGTTGTTCCAGCGTGGCACTGGTATAGGGCTGCAGCCATTCGGCACGTCCAAAGCGGCTCTGGAAGCTGACCACGTATTGTTCCTTGCTCAAGCCCAGTCGTTCGGCCAGCAGACGCCCGGTTTTCAGGCATTCGCAGTGATAGGGGTCGCCCTTGTCCAGGGTGAAGCGCGGCACACCATGAAAACTCATCAGTAATTTTTCTGCCCGGCCATTCTGCTGCCAGTGCGCCTGCACTTGTTGCGCCAGTGCGTCGACATAGCCTGGATCGTCATGAAAGTGACGCACCGTGCGCAGCTCGGGCATGTTGCGCAGCTTCATCAGTACGCGGAATACATCATCCAGGGCGGTAGCACTGGATGAACCAGCGTATTGCGGATACAGGGGGAGTACCAGCAGCTTGTCCACGCCCTGGGCGCGCATGTTCTGAATGACGCTTTCGACCGATGGCTGGCCGTAGCGCATGGCGTAGTCGACCACAATATTGCGCATGCCGCGTTCGCCCAGCAGGCCCTTGAGCAGACTGGTCTGCTTGCGGGTATTCACCAGCAGCGGTGAGCCGTCCTTACTCCAGATGCTGGCGTATTTTTCGGCAGATTTTTTCGGCCGCACATTGAGGATGATGCCATTCAGAATCAGCCACCAGACGGTTTTGGGAATTTCGATAACCCGGGTGTCGGACAGGAATTGCTTGAGATAAGGACGTACCGCCTGGCCGGTGGGGGCTGTTGGCGTTCCCAGGTTAATCAGCAAAATGCCGGTCTTGGCCTGGCTGTCATGAGAGAAGGGGGGCTCTGGAAGGTATCCGGACATGGGTTTCTCGCTACCGGTGCTGGGTTGCGCCACCGGCAGGATAGCCGGTGGCCGAGTTGTCTTGCTGCATGGCTGGCGCTGCCGGCTTAATCCTCGCGTGCCGGCGCCAATACCGTGCGATTGCCATTGGTTTCCATGGCGGAAACCAGGCCTGCGCTTTCCATTTGTTCGATCAGCCGCGCCGCGCGGTTATAGCCTATGCGCAAATGCCGCTGCACCGAAGAAATGGAAGCCTTGCGGGTTTTGACCACGATGGCAACAGCTTCGTCGTACAAGGGGTCGGATTCGCCGCTGCCATCGACATCGCCGCCACTGGCGGCGGCACCCTCGTCAGCCTCGCTCTGGCCGCTGAGTATGCCTTCAATGTAGTCGGGCTCGCCGGTGGTCTTGAGGAATTCCACCACATGATGCACTTCGTCATCGGCAACAAAAGCACCATGCACCCGATTGGGGTAGCCGGAGCCTGGCGGAAGATAAAGCATGTCACCTTGCCCCAGCAAGGCCTCAGCACCCATCTGGTCGAGAATGGTGCGGCTGTCGATCTTGCTGGACACCTGAAAGGCAATCCGTGTCGGAATATTGGCCTTGATCAGGCCGGTAATCACGTCTACCGAGGGGCGCTGGGTGGCCAGAATCAGGTGAATGCC
This sequence comes from Aquitalea palustris, assembly GCF_003693445.1. Classification (GTDB taxonomy): domain Bacteria; phylum Pseudomonadota; class Gammaproteobacteria; order Burkholderiales; family Chromobacteriaceae; genus Aquitalea; species Aquitalea palustris. Next base: position 80,688 of record NZ_RFAR01000007.1, on the reverse strand, counting down.
GGCGGCACGCGCTTTCTGGGCCAAGCGGGCGATCAGTTCTTCGATCTTCTTGCCGGCCACCATCATCAGGTCGGCCAATTCGTCGATCACCACCACGATCAGCGGCAGGGAGTCGAGCGGCTCGGGGGTTTCCGGGGTCAGGCTGAAAGGGTTGGGGATTTTCTCGCCAGCCTTGTCGGCATCCTTGATCTTCTGGTTGTAGCCGGCCAGGTTGCGCACGCCCAGCTTGGACATCAGGCGGTAGCGCCGTTCCATTTCGCCCACGCACCAGTTAAGCGCGTTGGCGGCCTGTTTCATGTCGGTGACCACGGGAGCCAGCAGGTGCGGAATACCTTCATAGACCGACAATTCCAGCATTTTCGGGTCGACCATGATCAGGCGTACTTCACGCGCCGTCGATTTGTACAGCAGCGACAAGATCATGGCATTGATGGCCACCGACTTGCCCGAGCCAGTGGTGCCGGCCACCAGTACGTGCGGCATCTTGGCCAGATCCACCGTGACTGGCTGGCCGGCAATATCCTTGCCGACGGCAATGGCCAGGCGAGAGCTCATGTTCTGGTAGCCATCGGAGCCGATGATTTCCGACAGGCGCACGATCTGCCGCTTCGGATTGGGCAGTTCCAGGCCCATATAAGTCTTGCCAGGGATGGTTTCCACCACCCGTACCGACACCAGCGACAGGGCGCGCGCCAGGTCTTTCATCAGATTGACGATTTGCGCGCCTTTGACACCGACCGCCGGTTCGATCTCGTAGCGGGTAATCACCGGGCCGGGATAGGCGGCTATCACTTTGACATCGACACCGAAGTCGGCCAGCTTGCGCTCGATCAGGCGTGAAGTGTATTCCACCGTTTCGGCAGATACCGGCTCATGCTGATCCTTGGGCGCTTCCAGCAGGCTCAGTCCGGGCAGCTCGCCACGGTCGGGGTCGGCAAACAGCGATTGCTGCACCGGTTTTTGTACCTTGGGCGACAGTGGCACTTCAGCCAGCGTGGCTTCGATGCGTACCGGGGCTTTTTCTTCCTGCTTTTTCTTTTCAGTACTGACCTTGGCCTCGCGCTGCTGGGCGGTTTCGCGGCCGATTTCCCTATCCTTGCGCGCCTGCCAGCCATGCCACAGCTTGAGCACGCCATCTTCCAGCGTGCCACCGATTTTTTCCATGATGTCCAGCCAGGACAGGCCGGTGAACAGGGAGAAACCTATAGCCCCGCTTACGGACAGCAGCAGATAGGCGCCAGACTGGCCCAGACCATGCGCCAGGGCCTTGCCCAGCCAGTGCCCCAGCATGCCGCCGGCAGTCAGCGGCAAGTTCAGTTGCTTGCTGGCCAGGACGATGCCCTCCACGCTGGAGCTGGACAGCAGCAGCAGGAAAAAACCGCCCATGGCGGCCAGCGTCATCGGATTGAGGCGAAAACCCAGTGTTTCCATGCGGCGGTAGCCCCAGGCGATGGCCACCAGGCAGAACACCACCAGCCACCAGGCGGACAGGCCGAATACATAGAGCAGCATGTCGGACAGCCAGGCGCCGAAAGCGCCGCCGTAGTTGCGCACGGTAGGGTCGGACGAACTATGTGACCAGGAAGGGTCTTGTGCGGAGTAGCTGGCCAGCACCAGCACCAGGTAGACCGCAGCAACGGCCATCAGCAGCCACCAGGCTTCGCGCAGCAGGCTGGCAAGCTTGGGCGGCAATGGCGTTTGACTGTTCTTGACGACGGCCTTTCTTTTGAAAAGTCGCATTTTTCTCGTTATGGGCTATGACAGTGGCTGATTATAGCCTGACAAGGCCACTCAGAGTGGCTGGCGTTGTCAGGCCTACGGCCGCTGTGCTGGTTCAGCGCGGATAGAGTGCGCCCAGCACCCGCAGCCCGCTGGCGCCGGTCACCTCCGGCAGATTGGCCGACAGGCGGTGAGTGAAGCGCCAGGCCAGCCAGGCAAAGGCAGCGGCTTCCACCTGGTGCACCGGCAAACCCAATGCGGCGGTACTGCTGATGACCTGTTGCGGCAGTTGCTGCTGCAGGGCCTGCATCAGCGCGGCATTCAGCGCGCCGCCGCCGCAAACATAAACGCTGCGGGTATCCGGACAGTGGCGGGTAATGGCATCAGCAATACTGTGGGCAGTCAGCTGCAGCAGGGTTTGCTGCACGTCGGATGCAGGAATATCGGGCTGCTGCGCCAGTTGGGCCTGCAGCCAAGCCAGATCGAACAGGTCGCGCCCCGTGCTTTTGGGCGGTGGCAAGCGGAAAAATGGTTCATCCAACATCTGCTGCAATAGCGGTACATGCAGCCGCCCACTGGCCGCCCAGCTGCCATTGGCATCAAAGCTGGCACCGGTGTGGCGTTGGCACCAGGCATCCAGCAGCATATTGCCCGGGCCGCAATCGAAACCGATAACAGCTGCGCCATTCGCCAGACGGGTCAGATTGCTGATGCCGCCAATATTCAGGATGACGCGATTTTCCGCGTCGCTGGCAAAAACATGCTGATGAAAGGCCGGCACCAGCGGTGCGCCATGGCCACCTGCTGCGACATCGCGGCTGCGAAAATCGCCAATGACGTCGATGCCGGTCAACTCGGCCAGTAGCGCATGATTGCCAATCTGCAAGGTATAGCCGGCATGCGGGGCATGGCGGATGGTCTGGCCGTGACAGCCGATGGCCGTAATGGCCGAGGGCGGGAGCTGCTGTTCGGCCAGCAGTTGCGCGACCACTTCGGCATACAACCGGGCCAATTCATTTCCCAGCCGTGCGGCGCGATCCAGCTCGTTCGGCCCCGTCGGTTGCAGTTGCAGAACCTGCTGGCGGATTGCCAGCGGGAAGGCCAGAAAGCTGTCAGCCTCGACCCGAGGACGGCCTTGTTCGTCCATGCTCAGCAAAACTGCGTCCACGCCATCAAGGCTGGTGCCGGACATCAGTCCGATATAGCGTTCCGTCATCTGCTCCGGTCTTTTCATCAATCCAGTTGTGCAATCGTTCCCGGCGTGTCACGCAATAGCGCCAGTTTGTCGGTGAGCTGGCGGCTGAGTTTGGCAAAGGCGAGGCGCTGGCTGGCGGCCAGGCCCGGGGCGGGCAGGGCGGCGGTAGCCGGATCGACCGCCTGGCCATTGAGTTTTACCTCAAAGTGCAGATGCGGCCCGGTAACGCGCCCGGTGCTGCCGACATAGCCCAGCAGATCGCCGGCCTTGACCGGTTTGCCCACCTTCACGCCGGGGGCAAAACGCTGCATGTGCGCATACAGCGTGCTCAGCTTGGCATTATGTCTCAGGGTGATGACTTTGCCATAGCCATTCTGCGTTTCTGCAGCACTGATCACGCCATCGGCCGGCGCAACAATGGGCGTCCCCGGTGCGGCGGCGTAATCCACGCCCTGGTGCATGCGCAGGGAATGCAATACCGGGTGATAGCGGGTGCCAAAGCCCGAGCTGATACGGTAATGGGCTACCGGCTGCTGGCTGAAGCCTTTTTTGACCGGTCGCCCAGCTGCATCGTAATAGGCGCCGCTTTCACTATCATGGGCAAAGTAAAAGGCGCGATGCCACTGACCGCCACGACTGATTTCTGCTGCCAGGATATTGCCATTGGCAATGGGGCTGCCGTTGTAGATCAGGCTTTCGAATACCAGTTGAATGCTGTCGCCGGGCTGCAAGCTGTCCAGTGAGAACTGGTCGGCAAAAATGTCCGCCAGCTGTGCCATCACCTCACGCGGCACACCCGCCGCTTGCAACTCGCGCACGGCACTGCGGCGGACGGTAATGGAGCGCAGGCTGTCCATGCTCTCGGTCGCCAGCGGGTCGGCACTGGCTTGCCATTGATCGCCCTGCTTGGCGATGGCCACCAGCACTTTTTCGCCGTTTTCGTCATCATTGAGAAAACGCAGGGCGTACAGCTCGCCCTCATCGCTGGTTTCCACGGCGAGGGTGGCACCGGTGTTCAGCTTGAGCAGGTCACGCGACAGCGGGCTGGAATACAGGAAGCGCCGCGCCTCGCTATCGCGCACGCCCAGCCGGTTCAGTACGTGGGCAATGGTGTCGCCACGATTCACCGTTTCATTGCGCCAGTAGCGCGTGCCATTGCTTGGCGGGGTGAAAACGGGCAGGGCCAGCTTTTCGGTGACCATGCGCTGGCGCACTTCGGCGGCTGCCGGCTGCGGGTCGCCCGGCGCCACGGCAAAGGCGGTGGCCATGCCGAACAAGGGCAGGCTGGCAGCCAAGCCCAGCCAGCTGAGGTGGTGATTGATCAGACGGCGGGTACAATTTTGCGGTAACTGCAGCAGTTTGCGATAATTCATCTTTTGGTGGACGCCATGCGTGCTTCCGGGAAAATACAGGTTTTGTGACAAGTGGCAGTGCGCCCGACCAACTTGGTTGAGTCCTGCTGTCATAAGTTCCGAAAACCATCCATTCAATGAAGGACTTGGCCTCGCTGCCGAGTGCCGTGCGGACAAGAAACTTGCCCGCCACCTGCCCGTACCTCAATCAATGAAGCTGACACTGCTGATGCCCGGCCTGAGCTGGCTGGATGCCCATGACTGGGCCGAAGTTTGCCGTGGACTGGCGCTGCCTGCCTTATCCACCTTGCTGGGGCGCGGAACCCGGCACACCGCACCAAGCACCCTGAGCAGCCTGTATCAGCAACCGCTGGGCATGCCTGGTGCCAGCATCGCCAGCCAGCTGGCGCAACGCGCCGGACTGGGCGCCGGCCACTGGCTGCTGGCCGATCCGGTGCATGTGCGCATCGACCGTGACCGCGCCTTGCTGGCCGACGTCGGGGTGATGACCCTCGCCCAGCACGAGGCCGATGCACTGCTGCTCAGCCTGAATCAGCACTTTGCCGAAGACGGCCTGCAATTTCATGCATCACAGCCGGGGCGCTGGTTGCTGCAACTACCCGATGCCAGCCGGGCTAGCTTTACCCCGCTGCCCGATGCCGTGGGGGAGAACGTCAACGAACACCTGCCTGCCGGCGAGCGCGGCCTGCACTGGAGCCGCCTGCTCAATGAAATGCAGATGCTGCTGTATATCCACCCGCTGAATGATGAACGCGAAGCGCGCGGCGAGTTGCCGGTCAACAGCGTCTGGCTGTGGGGCGATGCCGTCGAGGCAGGACCGGGCAGCGCAGTGGAGCGGCCGGATCTGGTTCTGGCCGATGATGAGCTGCTGCAACTGCAGGCGACGGCAGCCGGGCTGCCCTGTGACGCAGCCCCATACGCCTGCGATGGCTTGCTGGCGGCAGCTGGCAAGTGTGAGCATGTGCTCTTGGTACAAGATGCCTTGCTGGCCGCCGCGCAGTACCGCGACGCCTGGGGCTGGCGCGAACAACTGCAGCGCATGGAACAGGACTGGTTTGCTCCCTTGCTGCAGCTATTGAAACAGGGTCAACTGCAGCAGCTACGCTTGCTGTGCCATGGCCCGGCTGGTTTCGAACTAACCATTTCCCGCCACGCGCTGTGGAAATTCTGGCAGCGGCCACAAGCGCTGGCCGCCGTGTACTGAGAACACTATGTCGCACATTGTTACCCGCAGTGTCTCCGCAGACTCGCATTCCACCCTGGTTGCCCAGGGGCTGAGTCCGCTGATGGCCCGTCTGTATGCCGCCCGCGGCATTGCCGGCTGCGAAGAGCTGGACTACGCCCTCAAGGCCTTGCTGCCTTATCAGCAGATGAAGAACATCCAGGCCATGGCTCAGCGCCTGGCCGATGCCATCGCCAGCGGCCAGCGCATGCTGGTGGTGGCCGATTACGATGCCGATGGCGCAACCGCCTGCTCGGTTGCGGTAAAGGGCTTGTCCATGCTGGGCGGCAAGGTGGACTTCATCGTCCCCAACCGCTTTGAATACGGCTATGGCCTGACGCCTGAAATTGTCGAGCTGGCAGCGCAAAGCCAGCCGGACATCATCGTCACCGTGGACAACGGCATTGCCAGCGTGGCCGGGGTAGAGCGGGCACGCGAGCTGGGCATCGAAGTATTGATTACCGACCATCACCTGCCGGGCGATACCCTGCCGCAGGCGCTGATCGTCAACCCCAATCAGCCCGGCTGCGAATTTCCCTCCAAGAATCTGGCCGGGGTGGGGGTGATGTTCTATGTGCTGATGGCCTTGCGTGCCGAGCAACGCCAGCGCGGGGTATATGCCGGCAAGACCGAGCCGAATCTGGGTGAGCTGCTGGACTATGTGGCGCTGGGCACGGTGGCCGACGTGGTCAGGCTGGACCAGAACAACCGCATCCTGGTGGAAAATGGCCTGCGTCGCATGCGCGCCGGACGCATGGCGCCGGGCATTGCCGCGCTGTTTCGCATTGCCGGCCGCGCCCACTACAAGGCCAATACCTTTGATTTGGGTTTTACCCTGGGGCCACGGCTGAATGCCGCGGGGCGACTGGATGACATGAGCCTGGGCATTGCCTGCCTGTTGGCTGGCAGTGAAAGCCAGGCCATGACGCTGGCACAGGAGTTGGACCGGCTCAACCGCGAGCGCCGGGTGATCGAGCACGGCATGCAGGACGAGGCGCTGGCGGTACTGGCCAGCTTTGATCCGGCCGACCGCTACACGCTCACCTTATACCGCGACGACTGGCATCAAGGGGTGGTCGGCATTGTGGCGTCACGGCTGAAAGAGCGTTTTCATCGACCATCCATCGTGTTCGCCCCCGGCGACGAAGGGGAAATCAAGGGCTCCGGTCGCTCCATTCCCGGTTTTCATCTGCGCGATGCGCTGGATCTGGTCTACAAGCGCCATCCAGGCCTGATCCTGAAATTCGGCGGCCATGCCATGGCAGCCGGCATGACGCTGGCCGAGGCGCGCTTTGGCGAATTCCAACAGGCGTTCGAGCAGGTGGCGCGCGAACTGCTGGATGAAAACCAACTGACCCGCACCATCGAGACCGATGGCGGGCTGGATGCGCGTGAATTGCACCTGCCCTTTGCCGAAGAACTGGCAGCCGAGGTATGGGGGCAGGGCTTTCCGGTCCCGTATTTTTACGACCGCTTTGCGGTGATGAGCCAGCGCGTAGTGGGCGACAAGCATCTCAAGTTGCGCATTGCCAAGCAGGGCCAGGAATTCGACGCCATGCTGTTCAATCAGGTGGACTGGCTGCCGGACAATATCAATGCCGTCTACCAGCTGGTAGCGAATGAATGGCAGGGACGCAAGGAGCTGCAGATCTACCTGCAGCACTGGGAGGCAGCAGAATAAACCGGCATCACTATTGGTAGAGCGGCTGGCCGATGGCCAACTGGTCGTGATCGCGATAGCGGCTGGCCGGCCCCAGCGACCAGGCCCAGCCAGCCAGACTACCATCCGGCAAGGTGTAGAGCCGGATAGTGCCACGCCCGATGCCCGTTTGCTGGCTGCCATCCTCGCGATAGCGTGTATCGCCTTTCCAGTGGGCGCTTGAGGAGTCGATCACCTCCACCGCCCACTGCAGGGTGCCATCGATTTGCGGCTTTTTTGACGGGTTCAGTGGCTGTGGCATGGCGTTGATGATCATCACATGCCCGGTGTCTTTTTCATTCTGATACTTGGCGGCAAAGATATCGCCCGGCCGCACTTGCGCTATCACCTCGCGCCGGAGGAATCCCTCGCCGCTGGCAATTGCCTCGAAGTAGTTTTCCGCCTTGGGATAGCCCTTCCAGTGACCATGGTGCACGGCAGCCAGTGCCTGGCTATTGACGCGCTCGAACAGGGCGTCGATCAGGCCGCTACAGTCCGTCTTGACTTCCGGCTCAGTGACGCTGCCAAACAATCCAAAGTCACCCTTCCAGCGCACCCTGCCATTGTGCTGATAACTATTGCGCGCCGGACTGACGTCCTCCAGTAGTTGGCGCGCCAGTTGCAGGTGCGGCGGGATGTCATCGGCAACAGCCAATGGCGTATACAGGACAGGCAGAGTCAGCAGCAAAAGTAGGAAGCGCATGGCATAAACTGGACAGGGTTCATGACAGTGCATTATCACCGCAGGCCAGATCTGCGGCCAGCGGCAAATGGCCACCGACCGCCCGGCGCTACAGCACGCCTTGCGCCAGCATGGCATCCGCCACTTTGACAAAACCGGCGATATTGGCACCGCGCACATAGCTGTGGCGACCATCCGGCCCGCGACCATGAAGCAGGCAAGCCTGATGAATCCCCTGCATGATGGAGTGCAGGCGGGCGTCAACCTCACCATGGCTCCAGTTCAGCCGAGCGGCATTCTGGCTCATTTCCAGGCCAGAGGTGGCCACGCCGCCCGCATTGCTGGCCTTGCCCGGGGCATACAGTACGCCAGCCTCCTCGAACAGACGCACCGCCTCCAGCGTGGAGGGCATGTTTGCGCCTTCGGCCACGCAGCACACGCCATTGGCAATCAACTGGCGCGCATCGCTCTCATTCAGCTCGTTCTGGGTGGCGCAGGGCAGGGCAACGTCCACCGGCACGCCCCAGGGACGGATGCCCGCATGAAACGGCAGTCCGACGCGGGCCGCATAATCGCTGACGCGGCCATACAGGTGGTTTTTCACTTCCATCAACTCGGCCAGTTTCTCCGGGGTAAAACCCGCCTCGTCAAAGACTGTGCCGCCGGAGTCGGAAACCGTCAGCACCTTGGCACCCAGTTCCATCGCCTTGGCCACTGCGTATTGCGCCACATTGCCGGAGCCGGACACGCTGATACGCAAACCCTCCAGTGATAAGCCACGGGTCTGCAGCATCTCCTGTGCAAAATATACCGTGCCAAAACCGGTGGCCTCAGGCCGCATCAGCGAACCGCCATAACTCAGTCCCTTGCCGGTAAACACGCAGTCGGCGCGATTATTCAGTTTCTTCACCATGCCCGCCATATAACCGATTTCGCGGCCACCGACACCAATATCGCCGGCCGGCACATCGGTATCGGCACCGATATGGCGACGCAATTCACTGGCAAATGCCTGGCAGAATCGCATCACCTCGGCCGGACTCTTGCCCTTGGGGTCGAAATCAGCACCACCTTTGGCTCCGCCCATCGGCAGGGTGGTCAGTGCGTTTTTCAGGGTTTGTTCAAACGCCAGAAACTTCAGCACCGACAAATTGACCGAGGGGTGAAAACGGATGCCACCCTTGTAAGGACCAATAGCCATGCTGTGCTGGACACGGTAACCGCGATTGACTTGCACCCGGCCATGGTCGTCGGTCCAGCAGACCCGGAACATCACGATGCGCTCCGGCTCGACCAGCCGCTCCAGCAAGGCATGCTCGGTATAGCGGGGATGCTGCTGCAAAAAAGGTTCCAGGCTGGCGACGACCTCGCTTACCGCCTGCAAGTATTCTGGCTGATCCGGGTTGCGGGCCTGGATGTGCTGTAAAAATGGCTGAAGACTGGGCATGATCAATGGCTTTGCAAGCAGTGGTTTGATGACGTTGCGGTTGCAACGGAGGAAGGCTATTTTGTCCCAGAATTCCTGGATCATTGCGCCACCGGTCGATATTGGGAATATTCTTTGCCCGGTACGGAAATCCATTCGATCTGATCGGAAACAACCGCAGCAGGCGCTGCCGGCAATGCTGATGCAAAGGCCCTTCATGAATTGGTACAAAATCAAATAATCAGTTATGCTTGCCCGCAACCGACATGCTTCAGGATGAACCGATGATTGAGTTGGCACTGGGTATATTACTGGGCACGGCAAGCGGCCTGCTGCTGGCGCGTTACCAACTACAGCGCCGTCAACAGCTGGAGTTACAGCAATGGCTGCAGCGCGAAGCCACTTTGCAGGCGCAACTGCAAGCAGCGCAGGACAACAGTGCGCAGGCCGCCCAACGCGAAGACAAATTGCAGCAGGAGCAGGCTAGTCTGCGCCAACAGTTGAACGAAGCACAGCAACAAACCGCAGCGCACTGGGCCAGCCGGCAGGAGCAAGTCAAACAGCTGGAGCAGCTGCGCAGCGAATGGCAGCAACAGCAGCAGCAACTGCGCCTGCACGGCGAGGAAGTGGTGCGACTGGGCGGCCGGGAGCAAGAGCTGCAAACCCTGCTGCAACAGGAAAAACAGCAATCCGCCGAAAAACTGGCCTTGCTCAGCGAAGCCCGCGAAACGCTCAGTAATCAGTTCAAGGCATTAGCCAGCGACATCCTCGAAGAAAAATCCAAACGGTTTACCGAACAGAATCAGCAAAATATCGGTGCCATGCTTGGCCCGCTGCACGAACGCATCCAGGGTTTTGGCAAGCTGGTGCAGGATACTTATGACAAGGACTCCAAAGAGCGGCTGACACTGGAACACGAATTGCGCCGCCTGCAGGAGCTGAATACCCGACTGAACCAGGATGCGGTGGCATTGACTCAGGCGCTGACCGGTGCCAACAACAAGACCCAGGGTGGCTGGGGCGAAATGGTGCTGGAAAAGGTGCTGGAAACATCCGGCCTGACCCGTGACCGAGAATACCGGGTGCAAGTGTCGGATATAGTGGAGACCGAAGATGGCCTCAAACGCTACCAGCCCGATGTGGTGATCGACCTGCCGGAAGGCAAGCAACTGGTGGTTGATTCCAAGGTCAGTCTCAATGCCTATGTACGCTATGTGGCCAGCGATGACGCGGCCGTGCGCGAGCAAGAGCTGAAACTGCATGCAACGGCCATACGCCAGCACATTCGCAGCTTGTCGGAAAAACGTTATCAGGATCTCTACCACCTCAATACCGTTGATTTCGTCTTCATGTTCATTCCGGTCGAGCCAGCCTATCTGCTGGCCGTGCAGCACGACATGAGCCTGTTCAACGAGGCATTCGAGCGGCGCATCATGATTGTTGGCCCCAGCACGCTACTGGCTACCCTGCGTACCGTGGCCAGCATCTGGCGCTACGAATACCAGAACCAGAATGCCCAGGAGATTGCCCGGCAAAGCGGTGCCATGTACGACAAGCTGGCCGGCTTCGTCGGCAATATGGAAAAACTCGGCAAACAGCTGGATAGTACCCGCGACACGTTTGGCGATGCCATGAAGCAACTCTCCAGCGGGCGCGGCAACTTGTTGTCCAGTGCAGAAAGGCTGCGCAAGATGGGCATCAAGCCCAACAAGCAGCTGCCCGGCCACTTGCTGGGCGATGCCGCCGGGGAGGGCGACGATGACTGAAAAGTCCCAACGGGCGGTCGTCACGCAAACTTCAGGCGCAGCATTTTGTCCCAGACGGGGATGAACAATTCCGTGCAAATGGTAAGATAGCGCCCAGCGCAACATGAAGCAGGGTCGCAGCCTTGCGGCCCGCATTGATAACAGGAGTAACAGTATGGTGTTCTTCAAGATCCCGATGCGCAATTCCAGCGAATGGGAAAAAATGTACGACTTCATCGTGGTGGAAATGAAATCCGCCGACGAACTGGATGACGTGCTGTCTGCCACCCTGTACGACGTGTTCGGCGAATTCGATGACGATCAGCCGGAACACTGGCAGCCGCAACAGCTGACACTGGAACAGGCCCTAGCATCTGGCTGGCCGATTTTCAGCTACGCTCTGTACCAGCGCGAAAAAGACATCGAGTAAGCCTGACAGGCATGTCTGCCCAAGAAAAAGCCCTGATAAACCAGGGCTTTTTTACGTCAGCGGGCAAGGCCGGGCTCAAGGGCAGGGGTTGGGCATGCGGCCATGAATGGCTTCCAGCTCCTGCATGACGGTCTCATCCAGCGTCAAATGGATACTGTCCAGATTTTCCTGCAATTGGGGCAGGGTGGTCGCACCAATGATGTTGCTGGTCACGAAAGGGCGGCTATTGACGAAAGCAAGCGCCATCTGGGCCGGACTCAGGCCGTGGCGTTGTGCCAGATCGACATAAGCCTGCGCCGCCAATGCAGCCCCTTCACTGCTATAGCGGGTAAAGCGCTCGAACAGCGTCAGGCGGGCAGCCGCAGGCCGTGCACCATTCAGATACTTGCCGGACAACACGCCAAAAGCCAGCGGCGAATAAGCCAGCAAACCAATGTTTTCCCGACGGCTGAACTCGGACAGGCCGATCTCAAACAGCCGATTGAGCAGGCTGTAAGGATTCTGGATGCTCACCACCCGTGGCAAACCCAGGTTTTCCGAGGCTTTCAGAAACTGTGCCAGACCCCAGGGCGTTTCATTGGACAAGCCAATGGCGCGGATTTTACCCGCATCGATAAACTCCTTGAGAATGGCCAGCGTTTCCTCGATGGGCGTACTGCCATCCGGATCATCCTGCCAGGGAAAACCAAGCGTACCAAAGGTATTGGCAGTGCGATCCGGCCAGTGCAGCTGGTACAGATCCAGATAATCGGTTTGCAGGCGGCGCAGGCTGGCATCCAGCGCCTGGGTCAGATTCTTGCGATCGAAGTGCGGCTTGCCATCGCGAAAGTGGCTGGGCCGCTTGGGATCGCTTGCCGGGCCAACGGCCTTACTGGCCAGCACAATACGCTCGCGCAGGCCGGACTTTTTCAGCCAGCTACCGATATAGCTCTCGGTCAAGCCCTGGGTTTCCGGGCGCGGCGGCACCGGGTACATTTCGGCAGCATCAATCAGGTTGACGCCATGTTCCAGTGCCAGATCAATCTGGCTATGCGCTTCGGCTTCGGTATTCTGTTCGCCCCAGGTCATGGTACCCAGAGCGATCACGCTGACCGAAACATCGGTATCGCCCAACTTGCGGTATTGCATGGTGCTTGTCTTTCAGTGCGGTGGGTCAAGCCAGCTATGGTAACGGCCAGCCTGGCGGGTGAGAAGCCATATATGACCACAGCAAGGACATGGTTTGTCCCGTAGCTTGTCCCTTGCAGGGTAATTTACATTGGCCTGCTTCGTCGATTCGCATAATATATATTATGTCAAATTGACAATTATGTTTGATGCAGCGTGACCGCGTATGCGTGAGAACACCTGCTGGATTAATCAATGTGATGCGCTGTAGATCCTGCAAGGAAATGAGTCTGCCACAGTGCCGCGTCGGGCCTGCCTTGACCAACCCGATCAACTGGCCCACGTGCTCGGCCAGTCCTAAGGTCGTCATGCAGATCAGCCCCAGCCCTGCAGTGAGTCGGACACGCGATAATCAATGCCGATTCAGAACTTGCCCGGTCGTAACCGACTGGTTGTCAGATTATCGCGATAAAACCAAGGCATGTTTGCGTGGTTCTGGCTGGGCCATGGCAGGCCAATGCCAAATGAGCCTGGCTACGAATGCTTATTGACTGTATCGGGTCTTGCTACGCATCGCCGGCACCAGCAAGACCCGATAGCGCAAACGACGGCACTCCACAAAAACTACCCGGATTGCGTGAACCAGTGGGTGCCTTACTTCTGGGTGCCAGGCCTCTGGATGCCTTGCCTCGGTCTGCGACCTGTTTGAGGCCAGGATGCGCTGGAATCATCCCGACAGGGCGTCCGGCCACACCTCCCCTGCGGGCGGGATTTATCGGTGTTACAGCCCAAGCTGAACGGGTGATTGCTCATGGGCAAGAGCAGGCGAGCCGACAAAAATCCAGTTATAATTCACCATTATCCACATAATGTTGATATTTATTTAAATGAAAAATTATAAATTAACCATCATCGCCTTGGTGCTTTTGCTGGCGCTTTTGGCTGCCGTCGGAGTGATTGATTGAATTTCCCTGCCTTGATGATTGAGACAGAGACCGAATCGGCCGCTGCCAGCTCGTCCACGCTGCAGCCCGCTACGGCACATGGCTGGAATCGCCAGCAAGGCGCCTGCCTGATCGATGCCGATTCCGATGTCGAGGCGGTGCGCACCTGGCTCAAGGAATACCGCAAGCGGCCGCGCACGCTGGATTCGTATCGCAAGGAGGCCGAACGCTTTTTGCTGTGGGCCTCACTCAAGCGCGGCAAGAACCTGTCCGACATCAATCGTGATGATGTGCTGGAATACAGCGATTTCCTGCGTAATCCGGATGTCAGCTGGTGCGGGCCAACCCGGCCGCGCAGCCATCCTGACTGGAAGCCGTTTGCCAAGTGGTCGCCGCACAAACACGGCTTGTCGGAATCATCCTGCCTGCAAGCCCAGGTCATTCTGGCCAATCTGTTCCGCTACCTGGTTGAGGCTGGTTATCTGCGCCACAACCCGTTCGCGCTCAAACGCGGGCGTTCGCCCGAAGCGCGGGCCATTCATGACGAACGTCTGCTGGAAAAAGAAACCATCGATTTCCTGTTCAACTGGCTGGAAACATTGCCGGCGGAAACCGAGCGGGAAAAGCGCCATGCCGAGCGGGCCTTGTGGATTATTTCGCTGTACTACTACACCGCTGCACGTTTGCGCGAAATCCCGGCGGCACGCATGGCTGACATGCGGCTGATCCGGGGCAACTGGTGGTTCCGGGTGACAGGGAAAGGTGACAAGGAGGGGCTGGTGCCGGTGCCGGCTGCCCTGTTGGCTGCCTTGCAACGCTATCGCGGCTTTCTGGGGCTGACTCCCCTGCCCTCGCCGGGCGAAACCACGCCGCTGGTGTGCAGTGTGTACGGGGAAATGGCCGCGATCAGTGCCGACTCGCTGTACAAAATCATCAAGTCGATCATGAAATCAGCAGCAGATGATGCCAGGGCCTGCGGTCACAGCCAGATTGCCGCCAATCTGGAACACGCCACCACGCACTGGCTGCGGCACAGTTCGGCCTCGCATCAGCTGGAGGCCGGCCTGCCGCTGCTGACAGTCAGCCAGAATCTGCGTCATTCGCAGATTGAAACCACCCGGCGTTACCTGCATACCGAAGATGACGACCGGCACCAGGCCACCGTCAACTGGAGCAAGCCAGGCAAGCGCTCACGCGAACAGTAGCGGATTGCGGGCGGTGGGCAGCAAGCATGCCAACTGCCCTGCCCCGCCCCCTATGCAACTACAACGAGGCTGGCTCCGCTGGATAGGGCGCTACACCCCTTCCACATTGCTTTGCACCTCGCTCTCGCTCAGCACTTCCTGCGCCCACACCACCGCTTCCATATACACGCTGCTGACCTGATCAAGGTCGACATCCATTTGCGCGGCCAAGCTGGTGATGCCTTCGCCATCATCCTGTTCGCAAGCCTGGGCCAGCTGCAGGGGGGCGGCAAACAATCCCTTCTGCTGCAGCAGCGCATCAGAAATCATGAAGGGCAGGTCCAGCGGCTCCAGCGCCTCGGCCAGCGTCAGATTGAGCAAATCGCCCAGCAGGGAAAACATGCCGGTCAGAAACAGATGCTCGGCTTCCAGCTTGTTGCCACGGATGATGCCCAGTTCTTCCATGAAGTGGGCACGGATCAGCGATTTTTCCAGCAGCGACAAGGTGGCACCACCGTCGCCATCCGAGGTAAACAGCAACAGGGACAGCCATTTGAACAGGGCGCTGCGCCCCAGCAGCATCAGGCCCTCATCGATGGTCTGAATCTTGCGCGACAGGCCATTTACCGGTGAGTTGACAAAGCGCAGCAGCTTGAACAGCAATAGCGAATCCAGCTTGAACTGGGCTTCAATCTCCGCCGCCGGTGCATTGGCACGCAGCAGCCGCATGATTTCCAGCACCCGCCCCTGGCTTGCACCTTCTTTCTGACTGACCCGGTTTTGCGCCACTGACAGGTAAGAGCCATGAAACAGGGCAAAACGCTCGCTATTGGGCGAGTGGCGGCACAGTGCCAGTTCTTCGGCAGTATTGATATTGCGGGCCAGCCAGCGCATTTGCGGATAACGCTGTGGCAATTGTTCCAGCAAGGGAAACAGCGCCCGCGTATTCGGTGCGGCGAAATCCAGCACCATGTAATCCACACGCTGATACAGTGCCAGCGCAGCCGGAGCCGTGCCATAGCGCGCCGGCTCCACGGCAAAGCGCAAGCCGGCGGCACGCAGTGCATCCAGTTGTGGCATCACCGTGTCCGCCAGCTGTTCGCCATCCTGCAGTTCCAGCAAATAAATGGCGCTGGCCACTGGCAATTCCTGCTGCAACAAGTCGTCCAGCGAAGCCAGCGACACATGAATAAACGCCCGCCGAAAAGCCAGCAGGCGGAAAATATTCATGTTTTTCAGGGTATTGAACAGTAGCTGGTCAAAACTGCGCCGGCTGGCGGCTGGCCTGGCCAGCGCCACACTATCCTTGACGGCGAATTCGTAAGCAACAATGCGCTGCGACTGATCCTGAATGGGCTGGTGCGAAACAAAACCCAGCGTCTGTGGCAGGCTGAAGGGGGGCGCCTGAGCGGCAACATCCTCATCGACGACAGCAACAGCTTGCAGCCGCGATGGCAGGCTGTCTGCTGCCTGCTCTCCCCGACCAAGCAAGCCGCCGAATATTTTTTTGAACATGATCCACTCTCTGACTGAAACGACTAGCTGGCCGCTGATATCCAGGCTGCCCACAACCGTCCAAAAAGACAGCTACGCCATGGCCATGACAGTGTAGTCAGTATTGCGCAAAAGGGAAAATCAGATCCTGCAACTCACTGCGCAGCAGGTAGCCAGCAATCGGCAACAAACACCCCGGCAAAAAACGGGGTCAGTAGCTGTTCGCAGTGATTTTCCAGATCGACCACTTGCGGATTGAGCATCCAGCTGTCAACCAGACCGCAAATCATCGAATGCAGACAGCCGGAGGCACAGGCCAGATCAATGCCCGGCCTGACCTGCCCTCTTTCTGCGGCCTGGCTCAGCATGGCGTGCAGATTGCCCACCTTTTCCATCAGCCAGGTACGATCCAGCAAAAAGGAGTTTTGCATTTCGCCGACAAATTCGCAGCGCAAATTGATGATGCCCACCACGCGGGCAATGCGCGGACTGGTCGCCACCAGTTGCAACACCTCGCAGCTGTGTTGCCACAAGCGCTGTGCCGGACTCAGCTCCGGGCAGTAGTCTTCGGTCAGCAGTGCCTGCATCATTTCTTCGAATTGGGGAAAGGCCCGTTCGCACATGGCGTTGAACAGGTCGGACTTGTTGTCGAAGTGCCAGTAAATGGCTCCCCGCGTCAGGCCGGCGTGTTCGGCGATGCCGGCCAGCGTGGTCTTGCTGACGCCCTGCTCCCAGAACAGCTGCTCGGCAGCATCCAGCAGCAGCTGGCGGGTTTTGTCTGCTTCTTCTTTGGTCTTGCGTGCCATCTTGTCATCACCGGAATCATGGCCGGGTACATTGCCCGGCCTTTGGAGTAAGTTCAGTGGCCGCCATGCCGCAGGCACGGCGGCCTTGGCTTAGCCGGCCTGCTCTGGCGCCTGCCAGCCACCGCCCAGCACCTTGTACAAGGTCACCAGATTGGAAGCTTGCGACAAGCGGGTGCTGATCAGGTTTTGCTGCGCCGAATACAGGCTGCGCTGTGCCACCAGCAAGGTGAGGTAGCTATCCACCCCCACCTTGAAACGGGCTTCCGACAGCTGCAGGCTGCGCTGGCTGGACTGCACCAGCGCCTGCTGTGCCCGCAACTGGGTGCCTACTGTGCCACGCACCGCCAGTGCATCCGCCACCTCGCCAAAAGCAGTCTGAATGGCCTTTTCGTATTTGGCTACCGTGATATCCCGCGCCACTTTGGCTGACTCGAGATTGGCGCTCAGGCTGCCTGCATTGAAGATGGGCAGATTGATCGACGGGCTGAACGACCAAGTACCACTACCAGCCTTGAACAGATCGGACAGATTGCTGGAGCTGGCACCGGCACTGGCGGTCAGGCTGATGCTGGGGAAAAACTTCGCCCGCGCCGCACCGATATTGGCATTGGCCGCTTTCAGGTCGTGCTCCGCCGCCAGAATATCCGGTCGGCGCTGCAGCAGCTCGGACGGCAGACCAGCCGGCAAGTCGGCAAGCCGGCCCTGTGTTTCCAGATCGCCAGCTTGCAGGATGTCCGGCGGAATGCTGCTCCCCACCAGCAAGGTCAGCGCGTTTTCATCCTGCGCCACCTGTCGCTGATAGCTGGCCTGGTCGGCCAGTGCCGTCTGTACGGTGGTATCGGCATCGCTCAGATCCAGCTCGGTTGCTGCGCCCACCTCCAGCTTGCGCCGGGTCAGCTCGTACGAAGCCTGCTGCGACTTGAGCGTGCCCTGCGCCACTTGCAAGTGCTGTCGGTCTGCCAGCAGGGTCAGGTAGGCATTGGCCACCTCGGCCACCAGCGATATCTGCGTGCTACGCCGGGTTTCCTCCAGCGAGAAGTAGTTTTCCAGCGCCTGTTGCTTCAGGCTGGACAGGCGGCCGAACACATCCAGTTCGTAAGCGCTAAAGCCGATGCCGGCTGTGTAGCTATGGCTGATGTACTCCTGACCAGTACTGCTGATGCTGGCCGGCACACGCTGACTGGTGCCACTGCCACTGGCACTGACAGATGGGAACAGATCCGCCTTGGTAATCTGGTACTGCGCGCGCGCCGCTTCGATATTCAATGCTGCCACACGCAGATCGCGGTTATTCTCCAGCGCCAGTGTGATCAGCTGCCGCATGGCCGGATCGGTAAAAAACTGCTGCCAGGCCAGCTGGTCAGCCGATGTACTGCCAGCCTTGGCGGCCGGCACCCCCAGATAGGCCGGGCCGCTCGGCCATTGCGCCGCGACTGGCGATGCGGGTTGCTGATATTGCGGGATCAGCGAGCAGCCGGCCAGTGCACTAGCCAACAGCGACAGGCTGCATAGCTTGATGAATCGGGACATTACAGGCCCTCCTTACTGATGCCGTGCATATCATCTGCCCGCTTCTTGGGCGGGAAACGGCGACGGATGACCACGAAAAAGACCGGAACCAGGAAAATCGCCAACACAGTGGCGGAGATCATGCCGCCCATCACCCCGGTACCAATGGCGTTCTGGCTGCCGGAGCCGGCGCCATGGCTGATCACCAGCGGCAAAATACCCAGAATGAAGGCCAGTGAAGTCATCAGGATGGGGCGCAGCCGCATGCGTACCGCTTCCATGGTGGCGGCAATCAATTCCTTGCCGTGTTCCTGCTGCTCCTTGGCAAATTCCACAATCAGAATGGCGTTCTTCGAGGCCAGACCGATGGTGGTCAACAGACCCACCTGGAAATACACGTCATTGGACAGGCCACGCAGGCTGGCAGCGAGCAAGGCACCGATCACCCCCAGCGGCACCACCATCATCACCGAGAAGGGGATCGACCAGCTTTCATACAGCGCCGCCAGGCACAGGAAGACAATGAGCAGCGAAATGGCATACAGCGCCGGCGCTTGCGAGCCGGACAGGCGCTCTTCGTAAGACAGCCCGGTCCATTCGAAACCTATGCCAGGCGGCAGCTGCTTGATCATGTTTTCCATCTCGCTCATCGCAGTACCGGTACTGACACCGGCTGCCGGCGAACCCTGGATTTCCACCGACGACTGGCCGTTGTAGCGCTCCAGACGCGGCGAGCCAAAGCCCCAGTGCGAGCTGGCAAAGGCCGAGAACGGGACCATGCTGCCGCTGCTGTTACGCACATACCAGTTACCCAGATCTTCCGGTGACATGCGGTATGGCGCATCGCCCTGCAGATAGACTTTCTTGATACGGCCGCGGTCGATGAAGTCGTTGACATAGCTGGAACCGATGGCAGTACTCAGCGTGGTATTGATGTCAGCAACCGATACACCCAAGGCATTGGCCTTTTCGTGATCGACATCCAGCAGGTATTGCGGGTTGTCGCTCAGACCGTTGGGGCGTACCGCCATCAACAGCGGGTTCTTGGCAGCCATGCCCAGCAACTGGTTGCGTGCAGCCATCAGCTTGTCATGCCCCAAGCCGGCACGGTCCTGCAATTGCAGGTCGAAACCGGAGGCATTGCCCAGCTCCATCACCGCTGGCGGGGCAAAGGCAAAGATCATGGCATCGCGGATCTGGCTGAATGCACCCATGGCACGGCCAGCGACCGCTTTCACGGTCAGGTCCGGCCGGTTACGCTGATCCCAGGGCTTGAGCTGGACAAAACCCAGACCCATGTTCTGGCCGCTACCGGCAAAACCGAAGCCGGACACGGTAAACAGCGAATTGACGGCCGGATCCGCCAGGAAATGCTTTTGCACTTGCAGCAAGGCAGCATCGGTACGTTCCTGGGTGGCACCCGGCGGCAATTGCACCTGGGTAAACAGAATGCCCTGGTCTTCTTCCGGCAGGAAGGACGTCGGCAGCCGCATGAACAGCACCGCCATGGCGATGATGATGCCGAGGTAAATCACCATATAGCGCAGCGATTTTTTCAGCATGCGCGCCACGATGCCCTGATAGCGCTCACTATTGCGGTCGAAGGTACGGTTAAACCAGCCGAAGATACCGGTGTATTCATGACCGACACCATGGCCTTTCTCTACCGGCTTGAGCAAGGTTGCGCACAAAGCCGGAGTCAACACCAGGGCCACCAGCACCGACAGTGCCATCGACGACACCACGGTAATGGAGAACTGGCGATAGATGACGCCGGTAGAGCCACCAAAGAAGGCCATCGGCACAAACACCGCCGCCAGCACCAGCGCGATACCGATCAGTGCGCCGGTAATCTGGCCCATTGATTTGCGCGTGGCTTCACGCGGAGGCAGGCCCTCCTCGCTCATCACCCGTTCGACGTTTTCCACCACCACGATGGCATCATCCACCAGCAGGCCAATGGCCAGCACCAGGCCAAACATGGTCAGGGTATTGATGGAAAAGCCCGTGGCGGCCATCACACCAAAAGTACCCAGCAGCACTACTGGTACCGCGATGGTGGGAATCAGCGTGGCGCGGAAGTTTTGCAGGAAGACATACATCACCACAAACACCAGGCCGATGGCTTCCACCAGCGTCTTCACCACTTCTTCGATGGAGATTTTTACAAACGGCGTAGTGTCATACGGGTAAACCGCCTTCACACTCTTGGGGAAGTAGGCCGACAGCTCGGCCACCTTGTCGCGCACGGCCTGGGCGGTGTCCAGTGCATTGGCACCACTGGCCAGCTTGATGGCCACACCGGTCGCCGGCTTGCCATTGAACAGGGCCTTGGTGCGATAGGTTTCTGCCCCCAGTTCGATACGGGCCACGTCCTTGAGCAGCACGCGTGAGCCATCGGTATTCACTTTCAGCAGGATTTTGCCAAACTGCTCGGCGCTGGACAGCCGGGTCTGCGCCACGATGGTGGCATTCAGCTGCTGACCAGGCTTGGCCGGCAAGCCACCCAGCTGGCCAGCGGATACCTGGGCATTCTGTGCCGTGATGGCGGTGGAAACATCGCCGGTGGTCAGCTGATAGCTATTGAGCTTGTTGGGGTCCAGCCAGATGCGCATCGAATACTGCGAACCAAACAAGGACACTTCACCCACGCCATTGACCCGGCTGAGGGTATCCTGCAGGTTGCTGGCAACATAGTCACCCAGGTCGGTGCCGTTCATGCTGCCATCTTCCGAGACAAAACCCACCACCATCAGGAAGTTACGCGCCGACTTGGTCACAGTAATGCCCTGCTGCTGCACGACGGTGGGCAAGGCAGCCATGGCGGACTGCAGCTTGTTTTGCACCTGCACCTGTGCGGTGTCCGGGTTGGTGCCGGCATCGAAGGTCATGGTGATGGTGACTGCACCGGTGTCGTCACTGGTGGAGTTCATGTAACGCAGGTGGTCGATACCCTGCATCTTCTGCTCGATCACCTGGGTAACGCTGTCTTCCACGGTTTTGGCCGAAGCCCCGGGATAGGTTGCGTTGATGGCGATTTGCGGCGGCGCGATGGCCGGGTACTGTGACACCGGCAGGCTGCGAATCGACAGCAGGCCGGCCAGCATGATCACAATGGCGATCACCCAGGCAAAGATCGGCCGGTCAATAAAAAATTTCGACATGAATCTTTTCCCGGTTTACTTGGCAGCAGAAGCGTTGGCAGCAAGCGGTTCCGCCTTGACGACGGTACCGTCCTGCACCTTCATCAAGCCTTCCACCACGATGCGCTCGCCCCCTTGCAGGCCGCTGTCCACCAGCCATTTATTGCCAACGGTCTGGCTGGTCTGGATGGTGCGGGCGCTAACCTTGTTGTCCTGGCCTACCACCATCACGATGGCATCACCCTTCTGATTGCGGGTAACGGCCTGCTGCGGCAGCAGCAAGGCATGCTGGCGTACGCCCTGCTCCAGTCGCGCACGGACAAACATGCCGGGCAGCAATTCGCCATTCGGGTTATCAAAGGTGGCGCGCAAGGTCACCATGCCGGTGCTGGCATCCACCGTGATGTCGGAAAACTGCAGTTCGCCTTCTTTGGCGTATTCACTACCGTCTTCCAGGATCAACTTCACCTTGGCCTTGCCCGGCTGGCTTTGCAGTGCCCCCTTGGCGAAGTCGCGGCGCAGGTGCAACAGCTCGGTGCTGGATTGAGTCATGTCGACATAGGCCGTGGCCAGTTGCTGCACCGTGGCCAGCGCGGTGGTCTGGTTGGCGGTCACCAGGGCGCCGGCAGTCACGCTGGATTTGCCGATACGGCCGCTGACCGGCGCGGTGATGCGAGTGTAAGCCAGATTGATGCGGGCAGTTTCTACCGAGGCCTTGGCGGTAGCCACATCGGCACGCGCCTGCAGCAATGCCGCACGGGCATCGTCATTATCCTGGCTGCTGATGGCCTTGATTTCCGCCAGCTGGGCATAACGCTTGGCTTTAAGGTCGGCCGAAGTCAGTGTGGCCTCCGCCTTGGCCAGGCTGGCCTGAGCGGTCTGGTAGGCCGCCTGGTAGGTGTCCGGATTAATCTGGTACAGCACCTGTCCGGCCTTGACCTCGCCGCCTTCGGTAAACAGGCGCTTCTGGATGATGCCGCCAACTTGCGGGCGGATTTCGGCCACGGTAAAGGCAGAAATTCGTGCCGGCAACTCGCGGCTGATAACGGTGTCCTGTGCTTGCAGGGTCATGATGCCGACGCTGACCGGGCCGGCGGCTGGCATGCCGGCGGTTTGCGACTTGCCACAGCTGCTCAGTGCAGCGGACAGCAGCAAGGCGGCGACAAGCTTGAGAGCGGGTGAGGCTTGCTTGATGTGCATAAACATTCCAGAGCTTGAAGATGATGAAGAACTGCACTGCGCCGGGTCTGAGCGCCCAGTCGTTCAGTTGGCTCATTTTAAATACATACGCGACTGTATGCTTGCAAATAAGCAGGTAAATTCCGGTAAAACATAGGCTCGCATGCTGCGAACGGCCGGATTTATTGCCCAACACTTCATTCTTTAAACCAAATAGCCGCAATTTATTCAATCAAAACTTCACAATAATGACATTCACGCAACACTACGTAAGTTTACTTAGGTATTTTCACGAGTTATTTGCATATTGTCTGAGAAGGCTCTCAGAAATAAGTAAGATAGGACCAACAGATACAGCGAGCAGGCAACAATATGTCAGCCGCCTGAATACTCTGTGACAAGCTGCCGGGCAGGCCTTGGGGAAGGCTCCGGCAACGGTGTGCGAACACATCGGGGAAGATGCGTGCAAGCGGGAACAGACTGCCAAGGCAGTCAACAAGCCAGACCTTGCTGGCAGCGGGAATGATCCCGCTGCCAGCCGGGGCGGCCTATTTCACATAGACATCCTCAAAGCCGAACGATCCGTTCGGATTCATCACAAAACCCTGTACTTCCTTGCGCATCGGAATATAAATGCGCGAATGCGCCATGGTGATCCACGGCCGTTCGCGCTTGAAAATGTCCTGCGCTTTCAGGTAGTAGGCCGTGCGCTGCTTGCGGTCGTTAGTCTGGCGGGCCTTCAGCAAAAGCTGGTCAAATTCCTGATTGCAGAAACGCTGGCCATTCTTGCTGACGCTGCAGGAGAGTGAGGTCCACAGGAAGTCATCAGGATCGCCGGAGTCGCTGGTCAGCCCGCTCATATAGACATCATGCTCGCCCTGCCCCGCCCGCTTCAGATACTCGCCCCATTCGTAACTCTGGATATTGGCCTTGACGCCTATCCTGGCCCAGTCTTGCTGGATCATCTGCGCCATCAGCTTGCCATTGGGATTGGTTGGCCGCTGCACCGGCAAAGCCCACAGATTGATGCTGAAACCATCCGGATAGCCTGCCTTGGCCAGTAATTGCCGCGCCCGCGCCGGATTGTATTCATTGCGGGTTTTGCCGTTCCAGCCCCATACCGCCGGCGGAAAGGGATTAACCGCCTGCGTGGCACCGCCCTTGGGAAACAGCGCCTTGAACAGGGCATCGCGGTCAATGGCGATATCCAGCGCCACCCGCACATCACGATTGGCCAGCTGTGGCCGTTTCAGGTTATAGGCCAGGTAGGAAATATTCATGGCCCCGGTACTGTCGACCTTGATATTACGGTCGGCCTGCAGACTGTCCAGGTCGGCCTCGCGTACTGCGGCCGCCAGTTGGCATTCATTGTTTTTCAACTTCTGGATGCGCACCTGCGGATCGGTGACGATGGCAAAAATCAGGCTGCGGGTGAGTTGCGGTCGCCCCCAGTAGTCGGCATTGGCCTGCAGGCGCACCGCCGAATCCTTGGCGTAGCTCTTGAACTGGTATGGCCCGGTGCCGACTGGCTGCTGATTGATGTCGGCTGCACGATTCTGCTGCAGCAGATGCTCGGCGTACTCGGCCGACTGCATGCCGGCAAAGCCCATGGCCAGAAAACTCAGAAAGGTGGCATTACGCTCTTTCAGTTGCAGCCGCACCGTGTAGGGGTCTAGCTTCTGCACACTGGCCAGCGACTGGGCGATGCCGTAATTGGCCGGCCCCAGCAGCTGGGTCTTGAAGGCCATGTTGAAAGCCAGTTCCGGCTTGATCCAGCGCTGCACGGTGAACACCACGTCATCGGCGGAAAAGCTGCGGGTCGGGCTGAAATAATCCGTGTGCTGAAATTTCACGCCCTTGCGCAGATGAAAGGTATAGCTCAAGCCATCCGCCGATATTTCCCACTTGCTGGCCAGTGCCGGCACGATATCCACCCCGCCCCGCTTGAAGGCCACCAGTCCCTGGAAGATCTGCCGCGTCACATTATAAGTGGACGCGCTATCCCATAACGCCGGATCAAAGCCCTCCGGTGCCGTTTCGGCACAGAACACCAGGGGCTTGGCAGCCAATGCTGGCAAGGCTGCCGCGCTCAGGCTCATCGCCAGGAGCAGCTTGTGCAATATCATCGAAACCTCCCTCATGCGGCGGCTGCTACATTGCCATGCCACCAAAGCCCGCATCATAACCGAAAGCGCCAAACTGCCGACCAGCACTGGCACAAACAATGAGGCATCAGTCGTACGCAGGCAGGCTGCGCCGCGGGTCATTGCTTCGCCCTGCCTGCTCGGGGAAGATACATGGCGGAATGCTGCCCAGATGATCAAGACTATTGCAACATGCCGCCTGTTTGCCACGTTTTTGCCAGATCAACCGGAATCTCCCCATGCACATCACCACCATTCAGCTGGAAGACGTACTCACGCACCCGGAATACATCTCAATTCACCAGATGCCGGGCATCCACCTGGATTTACGCTATGCCGGGGAGGACAACTTCATCGGACACAATCTGTATGGTGATTTTGATGGCGGCCTGCTGCACAGCCAGGCTGCCAGTCAATTGGCTCGCGCGGCGAACAGGCTGCAAGCTGAACGACCGGGCTGGCGCCTGCGGGTGCTGGACGCACTGCGGCCCGGACGGGTGCAGCGCCTGCTGTGGGACAGGGTAAAGGGCACGCCGCAGCATATTTATGTAGCCGACCCGGCGCGTGGTTCAATCCACAGCTTTGGCATGGCCGTGGATGTAACGCTGGAAGACGAATGCGGGCAAGAGCAGGACCTGGGCACCCGTTTTGATGATTTCACGCTGCTGGCGCAGCCGGCACAGGAAAGGCAGATGTTGCAGGCTGGCCTGCTAGACCATCAGCAACTAGAGCTGCGCGAGTTGCTGCGCGACTGCATGCAGCAAGCTGGTTTTCACGGCATTGCCAGTGAATGGTGGCACTTTGAAGCTGCTGACAGCGGCTGGATACGCGCCAATATGCTGCTGGTGGAATAGCCTCCCCCACACATGCACAGCTCACCAGCCAAGTTGCGCTGACTTGACGCAGACCGGGAAATCAAGTCTCATCCACCCTGCAATAATTAAAACAATTTAAACAAGTATTCGAATCCTGGCGGGCATGGCGCAGATGAGTGAGGCAATGAAAGACAGCGTGACCTATAGCAGTGCCGCTTCGTTTTCCCAGCTGCAGCTGAAGCTGCAGGCCATCATTCGCCGCTGTCCCGACCCTGCGCTGCGCCAGTTATGCCTGGGGGCGCTGGAGCGGATCTTTGCCATCAAGTCGATGTTGTGCATGCCGTTTGACATGGTCTATGCCAGTCAGGCGGCACGACTGAGTGAGCAGCTGGGGGAAGAGGCCTTTGCCAGCCTGATTCGCAGCGAGGACGGGCTCAACCAGCTGGAACAGGAAATGCGCAAGGTATTTTCCTTTATCGAACACCAGCATGGTGGCGTGGTATTCCAGCGACTCAACGCACTGGCGGCGGCACTGGCCTGGGACATCATCGAGGCACTGCTGCGCGATTTCATCGAGCTGAGCTGCAACCGTAACCCGCTGCTGGTGCTGGATGCACTGGAGCAGCTCAAGCCCATTCACCGTGACAAGCTATTCCGCAGCGAAGTACTGCAGCGCCACGACTTTGCCGTACAGCACAAGCTGGGCAGCATTCTGCTGGAAGAAAACAATATCCGTGGTGTGGAGCGGCTGCGTTTGTGGCTGAAGCTGCTGTTTCCACAGGAAGGCAGCCTGCTTGCCTACCTGGACGATCCGCTGCTCGATACCCTGCAGGCGCGGCGCGAAACCATTCTGCACGATCACCCCAGGCAGGATGATGCTGCCTTGGGCCTGGGTCGGGATGATGTCAATATTTCAGTGATTCGCGCCATCAAGCTCTGCCTGCTGTTATCAATGGACGTGAGCATGCCACCCGCTGCGGCGGGCCACCCCCTCCCCGCTGCGCTGACCCTGTAATCCGTAAGCAAGCAAAAAAAATCCCGGCGCAGGCCGGGATCAAACGTTTAGCGGGGATAGATACGAGGCGGGAACCTCGCATTTCGATTTATATCTATCAAATAACCCCTAGTCAACTAAATATTTACTTACATATAAAGTTTGTCGCAAAAAAAGGCAGCCATTGGCTGCCTTTTGTCACTCCTCTGAAAGATCAGGAAGCTTGCTTGTTCATCTTGCGACGTTCGTTCTCTTGCAGGTAACGCTTGCGGATACGAATGGACTTGGGCGTGATTTCAACCAGTTCGTCATCGTCGATGAATTCCACGGCCGATTCCAGAGTCATCTTCATCGGGGTGGTCAGGCGAACGGCTTCGTCAGTGCCGGAAGCACGCACGTTGGTCAGCTGCTTGCCCTTGACCGGGTTAACCACCAGGTCGTTGTCGCGGCTGTGAATGCCGATGATCATGCCTTCATACAGCTTGTCGCCCGGGGAGACGAACATGCGGCCGCGATCTTCCAGCTTCCACAGTGCGTAGGCCACGGCTTCGCCGTTTTCTTGCGAAACCAGCACACCATTGTGGCGACCCGGCATGTCCGGCTTGACCGGGCCGTAGTCGTCGAATACGTGGCTCATCAGGCCGGTACCGCGGGTCATGGTCATGAAGTCGGACTGGAAGCCGATCAGGCCACGTGCCGGAATATGGTATTCCAGGCGGGTACGACCCAGGCCGTCGGATTCCATATTGGTCAGTTCGCCACGACGACGGCCGATTTCTTCCATGATGCCGCCCTGGTGATCATCTTCCAGGTCGATGGACAGGTTTTCGTACGGCTCGCACTTTTCGCCGTTCACTTCCTTGTACACCACGCGCGGCTTGGCTACAGCCATTTCGAAGCCTTCGCGACGCATGCTTTCCAGCAGGATGGTCAGGTGCAGTTCGCCACGACCGGATACGCGGAACACGTCGGAGTCTTCGGTTTCTTCAACACGCAGCGCAACGTTGGTCAGCAGTTCCTTGGTCAGGCGGTCACGGATCTGACGGCTGGTAACGAACTTGCCTTCGGTGCCGGCCAGCGGCGAGGAGTTCACCATGAAGTCCATGGTCAGGGTCGGCTCGTCCACGGCCACCATCGGCAGGCCTACCGGTTGTTCCTTGTCACAGATGGTGACGCCGATACCGATATCGTCCAGACCGGAAATGATGATGATGTCGCCCGCTTCGGCTTCTTCAACCGGAACGCGCTCCAGGCCCTGGTAACCCAGCACCTGGTTGATACGGCCGGAAGCGACTTGCACTTCGTGGTTCATCACGACAACTTGCTGACCCGGCTTGATGCGGCCATTCAGTACACGGCCAACGCCCAGGCGGCCGGTGTAGGTGGAATAGTCCAGCGCGGAGATTTGCAGCTGCAGCGGCGCTTCCGGATCGCCCGGCGGGGTCGGAACGTGCTTGAGCACGGTTTCGAACAGCGGACGCATGTTATCGGACTCTTGATCCAGTTCCAGCTTGGCAAAGCCGTTCAGGCCGGAAGCATAGATGATGGGGAAGTCCAGTTGTTCGTCGGTGGCGCCCAGCTTGTCGAACAGGTCGAAAGTTTGGTCTACCACCCAGTCCGGACGAGCACCCGGACGGTCAACCTTGTTGATCACCACGATCGGACGCAGGCCCAGGGCCAGGGCTTTCTTGGTCACGAAACGGGTTTGCGGCATCGGGCCTTCAACGGCATCCACCAGCAGCAGCACGCCGTCTACCATGCCCAGTACGCGTTCCACTTCGCCGCCGAAGTCGGCGTGTCCCGGAGTGTCCACGATGTTGATGTGCACGCCTTCGTATTCGATGGCGGTGTTCTTGGCCAGAATGGTAATGCCACGCTCTTTTTCAAGATCGTTGCTGTCCATTACGCGTTCATCTACCTGCTGGTTCTCGCGGAAGGTGCCGGACTGGCGCAGCAACTGGTCAACGAGGGTGGTTTTGCCATGGTCCACGTGGGCAATAATGGCAATATTACGAATCTGTCGTGTCATGTTTCGGAATTCGGTCGGTTGAAGCGGAAAAATCGTACGATTCTATCACGTAGCACAGGCTTAACCCAAAGCATTATCGCGACAAGGCATGATGATTTGGTTACACTGCGCGCCATTTCCCCCTGCAAACCCGGATATTGAGGAGTCGACCATGTATGACTGGGACGCCCTGTGGCATGAACATGAAGGCTATCGCACCGGCTTCGATGTGCAGCACAACGACGCCAACCAGCTGGCCGACGAGCTGTCGGCCAAGCTGATGAAACCGGCGCAACACCCCACCGATGTGGCGGTATACGAAACGGCAGACAAATTCATCCTGGCCGGCCACGCCGATGGGCTGCAGTTGCTGGAAGTGTTCAAGCACGGCCTGTTTGACATCACCCTGCGCCTGGTGAGCGAGGACGAAGGCCTGGAACTGACGCTGCCTTACGTGGAAATCCATGTCGACAATCTGGCCACAGAAGAACAGGCCGTGTGGCGTGGTGCAGTACGCCGCGATGAGGAAGGCCGCATCTGGATAGACAGCCGCACGCTGGATGAGCAGGTGATGCCGGCCATGCCTTTTGATGAACTGTCCTTCACCGACAACGCCCGCTTCCGCGACGCGCTGCACCGGGTATGGGAAGAAGATTTGCCCACGCTGCGCCCGCTGATCGAAGCCTGGTTTGATCACACTTCGCTGACGGGCGAAGCAGAAGCACACCACTATGGCGATGAAAGCCGGGTGCAGCAGATCTGCGACCGCTACGCGGAAATCGTCCGCCGCGAGCAGGCCGTATTGTCCCGCCAGTTTTCCGATGCCGAGTTGCAACTGATAGCCCATGTACTGCAAAACGTGCGCTTTGAAGAGGCCGCATCCTGCCGTGGCGTATGGCTGGCGGTGGAAGCCTGCATGATAGACGAGGAGCTGGACCAGCATTTCAAGCTGGATGGCGAGGCACTGCTGGGCAAGATGAAAGCACTGTCCTACGCCCAGGAAGTCGCCCTGATCGAAGCATTGTCGCCCCTACCAACTGCCAGCGCCGCCGAATAGGCCTTCCAGCAAAGCCAGGAAGCAAGGCCCGTTCTCGCCAGAGACGGGCTTTTTTTGCGGGCAAAAAAAAGGGGAACGATAGCCGCATCGTCCCCTAATCCCATCCATACCAGTCAGAGGCAGAGCACCTCCCACGCCGCACAATGTACGGGCGACGGATTACGCCGTCATTACAGGAAAGAAGGTCAATACCACCTTGCCCAGATTGGCATTGGCTTCCATGTGGGCATGTGCCTCTGCCGCCTGCTGCCAGGGGTAGCTGCTATCCAGCGTCAGTTGCAGCTGACCGGCCAGCAAGGCTGGCAACACCTCCTGCGCCAGCGCCTGGGCCAGCCTGGCCTTGGCCGCCAGCGGCTGCGAGCGCAGGGTGGAGCCGATCAGCGACAGCCGCTTGACCAGCAGCAGGCCCAGATTGAGCTCGCTCTTGCTGCCGCCCATCAGGCCGATATTCACCAGCCGGCCATCCTGCTTCAGGCTGGCCATGTTCTCTGCCAGATAAGATGCGCCAACCGGGTCGAGAATCATGTCCACCCCGCCCCACTCCTTGATCGTGGCCGAGAATGCCGGCAGCGCCTTGTAATTGAATACCTGCTCCGCTCCCAGCTGCTGGCAAAAGGCCAGCTTGTCGGCACTGCCGGCACTGGCGAAAGGATGCGCACCCAGCCAGCGCGCCAGCTGGATGGCGGTGGCCCCGACACCGCTGGCGCCGGCATGGATCAGGATATT
The DNA here is from genome assembly GCF_003693445.1 of Aquitalea palustris. Taxonomy (GTDB): domain Bacteria; phylum Pseudomonadota; class Gammaproteobacteria; order Burkholderiales; family Chromobacteriaceae; genus Aquitalea; species Aquitalea palustris. The sequence continues at coordinate 50,087 of NZ_RFAR01000007.1, read as the reverse complement.
TTGCCCGGCTTGCAATTGCCCCACCTGCACCAGGTTCAGCCAGGCCGTCATCCATACCTCGGGCAGGCTGGCCGCCTCCACCCAGGACATGGCATCCGGTTTGGCAATGGCCAGCACCTCGTCCAGCACGGCATATTCGGCATAGCCGCCACCAGCGATCAGGCCGAATACCGCGTCACCTTCCTGAAAGCGGCTATCCGCATCAGCCTCGATCACCACTCCGGCCACTTCCAGCCCAAGAATGCTGCTGGCGCCGGGCGGCGGCGGATAATGCCCACTGCGCTGCACGATGTCGGCACGATTCACCCCGGCGGCCATCACCTGCACCAGCAGCTGACCGGCCTGACGTTGCGGCCTGGCGGTTTCTCCCAGATAAAGCGTGTCAGCACCACCGGGTGCACTTTGTAAAATCGCCTGCATCATCTTGATTTGCCTTTCCTTGCACGGCCTGTTCTTTAGCGAATTTCACCCGTCATGAAACTGAGCCAGATCAAGCAATGCGTCCGAGTATTGTTTACAATGGCGCGCCATGACTGATCACTGCTTCCATTGCGGCCTGCCCGTCCCCGAGACTGTCGATTTTCCGGTGCGATATCGCGAAAAAACCGAAGCCACCTGCTGCGCCGGCTGTCAGGCCGTAGCGCAGACCATTATCGACTCCGGGCTGTCCGACTACTACGCTCACCGCACGCAGGGCGCGCGCCAGGGCGAGGTATTGCCGGCCGATATTTTGCAGCAGATTCAGCTGTACGACTCGGAAGAATTGCAGAAAAGCTTTGTTCATGTCAGCGCAGGGCAAACGCGCGAGGCCGCGCTGATGCTGGAAGGTATTACCTGCGCCGCCTGTGTCTGGCTGAACGAGCAGCACATCCGCCAGCTGCCCGGCGTGCTGGCTGTGGACATCAACTATACCAGCCACCGCGCACGGGTTAGCTGGGACAACAGCCGCATCCGGCTGTCGCAGATCCTGCAGGCCATCACGGCCATCGGCTATCGTGCCCACCCTTATGATGCCGAACGGCAAGAGGCACTGGCACAGAAGCAGCGCAAGCAGGCCATCAGCCGGCTATGGGCGGCCGGCCTGTCGATGATGCAGGTAATGATGTATGCCGTGCCGGTGTACCTGGCGCCGGATGGCGACATCGACCCGGACTTCCTGTGGCTACTGCACTGGGCCAGCCTGATCCTGACCCTGCCGGTGATGCTCTACTCTGCCGTGCCCTTCTATCAGAACACCTGGCGCGACCTGAAAACCGGCCGCGTCGGCATGGACACCCCCGTCACCATCGGCATTTTCACCGCCTTTTTCGCCAGCCTGTGGGCACTGATCAACAAGATTCCACATGGCGTGTATTTCGACTCGGTATCGATGTTCGTATTTTTGCTGCTGGGCGGGCGCTATCTGGAAAGCATTGCCCGGCGCAAGGCTGGCGAGGCCACCGAGAGCCTGGTGCGTCTGATTCCGGCCTTTGCCCACCGCGCCAACGACTGGCCAGCCAGCCGTGATACCGCGGAAACCACGGTAGCCATGCTCAATCCCGGCGATGTGATTCTGGTAAAGCCAGGCGAAACCATTCCCGGCGATGGCCTGGTGCTGGATGGCCATAGCGCCGCCAACGAGTCGCTGATCAGCGGCGAGAGCCGCCCGGTCAGCAAACAGGCCGGCGATGCCGTAGTGGCAGGCAGCGTCAATACCAGCAGCCCGCTGTTTATCCGCATCAGCCAGACTGGCCAGGAAACGCGACTGGCCGGCATCGTTCGCCTGCTGGACAAGGCATTGGCCGAAAAGCCGCGATTGGCCGTCGCCGCCGACCGCTTTGCCAGCTGGTTTGTCGCCCTGCTGCTGCTGGCAGCGGCGGCCAGCTATATCGCCTGGCACTTTATCGAGCCGGCACGTGCGCTGTGGATCATGGTGGCGGTGCTGGTGATTTCCTGCCCGTGCGCGCTGTCGCTGGCCACGCCGGCTGCGCTGACCGCCGCTACCGGCCACCTCGCCGCGCTGGGCGTACTGACCACCCGTGGCCACGCACTGGAAACCCTGGCCAAAGTCAGCGACGCCGTCTTCGACAAAACCGGCACCCTGACGCATGGCGACATGCGTCTGCGTGGGCAGCAGGCGCTAGCCGGGCTGGACGATGCCGCCACACTGGCCATCGCTGCCGCGCTGGAGCAGGCATCGGAGCACCCGGTGGCACAGGCGCTGAAACTGGCGGCAGCCGACCTGCCGCTACCGGCCACTGAGCGGCTGGACAGCACACCGGGCAAGGGTGTGGAAGGCCTTATCGCCGGCCAGTCCTGGCGGCTGGGTTCGGCAGAGTTCATCAATCAATGGCTGCCGGCAGCGGCGCAATTACCGCAAGACTGGCATGCCGACTGCACCCTGGTGGTGCTGGCAAACCGGCAGGCGGCGCAGGCGGTATTCGCCATTGGCGACACCGTACGCGATGACGCCGCCGCCATGGTGCAGGCCCTGCGCCAGCGAGGCATTGCCATTCACCTGCTCAGTGGCGATGGTGCCGGTGCGGTGCAAAGCCTGGCCGACAGCCTGGGCATCAGCGACTGGCACGCCCGCGCCACGCCGGAAGACAAGCTGGCCTTTGTCGGTCAGCTACAGCAGGACGGCAAACGGGTATTGATGGTGGGTGACGGCATCAATGATGCGCCGGTACTGGCCCGCGCCGATGTATCGCTGGCCATGGGCGGTGGCACCGATGTGGCGCGCGCCAGCGGCGACATGGTACTGATGGGTGACCAGCTGGCGCTGATTCCAACGGCATTGGCGCTGGCCCGCAAGACACTGGGTGTAATCAGGCAAAACCTGTGGTGGGCTGCCGGGTATAATCTGCTGGCGCTGCCTCTGGCAATGACCGGCCACGTCACCCCGTGGCTGGCCAGCCTGGGAATGGCCGCCAGTTCGCTCATCGTGGTGAGCAATGCCCTGCGACTCGTCAAACGGAAATCCTGATGGAAAGTCTTTACCTGCTTATCCCGCTTAGCATCGTGCTGGCTTTTGTCATCGCCGTGGTGTTCTGGTGGGCCACCCGCTCCGGCCAGTTTGACGACATGGAAGGCCCGGCCCACCGCATCCTGATGGATGACGACCGCCCGGCGCAGGCAAAGGCCGATGCTGGCACCGCCAGCGCGACTGAAACACCGGCCGCATCCAAGGTGGAGCAAGGCTGACAGCCGGTTTCGGATCAGTTAGCATGCCTTTCCCGCCTTTTCGTGCTGACACACCGTGAAAACAGACTTCAGTTTCTTTGGCTCCCGCCGCTTTCTGCCCTTGTTCGGCACGCAGTTCCTGGGCGCATTCAATGACAACCTGCTGAAAACCGCCATCGTGGTGCTGATCAGTTACCACGGCCTCAGCCTGAACGGCATGTCACCGGAACTGCTGGTGAATATGGCGGCCGGGGTGTTCATCCTGCCTTTTTTCCTGTTTTCCGCCACGGCCGGCAAGATTTCCGAGCGCTTCGACAAGGCCATCATCGCCCGCTGGATCAAGCTGGCGGAGATCGGCATCATGCTGCTGGCTGGCGCTGGCTTCTTTATGCACAGTGCCGGCCTGCTGATGTCTGCACTGTTCCTGATGGGCTGCCATTCGGCGTTTTTTGGCCCGCTCAAGTATTCGGTGCTGCCGCAATACCTGGGCGAGCACGAACTGGTGGGCGGCAACGGCATGATCGAGATGGGCACTTTCCTGGCCATCCTGATCGGCCAGATCATCGGCAGTCTGATGACCCAGGGCGGCCCGTGGATCACCGTCAGCCTGCTGCTGGGCACGGCGGTGTGCGGCTGGCTGTTCAGCCGGCGCATGCCGGCTGCGCCGCCCGGCGCGCCACACCTGCAGCTGTCTTTCAATTTCATCGGCGACTCGGTGCGTCTGGTTGGCGAGGCCTGGCGCATCCGTGATGTGCGCAGCGCCATTCTCGGCATCTCCTGGTTCTGGCTGATGGGCGCGGTGTACACCACGCAGCTACCCACCTTTACCCGCCTGCACCTGGGCGGCAATGCCGATGTCTACACCGTGATGCTGGCGCTGTTTTCCATCGGCATTGGCCTGGGTTCGGTGATTTGCGCCAAGTTGTCGCACGGTCAGTTGCAGCTTGGGCTGGTGTTGCTGGGCAGTGCCGGCATGACGCTGTTTGGCGGTGATCTGGCATTGGGCGCCATGTCGCATTACCACGGCGCCCTGCTGACACTGCCGGATTTTCTCAGCCAGCTCAGCAGCTGGCGCCATATGCTGGATGTGGCCATGCTGGGTTTCTTCGGCGGCTTCTTTACCGTGCCGCTTTACACCTGGCTGCAGCTATCCAGCCCGGACAGCTTCCGCTCGCAAGCCATTGCCGCCAATAACATCATCAATGGCTTCTACATGGTGGCAGCTGCGCTGGCCAGCGTGCTGGTGCTTAAACAGTTCGACAATATCGCCTACCTGCTGCTGGGCACCGCCGTGCTGAACATCTTCGCCACCGCCCATTTGCTGCTGCAGGCTCCCATCATCTGGCAGCAACGCAGCCACTGGTTGAAAACCCTGCTGGAAGACTGCGGCTAAGCCAGCCGGCGCCGCACAAAAAAAGACCGGCCACCACGCAAGTGGTGCCGGTCGCAAGAGCATCCGGTGGCGTCAAGGCCCGAAACCACCGAAAGCGGGAGGGTCGCCAACAGGCCTCAGGTGTTGATTGCCTGTTAACGGCAGGAGAGCTTCCGAGAGCGGAACCAGCCCCTGTGGTGCTGAGTGTCAGTCAGTGGCGCCATTCTGCCGACCCCGTCCTCATGCGTCCAATTGATTGAAATTAGATTTTCAATATAGATTATCTATTAGCCATGTCAGAAACTCCCCTGCCGCTGCGCGGCCTGCACCATGTCGCCCTGATTACCGCCGACTACGCCCGTGCGCGCGACTTTTACCACCGCATTCTTGGCCTGCCCATCGTCAGTGAGAGCTGGCGTGCCGAACGCCAGTCGTGGAAGCTGAACCTGCGGCTACCGGATGGCGCTGAGCTGGAGTTGTTCAGCTTCCCCACCCCGCCCGCACGTCTCAGCCGGCCGGAAGCCTGCGGCCTGCGCCATCTGGCGCTGAGTACGGATGATCTGGATGGGGTGCGGCTTGCGCTGCTGTCGCAGCAAATAGCCTGCGAAGAGATACGACTGGACGAACTGACCGGGCAGCGCTTTTTCTTTTGCCAGGACCCGGATCAGCTGCCCATCGAGTTTTACGAAACCGCCAGGGGCTAGTCATTGCTGCCAGCGGCTACTCGGCTCTGGCGGCTGCGAATGAAATCGAGAAAATCCTGGCGTGGCATGGGCCGGGCAAACAGATAACCCTGGGCGTAGTCGCAGTCCGCCTCCAGCAATAGCTGGCGCTGCGCCTCGGTCTCCACCCCTTCGGCAATCACCCGCATGCCCAGTTTGTGCGCCATGGCGATCACCGCCTCGGTAATGGCATGGTCGGTGTGATCACTGGCCAGGCCAGCGATGAAGCTGCGATCTATCTTCAGATAGTCGATATTGAATTTTTTCAGATAGGACATGGCGGAGTAGCCGGTGCCAAAGTCGTCGATGCTGACCTCCACCCCGGCCTGGTGAAAGCCCAGCAGGGTATTGACCACCAGCGGCCGCTCATCCAGCAGCAGACCTTCGGTGATTTCCACCGCCAGACAGCCGGTCGGCAACTGCCGTTCGGCTATTTCCTGCAGCCAGTGCCGGCAATCGCCACTGACGAACTGACGCGGCGAGATATTGACGCTAACCTGCCCTTCCGGCCAGGCCGCAATCAGCTCCAGCGTCTGCTGGAACACCAGATTGCCAATATCGCCGATCATGCCGATTTCTTCGGCCACCGCGATGAAATCGCCGGGCAGCAGCACTCCCTGCTCGGGATGGTGCCAGCGCAGCAGTGCTTCAGCCTTGACTACCCGGCCGCTGGCCAGCTCGACAATCGGTTGGTAATACGCTTCGAATTGGTTGTCGCGCAAGGCCAGGCGCAGGCTGTTGCCCACCTTTTGCCGGCGCTGCGCCTCGACCTGCAAGGATGGAGTGAAAAAGCTGAAGCCATTGCGGCCAGCAGCCTTGGCCGCATACATAGCCTGGTCGGCAAAGCTGACCAGGGTTTCCAGCAGGGTGCTGTCATCCGGGTACAGGGCAATGCCGATACTGGCCGACACATAGACCTGATTGCTACCCAACAGGAAAGGCAGGCCCAGCAGGCGGATGATTTTGCCGGCCACCAGCCCGGCCGCCTGGGCGTCGCTGATATCGGGCAGGATAACCACGAATTCGTCGCCACCCTGGCGGGAGACCGTATCACTACTGCGCACCACCGCACGGATGCGCTCCGCCGCCTGCTTCAGTAGCTGGTCGCCCATATGATGGCCCAGCGTGTCGTTGACTTCCTTGAAACGGTCCAGATCGATGAACAGCAGCGCCAGATTGCTGCTCATGCGGCACGCCCGCTCCAGCTCCTTGGCCAGACTCTCGCGCAGCAGCCGCAAATTAGGCAGACCGGTCAGCGCATCGTAGTTGGCCTCGTGCCAGATCGCCTGCTCCATGCGTTTGCGTTCGCTGATATCCAGCATCAGGCCAACCAGCCCACCCAGACTGCCATCGGCCTTGTCGAAGGTTGCCTTGTAGAACATCACCTCGTGACGGCTGCCATCGCCATACACCACCTGGGTTTCGTAAACCTGGGTACCACGCTCGTCAAACAGCGCCTGGTCTGCCGCCTGATAACGGGCAGCCAGATCGGGCGGGGAAATATCGAATACGGTGTAGCCGATCAGCTCGCTGCGCGCCTTGCCCAGATATTGCTCAAAGGCACTGTTGCAGCCGATATAGCGACCGGTTTCGTCCTTGTAGAACACCGGATTGGGAATGGTATCGATCAGGCGGGTGATGAATTGCAGCTGATCCTTGACCGCGCGTTCGGCCGCATTGCGCTCGGACACATCCAGCAGCATGCCGATAATGGCCGGGCGCTCGCCAAAACGGGTACTGACACCAAAAACCTCCACATCCAGTTCGGAACCATCCTGGCGCACGCCGCGGAATGCATAGTGGCTGCTGTGACTGTCGCCCTCGATGCGGCGGTCGATTTCCCGGCGCACCACGGCCTGGTCGCGCTGGATGGTGAGCTGGCGCGGCCCCATGCCGCTGCACAGTTGCTGCTGGCTGTAGCCGAACAGCTCGGCCAGCCTGGCATTGACGAAGACGAAGCGGTCGTCCTGAATGACGTACACCCCGATCAGGGCATTGCTGCACAGCCCCAACAGCAAAGGCCCTGCCTCGTGCAGCAGCCCGTCCAGCGCAGATACGGTCTGGTTCATGATGTCGGCTAGTCCCCGGCGCCGGCGGTGTTGCTCACCGCCCTGTTTTGTTTATAGCGCCCAGAATACCTTAGCCGGCAACAATCCGCCCGGCTTACGGACAGGCCGTACTAGAGCTTGAAACGGCTGATGCTGGCGCGCAATGCCTCTGCCAGCCCCACCAGCGTGGCCGCTGCCTGGGCGGCGGCGCGGGCCTTGCCGTGGTTGCCATCGGCCTGCTGGGCGATTTTTTCCACATTGAGCGCAATATCGCGGCTGGCTGCATCCTGCTCGCCCAGTGCATCGGAGATGCCGCTGACGGCTTCGCCCACCTGGGCCGCGCCGGCCTGGATATCCTGCAGGCTGCTGGCTGCCTGGCTGGCACTGCTGACCCCGGCGTCCACCTGCTGCGCACCGGCTTCCATATGTTCCACCGCCATGCGGGCACCGTCCTGAATCTTGCTCACGGTATCGGTAATCTGCAGCGTGGACTGGGTGGTACGCTCGGCCAGCTTGCGCACCTCATCGGCCACCACGGCAAAGCCGCGACCAGCCTCGCCAGCCCGTGCCGCTTCGATAGCCGCATTCAGTGCCAGCAGATTGGTCTGATCAGCGATGTCACGAATCACCGTCACCACTTCGGCAATGCGTTCGGACAAGCCATCCAGCTGGCGCACGGTGCCGCCAGCCTGCTTCACCGCAAGGGCAATCTGCCCCATGGTATTGGTGGCCTGCGCCACCACCTGCCCGCCGGATTGCGACTGCACACTGGCATCGACCGCCATTTGTCGCGCCAGATCAGCATGGCGTGCCACTTGATTGATGCTGCTGCTCATTTCTTCCACGCAGGCCGCCATGGTGCTGGCCGCCGCATTTTGCTCGCCCGAGGCGGTGGAAACATCTTCGGAGATGCTGACCAGCGATCTGGCCTGCACCGACAAGGAGGCCAGGCTGCGTTCGACATCGCCAATCATCTCGCGCAGATGGCTGCTCATGGCGTCGGCGGCTAGTAGCAATTCGCCCACCTCGTCCTGGCTCGATGCCTGGATGCGTACGGTCAGGTCACCGTCGGCCACACGGCGGATGGCAGCCACTGCATGGGCCAGCGGACGGGTCACCCACAGACGGCTGGCCCAGAAGGTGGCGGCCAGCAGCAGGCCGATCATCACGATGATGCCGACGGCCAGACGCCAGCGCATGGCCTGCAACTGGGCAGCGAACTCGTCCTCATAGCTGCTGGCGGCAACAATCCAGCCCCAGCGCTCGAAGGTGTCGAATACGGCAATCTTGGGGCGCACCGGCTCGTTGCTGTCCGGCTTGGCCCAGTGGTAATGCAGCACGCCCTGCTTCTGTTCCAGCATGATGCGGTTGAAGGCGACGCCGTCCTTGTCCTTAAAATCCAGCAGGTTCTTGCCCTGGGCCTGCGGGTGGATCATCATGCGGCCCGGTTCATTGCGGGCGTCGAAAGCATAGATGTAGCCGGATTCGCCAAAGCGCACCGACATGATCTTCTGGCGCAGCGCAGCCAGGCTGGCGGTGAACTCCTCACCAACAAACAAGGCCCCCACAACCTGGCCGGCTTCATTCTGTACCGGCGAGTACAAGGTCATGAAATCACGGCCAAACAGCTGTACCGGCCCGGTATAAGCATGGCCGGCATTCAGGCTGGCATAGGCAGGAGAATCGTGGCTCAGCGGGGTGCCGACGGCGCGGCTGCCGTCTTCTTTCTTGACCGAGGTGGCAATGCGAATCCACTCGCTGCCATCCTTGACGAAGATGGTGGCCAGCGAGCCGGTGGCATGGGTGAAACGATCCACCTCCAGCGTGCTGTTATTGATGACATGCTCGCCCATGCGCAGCACCGGCAGGGCTTTGCCAGCGGTATCCATCCGCTCGCCGCTGAGCACCGGCTGTCCTGGCAGATTGGCGCGCAAGGCGGATTCGGCCAGCGCGGCCGAGCGCTCCAGCTGCGCCGCGTAGGCATCCATCATGTCGATGACCTGACGGTTGGCCTGGCGCATTTCCTGTTGCTGTTGCTGCTCCATGCGCTGGCCTTGCCAGTGGGTAAGCCAGATGCCGGCGAGTCCGAGTACCACCAGCAACAACAGGGATAACACCAGGTTGAGCTTGGCGGCAATGCTGAGCCTGCTGGTAAAAGCGTTGAATTGTTTTGACATGATGATGGCCAGGATGTGTGTGTGCCTGGATGCTGGTCCGCCTGGCTGGCGGCAAGCTTTTAGCACATTGGTCTAATTTTGCCGTGGCATCATAATATGGAAATGTTATCTGAATGCAGTAAATTCTTAATAAAATTGATAATTATCAATCGAAAATAATTTGCACTCGCTTTGTGCTGATTGCAGAAAATTGCGTTGGCAAGCAACAAGATTGCCTGTGGCGGGAATCGCAATGGGCCATCGCGAAGGGAAGGGTCGAAAGGAAGTGTTTTATTGCGAAGTGCGGGGCTGCCCTTGGCTGGAAGCCCCGCAATACAGCAGGCAAATCAGCACATCAGGCCGCTGACAGCAAGGTCCCAGCCGGCTGCGGGCCGTGGTCGCGATAGGCCGAAACCCGTTCGCCCCAGCGCTCGAAAGGATAGTAATCCCAGATCGCATGATGCTGGGTCGCCCAGTTGTCCCACAGCAACAGGGTATCCGGCTGCCAGTGAATGCGGGCCTGGAAGGACTGGTGTTTTTCGATGTGACGGAACAGCAGCTGCAACAAGGCGCGGCTTTCCGCCCGGCTCAGCTGCACGATGTGCGAGGTGAAGGCTTCGTTGACAAACAGGAACTTGCGACCGCTGACCGGATGACGGGCCACCACCGGATGTTCGCTGGCATTGAAGACCTGACCGGGCTTGGGCTCGGCACCATAGCCATTGCTCCAGCCTTCCTTGCCGTCATGGACGGCAGTCAGCCCTTCCAGCAACTGTTTCAGCGGATCGGACAAGGATTCGTAGGCCAGATACAGGTTGGCAAATGCGGTATCTCCGCCGCCCACTTCCGGCAGCCGGGTCACCCGCAGCAGCGAGGCCCAGATCGGGTGCGGATCGCAAGAAACATCGTTATGCCAGGCATCGCCAGCGGTATAGCGGGTGCTGCGTCCGGTTTTCCAGCCCAGGATTTCCGGATCATCACTGCGCGCGGTCAACTGGGTGCTGTCGCCCAATACGTGGCGGTGCAAACTGCCAAAGTGCCGGGCGAAAGCCTTGTGTTCTGTGGCACCGATGGCCTGCCCGGGGAAGGTCAGCACCAGGAAATCGGTGAGCGCCTGGCGGATTTCCTCCAGCTGTGCCGGTGGCAGGGGCTGACCCAGGTCCACGCCACGGATTTCTGCGCCCAGCGCCGGTGACAGGCGCCGCAAGTCCAGATGTTGGTACTGATGCACTGTCCGGGTATTCCAGCCTTCGATGGCCAGCTTGTCGTTGTAATCCTGATAAAAACTCATCTCGCAGCCTCTGATGCCAAGTGGAAAAATGGTGGCCCTGCCCCTGCGGCAAAACCACTTGTCAGACATGGATATTAAGAAATCCACCTGACATTCCCAAGCAAGAAATTGCGGATAGCTTATTCAGAAAATCGCAGTAAATTCCCAACGCAAACCAGCGATCTGCCAGCCACGTCTTATGGCTGCCCTTGCGAAAATGCCAGCTTCAGTTGGTCGATCAGTTGCTGCAGCAAAGGTGAGTGATGGCTGCCCTTGCGCTGAATCAGCCCCAGGGTGCGTGACAAGGCCGGCTCGCTGATTTCAATGCCCACCAGCATGTGTTTTTGCGCCTGAGTCAGGCTCAGCTCGGGCACGATCACCGGGCCCATGCCGGCCAGCACCATGCCATAGGCACCGGACAGATGGTTTGCCTCGTAGTAGACCTGCGGCCGCTCGGCCAGTGCGGCCAGTTGATGATCGATCAGCAGGCGGTTGCTGCTGTGCGGCGAAACTGAAACCAGCTTTTCGCCCGCCAGCTCCTGCCAGCGGACACTGCTGCGGGATGCCAGGCGGTGATCGCGGCGGACCACCAGCAGATAACGCTCGGTCAGCAAGGGCAGAAAATCGATGCCCGGATCTTCGCCGCCAATAAAATTGATACCGAGATCAGCCCGGCCATCCAGCACGCTGGCCAGTACCTCTTGCGCATTTTCATCAATGACCCGCAAGCGGTGTTGCGGATGCTCACGGGCAAATACCGCCAGCACCTCTGGCAGTAATTGCTGGGCTACCGATGGAATGCTGGCGATGGTCAGCATGCCGCAGCGCAACTGCTGGCGCTGGCCCATGCCGTGCATGGCGGCCTCCAGCTCCTCCACCACGGCCAGTGCGTGCTGCAGGAAATGCTCACCCTCACCCGTCAGCCGTACGCTGCGCGTGGTGCGTTCCAGCAGCCGCACCTGCAAGGCCTGCTCCAGCTTGTCGATGCGCCGGCTTAAGGCCGGCTGGGACAGATACAGCGTCTCGGCGGCGGCCTTGAAGCTGGACTTTTCCGCCACCGCAATAAAGGCCTGCAGCTCATTGAGCTCGAAATTGATGCGCGCCATTTATTAATCCATGAATTAATTGCAATTAACTATTTAATGCGTCACATGCATTATTCGTCAAACGCCAAAACACAACAACAGGAGAGACGAATGCATGCACCCACCTTGAGCTGGCGCCGTTGCGCCATCAGCCTGCTACTGTTTGGCAGCCTCTGCGGCACGGCGGTGGCGGATGAACTGCGCGTAGTCAGTTCCGGTGGATTTGCCGCCGCGCTGAAAACACTGGCCCCGCGCTTCGAACAGCAAACCGGCCACCATCTGTTGCTGGACTGGGGCCCGTCCATGGGCGACACCGCGCAGGCCATCCCCCAGCGCCTGGCCCGTGGCGAGCCGGTCGATGTGGTGGTGATGGTGGGCAACTCGCTGAAGAAACTGCTAGCCAGCGGCCAACTGGCAGCGGACAGCGCCACCGTGCTGGCCAGCTCGCGCATTGCACTGGCCGTCAAGGCCGGCAGCCCACATCCCGACATCAGCAGCCTGCCGGCACTGCGGCAAACCCTGCTCGACAGCAAGTCGCTGGCTTACTCCGACAGCGCCAGCGGGGTATTCCTGTCGACCGTGCTGTTCGAGCGTCTGGGCGTGGCCGAGGCTATCAAGACGCGCAGCCGCATGATTCCTGCCGAACCGGTGGGCATGGTGGTGGCGCGGGGCGAGGCCCAGCTGGGCTTTCAGCAACTGAGCGAGCTGATCCCGGTGCATGGCATTGATATTGTCGGCTTGCTGCCCGAACAGGCGCAGCTGGTCACCGACTACTCTGCCGCTGCGGTACAAAACAGCCGCCACGCCAGCCTGGCCCGCCAGTTCATCCGCTTTCTGGCATCGCCACAGGCGGCCGAAAGCATCCGCCAGACCGGGCTGAGTCCGACCGCCACCACCGCACAACAAGGAGGCTGATCATGCAGCACACCCGCCAACAATCCAGCCTGTCCATGGTGCTGCGCGTCACCAGCGGCAACTTTCTGGAAATGTTCGATTTCTTTCTCTATGGCTTTTACGCCAGCTACATTGCCAAAACCTTTTTCCCGGCAGGCAATCTGTATGCCTCGCTGATTCTGGCATTTGCCACCTTTGGCGCGGGCTTTCTGGCCCGCCCGGTTGGCGCCATCATCCTGGGCAGCTATATCGACCGCATTGGCCGGCGCAAGGGTCTGATCCTGACGCTGTCCATCATGGCCTGCGGCACGGCGCTGATCGCCTTTGTCCCCGGCTATGCCACCATCGGCCTGCTGGCCCCGGCACTGGTGCTGATCGGCCGCTTGCTGCAGGGTTTTTCCGCCGGTGTGGAGCTGGGCGGCGTATCGGTTTATCTGGCTGAAATGGCCACGCCGGGGCGCAAGGGCTTTTTTGTCAGCTGGCAATCGGCCAGCCAGCAAGTTGCCATCATGTTTGCTGCCGTGCTGGGCTATGGCTTGCACAAACTGCTGCCGGCCCAGCAAATCGACCAGTGGGGATGGCGCATTCCGTTTTTCATCGGCTGCCTGATCATTCCCTTCCTGTTCATGATTCGCCGCTCGCTGCAGGAAACCGATGCCTTCCTGGCACACAAGCAGCACCCCAGCTTTGCCCAGATATTGCGCTCGATTGCCGACAACTGGCGGCTGATTGCTGCCGGCATGCTGCTGGTGGTGATGACCACGGTGTCCTTCTATCTGATTACCGTGTACACCCCCACTTTTGGCAAAAGCGTGCTGAAGCTGAGTGAAAACGAAAGCCTGCTGGTGACCTTCTTTGTCGGGCTGTCCAATTTCATCTGGCTGCCCATCATGGCTAGCCTGTCCGACCGCATCGGCCGCTGGCCGCTGATGCTGGGCTTCAGCGCACTGACCATGCTCAGCGCCTACCCTGCCCTGAGCTGGCTGGTGGCCAGCCCCAGCTTCGCCCGCATGCTGAGCGTGGAGCTGTGGTTGTCTTTCCTGTATGCCAGCTATAACGGCGCCACCGTGGTGGCCCTTACCGAAATCATGCCGGCACATGTGCGCACCGTGGGCTTTTCGCTGGCCTACAGCCTGGCTACTGCGATTTTTGGCGGCTTCACCCCGCTGATCAGCACCGCATTGATCGATGCCAGTGGCGACAAGGCAGCACCGGCTTACTGGATGATGCTGGCCGCTGCCTGCGGTCTGCTGGCGACACTGGCGCTGTACCGGCAGGAGATCCGCCACTACTGGCACAGCCGTAGCCAGACCGCCTGACGCTTTACCCTCCGTTTGCGATGCCACCCAGTTCTGGCAATGCACCAGCCTCCGTCAAGGAGGCTGTTTTTTTGTCAGACGCCAATGCAGGCAAGTATCGACAACGTGTTTCAGCACTCTCAGACAGCGCGACAAGCCATGGCGGAGCGCATGCGGGACCGGGCATGGGGGGGCCAAGAAGTGGTGCGGGAGAGCGCGCAGGCCGGGCTTTGGCACAGGGCAGTACTGAACGTGCGCCCGGGAATGCTTGCCGGGAAACAGACAAGGTGAATGGCTGAAACTGGAGAATGGAACAGCAAGATGCGCCTGTCAGGCAACAGGCGCGGTGACATCACCCTGGCTTAGAAATCATCCAGCGTGCAGGGCTGGGTATCTTCTTCAATATCCTTCAACAACAATATCTTGATGGGGATGACCATCTCCCGAATGTCCTGCTTGGCACGAAATGTATCCGCCTCCAGTTGGCACAGCACCAATTGAAATGCCAGTTCCAGCATTGCCTCGATATTGGGGATTTTGGCGTCCAACTATTCATCCTGCTTGGTATGCGATTGTTTGCTCATGACCGTGGTCAGCTGTTGCGCCACAGTCCGTATTTCACCGCAACAGTATCATGCCATTTGGGTGGTTTCGTCCATAAAATAACGAATATATCGCTGAAAGATGAGGAAAAATCCCGGCCCTCTCCAAGAAAAATGCCAAATAAATTGCGCTATTTATTAACAATGCTTTAAGCATTTTCTGCTTGTTGCCGATGCCTGCACCAGCCAGCCCGGCAGTAAGACAAAAGGCCGGCCTGGCAGCTGCCATACCGGCCTTCAGCAAACCACCACGCCAGCCAAGACGGCATTTGGCGTCGCCCAGCGCCATCCTGCCGTCTTGCACCTGACAGCCCGACGCCGGGCCCGTTACGCCATTACGCCATATTGCTAGCCGCGCTTATTTGCCATCCCACACGATGTCCTTCACCACCAGCGGCTTGGGAATCAGCTTCAGCTTGAAGAAGGTATCGGCAATGCGCTGCTGCTCGGCCACCACCTTGCCATCCAGCAGCTTGACGCCATAGCCGGAGCGCTTGGCCGCCACCTGCACAATATCCTTATCCAGATTGATCTGACTGGATAGCTCGGCAGCGACTTCCGGGATATGGCTCTTGCCCCAGGCATCCAGCCGCTGCAGCTCCTCCAGCACCACCTTGATCACCCTGGGATTGCTGGCCACATAAGGCTTGCGTGCCAGATAGAACTGGGTGTTGTTGACGATGCCCTTGCCGTCCGCCAGCTGGCGGGCATTCAGTTGTTTCTCGGCAGCTGCCAGGAAGGGGTCCCAGATCACCCAGGCATCCACGCTGCCCTGCTGGAAGGCGGCGCGGCCATCGGCCGGATTGAGGAAGACCGGGGTGATGTCCTCGTATTTCAACCCGGCTTTTTCCAGCGCCCGCACCAACAGGTAGTGCACATTGGAGCCCTTGTTCAGCGCCACGCGCTTGCCTTTGAGGTCTTTCACGCTGCGGATGGGCGAATCCTTGCCCACCACGATGGCCTCGCCTTCCGGTGCGGCCGGCTCATTCGCCAGATACAGCAGGTCGGCACCGGCTGCCTGGGCAAAGATGGGCGGGGTTTCACCGGTGGTGCCCAGGTCCACACTACCCACGTTCAGTGCTTCCAGCAGTTGCGGGCCGCCGGGGAATTCCGCCCATTTCACCTTGACGCCCAGCGGGGCCAGGCGTTTTTCCAGCGTGCCCTGTGCCTTGAGCAGCACCAGCGTGCCGTATTTCTGATAACCGATATTCAGGGTGTCGCTGCCTGCAGCCAGCGCGCTGGCCGACAGTGCTGACAAAGCGAAGCCGGCAGCGGCCAGCAGGCCCAATACACGCCGACGGGTGGGGTTGAAATGTTGCATCAGGATTCCTTGTTGTTTGCAGTATGAATTTCTGGTTTTACAGGCCGAACAGGCGGGCGGCGTTGCCATACAACACCTTGTCCAGCACATGAGGCCGCAGGCCCAGGCCGTGCAGATCGTCTATCGACTGGCCTATTGGCCGGAAGGGATAGGACGAACCAAACAGCAACTGGTCGGCCATGAAACCGTTGGCCGCCTCGATATACAGCTGGCTGCCGGGCAAAAACTGATACATGTCCGGCACTACCAGCACGTTTTCGTGACGGAAAGCAATGCCGACAATCTCCGCCACGCGCGGCCAGTAGCCGTGGTAGCAAACAATCGGCAAGTGCGGGAAATCCGCCGCCACCCGCGCCACCCCGGCCGGGTCGTTAAAGCGCGGGTCCGGCGTGGTGGGGCCGGACATCAGAAATACCGGCACGCCCAGTGCGGCGCAGGTTTCATAGATGGGGTAGTAGACCGCATCGTCCGGCTGGCGCGCCGGCACACCAAAACCCGGCTCGATATCAATACCAGCCAGGCCCAGCTGCTTGATGGCGCGCTCCACCTCGGCTACCGCCGCTTGTTCGCCCTGCAAGGCCGGGTCCACCCCGGCAATGCCCAGCAGGCGCTCATGGCCATAGACGATCTGATGGATGGTGTCATTGGGCAGATGCTGGCCGGGCGTATGCCGCCCCACCACCACCGCGTGGCTGAGGCCGGCATTGGCCACTTCATCCAGGAAACCTTGCTGGGTCAGCGAGTTGACAAAGTGCTGGTCGTCGCGCGAACCCACGCGGCGATTGAGCCAGCGCGCCGCCTCATAAGCCTGGGTGCCGGGCGAGGCACCAAAGAAGTCGTGCAGGAAGGCCGGCCTGCAGCGCATGTCGATTACCTTCATGCGGCCTCCGTTTCGGCTACGGGTTTCTGCACCACGGTGCTGGCATCAAACGGGCCGCCGGTCTGCACCCGGTCGTCGCCATACACCCAGCGCTTGCCCGGCAACAGCGGGAACACCAGTTCGGCAAAGCGGTAGGCTTCTTCCAGATGCGGGTAGCCGGAGAGGACAAAGCTGTCCACGCCCAGGTCGGCATATTCTTTCAGCCGCGCGGCCACGGTTTGCGCATCGCCCACCAGCGCAGTGCCGGCACCGCCACGCACCAGGCCGACACCGGCCCACAGGTTGGGGCTGACTTCCAGCTGGTCACGCTTGCCGCCGTGCAGGGCGGCCATGCGGCGCTGGCCTTCGGAGTCCATCGCAGCAAAACGCTGCTGCACCTTGGCAATCACTTCGTCATCCAGATGGCTGATCAGCGCATTGGCCGCCGCCCAGGCTTGCTCGGTGGTTTCGCGCACGATCACATGCAGGCGCACGCCAAAGCGCACGGTGCGGCCCAGTTTGGCGGCGCGGGCGCGTACATCGGCAATCTTCTCGGCCACGGCGGCCGGGGGCTCGCCCCAGGTGAGATAGGCTTCCACATGCTCGGCCGCCAGGTCGTGCGCGGCATTGGACGAGCCGCCAAAGTACAGCGGCGGCGCCGGTTTCTGTACCGGCTCGAAGAAGTTCTGCGCGTTTTCCACCGTGTGGTATTTACCGGCGTAGCTGACGGTTTCGCCAGCCAGCAGGCGTTTCCAGATATGCAGGAATTCGCTGGCTTCCTCATAGCGCTGGTCGTGATCGAGGAAAATGCCATCAGCGGCCAGTTCGGCGGAATCGCCCCCGGCCACCACATTCAGCAGCAGGCGGCCATTGCTGGCCTGGTCCAGCGTGGCGGCCATGCGCGCGGCGGCGGTGGGCTTGGTCAGTGCGGTACGCAGCGCCACCAGCAACTTCAGGCGGCTGGTCACCGGCACCAGGCTGGAGGCGGTCACCCACGGGTCCAGGCAGCCGCTGCCAGTGGGAATAAGGATGCCGTCGTAACCCAGATTGTCCGCCGCCACGGCAATCTGCCGCAGGTATTCGTTGCTGACGGCACGGCCGGAGCCGGACTGGCCCAGATAACGGGTATCGCCGGAGGTCGGCAGAAACCAGAAAATGTCGAGACTCATGCTGCTTCCTTTGCTGGCAGATTGCATGACACCACAGCGCGCCGGTCTGGCCGCTGTGGCATGAAGGTGATGGGCCGATTCTAGTCAGCGCCCTGCCCGTCACGAACCAAGGAAAACAGCAAAGCAAATCAATTTAAGTCATAACCTGTCATGACAAGTTGCCAGGGTTTCCGGCATATACTCGCTGCAGTTCATTACTGCATCTGCCCTACTACTACTCATGCCCACCCTGAACGCCCCCCAGGCCCTGCATGCCCGCATCCGCGAAAGCCTGCGCAGCCAGATTCTCAGCGGCCATTACGGCCAGCACGACAAACTGCCATCGGAAAAACAGCTGATGGAAAGCTTTGGCGTCAGCCGCATTACCGTGCGCCATGCCCTGGGCGCACTGGAACAGGAAGGCATGATCTTCCGCATTGCCGGCAAGGGCTGCTATGTGGCCAAGAGCAAACCCGCGCAGACGCTCACCCGGCTGCAGGGCTTTGCCGAAGCCATGCACAGCCAGGGCTATGCTGCCTGCAACCGGGTGCTGAGCCTGCAAACCCTGCCCGCCAGCGAAACCGTTGCCCAGGCGTTTGCCGTGGCGGTGGGCACGCCCATGGTGGAACTGCGCCGCCTGCGCTATCTGGACAATCTGCCGGTATCGCTGGACATCAGTTACTTCACCCAGGAGCTGGGCTTGCGGCTGGCGCGGGAAGACCTGGCCAGCCGCGATGTGTTTCACATTCTGGAAAACGACTACGGCCTGCCGCTGGGCCATGCCGACCTCAGCATAGAAGCCACGCTGGCCAGCGCAGAAGAAGCGCAGCTGCTGGACGTGGCACCCGCAGCCCCGCTGCTTGCCTTGCAACGCATGACCCGTGGTGCCGATGGCGCCGGGCTGGAGCTGGACTTCATCCGTTACCGTGCCGACCGCTTTCGCTACCAGCTGCGGGTGGAGCGCAATTAAGCCCGCGTCCTGCGCAACAGCCCCCCCTGCTGCGCAGGCAGCAGCCAGCCAGCACCGTTGTGCTGATTTACAGCAAAAAGCCGCATTTTTCGAGGTAAAACCAGGCATTTTCGCAGGCACGCTTATTGCCATTCCTGTGGCATCCCCGGATACCCGGACTTACACAAGGAAACGCGATGACGACCTCCCTGAGCGACCCAGCTGCCGTTCGTGTCAACTCTCCCGAGCCTTTCGCCGCCCGCCCGCGCCCCACTACCCCGGCGCACATCATCCGCGATGATGCCGAAGCCATCGCTGTGGCCCGTCAGTTGGCCATCCGCTTTGCCCAGGGTGCCGCCCTGCGCGACCGCGAAGGCCTGCTGCCACTGGCCGAAGTGGACGCCTACTCGCAAAGCGGCCTGTGGGGCATCAATGTACCCAAGGCCTATGGCGGCGCTGGCGTGTCCTACGCCACGCTGGCCGAGGTGATCAAGATCATTGCCGAAGCCGACTCCAGCATCGCCCAGATCACCCAGAACCATCTGGCCATCAACCTGCATATCGCGCTGGATGGCAGCGAAGCACAAAAGCAGGAACTGTTCGGCCTGGTATTGCAGGGCTACCGCTTTGGCAATGCCTTCTCCGAACTCAACAGCAAGACGGTGGCCGCGTTTGAAACCCGCTACCAGCTCGATGGTGATAGCGCCGTGGTGAATGGCGAGAAGTTCTACACCACCGGCGCACTGCTGGCCCACATCGTACCTATCGTGGCGGTGGGTGAAGACGGCGTGGGCGCGCTGGTATTTGCCGACCGCGATACCCCGGGGCTGAGCGTGATCAACAACTGGTCCAGCTTTGGCCAGCGCACCACCGCCTCCGGCGGCGTGAAGATTGAACAGGTACGCGTACCGGCCAGCCGCGTGCTGCCGATTGCCGCCTTCGACACCCCCACTGTGGCCGGGCCGGTATCGCAAATCATCCAGGCCGCCATCGACGGCGGCATTGCCCGCGCCGCGCTGGCCGACACCATCGAGTTCATCCGTTCGCAAAGCCGCCCATGGCTGGATAGCGGCAAGGACAAGGCAGCCGACGACCCGTTTACCGTCTCCGCCATCGGCCTGCTGGAAATCCGCCTGCATGCGGCCGAGGCGCTGCTGGAAAAGGCTGGCCGCCTGATCGACGCCGCCCTGGCCCAGCCGGATGAAAGCAGCGTGGCACTGGCCACCGTTGCCACCGCCGAGGCCAAGGTGCTGACCACCGAAATTGCCATCGAGGCCAGCAACAAGCTGTTCGAACTGGCCGGCACCCGCGCCACGCTGATTGCCCACAACCTGGACCGCCACTGGCGCAATGCCCGCGTGCACACCCTGCACGACCCGGTGCGCTGGAAATACTTCCACATCGGCAACTACTACCTGAACCACATTGCGCCGCCGCGCCACCCGTGGAACTAAACCCTCACCGGCAGTGCAGCACTGCCGGGTTTGCCATCACGCCAAACAGGAAACAACCATGAGCCAACACACCCTGCCGGACGACCTGTCCACTGGCACCGACTACGAAACCCTGGCCCAGCGCTTTCGCCCCATCTTTGCCGAAATTGCCCAGACATCCCTGCAACGCGAACGCGAGCGCACGCTGCCCTACGAGCCGATCAACTGGCTGAAACAGGCCGGGTTTGGCGCGGTACGCGTGCCCAAGCAATATGGCGGGGCCGGTGCCTCGCTGCCGCAGTTGTTCCAGTTACTGGTGGAGCTGGCCACGGCGGACTCCAACCTGCCGCAAGCACTGCGCGGCCATTTTGCCTTTGTCGAAGACCGGCTGAATGCCCCGGCAAGCCCGGAACGCGCAGTGTGGTTCCAGCGCTTTGTTGCCGGTGAAATTGTCGGCAATGCCTGGACTGAAATCGGCGAAGTGGCCGTGGGCGAGGTGATTACCCGCGTCAGCCGTCAGGGCGACAAACTGCTGCTCAATGGCCGCAAGTTCTACAGCACCGGCAGTATTTTTGCCGACTGGATCGACGTCTACGCCCAGGTGGATGGCAGCAATCAGGACGTGATTGCCGCCATCCGCACCAGCGACCCCGGCGTGACGCAAAGCGACGACTGGGACGGCTTTGGCCAGCGCACCACTGGCAGCGGCAGCACCGTGTTTGCCAACGTGGCCGTAGACCCGGAAAACCTGGTCGACTTTGCCAGCCGCTTCAAATACCAGACCGCCTTCTACCAGCTGGTATTGCTGGCGGTGCTGGCCGGTATCGGCAAAGCGGTGGAACGCGATGTGGCGCAGCAAGTGCGCGATAGAAAGCGCGTGTTCAGCACCGGCAATGCCAGTAGCGTGAGCCAGGATGCGCAGATCCAGCAGGTGGTGGGTGAAATCTCCGCGCTGGCCTATGCCGCCGAAGCCACCGCCATTCGCGCTGCCCACCCGGCCCAGCGCGCTTACGAAGCCCGCTTTGGCAATGACGCCGCGCGCGAACGCCAGGCTAATATCGACGCCGAGCTGGAATCGGGCAAGGCGCAGATCGTGGTATCCGAACTGGTATTGCGTGCCGCCACCCAGCTATTCAATGCCCTGGGTGCATCGTCGGCCCGCGCCGAACTGCTGCTGGACCGCCACTGGCGCAATGCCCGCACCGTGGCATCGCACAATCCGCTGATCTACAAGGCGCGCATTGCCGGTGACTGGGCCATCAACGGCACCGAACCGCCCTATGTCTGGCAGATTGGCCGCGGTAAGGGCTGATCAGCCCCCCTTCTGAAAAATACAACCAGGCCCGCAACTGCGGGCCTTTTGCATGGATGCCCTGCATAAAAAACCGCGCCATGAGGCGCGGCTTTGACTGGCAGATTCCGGAGCTCAAGCCGGTTGCACATCCGCCGCGGCAGCCTGCGCGTGCTGTTGCTTCCAGGCTTCGATGTCGCGGTATTGCGCGGCCGGGTGGTTGTCCGGCAGCAAGGGACCTGCGCCAAACAGCTTTTCGCGCAGGGTGCCAGGGCGGTATTCCGTCTGGTACACGCCACGGCGCTGCAATTCCGGCACCAGGTACTCCACCACGTCCTCAAAGGTTTCATGGGCGACGGCATAGGCCAGATTGAAGCCGTCGGTGTCGGTGGCTTCCACCCAGTCCTGCAGGATGTCGGCCACGGTGGCGGCCGAGCCGACAAACACCGGCCCCAGCCCGCCAATGCCGCCAAAGCGCGCCAGCTCGTCGATGGTCCACGCCTTGCTGCCCTTGGACAGGTGCTCCACTGCCGAGATGATGGCGTTGGTGTCCACATGGCGCACCAGCTCGGTAGGGGCGTACTGGCCGAAGTCGATGCCGGTCCAGCCGGACATGAATACCAGCGAGCCATCGTAGGAGGCATAGCACTGGTATTCGGCAAACTTGGCCTGGGCCTTGGCATCGGTTTCGTCCACGATCACCGTCACCAGATTGAATATCTTGATCTGCTGCGGGTTGCGCCCGGCAGCGGCGGCCTGGCTGCGCACATCGTCCACGTAGCGGCGCAGGATGTCCTTGGTGGGCGCGGCCACAAACACGCACTCGGCATGCTGGGCGGCAAAGGCCTTGCCACGGCCGGATGCGCCAGCCTGGAACAGCACCGGCGTGCGCTGTGGCGAGGGCTCGCTCAGGTGATAGCCCGGCACCTCGAAGTATTTGCCCTTGTGGCCGATTTCATGCACTTTTTCCGGGTGGGCGAAAATGCCGCGTTCGCGGTCGCGCACTACCGCACCGTCTTCCCAGCTACCTTCCAGCAGCTTGTAGATCACCTCGATATATTCGTCTGCCACGTCGTAACGGTTGTCGTGCTGGCGCAAACCGCCCTGGCTGATGTTCTTGGCGCCGCTTTCCAGATAGGAAGTCACGATATTCCAGCCCACCCGGCCCTTGGTGTGGTGGTCCAGCGTGCTCAGACGCCGGGCAAACGGATAGGGGTGCTCAAAGGAGGTGGATGCGGTAACGCCGATGCCCAGATGCTTGGTGGCCAGCGCAATCGGCGCGGCCAGTTGCAGCGGGTCGTTGACCGGCAGCTGCGCCCCTTCGCGGATGGCGTGGTAGTTGCTGCCCTGGTACACGTCGTAATAGCCAATCACATCGGCGATGAACACGGCATCAAAAAAGCCGCGCTCCAGGATGCGCCCCAGGTCGGTCCAGTATTCCAGGTCCTTGTATTGCCAGGAGCGGTCACGCGGGTGGGTCCACAGTCCGGGCGACTGGTGGGCCACGCAGTTCATTTCAAAGGCATTGAAGCGGATGGTCTTGCTCATTGCAGTTCCTGTCAGGGTGGAATGAATACTCCCCGGTCACTGCAATATCCATACCCGGCGTCGCACTTGCAAACCAGCAATCCTGCTAAACAATCCCGTATTTAGAAAATCTGCATATCCATTACTTTTCAATGTGATAAACAACTTTCTTCAGGTAACTTGCAGCATTTTCTTCAGAACACTTCTTAAGCAGAACTAGCACACGCCGGGCACGCTGCTGCCAGCACAACACCCCCGCAGCAGCCCTGCTTGACCGGCAGCAAGCAAAACACCCGCCGTAGCGGGTGTGACAAGGCAAGGCGATACCAGCAGAACCAACTCAGGCTGGCACGCCCACCGGCGTAGCAACTTCCAGCCCCGCCATTTCGGTTCGTTCCCGATAAGCAATCAGGTCGGCAATGGTGATGATGGGCAGGCCGTGCTGGCGGGCAAAACGCAGCAGCTCGGGGCGGCGCGCCATGCTGCCATCGTCATTGACGATTTCACACAGCACCCCGGCCGGGGCCAGCCCCGCCAGGCGCGACAGATCCAGTGCCGCCTCGGTATGCCCCGGACGCGCCAGCACCCCGCCCGGCGCATAGCGCAAGGGGAAAATATGCCCCGGCCGGGCAAAGTCGCTGGCCGGAATGCGACTATCCGCCAGCGCCCGCAGTGTGGCGGCGCGGTCGGCTGCACTGATGCCGGTACTGGTGCCGTGCAGGTAATCCACGGTCACGGTGAAGGCAGTGCGTTGCGATTCATTATTGCTGCTCACCATCAGCGGCAGTTGCAGCTGGTCCAGCCGCTCGCCAGTCAGCGCCACGCACACCACGCCACTGCTGTAGCGCACCAGGAAGGCCATTTGTTGCGCGGTGATTTTCTCGGCGGCAATGATCAGGTCGCCTTCGTTTTCGCGGTCGGTATCATCCACCACCACGGCAAAACCACCGGCGGCAATGGCGGCAATGGCTTGTTCCACACTGTCAAAATCGTCTTCAACTGCTGGCAGGTTCTGGGTCATCTTGAGTCTCAGGAATAAAACGAGGGGGTCGGGTACTGGCCATTCAGTGCCCAGTCACCCAGCTCTTGCAGCTTGTAGTCCAGCGGGTCGTGCAGGCTGTGCACGCGCAAATTGCGCCAGAAGCGATCCAGCCGCAGCGCGGCACTGGTGGCGCGCGCGCCGGTTACGTCAAAAATGCGGCTGGTCAGGTCCAGCCCGCTGCGGCTGGCATGCACCTTGGCGGCGGCAATCTGCAAGGCCAGCTGGCCACGGCCGGCTTCATCCAGCGCATCGCCTTGCTGCCATGCTGCATCCAGCTGCAGGCCTGCGTGGTCGGCCAGCAAACGTGCGCCCTCCAGCGCAGCCTGGAATTCGCCGTAATGCAGCAGGGTGTAAGGGTCCTTGTTGGCAGTAGGTGCCAGCGAGGCCGGCCACAGCCGGCGTTGCTCCAGCGTGTAGCGCCGGGCTTCGGCCAGCGCCCCTTCGGCAATGCCCAGGTAGATATTGGTGAGGATCAGCTGCGCAATCAGCGGGCGCAGGCAGGCGCGTGGCGTGGATAGCGGGCCGGGTTGCAGCAGCAACTCATCCGGCGCTACCCGTACCTGTTCGAAGCGGGCGGAGCCGCTATCGGTCTGGCGCTGGCCGATATTGTCCCAGTCCTGATGAATATGCACGCCGTCGCGCTTGGTGGGGATGACGGCAATCAGCAAACCGCCCTCGCCGGCGCGCAAGGCCGAGGCCAGCAGCATGTCCGAGTCGGTAGCGCCGGAGCAAAAGCTCTTGTCGCCATGAAAGCGGTAAGCATCGCCATCCGGCGTGGCCAGCGTGCGGGTATCCAGCGGATTGAGCGCATTCCCCCAGAACCAGCGTTCACGCACGGTTTGCTCGAACCAGGGCTGCCATTGGTCGGGCTGGCCAAACAACTGGGCAGTGGCCAGCAGCAAATGCTGGAAGGCAAAGACATGGGCCACCGAGCTATCCACCCGTGCCAGTTCGCGCACGATCTGCAAGGTAGTGCTCCAGCTTGCGCCCAGGCCACCGAATTCGCGCGGAATGATCAGGCCAAGCAGGCCGCTGTCACGCAGCGCATCACGCTCGGCCTTGGGCGTACCACCAGCCTGATCACGCGCCACGGCCGTGCGGGCAAAACGGCTGGCCAGTTCGCGGGCAATGGCCAACGGGCTGTCAGGACTGATCGACTGGGTGCTCATGCGCCCTCCTTTGCCTGGCGAAGCAGACTGTGCGGTGTGGCGAATAAAACATATTCGGTAGTGAATGAATGGCTGTGCATGTGATTACCTGAGGCTGAAATAAAACCTTTAGCGGTTTTTCCCGCTATTCAATAGCACGTTGCATGCCAGCTGAATCAAGCCGCAAAAATATCATTTCAGCTGTTAATTGCTGCTCAAGCAGCAGATAAGGCATGCCGCACTGCTGCCTATGCAGCAGTCAATAAACACCGTGCTGTCCATGCAGCAGCACTCAGTCACTCCCGATAAGAGCCTGCTGCAGGCTAATTCAAATTACAGATATATTCCTGACAAATCCTTGGTTTACATCGCGCCAATAACATCGCCAAATCTGTGCTGTTTGATAGGAAATCGCCGATTGATAAAGGATGTGCTCTTGAATTTCCCCCACCACCTGCTGGCAGCACCGCAAACCGCCAGCACGCCAGCCTCGGCGCTGCTGCTGGCGCAGCAACTGGCCAGTCAGTTTGCGGCTACCGCAGCAGAACGCGACCACGCCGGCGGCACACCCAAGGCAGAACGCGATGCCATCCGCGCCAGCGGCCTGCTCGGCTTGTCCATTGCCCGTGAGTTTGGCGGCATGGGTGCCAACTGGCAGGAGACGCTGCTGGTGGTACGCGAATTTGCCAAGGCCGACAGCTCGGTGGCGCATGTGTTTGCCTTTCACCACCTGATGCTGGCCACGGTGGAGCTGTTTGGCCGGCCGGAACAGTGGCAGCCCTGGCATGAAATCACCACCCGGCAACACTGGTTCTGGGGCAATGCGCTCAATCCGCTGGACGAGCGCACCATCAGCAAGCGCCTGGCCGGCTGGCACGAATTTTCCGGACAGAAAAGCTTTTGCTCCGGCGCGCTGGATTCGCAAATGCTGGTGGTCTCCGCCCGCAGCCAGCCGGGCGGGCAATTGGTGGTGGCCGCCATCCCCACCGGGCGCAGCGGTATCAGCGTGCAGCAGGACTGGAACAATATCGGCCAGCGCCAGACGGATAGCGGCAGCGTGCACTTTGAAAAGGTACGTATCGAAAACAATGAAATTCTCGATACGCCCGGCCCGCTCACCACGCCGCGCTCCTGCCTGCGGCCACTGCTGGCGCAGCTGATCCTCACCAATATCTATCTGGGCATTGCCGAAGGCGCTTTTGAAGAAGCCCGGCACTACACCCTGCACGAGGCGCGCCCCTGGCAGGCGGCGCAGGTAGACCACACCCACGAAGACCCCTACATCCTGGGGCATTACGGCGAATTCTGGGTGGGCCTGGAAAGCGTGCGCGCCCTCACCGACCGGGCGGGTGCCCGGCTGGTGGAGGCACTGGCCCGTGGCGAGGCGCTGAGCGAAAGCGAACGCGGCGAAGTGGCGATGAATATTGCGGCGGCCAAGGTGGCCGCCACCCGGATGGGGCTGAACCTGGCCTGTCAGATGTTCGAGGTAACTGGCGCGCGCGCTACCCATGCCGGACTGCGTCTGGACCGGCACTGGCGCAATCTGCGCACCCACACCTTGCACGATCCGGTTGATTACAAATTAAAGGAGTTAGGGGAATGGGCTTTGATTCGCAACTATCCGACACCGACGTTTTATTCCTGAAACCCGCATCGGCCCGGTGGGCCGAGCCAGCACAAGGCCCGGCCATGCCCCTGATCACCCTGCCGAACCGGCAAAGCCTCACCACCTCCATCCGCGCCACGGCACAGGTGTTTGAAGACCCGCAATCCACCGCCCTGCTGGCGCGGATACAGCTGATTGCCCCCAGCGACGCCAATGTGCTGATCATCGGCGAAACCGGCACTGGCAAGGAGCTGATCGCCCGTCATGTGCATGCACTGAGCCAGCGGGCAGATCAGCCCTTTGTCGCGGTCAATTGCGGCGCGTTTTCCGAATCACTGGTGGAAAGCGAGCTGTTTGGCCATGAAAAAGGCGCATTTACCGGCGCCTTTGCCTCCAAGCCCGGCTGGTTCGAGGCCGCTAATGGCGGAACGGTGTTTCTGGATGAAATCGGCGACTTGCCGCTGAACATCCAGGTGAAATTACTGCGCATCCTGCAGGAGCGCGAGGTGGTGCGGCTGGGCTCGCGCAAGCCCATTCCCATCAATGTGCGGGTGATTGCCGCCACCAATGTGCGGCTGGAAGAAGCCGTGGCCGCCGGCCATTTCCGCGAGGACCTGTTCTACCGGCTGCGAGTGGCTCACCTGGCCTTGCCGGCGCTGCGCGACCGCCCCGGCGACATCCTGCCGCTGGCCCACCACTTTGTCGACGAATACCGCCAGCGCCTGGGTTATGGCGACATCACCCTGCATGCCGAAGCCGAACGCAAGCTGCTACAGCACCCGTGGCCGGGCAATATCCGCGAGCTGGAAAACGTCATCCATCATGCCTTGCTGATCTGCAAGCACCATGTGGTGCGCAGCGAAGACCTGCAGCTGTCCTCACTACAGCTGAACCGGCGCAATGAACGCAGCAGCCAGCCACCGCTGGCTGGCGCTAGCGGCAGTGACGATGCTCACCAGCAATTGCAGCAGGCACTGCAAGCGCTGTTCGAGGCCAATGGCAGCAATCTGTATGAAGACATCGAAAGCAGCATCATCCGCGCCGCCTATAACTACTGCCACCGCAACCAGGTGCAGGCAGCCCGCCTGCTGGGCATCAGCCGCAACATCATCCGTGCCCGGCTGATCCGTCTGGGTGAAATCAGCGCCCTGCGCTAGGGCGCGACTGGCTTACGCAACACTGCTGGGTGCAGCGCCGCAGCGCATTCGCATTCCGGCCAGGGCCGCCATGCCTGCTTGCCGTACTGCTTGCACTGTCGCGTCGGCGCGCCATTGTCAGCGGCGCGCAGCCCGATCGCTCCGCCGCTGATCATCACCACCATGCAGCCCTGCTTATTCATTTTCATGATTAGCAATGTGATTTTTCTTGTTTATTGAGAATAAAGCCTGCTTGATATAGTCGCCGCAGGCCGCCGGATGGCGGCAATACATCACGACAAAAACAGCCAGGAGTACATTGTGAAACGATTTGCCATTGCCGCCCTGCTCGCCACCGTCCTGCCCGGCCTTGCCGCTGCTGAAGACCTGGCCAAGATCAAATCCGCCGGCGTGATTCGCGTGGGCACCGAAGGCACTTACGCCCCGTTTACCTATCACGATACCAGCGGCAAGCTGGTGGGTTTTGATGTAGAGATTGCCCAGGCCGTAGCCGCCAAGCTGGGCGTGAAAGCCGAATTCATCGAAGGCAAATGGGACGGCCTGATTGCCGGCCTGGATGCCAACCGTTACGACACCGTAGCCAACGAGGTGTCGATCACCGATGCGCGCAAGGCCAAGTACGACTTCTCCAGCGCCTACATCGCCTCCAAGGCCGCGCTGATCGTGAATGGCAACAGCCCCATCAAGAGCTTTGCCGACCTCAAAGGCAGGAAGTCCGCCAACACCCTGACCAGCAACTTCGGCAAGCTGGCGCAATCCTTCGGTGCAGAAGTCGTCCCGGTACAAGGCTTTAACGATTCGCTGGAACTGCTGGCCTCCGGCCGCGTGGATGCCACCATCAACGACAGCCTGTCCTTCCTGGATTACAAGAAGCACCAGCCCAACTCCAAGCTGCGCATTGCCGCCACCGAAAAGGACGCCGACTTCTCCGGCATCATTTTCCGCAAGGGCAACCCGCAGCTGCAGGCCGCCATCAACAAGGCACTGGCTGACATCAAGACGGACGGCACTTACCAGAAGATTTCCTTCAAATACTTTGGCGAAGACGTGTCGCACTGAGCGATCCCCCTCGCACGGAGTGTCAACCTGCCCCGTCCTACGGGGCAGCAGGCTGCGGACAAAGTGATTGGGTACGGTTTCACTGGCCCCGGCAAAGCCGGGCCTTTCGGCCAAGTTATTGCTTTCGCAGCCTTCCGGTCTATTCCCTACCCCCCCGCCCTTTCCCTGAAAGGGAGCCTCGCTTTCCTTTCGGAAAACGAGAGGGTTTTGTCAAAATCTGCCGCCCCGTCCTACGGGGCAAGTTTTTTTGCACCGCACAATAACAATCATGGAGTCGGCACATGCCTGAATGGTTGAAACTGATGGTGGAGTCCCTGCCGCCACTGCTATATGCAGGGCTGGTGTTCACCGTACCGCTTACCCTGCTGTCCTTTGCCTGCGGCCTGTCGCTGGGCTTTGTCACCGCACTGGTGCGGCTGTATGGCCCCAAGCCGCTGGCGGACGGCTTCCGCTTTTATGTGTGGCTGATTCGCGGCACGCCCTTGCTGGTACAGCTGTTCCTGATTTTTTACGGCCTGCCCAAGGCCGGCATCGTGTTCGACCCCTTGCCCGCTGCTGTCATCGGCTTTTCGCTGAATGTAGGGGCTTACACTTCGGAAGTGATCCGCGCTGCACTGCTGGCGGTACCGCGCGGCCAATGGGAAGCCGCCTACTCCATCGGCCTGACCTGGGCCCAGGCCATGCGCCGCACCATCCTGCCGCAGGCCAGCCGCGTAGCCGTGCCGCCCCTGGCCAATACCTTTATCTCGCTGATCAAGGACACCTCGCTGGCCGCAGTGCTGACCGTGCCGGAAATCTTCCAGGCCGCGCAGCGCATTGCCTCGGTCACCTATGAACCGCTGATCCTGTATACCGAAACCGCGCTGATCTACCTTGCGTTCAGCTCCGTGCTGTCCGCCGGCCAGCAAAAGCTGGAAGCCCGCTTTGGCCAGCACCTGCACCAGGCCCAGGAGACGAAATGATTCAACTGCATAATATTGACAAGCATTTTGGCAGCCAGCACGTGCTCAAGGACGTGTCACTGCAGGTGGCCCCAGGCCAGGTGACGGCGCTGATCGGCCCGTCCGGCAGTGGCAAGAGCACCCTGCTGCGCTGCATCAACCTGCTGGAAATCCCCAGCGCCGGGCAGATTACCCTGGGCGATGCCAGCCTGCAGTTTGGCCATGGCCATGCGCAGCCGGGCCGTCAGGACATTCATCGCCTGCGCCTGCAAACCGGCATGGTGTTCCAGAACTTCCAGCTGTTTCCGCACCGCACCGCGCTGGAAAACGTGATGGAAGGCCTGCTGGTGGTGAAGAAATGGCCGCGTGCCCAGGCCGAGGCCCGCGCCCGTGAGCTGCTGCAACAAGTAGGCATGGCGCACAAGGCGGATGCCTGGCCCGGCACTCTGTCCGGTGGCCAGCAGCAACGGGTGGCCATCGCCCGCGCCCTGGCCCAGTCGCCCGGCCTGCTGCTGTGTGATGAGCCCACCTCGGCCCTGGACCCGGAGCTGGCCAGCGAAGTGGTGGCGGTGTTGCGCCAACTGGCTGCCAACAAGATGACCATGCTGATTGCCACCCACGACCTGCGACTGGCAGCTACCCTGGCCGACACCGTGGTGTTTCTGGAAGATGGCCGCATCGTGGAGCAAGGCAGCAGCCGCCAGTTGTTCTTGCAGCCACAAAACCCGCGCACCGCCAGCTATGTGTCCACGCTGAAGGAAGGCCTGCCGGAAGACTGGTAAAACCCTGCGCTGTCAGTCAATAAAACAAAGGCGTCCGCCGTGAGGGGGACGCCTTTCTTGCGGCTGACCAAGTGATTTGGTGCGCTTGTACCGGACCCGGCAAAGCCGGGCCTTTCGACTCACTGATTGATTCCGCAGCCTTCCCGTCTATTCCCTATCCCCCCGCCCTTTCCCTGAAAGGGAGCCTCGCTTTCTGTCCAGAAAGCGAGAAGAGCCTGGCTGGCATCAGGGCGCAGTGTCAGAACACCGGCACTACCGCACCCTGATAACGCTGGTCGATGAACTGGCGCACATCGTCGGTGGATAGCGCCGCCACCAGTTTTTTCAGCGCCGGGCTGCTGCGGTTGTCCTCGCGCGACACGATGATATTGGCGTAAGGCGACTGGCTGCCTTCGCTGAACAGCGCATCGCGCTTGGGCTTCAGCCCGCCTTGCAGCGCGTAGTTGGTATTGATCAGCGCAATGTCTACCTGGTCCAGCACCCGTGGCAGGGTGGCAGCTTCCAGTTCCTTGATCTTGAAATGGTGCGGATTGCTGCTGATGTCACGTGCACCGGACAGGATGTTGGCCGGGTCTTTCAGGCTGATCAGGCCCTGCTTGTGCAGCAGCAACAGGGCGCGGCCGGTATTGGACGGGTCGTTGGGAATGGCGATGGTGGCACCGTCCGGCAGCTCGCTGGCCTTGTGGACCTTGTGCGAGTACGCGCCGAACGGCTCCACATGGATGGCCGCCACGCTCACCAGCCGGGTGCCCTTGGACTTGTTGAAGCTATCCAGAAAGGGCTGGTGCTGGAAGTAGTTGGCATCGATTTCCTTGCCGGCCACCGCCAGGTTTTCCTGCAGGCCATTGCTGAACACCTTCACTTTCAACTCAATGCCTTGTTTGGCCAGCACTGGCTTCACGTGCTCCAGAATCTCGGCATGCGGGACCGCTTCGGCACCGATGGTCAGTACTTCGGCGTGGGCGGTGAGGCTGGTGGCCAGGCCAAACAATGCCAGCCAGAGGCTTGCGCGTTTCATGCATATTCTCCTGCGGAAGTGGGAAGGGAAGCGGCCTGCAATGCTTGCGGGGAAAGCAGGTCGGCATGGTGTCGGACGGCTACCTTGGGATGGGAGCGCAGCCGCCCTTTGAGATAGTTGTCACCAATGCGGTAAAACAGCGGGTTATCCGGGTCGGCCTCCGGGCCACGCGCTTCGGCGGCCAGCTCGGCTGGCAGTTGCAGCAGCGGAATGGTGGCATCCAGCCGCGGGCCGAGGAAAAAGGCCACGGACAAGCGGTCCTTGCCTTCCGGCGGACTCAGTACGCGATGCACATTGGCCCGCAGATAGCCGTCGGATGCCATTTCCAGCGATTCGCCGATATTGACGATGAAGCTGCCCGGCAATGACGGCGCATCAATCCAGCCCTGCTCGGTTTCCACTTGCAGGCCGTCCTGATTGTCGTCTTGCAGCAGCAGGGTGAGGAAGCCGCCGTCCTTGTGCGGCCCCACGCCCTGCCCGGCTGCGCCTTGCTGGCTGCCCGGATAACGGATGATTTTCAGATGCTCAACCGGAGCTTCGACAAAGGCATCGTCGAAAATGTCGACCGGCTGCTGCAGGGCTTCGGCAAAGGCACGCAACAGGCGGATGGAAAGCCGGGTGGTTTCCTGCTGCCAGTCCAGCAGCACCGGCTTGAGTTCCGGCAAGGCCGTCGGCCATTGATTGGGGCCTTGCAGCCGCCACCACGGCCCCTGCGCTGCCAGGTCTGGTCGCGCCGGGCGCTCGGCGCCGATATCCAGTTGTTCGCGCCAGTCGGCAGCCCCGCGGGTGCGTTCTTCGCCGGCACGGGTATAGCCGCGAAAATGCGGCGAGTTTTCCATGTCGATGGCCAGCTTGTCAGCCTCTGGCAAGGCAAAAAATGCGCGTGCGGCCTGACGCAGTGCTGTCACCTTGTCAGCGGCGATACCATGGCCGACCAGATAAAAGAAGCCATGGTCGCGTGCCGCGCCACGCAGTTGTTGCAGCAGTTGCTGACGTTGTCCAGCGCTGCCATCCAGCAGGCTGAAATCGATGACAGGCAAGGTAAGAGGGCTTGGCATGACAACTCCGTAAAGCAGCACCACCGGGGTGCCGGGAAGCTTCACGATATGTCATGCCAATGGCAATGCGAACCAAGAAAAACTGATTTGAATATCAAGCCATCAGCGTGGCTGAGCAGGGCGTCGCGCCGGTGAAGAACGGCGTGCCGGCGCCGTCTGTACCAGCAGGATGAATGATAGCGAGCGCTGTTGTCTGCGCCAAAACCTGACACTGACAGCCTGGCCTCAGGCCGCCTCGACACTGCCGCCCAGATAGAACTGATGCACATCTTCACGCGCGGCCAGTTCGGCCGAACTGCCCGACAGTGCCACATGGCCGTTTTCCAGCAGATAAGCCTGATGGCTGTAGTGCAAGGCCAGGTTGGCGTTCTGCTCGGCCAGCAGAAAGCTCACCCCTTCCTGCTGGTTCAGCGCCTGCAGGATCTCGAAAATTTCCTCGACGATTTTCGGTGCCAGGCCCATCGAGGGTTCATCCAGCAACACCAGCCGAGGTGCGGCCATCAGTGCGCGGCCGATGGCCACCATCTGCTGCTCGCCGCCCGAGGTATAACCGGCCTGCGAGCGACGGCGCTCTTTCAGACGCGGGAAATACTGGTAGATGCGCTCCAGATCCTGCTGCAAGGCCGCGCGGCTGGGCTTGCGCACGAAGGCGCCGGTCAGCAGGTTTTCCTCTACCGTCAGGTGGGCAAAGCAATGCCGCCCTTCCAGCACCTGCACCAGCCCTTGCTGCACCAGCTCATGCGGGGCAGTGTGGCTGACATCCTGCCCGGCATAGACAATGCGCCCTTGCTGCAGGCAGCCACGCTCGGCGTTTACCAGCCCGGCAATCGCCTTGAGCGTGCTGCTTTTGCCTGCGCCATTGGCCCCCAGCAAGGCCACGATCTGCCCTGCGTCCACCTGCAAGGAAACACTGGCCACGGCCAGAATGGCCTGGTTGTACACCACCTGAATGCCTTCCACCTGTAGTAAGGGCTGGCTCATGATTCAACTCCGCAATCCGTCAAAAACCGGGTGACAAAAACCCGGCGCAGCAAGCCGCGCCGGGCGTGGAC
Source organism: Aquitalea palustris (assembly GCF_003693445.1). GTDB lineage: Bacteria > Pseudomonadota > Gammaproteobacteria > Burkholderiales > Chromobacteriaceae > Aquitalea > Aquitalea palustris. The sequence continues at coordinate 16,087 of NZ_RFAR01000007.1, read as the reverse complement.
GGGCTCAGGCCATCACGATTCCTTGCTGCAATCGCGCGGGGTGATGCCCTTTTCCTTGGCGTACTTGTGCGAGGAGTCCTCGATGATGGGGCGCAGCAGCTTGCGGTCGGCCTGTACCCACGGCGAAATCACTTTCCACTGCTGGCCGTCCCACTGCTGGAAGCGCACCGCGCCGCCGCCTTCGTGGTCGGCGCAGCTCAGTTGCAGCGGTTGCAACAGGCCCAGCGCGCCCACTTCCTTCAGGCGCTTGTCGTCAAAGTGCAGGTGCTCGAAGCCCCAGCGCACTTGCTCGCCGGTCAGCGGTTTCTTGCCGAACTTGGCCTGCGCCAGACGCACGGCTTCCACGTTCAGGATGCCGTTGACCACGCCCAGGTTGTAATACACCGTGCCAAAGCGCTTGGGGTCGGCCAGATTGCCCTTGCCCGCATCCAGCACGGTTTTCTTGATGCCTTGCAGCACCGGGAACTGGCTGCCGGAAGGATGGGTGGTGATGGAGATGAAACCCTTGGCAGCGGCACCGGCCGGGGCGGCGTCTTCTTCCGAGTTGCTCCAGATATTGCCGATGATGTGGTCAGCCGGATAACCGGTTTTCTGCGCGGTTTTCAGCGCCACCGGGTTCATCACGCCCCAGCCGCGCAGGATCACCCAGTCCGGCTTTTGCTGGCGGATGGTCAGCCATTGCGACTGCTGCTCGTTACCCGGATGTGGCACTTCCAGCGATACCAGCTGGAAGCCGTATTTCTTCGACAGCAGCTCCAGGATGGGGTTGGTTTCCTTGCCATAAGGCGAGCCGTGGTAGAGCACGGCAATCTTCTTGCCCTTCAGCTTGGCCAGGCCACCGGATTTCTGGCCGATGTAGTTGATGATGGCCGACACCTCGGAGTACGGGTTCAGCTGCAACGGGAACACATAGGGAAACACGCTGCCGTCGGTGGAGTCGGTACGGCCGTGGTTGATGGTGATCAGCGGCAGCTTGTCGGCGGTGGAGCGCTCCAGCGTGGCATAGGCAATGCCCACCGACAGCGGGTTGGTGGCAGCAGCCGGTGCGCCGTTCAGGCCCTTTTTCAGCCGCTCGTAGCACTCCACCCCTTTTTCCACCACGTATTCGGTTTCGCACTCACTCCAGGTCAGCTTGACGCCGTTGACGCCACCTTCCTTGATATTCACGTACTGCAGGTAATCAATGAAGCCACCAAAAAAGCCGGTGCCGCCAGCCGCATACGGCCCCACGCGGTAGCTTTGCAGCGGGAAATACTGCTCGCCGCCCGCCTGTGCCGTGGCCGATGCGGCCGCCAGGCCCAATGCCAGTACGACCGCCCCTTTCAGTGTGTGCAGATGATTTTTCATTATGGGTAAACTCCCTGGTTCAGTAGACAAAACTGCTAACGGAAACAACAAGACAAAAACGCTCAGAAACGCAGTGGCCACAGCCGGGCGCGGGCGCGCCAGCCTTGCCACAGCCGCGCCAGACCGTCCGGCTCCTTGATCAGGAACAGGATGATCAGCACGCCAAAGATGATTTTTTGCAGGTTCTCCAGCTGGCCGGCGGGCAGTACTCCGCTGAGCAAGCTGCCGGACAGGATGGACAGCACGATGGGCAGCAGCACGATGAAGGCCGCGCCCAGGAAATTACCCAGAATGCTGCCCATGCCGCCCAGGATGATGATGAACAGCACCTGAAACGAGCGGCTGAGATCAAAGCCATGCGGCTCCACCGTGCCCAGATAGGTAAACGCCCACAGGGAACCGGCCACCCCCAGGATGAAAGAGCTGATGGCAAAGGCCAGCAGTTTGGTGCGCAGGATGGGAATACCGATGACAGCCGCAGCGGTATCCATGTCACGCACCGCCATCCAGTTGCGACCCAGACTGCTGCGTACCAGATTGCCCGCCAGCACAAACAGCGGCAGCACCACGCTCAGCGTGAGCAGATAACGCCCGGCCGGGCTGCCAAAATCGTGACCGGCCACCAGCAGCGGCGGCGCGGTGATGACGCCGGATTCGTTACCGTTGGAGAACCAGGCAAATTTGGTCAGCAGCCATTCAACAAAAAACTGTGCCGCCAGCGTGGACACCAGCAGATAAAAGCCCTTGATGCGCAGGCTGGGCAGGCCAAACACCACCCCCACTGCCGCTGCCACCACGCCACCGGCAACAAAACTGAGCAAAAGCGGCAGGCCCGGCAGCAGGAATTGCAGCTTGTAACTGGCAAACGCCCCCACCGCCATGAAAGCGGCCGAACCCAGCGACAGCTGACCGGCATAGCCGGTGAGCAGGTTCAGCCCCAGCCCGGCCAGTGACAACACCAGGAAGGGAATCAGAATGGCGCTGAACCAGTAGTCGTTACCGATAAAGGGCAGCAAGCCGAAGGCCAGCGCCAGCAAGGCCCACAGCGCCTGGGCCACGCCTTCCACCACATAGCTCAGACCCAGCGTAGCCATGAACAGGGTGATGGGCGGCCGGTTCACCAGATGGCGCAGCACCAGCCGCTCCAGCAACAGCGCCAGCAGCAGCATGGACAATAGGCTCAGCACAAAGGCCAACCAAAATGGCAGGCCACGCTCCAGCAGGCTGACAAAGGTGAGTGCGGCAAACAGCACCATCGAACCCTGGGCAAAATTGAAGACCCCGCTGGCCTTGTAGATCAGCACGAAGCCGATGGCCACCAGCGAGTACATCACCCCGGCCAGCAAGCCGCCGAGCAGTACTTCCATGAAAAACGACATCAGACAGCCCCCTTACAGGTCCCCGCCCCGCGCGGGAATACCGGCGGGAACAAGGTGGATACGGATAAACAGGTTTCAGTGGCGCTGCTGGCCCAGATAGGCGGCAATCACCTCCGGCAGCGCACGCACCGCTGCGGGCTCGCCATCGCCGATCTTGCGGCCGTAGTCCAGCACTACCACGTGGTCGGACAGTTCCATCACCACGCCGATATCGTGCTCGATCAGCACGATGGTGGTGCCGAACACCTGGTTGACCTCGCGGATGAACTGGCTCATCTCGCGCTTTTCCTCGCGGTTCATCCCGGCCATGGGTTCATCCAGCAACAGCAGGCGTGGCCGGGCTGCCAATGCGCGCCCCAGTTCCACCCGCTTTTGCAGGCCATAGGGCAGCTGGCCCACCGGGGTATGGCGCCAGGCTTGCAGGCGCAGGAAGGCAATCACCTCCTCGGCTACCGCGCGCTGGGCTTCTTCATCGGCCTCCGCACGGCCCAGCCGGAAAGCCTGTTCCAGCCAGCTGCTGCGGCTGGCCAGGTTGCGGCCGGTGAGGATGTTGTCCAGCACACTCATGCCCTTGAACAGCGCAATGTTCTGAAAGGTGCGGGCAATGCCTGCCACCGCCGCTTCGTGCGGCTGCATGGCGCGGCGGGCGCGCCCGGCAAAGCGGATTTCCCCTTGCTGCGGCTGGTACACCCCGTTGATGACATTGAGCAAGGAGCTTTTGCCCGCGCCATTGGGGCCGATCAGCGCGCAGATCTCCCCTTCGGCCACGTCAAAGCCGATGTCGGTCACCGCCTTGACACCCTTGAAGCTCAGGGAGATGTGCGCCAGGCTCAGCAAGGGCGCTACGGTCTGGGACATAGTGTGGTTTCCATTTCTTGATTCAGGCTTGCAACGGTGGCGTACCGCTTTGCAGCCATTGACGTGTGCCGCTTTCCGCTTCGGCTTGCAGCGGCCGTTGCTGCCACTCGGCGTTGTCCGGCCAGTTGCGCACATCTACCCCCAGCACGGCAAAGAAGTGGCGGGTGTTTTCCGCTAGCGGCACACCCAGCAGCAACGGCACCCGGGTACGGCTGAAGCCCAGCACGTCGCGCAGCGGGCGAATCACGCTGTAATACCCGGCCCAGCGCCAGAAGCGCCCGGCGTCCGGCTGCAGCACCCGGTCCACCAGCGCGCGTTGCCAGCTGCCAGTAGGTGGCAGACGGCTGCGTGCCAGTTGTTCCAGCCGGCTGTAGGTTTCCCGCGTACCGGCCACCAGGGTGGGCCCCAGTTCGCGGCGGTCGTTGTCGCGCGTGGCCAGGTTTTCCGGGAAATTCAGCCGGAAACCGGCTTGCAGCCACGGTGCCAGCAGGTAGCGCACCTGGGCGGAACTGGCAAAGGCACGCGAGGCCAGGGCGTCTTCATTGGCAGTCAGGCCCTCGGCCTGTAACAGCTGGCTGCCCGCCTGCAGCAAATGGCCATGCTGCAAGGCCTGCTGTTGCAGCTCGCCCCGGCCATCCACGCGCCAGAAGCGGAAGGCCACCGCGCTGTTACTGGCCAGCAGCGCGGGCGCAGGCAAGGCCGCGCCTGCTTGCTGCAACTGGGCTACCGACAGCCAGCCCGGCCCTACCCGCTGCTGCAAGCCACGCCCTTCGGCGTAGAGCAATAGCGCGGGGCTGGGCAGGTCGCACGGCAGGCTATTGAGGGCCTCGGCATCCTCCACCAGCAGCCAGCGCGGCTGTAAATGCTGCAAAATGGCCTGCAAGTCGCGCGCCGGCTGGTGCGGGTCCAGCGCCACCGCCTCGCCGCCCAGCCACTGCGCTGCCAGGCTCAGCAGCAGCACTTCGGGACGCGGGTGACTGAGCAACACCAGGCTGTGCCCGGCCGCAAAGCCTTGCGCCGCCAGGCCAGCCGCCAGTGCAGCCACCTGCTGCTGCAGCTCGACCCAGCGCCATTGCTGCCAGATGCCCAGCCGCTTGTGGCGCAAGGCAATGGCCTGCGGCTGTTGCTGGGCCTGCCATGCCAGCCAGGCTGGCAGGCTGGTGCTGGCTGGCTGCGGAGCTTCCTGATGTCGCTTCATCACCCTTGCTCCTGTCAGGCGGCTACGGCTTCGTGCGCTTTGGCGCGCGCTTCCAGCTCACGCACCAGCGGCAGCACTTTTTCGCCGAAGTAGGCCACTTCTTCCTGGAAGTGCAGGAAGCCGCCCAGCACCAGGTCCACCCCCACCGCCTTCAGGGCGACGATGCGCTCGGCAATCTGCTGCGGGGTGCCGATCAGATTGGTCTTGAAGCCGTCGTTGTACTGCACCAGGTCTTCAAAAGTGGACTTGGCCCAGTTGCCCTCGCCTTCCGGGCTGGCCTGACCGGCCTGCTTCACCGCATCGCCAAAGGCATTGACAGCTTCCGGGTCGGCCTTGTCGATGATTTCGGCCAGCACGGCGCGGGCTTCTTCTTCGGTATCGCGGGCAATGATGAAGGCGTTGACGCCAATCTTGACCTGATGGCCGTTGACTGCTGCCTTGGCGCGGATGTCATCCACCTGCGCCTTGATGCCCTCTACCGTATTGCCGTTGGTGAAGTACCAGTCGGACACACGCGAAGCCATGTCACGCGCGGCACGCGAGCTGCCACCCTGGAAGATTTCCGGGTGCGGCTGTTGCAGCGGTTTCGGCTTCAGGGTGTAGTCGCTGAAGCGGTAGAAATCGCCCTTGAAGCTGAAGTTGTCCTGGGTCCAGATGCCCTTGAGCACGCGGATGAATTCTTCCGAACGGCGATAGCGTTCGTCATGCTCCAGCCACGGTTCGCCAATGGCAGTGAATTCGCCCTGGAACCAGCCGGAAACGATATTGACGGCGACGCGGCCACCGGTGAGGTGGTCGATGGTGGCAATCTGCTTGGCCAGCACCGCCGGGGTCCACGGGCCGGGCAGAATGGCGGCAATTACCCGCAGTTTTTCAGTGGCGGCCAGCAGCGCATGGCTGAAGGAAACCGACTCGTGCTGGTATTCCGCGCCATAACCGGCGGTAAAGCGGATTTGCGACAGCGCATATTCAAAGCCAGCCTTCTCGGCGATTTGCGCCAGCTTGCGGTTGTAGTCGATATCCCAGCTGGTGCGCTGTTCGATCTTGCTGACCACCAGACCACCGCTGACATTGGGTACCCAGTAGGCAAACTTGATGGCGTTTTGTGCTTGGCTCATGTGATTTCTCCGCGAGTTAAAGTAGGCAATTCAAAGTGGGCAAGACGGGCTTGATTCAAACAGGGGCAGCGACAGCAGCATCTGTGCTGGCAATCAGCGGCTGGCGATGGCTGATCAGCGGCAAGGCGCGCTCCACCGCCAGACGGATGCGGGCCTGCAAGGCGCTGTCGCTGACCTGGTAGTCGGTAAAGTCGGCCTCGGCGGCGTAGATACCCAGCGGCAGGGTTTGCGCCTGGAAGAAGCTGAACAAGGGGCGCAGCTGATGTTCGATCACCAGCGCATGGCGCTCGCTGCCACCGGTGGCAGCCAGCAGCACCGGCAGGTCGAACAGGGCTTCGTGATGCACGAAATCAAAGAAATGCTTGAACAGGCCGGTGTAGCTGGCGCGGTAAACCGGGCTGGCGACAATCAGCAAATCAGCCTGCTCCACCGCCTGAATGGCTTCGCGCACGGTGTCCGGCAAGTCGGCCGGGCGGGTAACAGCACCGTAGTGCGGAGCCAGCTCGCCCAGTTCGATCACGCGGGCGTGCAGCGGCAGGTGGCCGGACAATTCCGCCAGTACGGCTTGTACCAGCGCCAGGGTGCGCGAGGGGCGCTGCAGGCTGCCGGAAACGGCAACGATATTGAAGGTGTGGCTCATGACTGCTCCATCATCAGGGTCTGCCTAATGATTAGCAGTAAGCGTGCCAGCTTTTATTTCCTTAATTATCAACATCTTGCATGATTTTTTGCCTGTGCAGCGGCTGCTGCTGCCGCACCACCCTGCTGGCCGACTGCTGCTTGTGCAGCACTGCAGCAATACGGGAAATCAAAGCAGAAAATCCGATATCACCGCTGGCCACCACAAAAGACGACAGGCACTCCCCCAAGGGGAGTGCCTGTCGGATACATCGTCATTGCAGCGGCTTTAACGCGCTTGGGGTCGGTGTGGCCGGCTTGTCATGGCCGCTAACCTAGCGAAGCCACGGCTGTTCATTTAAGCCAGGCCAGGCTGTAGAGCTTGTCGTTGTTGGCGTAAGACTTGCGGATCTGCGCCTTCACTGCCGGGGAGTTCTGGTAGATCTGCACAAACTTCAACAGGCGCGGATCGCGGGCATTGTCTTCGCGGGCGACAAAGCGCAGGGCGTATTGCTCGTCATCCTTGCCGGAGAAAATCAACGCACTACCGGGGTCGAAGGCATGTGCCGCCACGATGAAGTGCGGATAGCCCTGCGCCAGATCGACATCATTCACCACCCGCACCAGTTGCGGCCCTTCCACCTCGACAAACTCCAGCTTGCGCGGATTGCTGACAATATCGCTCAGCTTGCCACGCGCGCCCACGCCGTCGCGCAGCTTGATCAGCCCGGCTTTTTGCAGCAACAGCAAGCCACGGCCCTGATTGATGGGGTCGCTGGCAATGGCCACCTTGGCACCGCTTTTCAGCTCGGAAAACTGCTTGATACGGCTGGAGTACAGGCCGATATTGGCCAGGATGCCCAAGCCTACCGGCTTGAAATGATAGCCCTGGGTCTTGATCACATTGTCGAGAAAGGCCTGGTGCTGGAAGTAATTGGCATCCAGATCCTTGCTGGCCAAGGCAACATTGGGGGTGGTCCAGTCGGAAAACTCCACTACCTCCACCTCCAGCCCCTGCTTTTTCGCCTCTTGCGCGGCCACCTGTACCGAGTCGGCATAGGCGCCGGGTGTAACGCCAATTTTCAATGCGGCAGCCAGTGCGCCTTGTGCCAGCAGCAGGCCGACCAGCGCCAGCGCGCCCAGTTTTTTCTGGTGATGCTTCATGATTTTCCCTTGAGTGTGTGATGTTGTTTTGATTGTTCGGCGCTTCAGCGTGGCCGGTAGCCTGCCCCGGCATGGCGCTGCGGCAGCCTGTCGCCCTCGGCAAACAGCTTGTGGCGCAGGCTGCCTTCGGCGTATGCCGTCTTGTAACTGCCACGGTTTTGCAGCTCCGGAATCACCAGGTCGATAAAGTCTTCGTAGCTTTCCGGGGTCACGGTGCGCGACAGGTTGAAGCCATCCACCCCCACCTCGTTGACCCAGCTTTCCAGCTCGTCCGCCACGCTGGCGGCATCGCCCACCAGCGTCGGGTAACGGCTGCCCAGACGGAAGCGTTCCAGCAACTTGCGCCGGGTCAGCTGGTTGGCGGCGGCGGTTTTGGCTGCCGACTGGATGGCATTGCTGCCACCGTATTCAATCGGGTCGTCCAGGCCATAACGGCTGAAGTCCACCCCGATGCTGCTGGCAAAATGGGCGAGGCCCGCTTCCGGGCTGGCGTACTGCCAGTAGTCGTCGAATTTTTCCTGTGCCTCGGCCTGGGTCTGGCCTACCACGGCGGCGATGCCGATGAAGATTTTCACATCCTCTGCACGGCGACCGGCGGCCACCGCCTGTCGGCGGATGTCCTGCACCAGCTGGCGGGTCTTGTCCTTGTCCTGCGCGGCTATGAAGATGCCTTCGGCGTGGCGGGCGGCAAACAGCTGGCCACGCTCCGAACTGCCGGCCTGAAACAGCACCGGCGTGCGCTGGCGCGAAGGCTCGCTCAGGTGGTAGCCATCCAGCTGGTAGAACGGCCCCTGATGATTGATGCGATGAATGCGACTGGCATCAGCAAACACCCGTGCCGCCTTGTCGCGCCGCACTGCCTCGTCTTCCCAGCTGCCTTCCCACAGCTTGTACAGCAGCTCCAGATAATCATCGGCGCGGTCGTAGCGCTGGTCGTGTTCGTCCTGGGTCAGCAGGCCCATGGCGCGTGCGCCGCTGTCCAGATAGCCGGTAACGATATTCCAGCCGGCACGGCCACCAGTGAGGTGGTCGAGCGTGGACATGCGCCGGGCAAACAGATAAGGCGGCTCGTAGCTGAGATTGGCGGTGACGCCAAAGCCCAGATGTTGTGTCACCGCCGCCATGGCCGGCACCAGCAGCAAGGGGTCGTTGACCGGCAGCTGGATGGCTTCGCGTGCGGTCAGGTCTATCGACTGCTGGTACACATCGTAGACACCGATGATGTCGGCGATGAACAGGCCGTCGAACAGGCCGCGCTCCAGTGTTCTGGCCAGCTCGGTCCAGTAAGACAGCGTGTTGTAGTCCACCGAATTGTCACGCGGATGGGTCCACAGGCCGTGGTTGATGTGGCCGACGCAATTCATGTTGAAGGCGTTGAGCAGAATCTGTTTTTTGCTCATGTCACAAAGCTCCGTGGCGCGGCGGCAAGACATCATTCAGCACATAGTTGCCGACGGCGAAAAACTTCCAGCGCACCGGATCATGCAGGGTGTGCACGCGAGCATTGCGCCAGTAGCGGTCCAGATTGCGCTCGCCCAGCGTGGCGCTGGTGCCGGACAGTTCGAATAGCTGATTGGCGGCCAGCAGCGCCACTTCGGTAGTCAGCACCTTGGCTTCAGCCACGGCCACCGAGGCCTCGGCCACGCTGCGCGCATCGGGAAAGGCCTGCTGTTGCAGTGCATCCAGTACGCGGCCAGCCCGGTGCAGCAAGGCATCCGCCGCACGCAGGCGCACTTGCACATTGCCCACCCGCTCCAGCAGCAAGGGGTCGCGGCTGGCCTTGTCCACGCCGGCATCTATCCATGGCCGCGCATGTTCACGCACATAGTGCAGGGTTTCCTGATAGGCCCCGCGTGCCTGGCCACTGTCGATGGCGCAGTGCAGCAGCTGGGCAAACGGGCCAATGGAGGTGGGGCGGTCAAACGAGGCCTTGAACGGCACGATCCACTCCGGCTCCACCCATACCTGCTTGAAGCTGACCGAGCCGCTGCCGGTGACGCGCTGGCCGAAGCCATCCCAGTCATCGGTAATTTCCACGCCATCACTGTGGCGCGGAATGAAGGCCAGATAGCTGTCCTGGTTGTCATCCACCACCAGCGTGGGAATCCACTGCGCATACAGCGCACCGGTGCAGTAGAACTTCTGCCCGCTGACGCGATAGCCCTTGCCCTCCGGCGTCAGCCGGGTGCGGCGCTGGTAATCCTTGTGGCCGATTTCGGCCAGTGCATTGCCAAAGCGCACGCCATCCAGCGCCAGGCCGTAGAAAAAGCGCTTTTGCGCTGCGCTGCCGCCCACGCGCAGCACTTCCAGCGCGTAGTAGTGGTTTTGCGGAATCTGCGCCAGCGAACCATCGGCGGAGCTGATGGTGGCAATGACTTCGGCCAGCGTGACATGGGACACGCCGGCCCCGCCGAACTCGCGCGGCACGGTAATGCCCCACAGCCCGCTCTGGCTGAAGCTTTCCAGCTCTGCCCACGGCAGGATGCGCTCGCGATCACGCCGCGCCGCATCGGGGGCGAAATCAGCAGCCAGGCGCTGCGCCAGCTGCAAGGCTTCCTCATCGCTGGCAATGCGATGGGCTGATCGTTGGTTGATATCCAAAACGGCCGGTGCGCTCATGAATGGTTCTCCTTTCAATTCCATTGATGGCGCGCGGGGAAGGCGCCGTTCAGGTGGTACTGGCCGATGGCGTGGTATTTCCAGCGCACCGGATCGTGCAGGGTGTGCACCCGGGCATTGCGCCAGTGGCGGTCCAGCTGGTGGCGTGCACGGGTGGCGGACGAACCGGCCAGCTCGAACAGCTTTTCGCTGGCTTGCAGGGCGATTTCGGTGGTCAGCACCTTGGCCTCGGCCACGGCAATGGATGCCTCGGCACTGATGGCATCGCTGATATCACCGGCCAGCAGGCGGTCCAGCGTGCGCGCGGCATTGTCCAGCACCTCCTGCGCAGCATGCAGATCGATCTGCAGCCGACCGATGGCATGGATGACAAAGGGGTCGTCACTGGCCCGCGCCACGCCGGAATCCAGCCAGGGCCGGGCATGTTCGCGCACGAAGAGGATGGCATCGCGCAGGGCTGCCTCGGCGATGCCGGCATCAATCGATGCCTGGATCAGCTGGGAAACCGGCCCGGTGAGATTGGGCCGGTCGGCCAGCTGCCATACCGGCAAGAGATGCGCTTCGTCCACCAGCACCTGCTCGAAACGCACAGAGCCGCTGGCCGTGGTGCGCTGGCCAAACGACGACCAGTCATCGATGACTTCCACCCCCGGCGCATGGCGCGGCACCAGCACCTGCACCGTCAGCCCGGACTCATCCTTGGCCCGGGTGGGAATCCAGTCGGCAAACAGGGCGCCGGTAGAGTAAAAACGCTGGCCGCTCAGCCGCAGCCTGTCCGCGCCGCGCTGCAGCCGCGTGCTCAGTTGCAGCATGGACTGCTGACCTTTTTCCGGCCCGGCATTACCCAGCCGCCGCCCGGACAGCACTTCGCTATAGATGAAGCGCAGCTGCGCCGGCGTGGCCAGCAGGCGGAACACTTCCAGCACGGCAAAGTGGTTTTGCGGAATCTGCCCCAGCGAGGGGTCGGCCGCGCACAGAATGCGGAACACCTGCGACAGCGTCAGCAGGCTGACGCCAGCGCCGCCATACGCTTTGGGCACGGTGATGCCGCCCAGGCCGCTGGCCGAATACTGTGCCAGTTCGGCCCAGGGCAGACGCCGTTCGCGGTCACGCAGCCCGGCCTCCTGGGCAAACTGTGCCGCCAGCCGGCGGGCTACTTCCAGCGCCTCGGCATCACTGCGGATCAACGCCGCTTCCTGGAACAATGCTTGATGACTCATGACAACTCCTGTTTCATTGACGATGGTTCAGCCGGCGCGCCAGGGCATCGCCCACGGTCTGCACCACGCTGACCAGCACGATCAGGCCAAGCAGTACCGACACCATCACCTGGGTGTCGAAACGCTGATAACCATAACGAATGGCCACATCCCCCAGCCCGCCAGCCCCCACCGCACCGGCCATGGCCGAGGAGCCGATCATCGCCACCAGGGTGATGGTGAGGCCGGACACGATGCCGGGCAGCGCCTCCGGCAGCAGCACCTGCCACAGCACGTCGCGGCGGCGGCCTCCCATGGCCTGCACCGCTTCGATCAGGCCACGGTCCACCTCGCGCAGGCTGACTTCAGCGATGCGGGCAAAAAACGGAATCCCCGCCACCGACAAGGGCACGGCCGCCGCCCACACGCCGATGGTGGTGCCCACCACCAGCCGGGTGAATGGCAGCAAGACCACCAGCAAAATGATGAATGGCACCGAGCGGAATACATTGACCACGCTGCCCACCCCGCGGTTGAGCCAGGGCCGGGCATACAGGTCGCCCGGGCCGGTGGTGACCAGCAGCAAGGCCAGCGCCAGCCCGAACAAGGCCGATACCAGCGCCGACACACTGACCATCTGCAGGGTTTGCCAGGTGGCTGTCAGATACAAATCAACAAAATCAGGCATGGTCCAGATACCCCAGGATGCGAATATTGCCGACCGGCACGGCCAGCTGACGGGCCAGATCGCCCAGACGATTGCGTGACTGCGGTGCGCAAGCCAGCACCAGCCGCCCCTGCGCCCGGCCCTGAATGCGCTCCACCCCGCCATGCAGCAGACGGGTGGCCGGACCCAGCGCGGCCACCAGCGGGCCCAGCGCCGGGTCTTGCCCGCTGACCCCGTCCAGCCGCACATCCAGCAGCAGTTCGGACTGGGCCGTTGCCGGCTCGCTGGCAATACGGCCCTGCACGTCGGGCGGCAACTCGTGCACCAGCGATGCCAGCAAGGCGCGGGTGGCTTCGGCCTGCGGTGCACCAAACACCTGCCACACCGGCCCCAGCTCCACCACCCGCCCCGCTTCCAGTACGGCCACGCGGTCGCAGATTTCGCGGATCACCGCCATTTCATGGGTAATCAGCACCACGGTGACATTCAACTGCCGGTTGATGTCGCGCAGCAGCGCCAGGATGGACTGGGTTGTTTCCGGGTCCAGTGCCGAGGTGGCCTCGTCACACAGCAGGATGTCCGGCCGGTGTGCCAGCGCCCGGGCAATGCCCACCCGCTGCTTCTGCCCGCCGGACAGCCGTGCCGGGTAGACATCGCGCTTGCCCTCCAGCCCGACCAGGCGCAGCAGCTCGTCAACACGCTGCTCGATCTCCACGGCAGCCACCCCGGCTATCTTCAAGGGCAGGCCGATGTTCTGCGCCACCGTGCGCGAGGACAGCAGGTTGAAATGCTGGAAAATCATGCCGATGCCACGGCGCGCCTGCGCCAGCTGGGCCTCGTTCAGCCCGGACAGGTCACGCCCGCCCACCAGCACACGCCCGCTACTGGGCTGTTCCAGCCGGTTGATGATGCGCAGCAGGGTTGATTTGCCGGCGCCGCTGCGGCCGATGATGCCGAATATTTCGCCGCGCTGGATGCCGAACTCCACCTCCTGCAAGGCCTGTACGCTGCGCCCGCCGGCCTGGAACTGCCGGCTCAGCTGCTGGAATTCCACCAGCACTTCGGCCTCCCTCGGCGCGGCGGCCGGCGGTGTGCTCAGCAAGATATCTGCCCGTGCATTCATGTCCTGCTCCTTACAGCCAGGCCGGGGCGTACAGCTTGCCGAACACCTTGTCCAGCGAAGCGCGCACCAGCTTCGAGTGTTGATAGATGGCAATGAAGCGGCGGATTTGCGGGTTGTTCACGTCCTGTTTGCGTACCACCCACTGCAGGGCGTAGATCCTGTTTTCCAGGCCATCGAACAGCAGCGCATTGTCCGGGTTGTCACCAGCCAGCTTGAGAAAGGACGGGTAGCCTTGCGCCAGATCCACATCATCCAGCGAGCGCGCCAGTTGCGAGGCTTCCAGCTGTACGATTTGCAGCTTGCGCGGATTGGCCACGATGTCCTGGATGGTGGCCTTGTAACCCAGCCCCGGCTTGAGCCGGATCAGTCCGGCTTTTTCCAGCAGCAGCAAGCCACGGCCGCCATTGACCGGGTCCCCGGCAATCGCCACCTTGGCGCCCTGCGGGATCTGGGCAAAGGATTGCCATTTGTGCGAGTACAGGCCGATTTTCATGATGGTGCCGGGGGCAATCGGCACAAAATCGTAGCCACCCTGCTTCTTGGCATTTTCCAGAAAGGGAATGTGCTGGAAGTAATTGACATCGATATCGCCATTGGCCAGCGCGGCATTCGGGGTATTCCAGTCGGAAAACTCCACCAGCTCCACATTCAGCCCCTGGGCCTTGGCTTCCTTCACTGCAATTTGCAGCGACTCGATTTGCGGCGTGGACGACACGCCCACCTTGATGCCGTTGGCCCCGGCCACGGCCAGCGAACTGACAGCCAGCAGCAGCGTGGCCAGCACACTGCCCCAGCGTGAAGATTTGATTATTGATGGCTGCATTGCAGACTCCCGGATGGTGGCTGCCACTAGTGGGTGGGCAGCTCTTGCAGCCCACAGACTAACCATCCAGCATGCATCAACAAACCAATAAAATCGCCGTTTTATATCTTAAATTCAGATAAATACCGGCAAATGACGACAAAAACCACCCATGCATACACAGGGGCGGTTTCTTGTTTCAGGCGACAGCTCAGGTCAGACGATGGCAGCTGCCTGCGCAAAGTCCAGCCGTGGGCCGCGAGGTGGCTGACCGTCGTGCACGCCATAGCCCAGGTTCACCAGCAACAGGCTGCGCCACTGCCCGTCCGGGAAGAAGGCCGCATCCACCGCTGCCGCATCAAAGCCGGCCATCGGTCCGGCATCCAGGCCCAGCGCCCTTGCCGCCAGGATCAGATAGCCCGCCTGCAGGCTGGCATTGGTGCGGGCATGCGGCTCGATCAGCTGCGGCAGGCCATCATAAAAACCCTTGGCGTCGTATGCCGGATACTGCTCAGGCAGATGCTGATGAAAGGCCGGGTCCCAGGCCAGCACCACGGTGAGCGGTGCGGCGGAGGTCTTGTCGCGATTGCCGGATGACAGCGTGGGCAGCAGCTTTTGGCGTGCCTCGACACTGTGAATGAACAGATAACGGCCCGGCTGGCCATTAAAGGCGGTTGGCCCCCATTTCAGCAGCGCGTACAGCTGGCGGATGGTGTCCTCGGTTACCGGACGCGCCTGAAAATGATGGGTGGACCGTGCCTGGACAAACAACTGGTCCAGGGCTTGCGCTGACAGTGGCGAGCTCATGCCTGCCTCCTCAGGCCAGCGTGGCAATCGACACTTCGGTCGACTTGACGAAGGCCACCACCGGCGAGCCGACTTTCAGTTGCAGCTCGCGCACCGAACGGGTGGTAATCACCGAGGTAACAATGCCGGAGGCGGTTTCGACATCGACTTCCGACAGTACCGGCCCTTCCAGGATTTCCTTGATAACGCCTTTGAACTGGTTACGTACATTGATCGACTGAATGCTCATGGGATGGTCTTTCTCGTGGGTTTGGCCGCTGCGGCTGATACAAACCACGGTAACAGAGCTTTTTTATATCGATAAGTAAGAAAAAATGCGCTGTTTAGCAGAAATTTCGCTAACAACATCAGTGCCGCGCAGGCAAAAAAAATGCCGGATCGCAAGATCCGGCTGAAGAAGAGACATGCAAGAAGGAGAAACAGAGACAACTCAGAACAACAACAAATTCGATCAGACAGGCTGGGGCGTCAGTCGCAGATAAGGTCTGACTGCGCGATAGCCCTGGGGGAATTTCTGGCGGATCAGCGCCTCATCCTGCAGCGAGGGCACAATCACCACTTCCTGCCCCTGCTCCCAGTTGGCAGGTGTGGCAACACTGTGCTTGTCGGTCAGCTGCAGCGAGTCGATCACCCGCAGGATTTCCTTGAAATTGCGCCCGGTACTGGCCGGATAGGTAATGATCAGCCGCACCTTGTGTGACGGATCGATAATGAACAGCGAGCGCACGGTATGGGTGCTGCTGGCATTGGGGTGAATCAGGTCGTAAGCCTCGGACACCTTGCGGTCGGCATCGGCAATGATGGGAAAATCCACCACGGCCTGCTGGGTGTCGTTGATATCGGCAATCCAGCCGTGGTGAGCCTCGAGCGGATCGACCGACAAGGCCAGCACCTTGACATTGCGCTGGCTGAATTCCTGCTGCAGCTTGGCGGTCACCCCCAGCTCGGTAGTGCACACCGGGGTGTAATCGGCCGGGTGGGAAAACAGCACAGCCCAGCTGTCGCCCTTCCAGGCATGGAAGCTCAGCTCACCCGCCGTGGATTGCTGACTGAAGTCGGGTGCGATATCGCCAAGTCGCAGTGTCATATTGTTTCCTGTTCGGTGTGATTGCGGTATGGGCTTGGCGCCGCTAACAAAAACCCTGCGGCGGCGTTGCGCCTCCTTGCCGTACGCAGTGTACTGTCTGC
>NZ_RFAR01000070.1 GCF_003693445.1 Aquitalea palustris | reverse complement strand
CCCAAAGGCGTTTACGTACAAGCAGTGCTGCCGGCAGCCACCCGCACCGAGATTTGGCAGCGCGCCGGCATTGACGTCAACACGCTCCCGGAGGTGATGGAAGTGGGTGAGCTGGTTGATGCCGCGCTGGTTGGCTTTGACCGTCGCGAGCCGGTGACGATTCCCCCCTTGCATGTTGCCGAGCGCTGGGATGCGCTGGATGGGGCGCGGCAAGGGCTGCTGTCCGACATTCGGCAAGCCCATGCCGCTGAACGCTATCAGCAACAACACTGAGCCATCCACCGTATTCATCGGAATGTGAGTCCAACACCAAGGTCACTTCAATGCCCAATCTCTTATTTAGCCCTACCCAGCTTGGCAGCCTGCCGCTGAAAAATCGCATCGTGATGGCACCGCTGACCCGAAGCCGCGCCATCGCAAATCTGCCCAATGACTTGATGGCGGAATATTACAGCCAACGGGCGGGCGCAGGACTGATCATTACCGAGGGGACATCCCCATCGCCAAATGGCCTGGGTTATCCGCGCATTCCCGGACTGTTCAATGCAGAGCAAGTACAGGGCTGGCAACGGGTGACTGAGCGTGTGCATCAGGCCGGGAGCAGGATTTTTGTGCAATTGATGCATACCGGCCGTGTCAGCCATCCTGCCAACATGCCGGATGGTGCTCGCGTCCTGGCACCGTCACCGATTGCTGTGCCTGGTGAAATGTGGACGGATACGGCTGGTATGCAGCCGCATCCGGTGCCACATGAAATGAATGAAGCGGACATCGCCCAGAGCATCGCCGAATATGCCGAGTCGGCCAAACTGGCCTTGCAGGCTGGCTTCGATGGGGTCGAGCTGCATGCCGCCAATGGCTATCTGATCGACCAGTTTCTTAATACCGCCTCCAATCAGCGCAATGATCGCTGGGGTGGTTCGGTTGAAAACCGCATCCGCTTTGCGGTGGAAGTGGCCAGAGTCACTGTCGCTGTGGCTGGTTCCAAACGTGTGGGCATGCGCATCTCTCCGTATGGTGTTTTCAATGCCCAAGTACCAGATGCAGAAATGGACACGCTGTACCTGCGCTTGATTGATGAGTTGAATACCCTCGGCCTGCTGTATATCCATGTCGTTGATCACAGCGCAATGGGCGCTCCAGAAGTCAGCCCCGAATTGAAAGCCAAAATACGTAGCGCATTCAACGGGCAGTACATCCTTTCTGGTGGCTACGATGCCGCACGCGCCGCGGCCGATCTCAATGCAAACCGTGGCGACCTTGTTGCATTTGGTCGTCTGTTCATCTCGAACCCTGACCTCGTAAATAAGCTGCAGACCGGGCAGGAACTGGCCGAGCCGGATTTCGCTACCTTCTACACGCCTGGTGAAAAGGGCTACACCGACTATTAATCGATGTCTCATCCCGCTTGTGCTTGAGGTCACACTCTGATGGCCTGCGCAACCCGGCAGATGCTCAAGCAAATTCAAGGAGAGAAACATGCCTCTCGTGCGTATCGACATCAAAAAGAACCCTGATGCGACCTTTGCCCAAAAACTGGGCAAGGTGGTTTACGCGTCGATGAAGAAGGCGATCAATGTTCCAGACAAGGACAACTTTCAGGTCCTGACAGAGCACGACGACAATCATTTTGTCTACGACCCCTCGTATCTCGGAATACCTCGGACTGATGGCGTGGTGTTTATCCAGATCACGCTGAATGAAGGACGCTCGACGGAACAGAAGAAACTGCTCTACCAGACGATAGCGGAGGGGCTCCATGCAGAAGCGGGTGTTCGGCTGGAGGATGTCTTCATCAGTCTGGTCGAGGTCAAAAAAGAAAACTGGTCATTCGGCAGTGGCCTTGCCCAGTACGCAAACTGATGCGCTCGGCACCATCAGCTGATTCAGCACACGAATACTTCCATTAACGGAGTAAAGGATGAAATACAGCATTTTTGGCAAAACTGGCTTGCAGGTATCGCAAGTGGCTTTGGGTACCGGCAACTTTGGCACTGGCTGGGGCTATGGAGCCGATCCGGACGTTGCTGCCGATATTTTCAACGCCTATGCCGAGGCAGGCGGTAACTTTATTGATACCGCAGACATTTATCAGTTCGGCCAAGCGGAAGCACTGCTCGGAGACCTGCTGAAAGGACGACGTGAAGATTTTGTCCTGGCAACGAAGTTTACCAACGGTGCGGAACCTAATGCCAACCGGCTTGTAACCGGTAATAGCCGCAAGGCAATGATTGCCTCGGTGGAAGCCAGCCTTAAACGGCTCAAGACGGATCGAATCGACATCTACTGGGCACACCATCCTGACGGCATCACGGCCATTGAAGAAATCGTGCGCGGTTTTGAAGATCTGGCGCGTGCCGGCAAGATTCTGTACGCAGGCTTGTCGAATTTTCCTGCCTGGCGGCTTTCCCGGGCAGTCACCTACGCAGAATTAACGCAGGCAGTTCCCGTCGCAGCGGCCCAGTTTGAACACAGTCTGGTGCACCGCGAGCCAGAGGCAGATTTGTTCCCTGCATCACTTGCGCTGGGCCTGGGTATCGTCACCTGGTCACCACTGGGTGGCGGTATGCTGACTGGCAAGTATCGACAGGGGGAAAAGGGACGGGCTGAAGGTTTTGGTGGGCGTGTGTTTCAGGCAGAGAATTCAAGCCAGCGCACGCAGATTATTGACACGGTACTGGCGATTGCAACAGAGCTAGGGGTGAGTGCCAGTCAGGTTGCCATTGCCTGGGCCGGGACACACGGTTCCGTACCCATTATCGGGCCGCGTTCGCAAACCCAACTCAAGGACAACCTTGAGGCGCTGGATCTGACGCTTTCGGCAGAACAGATTCAACGTCTTGATACCGTTAGTAGTCTTGGTGCATCCATGGCTAGCAGAAAACTGATTTCCTGGCATGAAGACTACTAAACTAACCCGGTAGCGTAGGCAGTACGATCTCCCTGCTTTGAGCGCCATGCTTAAGCGGCATGTACCTTCCTTCACTTACGACATTGATGGCTGCTTTCAAACAGGAAGCAGCCATTTTTTGCAATGGACAATGCAAGTCGGCCCCTTTCCCGTCCGCCGTGCCGCAGCGGCAGGCAAATCATCATCCGCCTGGCGGACAGCTGATGTTTGAACAGTTCGATAGTTGCCAAGCGACAGCGGTGTTGCGATATCGGGCTTAACTGCGCGGGTCTTACCCCAAACCAGGTATGGCGCGCCAAGCTCTCTTTACCTTCCTCCTTCCCCCAAAAACCAGCTTTTTTCCTAGCCGCGCAAAGCCCATTCACAAAGTACGGACTTCCGCACCCACCGTGCGGGGCAAAGTACGGCCTGACGTCAGTATGGTTTTTTATGGAAATAAAACATCATTAAAAACAATAAGATAAAAATTTCTAACGGGCCGGAAAGGCTGGCACGCCAGTTGCAATAAGAAGGGCAGCTGAGAAGCTTTCAACTCACCCTTTCGATACAAACTGGAGAATGCCATGACTGTAAAGAACACTTCCGTCAAGAATGACAAGCTGAGCGCCAATGGCCAACATGGCGGCATGCCGCTGTTGCATGAACCCAAGCTGAACAAGGGCACGGCCTATAGCGTGGAAGAGCGTCGTCAGCTGGGTCTGGAAGGCCTGCTGCCGCATGCAGTGGAAAACCTGGACCGTCAGGTAGAGCGCGTCATGGCCCACCTGGACGAAAAAGCCGACGATCTGGAACGCTACACCTACCTGATCGGCCTGGAAGACCGTAACGAAACCGTGTTCTACAAGACGGTGATGTCCGACCCGAAACGCTTCATCCCGGTGCTGTACGACCCGACCGTAGCCGATGCCTGCGAAACCTTTGGTAACAACTACCGCCGCGCCCGTGGCATGTACATCACCCGCTACATGAAGGGCCGCATGGCCGAGGTGCTGCGCAACTGGCCGGAAAAAGACGTGCGCTTTATCTGCGTATCCACCGGTGGCCGCATTCTGGGTCTGGGCGACATCGGCGCCAATGGCATGGGCATCCCGATTGGCAAGCTGCAGCTGTACACCGCTTGCGCTGCGGTACCGCCGGCCGGCCTGCTGCCGGTGCTGTTTGATATCGGTACCACCAATGAAACCCTGCGTGCCGACCCCTTCTACATGGGTACCCGCGAAGCCCCGGTTTCCGAAGCCGAACTGGACGAGCTGACCGAAGAATTCATCCAGGCCGTGCAGGAGGTCTTCCCCAACTGCTGCGTGCATTTTGAAGACTGGAAGGGCACCGACGCCATTCGCATGCTGGATCGCTACAAAGACAAGATCCTCTGCTACAACGATGACATCCAGGGCACCGCCAGTGTGGCACTGGCAGGTATCGCTGCCGGCATGAACATTACCGGTGGCAAGCTGACCGAGCAGCGCGTGATGTTCCTCGGTGCCGGTTCTGCTGGCCTGGGCATTGCCAAGCTGTTCTGCGCCGAGCTGCAAACCCTGGGCCTGAGCGAAGCCGAAGCACGCAAGCAGGTTGCCCTGTTCGACATCAACGGTCTGATCGAGCATTCCCGTACCGATCTGTCCGATACCCAGAAGCTGTATGCCCGCCCGGCCAAGCCGTGCAAGGATTTCCTCAAGGCCATCGAAGAGTTCAAACCGACCGTGCTGATTGGCGTGAGCACCAAGGCGCGCGCCTTTACCCGTGAAGTGATCGAGCTGATGAGCAAGCTGAACGAGCAGCCCATCATCTTTGCCCTGTCGAACCCCACCCACAAGGCCGAGTGCAGTGCCGAGGAAGCCTACAGTTGGTCCAAGGGCAAGGCGCTGTTTGCCGCTGGCGTGCAGTTCCCCGACTTCGAATACGAAGGCAAGACCTACCGCCCGGGCCAGGCCAACAACTTCTACATCTACCCGGCCATCGGCCTGGCGACCTATGCCTGCCGCCCGACCCGCCTGAACGACGAATGCTTTATCGTGGCCGCCCACGCCACCGCCGACCAGGTCACGCTGACCCAGCGCGCCAAGGGCATGTTGTTCCCCAGCCAGGAGCAGATTCTGGAAACCGAAGTGACCACGGCAGCCCGTATTGCCGAGTACATGTTCGATTCCGGTCTGGCCCAGGTAGAGCGTCCGCGTGATATCCGCGCCTGGCTTGAGGCTCAGCTGTACAAGCCGCAGTACTGAGAGGGAAGACATGCGCCGCCCGGACGGGTGGCGCGTGAATAGCTGACGGGTGCTTCGCGCCTGATGGCCACCACCGGTACGACATGTCGGCTGGTGGTGGCTGACCAAACAAAGGTGTCTATCATGGACTACATCATTCATACCCTGCAGAAATACCCGGAGATTGCGATCTATCTGACCATCGCCGTCGGTTTCTGGGTGGGTAACCTCAATCTGGGCAAGTTCAATCTGGGGGTGGTTACCTCCACCTTGCTGGCTGGCCTGTTGATTGGCCAGGTGCATCTGGTGATTCCGGCGGTGCTGCAATCCACCTTCTTTGCCATGTTCCTGTTTGCCGTCGGCTACGCCGTGGGGCCGCAATTCATCCGCGCCCTCAAGAGCGACGGTATTTCGCAGGTGTTCTTTACCGTGCTGGTGTGTGCCTCCGGCCTGTTCACCGCCATCTTGCTGGGCAAGATGCTGCACTATGATGCCGCGCTGACTGCCGGCCTGCTGTCCGGTGGCTATACCAATTCCACCGTGCTGGGTGTGGCAACCGACCTGCTCAATCAGGCCAGCCAGATGCCCGGTGGCGTGAAGGTGGCCATGGCGCTGATGCCGGTGGCCTATGCCGTGACCTATCCCTTCGGCACCGCCGGTTCGGCCTGGTTTCTGGCTTCCTTTGCACCGAAAATGCTCGGTTTCAATCTGGTGGAAGAGTGCAAGACCTACGAAAAGGAAAATGGCAGTGGCCACACCGTGGGTAGCACCGCTTACCGCGAGTTTTCCGCCCGTGCCTTCCTGCTGAACAATGTTGATCTGTTCGACAAGACGGTTTCCGAAGTAGAAACCATGTTCAACCACGAAATCTTCGTGCGCCGCGTGCGCCAGGCCGTGGGCGCCAAGATTGTCGATTGCGAAGGCAACACCCGCCTGCAGCGCAATGATGTGGTGGCCATTTCCGGCACGCTGACCGCGTTGCTGAAATACCAGCACCATTTCGGCCAGGAAGTGAAAGACGTGCCGCTGCTGGACTTCTCCACCGAACTGCTCGACCTGGTGGTGACCAGTCGCAAATACGCCGGCAAGACGCTGGGCGACATCACCGGCGAACTGTTCGGCAAGCCGGGCCGTGGCCTGTTCCTCACCCGCTTCAGCCGTGGTGATCTGGACATGCCGATGGGGCAGGATGTGGTAGTGCAACGCGGCGACGTGCTGACCATTCTGGGTGCCAAGCAGGACGTGGCTGTAGTGGCCAAGCAACTGGGCTATGCCGACCGTCCGCTGGAAAACTCCGACATGGCCTTCATGGGCTTCGGCATCGTGGCCGGTAGCATTCTGGGTGCCATCACCGTGCACGTGGCCGGTATCCCGCTCAGCTTCGGTACTTCGGTGGGCTCCATCGTGGCCGGTATTGTCTGCGGCTACCTGCGTGCTTCCATGCGTACTTTTGGCAAGATTCCCGGCCCGGCGCTGTGGGTATTCAATAATGTCGGCCTGAACGGCTTTATCGCGGTCATTGGCCTGAACGCTGCACCGGGCTTCATTTCCGGCCTGCAACAATACGGCCTGACCCTGCTGTTTGCCGGAGCCGTGGTCACCATGGTGCCGCTGATTGTCGGCCTGCTGCTGGGGCGCTTCGTGTTCAAGTTCCACCCTGGCATCCTGCTGGGAGCCTGCGCCGGCGCCCGTTCCACCACTGCCGCGCTGGGTGCATTGCAGGACGCCGCCCAGAGCAAGGTGCCGGCACTGGGCTATACCGTAGGGTATGCCGTGTCCCGGCTGGTGATGGCTGTGTTCACCATCGTGCTGGTCAACGTGTTCTAGCTGTCTTGTTCTTTCTCCTTTCGGTCGTCGTGGTTCTGCCATGACCTTGCCACGCAGATGACCCTGCGTGGCTTTTTTGCTTGCCATGTTGCGGCGCAATAATTATCGGGTGATTGTGGGATAATGCGCCCGCCATGGCTGCAACAAGGCCGGTTTTTCCAGTCAGACGGGTGTGTCCCGGAGTTGGTATGAAGCGAACCCGTTTTTATCTTTATCTGCTGTTTTCCATGCTGCTGTCGCTGCTGGCCGCCTATGCGGTGTACAGCATCAGCTGGCAGCAGCTGTTACAGCAGCGGCAGCAGGAGTCGGCACGGCGGCTGGCACGCAATGCCGGCTTTCTGGAGCACGAGGTGGACAAATACGGCCTGCTGCCGCTGGCCGCATCGTATAACGACACCCTGCGCGAAGCGCTGCTGCAGCCGGCCGATCCGCCACAGCTGGCCCGTGCCAATGACTACCTGCTGCGGCTCAATCAGGGGGCCGGCTCCTTGCAGGCCTATCTGATGGACAAGCAGGGCAAGGTGATTGCCTCCAGTAACTGGCAGCAAAAAGACAGCTTTGTCGGGCGCAATATCGCCTATCGTCCGTATTTCCAGCAGGCGGCGGCCAACCGCATCACCACCTTTTACGCCGTGGGCACCACCGGCAACGCGACGGGATTTTATCTGGCCACCGGCATCTACCAGGGGGGCGAGCGGCTGGGTGTGGTGGCCATCAAGATCGGGCTGGAACAGCTGGAGCACATGTGGGGCAATATCGTGGAGCCCTTGCTGGTGTCGGATTCCAACGGCGTGGTGGTGCTGTCATCGGTGCCGGAATGGAAATACCACGCCACGGTGCCGCTCAGCTTTGACGCCCGGCTGGCACTGGAAAAAGCCCAGCAGTACAACAAGCAGATCATCAAGCCGCCCATCTGGCAGCGCAAAAGCGTGCTCAACAACCAGGCCATGCTGGTGCAGATGGGGCAGGGCCGCACTCGGCACGAATTTCTGGCCATCAATCAGACCATCCCGGTCAGCGGCATGACGCTGACCATGCTGCTCGATACCCACGAAATACACAGCCTGGCGCTGACCCGGGCGCTGGCAGTGGCGGTGATGGTGGGCTTTGCCTGCCTGCTGTTGCACTCGGTACGGCTGTGGCGCATGGGCATCAAGACCCAGGCCGAGGCCCGTCGCGCCCTGCAGCGCGCCCATGACCAGCTGGAAGAGCAAGTAGAACAGCGCAGCAGTGAGCTGAAACAGGCCAATGCCAGCCTGAAAATGGAAATCGAAGAACGCATCCAGGCTGCGCGCCAGGTGGAGAATTTCCAGAACGAGCTGATCCGCACCGAAAACCTGGCGGTGATCGGCCAGCTGTCCACCGGTATCGCCCACGAAATCAACCAGCCGCTGGCTGCCTTGTCGGCGCTATCGGCCAATACCGTGCGCTTTCTGGAAATCAACGACCTGGCCACCGCGCGGACCAATCTGGAGCGCATTACCGACATCGTGGCGCGGCTGGGTGCGCTCACCGAGCAGCTGAAATCCTTTGCCCGCCGCCCCAGTGGCGAACGCGAATCCGTCGCGGTGGCACAGGCCGTGGATAATGCACTGTTCCTGCTCAATCACCGGCTGAAGAAAACCCTGATCCGGCTGCAGCTGCCCGCCCAGCCGGCAGACATCGTGGTGCTGTGCGAGGCGGTGCGGCTGGAGCAGGTGCTGGTCAATCTGGTCAGCAATGCCATTGATGCGCTGCAGGAAGTGGCCGACCCGCTGATCGCCATCAGCTGGCAGCGCCAGGACGATATCGTACGCATTCAGGTGCGTGACAATGGCAGCGGCCTGTCGGAACAGGTCAGACAGCATATTTTCGAACCCTTCTTTACCACCAAGAAAACCAGCGGGCTGGGGCTGGGCCTGGCGCTGTCCTCGGACATCATCAAGGCCTATGGCGGTATATTGTCCGCCGACAATCACCCGGATGGCGGAGCGGTATTCACCATCACGCTCAGACAAAACAGGCAGGAGTAAAACATGAGCAATCTTCAGGTACTGGTGATCGAGGACGACCAGGACGTCCAGCTGGGCTATGTGCAGGCACTGGGGCTGGATGGCATCCCGGCGCAGGGCTTCGACTCGGTGGAAAAGGCCCGCCGCGCCATCGGCCGTGATTTTGCCGGCATCATCGTCAGCGATATCCGCCTGCCCGGCATGGACGGCCTGGCCTTCATGCAGGAGCTGCTGGCCGACGATCCCGACCTGCCGGTCATCCTCATCACCGGCCACGGCGACATCGCCATGGCCGTGCAGGCGATGCGCGACGGCGCTTACGATTTCATCCAGAAACCCTTCCTGCCACAGGTGCTGGTATCGGTAGTGCAGCGCGCCATGGAAAAACGCCGGCTGGCTCTGGAAGTACGCCAGCTGCGCCGCCAACTGGCCGCCTATGGCGGGCTGGAAAGCCGGTTGATCGGCAACTCCAATGTGATGGCCGAACTGCGCCGGCTGGTGCAGGGCGTGGCGGCCACCCCCACCGACATCCTGATCAATGGCGAAACCGGTGCCGGCAAGGAACTGCTGGCGCGCTGCCTGCACGACCTGTCCGGCCGTACCGGCCCCTTTGTGGCGCTCAACTGCGGCGGTCTGCCGGAAACCCTGTTTGACAGCGAAATGTTCGGCCACGAGGCCGGTGCGTTCTCCGGGGCCAGCAAGCAGCGCATAGGCAAGATCGAATACGCCCAGCACGGCACGCTGTTTCTGGATGAAATCGAAAGCATGAGCATGCCGATGCAGATCAAGCTGCTGCGCGTGCTGCAGGAGCGGGTAATCGAGCGGCTGGGTTCCAACCGGCTGATTCCGGTGGACTTTCGCGTGATTGCCGCCACCAAGGCCGATCTGTCCAAACTGGCTGATGAGGACAAATTCCGCGCCGACCTGTATTTCCGCCTGAACGTGGTCACGCTGGATCTGCCACCCTTGCGCGCCCGCCGCGAGGATATCCCGCTGCTGTTCGACTATTTCGTCAGCCAGTCCGCCCTGCGCATGAACCGCCCGGCACCGGCCATCACCGCAGAAGTGGTGCGCGACCTGATGGCCTACCACTGGCCGGGCAATGTGCGCGAGCTGCGCAACCAGGCCGACCGCTTTGTGCTGGACCTGAAAATGGTGCCGGGCACCGCCGCTGCCGACTCCCAGCTCACCCTGCACACCGCAGTGGAATCCTTCGAAAAGGGCATGATTGCCGAAGAACTGCGCAAACAGGGCGGCAATGTTTCCAAAACCGCCGAAGTGCTGAAAATCGCCAAGACCACGCTATTCGACAAGATCCGCAAATACGATCTGGAAGAAAAGTAAGCCGGCCGCACGCCACAGGCAAAGCCAGCAGTTGGGCAGATCACCGCCGGCTGCTGGCTTTTTGTTAGCCGCACGCCTTGTGTTTTGAGTGGGTTGGCATCACCCATCTGCCATCTGTTGAAATAAATGAATCTTATATTTTCAGTGATGCATGATATTCGTGTGCAATATTGTCAATATTGAACCATATCTGGTTTCTTCCATTGTTTTTTGCCATATAGAGGCAGGTGTCCACTTTGTTTATCAAATCATCGATTGATTCGTTCTGTTCAAAAGCAGATACGCCAATCGAAACCGTGATGGAAATGGCTGGGGCGGAGATCAATTCGTGTTGCTCGATATCAATTCTGATTCGCTCGGCAATTTCCAGTGCTGTTTTCAAGTCGGTGCCCGGCAGTATGGCGATGAATTCTTCACCGCCATATCGGGAGAGTACATCCGATGACCGAAGCTTGAGTTGCACCCGCTGGCCAAAATGAAATAAAACCTTGTCGCCAATGGCGTGGCCGTAAACATCGTTGACTTTTTTAAAGAAATCAATATCAAACATGATCAGGCATGAGTTTTCCAGGTCATGGTCTTTCTTTTGCTGCGTATTAATCAGCATTGCGTTGAGCGATCGGCGATTTGCCAGATTGGTCAGCGCGTCATTGTTTGCCAGGATTTCTACTTGTTTGAGAGATTCTGCCAGCTCTCTTGCAAAATTATTATTTTCCAGCTGTAGTTTTATCCCAAGTATTACCTTGGTGGATAGGACGTTCAGGTTGTAATGTAAGATCAGTAGATATATGGTAAATCCGACTGAAAATTCAGATGCGGCAAATATTTTCGCTCCCCATAGCAGTGCGGGTGGTACCGAGAGCAGCCATAGGCCGGACGCAAAAAAACGGAATGCAGACATGCATGTTACATATACTGGAGCATTGATGGCAGCAACTCCGCACAATACAACAACCAGCCAGGAATCTATCAGTTGATTGTAAAGAAATAGCAGCGGAACGATGGCGCCCCAGGCGAGTCCATCTGCTGCACATATGGCATTCAGTAAGAAGATTATTCTCTTGTTGCTCAGTTGTGATGACTTGATGTGTAAAATTACCGCGTGTGCAACAAGCCACTCTGCAAAAAATATCAAGACCCATGTGCTTATGTTTGGTGCGGGCGTATAGTCATGGCAAAGCCATATCACTAATCCCCATCCCAGAGGCGTTAAGAATAGCGTCTGCTGTAATGATTCTACGCACTGATTAAGGGCTTTGTTTGCGGCATCTTCATGGGCTGATTTTTTGTAAATGGATTTATTCATAAATTTATTAAAAGTATGAAATCAAGAGAGAGTGCCATTGCATTGTCGGATTTGTTTTTCTTGAAAATTCGGCAAGAAAATTGGTGTTGATTATGAGTGTGTGATTTGTATTTATAGCATTTATGCAAAAAAATAAAACCAGCATGAATTGTGGATTTGCGGGATTTTACTGCAGGGCGGGATGCGTTGCGAGTATTTGCCTGGGCGTATTAAGGCTGATGCATTGTAAAATAATAGTATGACGCTTTCGGTGTGCAATGTAGAACACCGTGGCAGTCGGTGGCTAGTAGGTGAGGCCGTACTTGGCGTGCCATCATAGCCTGGAGTTTTGGCTCCCGACAGCAACCCGCAACCGACCGCCTCAGGGCAGCCGCAAATCCGGGAGGGACTGCGATGCCAAGCAGGGGATTGACCGGAACATTACCCCTGCGCGACAGGCCGGTGGGCAGATTGGTCTGGGTTTGTGATGCGCTCGCGTTGCGGTCCGGTTAAAGGGCCGCCACGGTTCAGCGGTGATCGCCTGCGGCCAGCCGGTGCGGGGATCGGGAGAGGGTGGTGTGGCATCAGTCGAGCAGAGGGCAGCAGCCCGTGCAAACTGGGCCCGGTATCGCGATGCGCTACCGGGCAATTTCATCCATATAAGCCATTCATTTATCTGGCGGTGTCCGCTGCTGTAGCACCTGCCGGTTTACTGCACCTTATATACATTGGACGACAGCTGCAGCGTGGCATCAAAAGTGACCGGTGGGCGATGCGGGTGCACTTTCAATACGGCATCCACCCGGAAACGCAGATGTCTTTCCATTTCGCGCGGGGCGTCCAGGTTGACGCGCACCCTGGACAGCCGGGGTTCATGCGTCTCGATGGCGCGTCGCAATTGTTCACGCAGCAGTTCCCGGTCGTCAGGGTTCAGCAGGCTGATGCCGCTCAGATCGGGAATCCCAAAGCGCAGCATGCTGCTGCTGGCCAGGGGGTAGGCATCGAACAAGTCGTCCAGCGGCATGGTGCGAGTATTGAGCAGGGCTTCCAGATCGCGCGCCAGTGAGCGCTTGAATTGGGCGAGTTCATACAGCATGGCTTCGGGCTGGCGCGAGCGGTCCGGCTCGTCATCCAGCAGGCGGTCGAGTACGGAGGGCTGGATCAGGGCGTGACGACTCAGTGTGCTCATGTCAGCTGGCAAACAGCTTGCCCAGCTGCTTGGCCAGCAACCAGCGGTAGGTCATGAAGATGCCGCAACCCGCAATGGCCAGCAGGGCGAAATACAGCCATAAGGGCAGCTCGTGCCGGACAAAGGCCTGAAAGCGTTGTGGCAGCTGGGCATTGGGGGCGAACTCAGCCTTGCCGCCGCGCACTTGCTGGATTTCCTGCGCCAGCTTGTGGGTCAGGTAGCCCAGTTTTTCTTCTCCTTCCAGCAGATATTTACCCTGAAAGCCCAGCAGCAGGCAGCTGTAGAACACTTCTAGTGGCTCGATTTGCTGTGCCGGCTCCAGGCGCAATTGTTCCAGTCGACTGAAAAAACCTTCACCCGCCAGATGTTCGCCAAACAGACGTAATTGCAAGGGCATGCGTTCCCATTCGTCGCGCAAGGGGAAGTCCGACGACAGAATGATTTCATCCATCAGCGCACAAAAGGCGTATTTGGAATAGTTGACTGCATTCATGTCCTTGTTGAAATTGCGCGCATTTTTCTCGTATTGCGCCAGAAATTGGTCGACACGGCGGTTGAATTCCACCGCGCTGCCAGGGGCATTGCCGTCTTTCAACAGAAATAGCAGATAAATGCCGTCTTCCAGCATCTCGCGCAGGCTGGGAGCGGCCGACGGGGTGACCGCCAGTGGGCGTTCTTGGTTGGGGAGGGCAGTAGCTTGGTTCATGGCCTTATCAACGGAAAACGGCAATCAGTTCGAGTGACAGATTGGCGAGGGTTTGTGGGAGGTAGATGCAGATGCTGCGTGACTGCAGCATGCGGCCAAAAATATCTCCGTGCGGTTCGAGGGCGAAGTAATGATTGCCAACCCGCACCGGCACGGCGGACGGTGTCTGCGCCGCATGGCTGAGCGCTACGCCGCGCAGCGCGGAGTTGAGGATTTTCTCCACATCATCCGGCGCACCGATCTTGAGTTTCAGCGGCACGTTGTCGATTACCTGGCTGGCGGGCATCTCGCTTGACACTGATAGGTAGAAATCCACGTTATCCAGCAAACGGTCGCTTTCCAGTCGGCCAATAAAGAAGGATGGCTTGGGCGAATGCAGCGGGATGATGGTGTAGCGCGCCGAGATGACGGTCTCCAGCAGTTCGCGGATTTGTTGATCCAGAACCGGCAGTACCAGATGCAATTGCTCATGCCGGTAGGCGGGAATGTCCGACAAGGTATACAGGGTGGCGAAGGTTTGCAGCTCGCCACAGAACTCGGCGAGTGCCATGTAAAGCTCTTCCGGGTGTAGCGGGCTGCATTGCGACAGATGGCGCAGCCGGGCGAAGTTGCGATTTACCGTATGCAATAGCCAGAAAGAGCTGATGTCAGTGGAGCCATATTCAACAACGCTTTTTGATCTTTCGCGATGGCTGTTGCTCAAAGACTGGTTTTTCACCAACAAAATGTCTAATAGCCGACGCAGCAGCTGCTGAATCTCGGTTGAACCCTCGGTGGTGAGCAGGGGCGGAATGAAGCCGCTGCAGACACGCCATTGTCCTGTTGCGTCCTTTTCCAGTTGGCATAGCGGAACTGATTCGTAGCCATCACGGTTTTCTTCCTCGAACATCAGCTTGATGTCGAGTTCAAGTGTGCTGACATCCGCTTCCAGCGCCTGAGTGTACAAGTCGGCAACTTCACTGCTATTGCTCACGAAGCGAGTAGGGCGATTGAGCGCCTCCCCGCTGCGCGTATTCCCCCCGTATGGCTGCAACTGGGCAAGGCAAGCATAGAGGGTGGTCTTGATGCCAAGCTGGGGAACGGTGGCGCACTCCCGCGACAGGGGCAGTGCTGCATTGCCGGGTGCCTGGTACAGCGTGCCGTCGCGAAATAGCACGGTCAGGGCATCGATACGCACCATGCCGGCTTTCAGTGCTGTTTCATCTACTTGCAGGTGGCTGATGCCCCAGCGATGTCGGTCTGACAGGTGTAGTAGCTGTGCGCTTTTTTGTTCTAGGAACAATGACTGTTGCTGGAAATGCTGTGGCCGCAAAAACATGCCTTCGCCCCACAGAATTCTTTTTGCATATTGCATCTTGTCATGACCTTGCTTTTGCAACGGAGGATCAATGCGGCGCATTGATTTAAACGATGCTTTTAAGGAATTTTACTTAGTAAAAATATCATTTGTCATATTTATGGCAAATGGGATGTGCATAGTAATAATTAAATATTCAATTAATGGACTGATAACAAACGTTGTTAAATTGCAACAGAACAGATTTTTTTACCGGACAAATCAACGCAGCTTGCTGGCGCACTCGGCTGGAGGCTGTGAAGATTGGCCCGGAATTGCGATGTTCTTGGCAGTCACGGGTTGCAGAAAGCAATCGGCAGCCTTGAACACCAGCCCGCGGCTCTTGATGGCATCGGCATCAAACAGCAACCTCCAGTAGCCTGGGTCTGGTCGCCTGAAGAAACCAACCACGCCAACGTAGCGCGTTTCTTCGCCTATGGTCTCGCTGTCAGTCACTGATTTGCCTGGAATCATGGTCAGTTCTTTGCTGGAAATAAGCGTGTTTCCTAGCAGATCCTGCTCTGTTTTCCCCGCCAGCAGGGCATCCATGGTCATCCTGTTGAATGCATCGGCACTGCGCAATTGGTAGATGTGCACCACCACGGATAGCGGTTTTCCCTGTGCATCACGGTTCAGGCCGACGGTGCTTTCGCCGTGGATGGCGATCATTTTCGGGCCGCCGCATGCGCTGAGCATCAAGGGGATCAGGATGCCTGCCAACAGGCTTTTGCGGTGACTTTGCAAATTAAATGTCATTGGAAAATGCTCGTTCCTGATTGAAAAAACTGCATAGCATATTCTATCGGTACTTTTACTAGTTCTTACAGCTATCTTCTCTGGAAAATAAATTACATTATAATATTCTTTTTGCGTATTGTTACATATTGTGATAATACTTTAAATGAAATTATGATTCTCGGGTGTTGATTGTGTCATGCAGATGATTTTTGCCTTGCCGGTACTGATTGCCTTGCTCGTACTGCTGCTGGCTTGGGTTGGCTGGCGTTACTTCTTGGGAGTGGGTGCCTTGGCGCAAGCGCATCCACTGCAGGGTCCCGGCTCGGTTGAGGGGCTGCTGTCAGAGCCATCGTTGAGTATGGAGGATGCTGCTGACTTGGCAACGCTGCCTGCTGGGTCAGTTGCCAATGCTCAGCCACAAGTCCCAGGGGTAAGGCACAGCTTCCGCTGGTTGCTACTTCCCTTGTTGTCCTTGCCCGTGGTGGGTTTGGGGGTGCTGCTGGTGTTGAATATGGGGCGCTACTATCAGCGGCCGGACTACGTGGCCCAGGAGTACGCCCAGACCGAGCGCATCAAGCAGACGCTGCAGGAAGAGAAACTGGTGCCGCCACCAGCCTTGCCGCCCACTGCTTTTGTCGATGCCCAAGCGGAAAGACCTAGTCTGGACATCAATCATGCAAACCGTGACTGGAGTCGTTTGAATCCGGCTTTTGTACAAACAGTGTTGCGGGTGATGGCGGCGATGAAAGAGCGTGGTTTTGCCATGGTTTTGCTGGAAGGCTATCGCAGCCCGGAGCGTCAGAACGCGCTGGCTACGCAAGGTAATCATGTCACCCAGGCCAAGGGAGGGGAGAGCAAGCATCAATACGGTTTGGCTGTCGATCTGGCTCCAATCCGTAATGGCAAGGTGGTGATCTCCGAGCGTGATCCGTGGGCGATGCAGGCGTATCAGGCCTTGGGTGAGGAGGCGCAAGCTGCCGGGCTTACCTGGGGTGGTAATTGGAGTTTCAAGGATTTTGGCCATATCGAACAGACAGGCTCAATTCGGGCTTTGCTGGCTAAAAAATAGCCTTTCTTTTAATTTTTGCTAAGTGACGGTTATGCAAGGTTGGCTTCGGCATGGAAAAGTAGCATCGGCAATCGGTTTTCTGATTCTGATCGCTCTGATTTGGTTTATCGGCCCCTGGATGGGGCTGGCTTCCCAGGAGGCACGCCTCGGCTGGATTCTCGGGGTCATGTTGCTATGGGTGCTGACTTTGCTGGTGGGGCAGATACTGACTCGCCGTGCAGGCGGCCTACTGGAGAAAATGCTGCGCAAGCAGGCAGACGACGCAGTGATCGGTGCGGATGCCGGCAAGCGGGCCGAGGTGACCTTGTTGCGGCAAAAGCTGCTGGCAGCGGTGGATACCCTGAAAAAATCCAAGCTTGGCAGCAGTAGCGGTAGCGCAGCTTTATACGAACTGCCTTGGTACATGATTATCGGCCACCCCGCGGCCGGCAAGAGTTCGGCGATCTTGCAGTCGGGGCTCACCTTTCCGTTTAGCGATAAAAGTGGCATTCAAGGGGTGGGTGGAACGCGTAATTGCGATTGGTTCTTCTCTACCGAAGGGGTGCTGCTGGATACCGCCGGCCGTTATGCGACGCATACCGAAGATCGCGTGGAATGGCTGGAGTTTCTCAAGCTATTGAAAAAATACCGTGCCAAAGCTCCGGTGAACGGCATCCTGATCGCCATCAGCCTGCCCGAGTTGGCTCAGCATAATAGTGAAGGCTTCGCCACCTACGCGCGCCAGATTCGCGAGCGTATCCATGAGATGTGCAACACCTTTGGTGCCCAGGTGCCGGTGTACCTGATGTTTACCAAACTGGATTTGCTGGGTGGCTTTGGTCAGTTTTTCCTGGATGCAGATGACGAGGCGCGTGCCCAGGTATGGGGTGCCACCTTGTCTGCAGAGCAGGGTAATGGCTTCGATGTCGGTACTGTGGTGGCGCAGCAGTTCGAATTGCTCTATCGCGGGCTGGTTCAGCTTGGGGAAGACAAGCTGGTGCAATATCGTGGTAGCCAGGTAAAGCCTGCCCATTTTGCATTTCCCATCGAATTTCATGGGCTGAAGCCGGCCGTCGTCAAGTTCATCAAGCTTTTGCACGAGGATGACCCCTATCACGCACGGCCTTTGCTGCGCGGATTTTACTTTACCAGTGCACTGCAGGAAGGTGTGCCACGCATCGTGGCCGCCAATCGGGTACAGGGTCAGTTTGATCTAAGCCCCTTGGGCAAGGATGCCAAGCAGCCGCCGTCTTCATACAGTTTTTTCTTGCGTGATTTTTTTCGCGATGTTCTGTTCCCGGATCAGCATCTTATTTCTCGGCAGACCGCACCTGGTGGTGGGCGTTTGCGCTTGACCGCCATGGGTGTTGGCGTATTGCTGCTGGCGGGGCTGGCCGGGGTATGGTCGTGGACCTATATCGGCAACCAGCGGCTGATCGAACAAATCGCGGCAGAGCGCGCTGAAGCCGGCAAACTGGCGAGCAGTGGCCAGCTCTACAATAAATTGAAATCCTTGCAGTTGCTCCAGCAACGGCTGGAAGAGCTACAGGCCTATCGTAAGAATGGTGCTCCCTGGCAGCTTGGTTGGGGCTTGTATCAAGGCGATGCCCTGGAAGCAGGGCTGCGCGCAGAGTATTTTGCCGGTTTGAAGCAAGTCATGCTGCAACCGGTGCAGCGTAATCTGGAAGCCACCCTGGTGGCTTACAAGCCGCAAGCAGAAGCTGCGCCTGTTGTTAAACCGGTGCCGGTCGTTACCGACATGCCCAAGCCCGTGGTAAAGCCGCCAGTCAAGCCCAAGCCGCGGCCGCCACGCCATGGCAACAGCCTGCCCAATATCAAGTTGAGCGCGCTGGGCTGGCCACAGAAAGCGACTGCGGCCGAGAGTTCCAGTCCGGTGGCAGAAGCTGAGCCAGCCACGGCCACGAGCAATCAGTCGCGCCAGCTGGATGCCGGCTACAACGCACTGAAAACCTATCTGATGCTGCATGATCGCAAGCGTATGGATGAGGCGCAGCTGATTGACCAGATTCCGCGTTACTGGCGGCCCTACCTGGAAAGTCAGCATGGACAGTATTCCGTGGACGAGGTCATGGGCGTTGCCGAGAAGCTGGTGGCTTTTTATGTCAGCCAGATCCATGAGCCAGACCTGCCGCTTATCGAGAACAATGCTCAGGTAGTGGCTGCCGCGCGCGAAGTACTGCGTGGTTCCTACAAGCATCTCTCGGCTGAAGAGCGTGTTTACAATGAAATTCGCGCCCGTGCCAATACCCGTTTTGCTCCGCTGACGGTTGCCCGCATTCTGGATAACCACGATCTGGACATCATGGCCAGTAGCCAGATGGTAGAAGGGGCGTTTACCCGCGAGGCCTGGAATACCTACGTCAAGACGGCGATAGATGAGGCGAGCAAGGGCGAAATCCGCGGCGATGACTGGGTGCTGGCCTCTTCCATGCAGGACAACCTCGGCCGCGATGGCAATATCGAGAAAAACCGTGCGGCCTTGATGGCCTTGTATCGTGCTCAATATATTGCGGCCTGGAAGAAATTCTTGCCCGGCGTCACCACGCGCGATTTCACCAGCCCGGCACAATCGGCATCGGCACTAACCCGCCTGTCCGACAAGCAAAACTCGCCGATCAAGCTGATTCTGGCACGCGCTGCAGTAGAGACTGCCTGGGATAACCCGTCAGAACTCAACCGCTCGCTGGAAAATGCCAAGCAGTCAGTGCTGGAGAAAACAGCTGATTTCATCAAGGGCAATGACGGACAAGCACAGCCCAAAACCGACAAGCAATATGGCGAGGTAGGGCAGGTATTTGCCGGCGTAGCCTTGCTGGTCAAGGGTGATAATCCGCCGATCAATGGTTATCTTGATCAGTTGGCCAAGCTCAAGGCCAAGCTGGCGGGAATTGCGTCTACCGACGAGCCCGGCCCACAGGCCCGCAATACGCTGCAAGCCACGTTGAACGGATCTGGCTCGGAACTGGCCGATACGACGAGCTATGTCGACAACTCCCTGCTCAGCCAGGTACCCGCTGACACTGCTGCAATGGTACGTCCGATGTTGATCCGGCCTTTGTCACAGTCCTATTCCGCCATCCTTGCTCCGGCACAGCAGGATATCAACCAGGCCTGGGCCAATGAGGTCTTGCCGCAATGGCGTCAGCTGGCCAGCAAGTATCCCTTCAGTGACTCCAGTACCACGGCCTCGGTCGCCGAGATCAATCGCTTTGTCAAAGCCAATGACGGGGTGCTGGACAAGTTCATCAACAAGTATCTGAACGGCTTGGTGCAGCGCAAGGGTGACACCTTGGTGCCGCGTGCCTGGGGTAATCAGGGGATGCGCTTCAATCCGGAGTTCCTCTCCAGCGTTGGCCGCCTCAGCTCTTTGGCCAGTAACCAGTTGCAGGACGGTGAAAACAGCCGTTTCGAATTGCAGCCGCAGCCAACACCAGGGCTCTCGGATATTTCCTTCGTGATTGACGGCCAGGAGCTGCGCTATCGCAATGGGCCGCAGACCTGGCAGCCGTTTACCTGGCCCGGCAGCGATGCGGGTGGTGGCGCACGCATTCAGGTGGTGTCCTACAACGGGGCGGTCAATGTCATTGCCAACCAGTCCGGCCGCATGGGACTGATGCGTTTGCTGGCCAGTGCCAAAGTGACACAGGACAGCCCTGATCTTGCCCAGTTGAGCTGGCCAGCCGGCAAAGCCGCCGATGGTCAGTCCGTTCATTTCAATTTCCGTATGGTCGGTGGAGTCAACCCTTTGCAATTGATCAAACTATACAAATTGACGCTGCCAGAGCGTGTGACCTTGTAACAGGAAAACAGTCACATGGCCTTTAATTTCAAACGTGCTCAAGATGTGCCGGCGCAGTTTTGCATTTTTGGCAAACTGCCGCGACGTGGCGATTTCGTCCGCATCAATGCGACACATCCGGCCGCCACTCAGCTGGATACGGTATTGGCAGAAAGTATCCGGCAACTCGACACCGCTGCCCGGATCGATGGCTACCGCGCCATGCCACCCACTTCGTTTGTCATCCGCTCGCGGGATGGCGCCTGGCTGTCGCTCGGGGTGATCCATCCCAGCCATGATGAAAGTGGCCGCAACTACCCGCTGGTGGCTGCGTCCTTGCTGCAATCAGATGGCCCGCAGCCGCCGATTGCCGTGCTGATGCTGTCCAATGAGCTGTTTTTCAATGGTTTGCAAGAGCAGCTTGGCAATGCCATCGACAATGCAGTCGAAATGCTCGCCTGCCGGCAATACCTGGAAGAACAGTCCATCTTCGGCGCCAGTTCGGCGGCAGACCTGGAGTTGGCTGAGCAACTGCTCAGCAGGCATCTGTCGCTGACCCGTCCCGAGTATCTGGCGGGATTGCTGCGCCAGCATGGCGATACCGATATCGAAGCCTTGCTGTTGTCATTCGTGTTTCATAGTCAGTTGTTGCGCAAATTCAAGGACAGTCTGTCAGCACAAACCTATTTGCTGCCGCTGCCTGCCGGCGAGGGCGAGGAGATGCTGGCTGCCGTGACCTGGCTGTCACTGTTCTCGGCGGCCACGGCCGGCATGCGGGATATCCCGGTGCAGTGTCTGATTATCCGTCAGCCACAGGCCAGTTATCTGGCCCTCGTGCCGGGTGCATTGAGTGAGCATCTGCTGGCACAGTGCTGGGGTGTTCCCCTCGATGCTCGTTGCATCATTGATGTCGATGACGAGCAGGCGCCGTGGCGCAACCATCAGTCCTATGCGGAGGCAGCTTATATTCTCAGCCGACGGCTGACTGATCCGCACTTTTCGGTAGCTCAGCTTTGCGATGTGATGGCCAGCCTTTCGCGCAGCCTTGTTTAATCTTTTTGGCGATTAGTTCAAACCTTGGGGAGTCATGATGGCTAACGAAAGTACACAAAAGAAATTGTCGCGCGTACGTCCGCCGCGCGTGCAGATTACCTATGACGTTGAGATCGGCGATGCCATCGAAACCAAGGAGCTGCCCTTTGTCATGGGTGTGCTGGGCGACTATGCCGGCCACAGCAAGGACCCGCTTCCCAAGCTGAAAGAGCGCAAGTTTGTACAAATTGACCGCGACAATTTTGATGAAGTGCTCAAGGGCATGGCGCCGCGCCTGGCGATGAAGGTCGATAACAAACTGGCTGATGATGAAAGCCAGTTGGGCATTGAACTGAACTTCCAGAGCCTGACCGATTTTGAACCGCAAAACGTCGCCCGTCAGGTGGAGCCCCTGAACAAACTGCTGGCCGCGCGCCAGCGCCTGGCAGACCTGCGCAACAAGATGGCAGGCAATGACAAGCTGGAAGAGTTGCTGGATGACGTTGTGCGCGATACCGAAAAGCTGCGTCAGATCAGCCAGGGTAAGAATGACAAGGCGGGTGAATAAGCGATGAACGCGGAACAACAGCTCAATACTATCGAACAGACTGCTGCAGCCAATACTTCCAGCCTGCTGGAAAGCATTATCGAGCAGAGTCACGTTGCTACCAATGACAGTGAAAAAGGCCATGCCCGGGATTTGATTTCAGAGCTGGCCGAGCAGGTGCTGGAAGGCAGCGTGACCATTTCCCGTGATCTGAGCGCCAGTCTGGATGCGCGCATCGCCGAAATCGACGCGCTGATTTCCGATCAGCTCAATGCCATCATGCACCAGCCGGATTTTCAGAAGCTGGAAGCCTCTTGGCGTGGTCTGAATTATCTGATCAAAGAGTCTGAAACCAGCACCATGCTGAAGATCAAGGTGCTGAACGTTTCCAAGAAGGATTTGGTCAAGGATTTCAAATCGGCTGCCGAGTTTGACCAAAGCGCCCTGTTCAAGAAAATCTACGAAGAAGAGTACGGTACTTTCGGTGGTGCTCCTTATGCTGCATTGGTGGGGGATTACGAGTTTACCCGTCACCCGGAAGACTTTTACCTGCTGGACGAACTGTCACATGTGGCTGCTGCAGCCCATGCACCGTTGATTTCCGCTGCGGCACCCGGACTGTTCGGCCTGGAAACCTTTGCCGATATCGGCAAGCCGCGCGATCTGGCCAAAATATTCGACACGGTTGAGTATGCGAAATGGAAGTCGTTCCGTGAGTCCGAGGATTCACGCTATGTCGGCCTGGTTTTGCCGCATGTGCTGGGGCGTTTGCCGTACGGGCGTGACAATGTCCCGGTGGAAGAGTTTGATTTTGAAGAAAATGTCGATGGCAGCAACCACGACAAATACCTGTGGACCAATGCGTCCTATGCCTATGCCGCGCGTTTGACCGATGCGTTTGCTCAGTTCGGCTGGCTGGCGGCCATTCGCGGGGTTGAGGGGGGCGGGCTGGTGGAAGGCTTGCCGGCACATACCTTTAAAACCGATAACGGCGAAGTGGCCTTGAAGTGCCCGACCGAGGTGGCGATTACCGATCGAACCGAGAAATTGCTGTCGGATCTGGGCTTGATTTCATTGGTGCATTGCAAGAACACGGATTATGCCGCCTTCTTTGCTGGCCAGTCGGTACAGAAAGCCAAGACATACAACACCGATGCTGCCAACGCCAATGCCAGACTGTCCACCCAATTGCCTTACATCTTTGCGGTATCGCGTATCGCGCATTACATGAAATCCATCATGCGCGACAAGATCGGTAGTTTTGCTTCCCGCCAGAATGTGCAGGACTACCTTAATACCTGGCTGGCGCAGTACGTATTGCTGGATGACTCGGCCAGTCAGGAGGCCAAGGCGAAATATCCCTTGCGCGAGGCACGGGTGGATGTGGTGGAAGTGCCGGGCAAACCTGGTGTTTACCGAGCAGCTGCGTTCTTGCGACCCCACTTCCAGCTTGATGAGTTGACCATTTCGTTGCGTCTGGTGGCGGAGTTGCCACAGCCCGCAGCTTAATTGGTGATTGTGGAGGGTATCCTCCGTTTTGTTCCTGCTTTAAGGAGAAGTAATAATGGCTTTTGATGCATTCCTGAAAATTGATGGCATTCCTGGTGAAAGTACTGACGACAAACACAAAGACTGGATCGAAATCCTGTCCTTCGCCCATGCTCTGGAACAGCCGGCGCAGTCCACTGCCAGCTCGGCTGGTGGTGCCACTGCCGAGCGTGTAAACCATGCTCCCTATCAGATCACCCATTTCCTGGACAAGGCCAGCCCGAAGATTTACGAGGCTTGCTGCACCGGTAAGCACATCAAGGAAGTTGTCATCGAGCTGTGCCGTGCTGGTGGTGACAAGGTGAAGTACATGGAAATCAAGATGGAACAAGTCCTGATCTCCAAGGTTGAGCCGACGGGTTCTGCTAATGATGCTGGCTTCCCCAGCGAAAAGGTTAGCTTCTCCTATGGCAAGATCAAGTGGACCTACACCCAGCAGAAACGTGCTGACGGTACTGGCGGCGGCAATGTAAGCGCTGGCTGGGATCTGACCAGCAACAAGACTATCGCCTGATTCCTGTGAATTGAGCATAGCGCCCGCTCCGCCCTGGAGCGGGCTGTTTTCCGCTTTTCTCGGATGTTTGTCATGAAGCAATTCTTGTTAGCCTGCCTGTTTTCCTCGCTATTGGCTGGATGTGCCAATACGTCCCCAAAGCCGGTGGACCCTGTAGCAGCAGCGGCTGCGCAGAAAATGGCGGCTGATCGCGCTGCGCTGGAAAAAAAGATTGATGCCAATATGGCGATTGATCCCAATTTCATCCCCTTTGACAAGATGAGCCCCAAGCTGGACCCGGTTGGGCAGGGGCAACTGTTGCGTTTGCTTCCGCAATTGAAAGCCAGCAAGTCTGTTGTCATTCGCGGTCATTGTTACCGTGGTGATGTAGGCAATGCCAAGGCGGCAGCACAGGCGCGTGCCATTGAAGTGAAAGATTTTCTGGTTGGAACCGGCTTGCTGGAAAGCAGGATATCCATCCGGTTTGATACCGAGCGCAAGACCCACGGTGTGCAGTTGATTTTCAAATAATCGGAACCGCCAGCCTTGCTGCCAGCTCGCTTGAGCGCGGCATCGCTGCTTGCCTGTGAGCTGCTGGCTGCCAACGGGCAGCGTGCTATATCGGTTTGGTCTTGTTGCGGGGCGTTGTCACTGTCTTGTGAGGGGCGGTAATGCTGCCTTGGGTGGAAAAATACTGCTGCAGGTAATGTTCCAGTGCGGCTGCATCCAGCGGACGGGCGTAGAAGTAGCCCTGAAAGGTATCGCAGCCGTTTTCCCGCAGAAAGGCCACTTGTTCGATTTGTTCCACCCCTTCGGCGGTGATGCCAAGCATCAGGCTTTTGGCCAGCATGATGATGGCCTTGCACACGGCAGAGTCCTGGCTGAGTGCCGGTGTATTGCAGATGAAGGAGCGGTCTATTTTCAGCCGGTCTACTGCCAGGTCTTTCAGCACGGCCATGGACGAGTAGCCTGTGCCGAAATCGTCAATGGCCACGGACACGCCCACGGCTTTCAGTTCTTTCAGGATACGTTTGCTGTCCTCCAGTGATTGCAGCACGCTTTCGGTGATTTCCAGTTCCAGCAGGTGTGGTGGCAGGCCGGAGTTTTGCAGCACGGCTGCCACGCGCTGGCGGAAATCTGCTTCGACGAACTGCATGACTGATACATTGACCGCCACCTTGAGCGGGTAATGGAAGCTGGTGTTCCAGCGCTGTGCTTCGATGCAGGCCTGCTCCAGCACCCAGCTGCCTATTTCCTGGATCAGTCCGCATTCTTCGGCCACCGGAATGAATATCGCGGGTGGGATGTCCTGCTCGCCATCCCGCCAGCGCAGCAGGGCTTCGAAGCCGATCAGCACGCTGTCCTCCACCCGGATCAGCGGCTGGTAGTGCAGGGTAAAGTGCTGTTCCTTGACGGCCTGGCGCAGCCGCTGTTCCAGCCGCAGCCGTTCGTGCACTTTTTCCGCCATGGATTCATCAAAGGTGCAATAGCGCCGTTTGCCGGATTCCTTCGCCTCGTACATGGCGCTGTCGGCGGCGCTGAGCAGTTTTTCCGCGGTGCGGCCATGCTGCGGGTACATGGCAATGCCGATGCTGCAGGTCACCACGATGGTTTCATCCCGTGCTTGCATCGGCTGTTCCAGCTTTTCCAGCAGGCGCCCGGCAATCGCCGTGCAGTCTTCCTCGCTGCTATGCGGGCAGATGATGAAAAATTCGTCGCCACCAAAGCGCACCGGGATATCCGAGCGGCGTATGGTTTCACGAATGCGTTGTGCCACCACTTTCAGCAACTGGTCGCCGGTGGCGTGTCCCAGCCCGTCGTTGATCAGCTTGAAGCCGTCCAGGTCGATGAATAGCAGTCCCATACGGCTGCCATTCATTTCTGCCCGCTGCAGTTCGATGGCCAGTTGTTCGTTCAGCAGGTAGCGATTGCCCAGTTCGGTCAGTGCATCATGAAAGGCCATGCGGTTGAGTTCGATTTCGGCTTTCTTGATGGAGCTGACATCGGTGCAGCCAATGATGTAGTGCGAGGGGAATTCATTGTCGTACGACACCAGGCAGATGTGTTCCCAGGCGGGGAATTGCTCGCCGTTCTTGCGCTGGCACATCACTTCGCCATGCCATCCCACTTCTTTCATCTGGCTGATGCTGTGGTAAAAGTCCGGCGTGTGCTTTTTGACATGCAGCAGTTCGTCGATGTCCTGTCCCAGTATTTCCAGCAGGGAAAAACCGGTCATGCGCAAAAAGGCCGGATTGGCCGATTTCACCAGCCGCTCGGCATCGATCACCACAATCCCCTCGGCCGTGGACTGGAATACCGCGCCGGCTTGCTGCAGCAGCTGTTCGGACTTGATGCGTTCGCTGATGTCGCGCAGCACGCCGATCTGCTTGGCGCTTTCCTGCCATTGCGGCTCGTACTCCTGTACCGACATCTCCACCCAGACCGCTTCGCCATCGTCCGGGGTGATGGTGGTGATCATGTCCACCCGGCCGCGGTCCTTCAGTAACTGGTTCAGTCGGCTCTGGTCGGCAAGCTCCAGTAGCCGCATAAACGGCGGCGTGGCTTCCTGGCGCTGCTCCATGGCCAGGCCGGTGATCTTGCCGAAGTAGCCCTGGCCGGTAAACAGCGATTGCTGTTGATCCCATTCCCAGATACCCAGCTGGGCAGTTTCCACCGCCAGCATCAGCAGTTTTTGCTGTTTGTGCACTTCGAGTTCGGCGGTGCGGCAGGCCAGTGCCATGCGGATGGTGGCGTTGAGTTCGCGTAGTTCGAAGGGTTTGAGCAGATAGCCGTAAGGCGCACTTTTTTCCGCCTGCTGCAGGATGTTCTCTTCGGCAAAGGCGGTCAGGTACACCACGGGAATGTCCAGTTGCTGGCGGATGTGCAGCGCGGCCTCCGTGCCGGACATGCCGCCCTCCAGGTGGATATCCATCAGGATGAGGTCGGGGCGCAGTTTGCCCGCACTGCGGATGGCTTCCTCGCCGGAGGCGCAGTTGGCGACAACCTCAAAGCCCAGGCTTTGCAAGGCGATTTTCAGATCCAGCGCCACGATGCGCTCATCTTCTACGATCTGGATGCGGTGGGCCATGCTTACTCCCGGATGAGGTCTGGAATGGTCAGGGTGAAACAGCAGCCTTGATCCGGTGCGGTTTCCAGGGTCAGTGTTGCCTTGAGCTGCTCGCTGAGCATGGGCAATAGCTGAAAGCCCAGCGTGCTGGCATGCCCCAGCGACACGCCGGGCGGGCAGCCCTGGCCATCGTCGCGTATCTCCAGCACCACGCTGGCGGCGCTGTGCATGTGTATGGCCACCTTGCCGGGACGGCCGGGGCGGAAGGCATGCTTGCAGGCATTGACCACGATTTCGTTGAGGATCAGCCCGAAGGGAATGCTGTTTTGCAATTCCAGATAGGCCTCTTCTCCCGCACGCTGAAAGCTGAAGGCGATATGGTTGCCATAGCCGGTGCTGACATCGCGCAGCAGATGGATCAGCCGCTCGACATACACCGACATCGGGATGCGCGAGAAATCATTGCGTTCGTACAGCAACTGGTGGATCAGCGCCATCGAGCGCACATGGTTCTGGCTGTCCAGCAAGGCCTTGTTGACCTCGGCTGTGGCATTGCGAGATTGCAGGCTGAGCAGGCTGGAGATCACCTGCAGATTGTTTTTTACCCGGTGATGCACCTCGCCTAGCAGCACGGTTTTTTCCTGCAGCGCCTTTTCCAGTTCCAGCTTGGCATAGTAGCGCTCGGATACATCGGAAATGCAGGCCAGCGTCAGCACTTCCTCGCCCACCTGCATCGGGTTGAGGCCGATTTCACAGGGAAACTGCGAGCCATCGCGCCGCTGGGCAAACAGCGGCTTGCGGTTGGCCATGCCGCGGGCCGATGGGGCGGTGAAAAACTGCGTGACATAGCTGTCGTGGGTGGAGCGAAAGTGATCGGGCAGCAGGCTGGACAGTTTTTCGCCCACCAGTTCGCGCCGGCTGTAACCGAACAGCTGCTCCATGCGGGTGTTGATCAGGCGGATGATGCCGTGCTGGTCCACCATCATCAGCCCGTCCGGGGTGGATTCCACTACTTCCCGGAAATAGGTTTCACTGATTTGCAAGGCCAGTTCGTTTTGCTTGCG
Source organism: Aquitalea palustris (assembly GCF_003693445.1). GTDB lineage: Bacteria > Pseudomonadota > Gammaproteobacteria > Burkholderiales > Chromobacteriaceae > Aquitalea > Aquitalea palustris. Next base: position 13,538 of record NZ_RFAR01000070.1, on the reverse strand, counting down.
GTCCGTGATGTCGATGCCGGAGGCAATCAGGTTGCTGATGGTCCCATCTTCATCGTGCAGGGGACGCAGCATGAAATCGATGATCATGCGGCTGTCGTTCTTCATGCGCACCACCACGTCGTAGCGCACGGTTTCACCGCTGGCGGCGCGGGCGATGGCCTGTTGCAGCTCGCTTTGCACCAGTGGATCGTGGTCCCACCAGTAACATTCCCAGAACAGCTTGCCCTGGACTTCGGCCAGTTCCAGCCCCGCCTGTTCCAGCGGTGCGCGGTTGGCTTCCAGCAGCACCCCCTCGCGGCTGAGCACCCCGACAAAGGTGAACAGGGCATCCAGTACCTTGCGGATGCGTTCGTTACTGACACGGATGGCCAGCTCTGCCCGTTTTTTCAGCGAAATGTCTTCCACCATGGCAATGATGCCGCAAGGCTCGCCTTGCTTGTCAAAGCGCGGGTGGTAGCTGGCATTCCAGTAGGTGATGCAGCCAGACCCCGGCGGGATTTCGGCACTGGCTTCAAAATTGCATTCGGCCAGGCCGCTGGTCATCACCTGGTGCATGATGTCTTCCAGACCGGGGCCGGCCTCGGGCAAAACATCGCGCGGGGTGCGGCCGATATGGGCCTCCGGGCTCAGTCCGTTGGAGTCGGCCAGCTGGTGATTGATGTGGACATAGCGCAGCTGGCTATCCAGTACTGCAATGCCGATGGGGGAGGTTGCCAGCAAGTCCGCGATCAGTTTTTCCATGCCCATGCCCCGCTATGCCGTATATGGCGACTGAATAGTCATTATGGGTAACGAAAATGAGTATTGAAAGTATTGAATTGGGCATGAGTTGGTTGATTAATTCCGCTGTTGGCAGAGTGGTTTTGTAGTAATGGGCAAGAATAGGGGGTGTCACTAGCGGGACTGCGGGGTGTGGCCGGGGCTGTCGGTCGCCGGGCAGGAGGCGCTGTGCTTGCCGGGCAGATGCTTCGCTGCTGGCCGGAATGGTTGCCAGCCAAGGCTGCGTGAATATCAGTGGAATAAGCGCAATTGTTTTAAATATGGTGATTATTTTATTTCTGGATTGATATATTTATTCGGATTTCCGGATAAATAAACATATCGGCGTTCGGATTTTCGAATTAATGCTTTTCTATGCGAATGGCCATAAAAACCGCGTTGCGCCGAATATATGAACTGGTTAGCATTCACCCGTTGTCAGATCAAAGATTATCAGCGTGCTGCTTGACAGAATATTGTCGTGGCTTTGATAGTCGCTAATAAATATGTGAAACCAACGGGAAAACATCGTGTCAGAAAATCAAGGTGACAAAAAGCTGCAGCGCGGGCTTGAGGCACGGCACATCGAGCTGATCGCCCTGGGCGGTACCATCGGTGTCGGGCTATTCATGGGCTCCGCCAGCACGCTTAAATGGACGGGGCCTTCGGTATTGCTGGCTTATGCCATTGCCGGCGTATTTATCTTCTTCATCATGCGCACCATGGGCGAGATGCTGCATACCGAACCGGTAGCCGGCTCGTTTGCTTATTACGCCTATAAATATCTCAGCCCCTACTGGGGTTATCTGACAGCCTGGGCTTACTGGCTGATGTGGATAGCGGTGGGTATTTCCGAGATTACCGCCGCCGGGGTTTATGTGCAGTACTGGTTCCCCACCGTGCCACAGTGGGTGCCGGCCATTGCCTTTGTCGGCATCCTGGCTGCGTCCAATCTGCTGGCGGTACGCCTGTATGGCGAGTTCGAGTTCTGGTTCGGCCTGATCAAGATTTCCACCATCGTGGTAATGATTCTGGTGGGGCTGAAGCTGATTCTGGTGGGTGGTGCCGATATGCCGGCCATCGGTTTTGCCAACCTCACCGCGCATAGTGGTTTCTTTGCCGGTGGCTGGCAGGGCTTCCTGTTTGCACTGTGCCTGGTAGTGGCGGCGTACCAGGGGGTGGAGCTGGTGGGCATTACCGCCGGTGAGGCCAAGAACCCGCAAGTCACGCTCAAGCGCGCCATCAACAACATCATCTGGCGCATCCTGATTTTCTATGTGGGTGCCATCTTCGTCATCGTGGCCATTTATCCGTGGAACCAGATCGGCAGCAGTGGCAGCCCCTTCGTGCTGACCTTTGCCAAGGTGGGCATTGCCGCTGCCGCGGGTGTCATCAACTTCGTGGTGCTGACCGCCGCGCTGTCCGGCTGCAATAGCGGCATCTACAGCTGTGGCCGCATGCTGTATACCCTGGCGCAGAACAAGCAGCTGCCGTCCTTCCTGGCCAAGGTGTCCAAGGGTGGTGTGCCGGTCAACGCCATCTGGGTGACCATTGCCTGCATCGGCCTGGGTTCGGCGCTCAACTACATCATCCCGAATCCGGAGCGCGTATTCGTGTATGTCTACAGCGCCAGCGTGTTACCGGGCATGGTGCCGTGGTTTGTGGTGCTGGTGTGTCAGGCCCGTTTCCGTCTGGCGCACAGCGACAAGATGGCGGCGCATCCCTTCAAGTCCATCCTGTTCCCCTTCACCAACTGGCTGACCATTGCCTTCCTGGTGTGCGTGCTGTTCGGCATGCTGGTGAATCCGGATACCCGCGTATCGCTGTTTGTCGGCAGTGGCCTGCTGCTGGCCGTGTCGGTGGTGTACAAGATGTTCAATCTGGGTCGCCACCACCAGCCGGCACTGGCTGCGGTGGAGCGTGACTGAGTGATGCGCCGGCGTGCAACGGCACGCGGTTAATGTGCAAAGGGCGTGCCGGCGGGCACGCCCTTTTTGCTGGCCCGCCGTTTAGAGCAGCGAACCGGAGCGCAGTATTGCTGGCGCAGGGCGGCGTAACGCAGCCGCGGGTGTTTTAGGCGAAGAGGGCGGTGCTGGGGAGAATGTGCGCGCCCAGCTGGCGGATTTCGGCGACAAAGTCCTCCGCCTGTTTTTCGAATCCTGGTACCGGGCTACTACAGTCTTCCAGCAGCACCAGCTTGCGGGCGAAGTCTGGCCCCAGATGGCGCAGCAGGCTGCGCACCGAGCTGGCCACGCAGTGGGACAGAGCCTCGCCACCCACCAGCACCCGGTCTGCTGCCAGCAGTGCGGCCAGCTGCTGGTGGTCGAAGCAGGTGGCGGGGTCGTCGGCACGCGGTACATCGGCCTCAAAGGCGGAAAAGTGCTCGGTCAGCGGGTTCAGCCCCTTGAACAGCAGCTGCATCACCCGCAGCCGCTGGCATTCCCACTGCTGCAATGCCTGGTTCAGATCCTGCTGGATATTATGGCCCCAACTACCGACCAGGCAGTGTGGCGGCCACACATACAGGCTGCTTTGCTGCAGATAAACGCGGACCTCAGCCAGCAGTGCCGGATTGGCCGGCAACCAGCGCCCGCTATCGACATCTGCCAGGCTGATCGGCGTGTGCAGCGGCTGCTCGCCATGCGGGCCGCGCCAGAAGGCCGGATGGGCGATGTCGTAGCGATGATGGCTATCCAGCGTCACCGTGATGCCGTCCAGCTGCGTGCCATGACGGGTGATCAACTGCGCCAGCCGCTGCAGGTCGGCATTGGCGCCGCTGACGGGTAGCGCAGACTGGGGCAGGTCACAGAAATCGTTCTGGGGGTCGATGATCAACAAATGATGGCGCATGCTGGGCTCGTGGGTGGCTTGGCCGCCTATTGTGCGACAAGCGTGGTTTTCTGGACAGGCTGGCCACTGCCTGGTGGCCTGATGTAGTTGCCGGATTGGTCTCGTGAATGTGGCCAGTTGCGCCGTTTGAACCGAGCATGCTTGCCATGTCATCGACTTCTGGCATTATAAATTTTCATTTCAATGACTTTGAAGGAGAAATCATGGGACTGCTGGATACCCTGGGTGAAGTAGCTGGTGCCATTGCTGCGGTGGAAGCTGCTGAGAAGCTGGATCCCGATGCGGGCCTCCTGACCAAGGGCATTGCCGCTGTGGCCGGTTTCAAGGGTGCGGGCGCACTGGAAGACATGCTGGAAAAGAAAGACGACAGCGCCAGCGACGCCGCTCAGGACGACCAAGCCCAGGCTTGAGCCCGGCTTGCAGCTGCCATCAGCCAGCCCGTGCCGCACACCATCGGCACGGGCTTTTGCATGTCCAAGGCTCGCAGCATGCACCTTTACGATTGGTAAGTTCGGCTTTCCCGCTGGTTTTCGGTTGTTCTTGCCTTGTCTCACTCGCGCTCGCCAAATACTCAACTGGCACTAAGTTAAGCACATTGTTTCATTAGCTTTTTTACTGCTAACAAGTTCAATTATTGTTGGTTATGGATATAACGGGGCTCTGCTAAGGTGCTGCTCATTGACATGACGCACTGCGGAAAACCCACCCATGACCGTTCTCGCCATTCTCGGCAGCCCCAGTAAAACCTCGCGCACCGCGCGCCTGATCGAGCGTAGCCGTGTCGCGCTGACTGCACTGGATATCGAGCTGCAAACCCTGTCCATTCACGATTTTCCGGCTGATGCCCTATTGCATGGCCAGTTTTCTCACCCGCAAATCCAGGACTTCCAGCAACGGGTCAGCACGGCCAGCGGCCTGATCATTGCCACCCCGGTATACAAGGCCGCCTATGCCGGCGCGCTCAAGGTGCTGCTGGACCTGATTCCCGAAGGTGGCCTGGCTGGCAAGCCGGTGCTGCCACTGGTCAGCGGCGGTAGCCCGGGCCATTTGCTGGCGGTGGATTACTCCATCAAGCCGGTATTGGCGGCACTCAAGGCCAGCGCCATCCATCAGGGCGTGTATGCGGTGGAGTCGCAAATCGGCGCCAATGCCAATGGCGAGGCCGAACTGGCCGAGGAGCTGGAACAGCGCCTGCAAACTGCGGTGCACGAATTCGCCGCCCTGCTGGGGGTGAATGCCCCGGCCCCGCATGCGCCGCGCTATGCCAACGATTTCATTTCCCGGCTGATCAGCCTGTAAGGAGCGCCAGCATGGCCATTTCCCTATTGAAGAAAACACTGGGCCTCGCCTGGCTGGCTGCCGTTTCACTATCGGCCCAGGCGCTGGAGCTGAATGTCGGCTACCAGAAAAGTGCCATCAATCTGGTATCGCTCAAGGCGCAGGGCACGCTGGAAAAGCAGCTGGCACCGCTGGGGGTGACGGTGAAGTGGTATGAGTTCCAGGCCGGCCCGCCCATTCTGGAGGCCATGAATGCCGGCAGTGTCAGCATCGGCATGACCGGTGATTCGCCACCGGTATTCGCCCAGGCCGCCGGGGCCAATATCGTCTACATCGGCCAGGAACCATCCAAGCCGGAATCATCGGCCATTCTGGTGCCCGCCGGTTCGGCCATCAAGAAGCTGGCCGATCTCAAGGGCAGGCGCGTGGCCTTTACCAAGGGCTCCAGCGCGCACTATCTGACGGTGGCGGCACTGAAAAAAGCCGGGCTGCAATACAGCGACATCACCCCGGTATACCTGACCCCGTCCGAAGCACGGGCGGCATTCGAGCGCGGCAGCGTGGATGCCTGGAGTATCTGGGACCCGTACTACGCGGCAGCTACACGGGCTGGTGGCGTGCGGGTGTTGTCCAGTGGCAAGGGCTTGAGTGCCAACAATACCTTCTATCTGGCGGCACGTGACTTTGCCCAGGCCAACCCCAAGGTGATTGCCATCGTGTTCAAGGCGCTCACCGACAACAACAAACAGCTGCGTGGCGATGTGCAGCAAGTGGCAAAAACCCTGTCCGGCTACACCGGGCTGGAGGCGGAAACCTATGCCGCCATGCTCAGCCGCCATCCGGACTACAGCGTCAGCTACGTCAACGCCAAAACCATCCAGCAGCAACAGCAAGTGGCCGACACCTTCCACGCACTGGGCCTGATTCCCAAGGCCATCAAGGTGCAGGACTCGGTGTGGAAGCCCTGAGCCAAGATCAACAAGCAAGCAAGAACAAGACAAAATCAAGACAGGAATAATAGACATGCAGATTTTCTGGTTTTTCCCCACCCATGGTGATGGTCGTTATCTGGGTAGCCCGGAAGGGGCGCGCACGGTGGACCTGGACTACCTCACCCAGATCGCCCGCGCGGCAGACAGCCTGGGTTTTGATGGCGCGCTGATTCCCACTGGCCGTTCTTGCGAAGATCCGTGGGTTACCGCCGCCACGCTGATTCCGGCTACCACAAAACTGAAATTCCTGGTGGCGGTACGCCCCGGCATCATGTCGCCCACGGTGGCAGCACGCATGGCTTCCAGTTTCGACCGCCTGTCGCAAGGCCGCCTGCTGGTGAATGTGGTGGCCGGTGGCGACCCGGTGGAGCTGGCCGGTGATGGCAGCTGGCTGAGTCATGACGAACGTTACGAAGCCGCCAGCGAATTCCTGCATATCTGGAAGGGCGTGCTGGCCGGTGACAAGGTGAATCTGGACGGCAAGCACATCAAGGTGAGCGATGCCCAGTTGCTGTATCCGCCGGTGAGCAAGCCGTATCCGCCCCTGTACTTTGGTGGCTCGTCCGACGCCGCGCATGATCTGGCGGCCGAGCATGTGGATGTGTATCTGAGCTGGGGCGAGCCTCCTGCCGAAGTAGCCAGGAAAATTGCCGACGTGCGGGCACGGGCAGCAAAGCTGGGCCGCACGGTACGCTTTGGCATCCGTCTGCACATCATCGTGCGCGAAACCAACGAAGAGGCCTGGGCTGCGGCCGACCGGCTGATCAGCCGTCTGGATGACGCCACCATCGCCAATGCGCAGAAAACCCTGGCGCGGGCGGACTCGGAAGGCCAGCGCCGCATGGCTGCGCTGCATGGCGGCAGCCGGGACAAGCTGGAAATCTCGCCCAATCTGTGGGCGGGCATCGGCCTGGTGCGCGGCGGCGCAGGCACGGCACTGGTGGGCGATGGCCCCACCGTGGCAGCGCGCATGCAAGAGTACGCCGAGCTGGGCATCGAAACCTTCGTGTTCTCCGGTTACCCGCATCTGGACGAGGCCTACCGTGTGGCCGAGCTGCTGTTCCCCCATCTGCCGGACCGTCTCAAGGCCAGCCTTGGCCAGCAGCCGGCAGGCGAGGTGATGGCCAATCAGCTGTTGCCCAATGAAACCCGCCTGGCGGCGGCTTCCTGAGGAGCACCCATGTCACGTTCTGTCTCATTTGCACGCGGGCTGTGGCAGCGCCTGCTGCCCTGGCTGGTGCCGCTGTTATTGGTGATCGGCTGGCAGATTGCCTCGCTGGCCGGCTGGCTGAACCACCGGGTTCTACCAGCACCTAGCGAAGTGCTGGTGGCCTTCTGGCAACTGCTGATCAGTGGCGACCTGTTCCGCCATCTGGCGGTCAGCTTTGCCCGGGTGGCGGCCGGCTTTGTCATCGGCGCCGGCCTTGGTCTGCTGTTTGGCCTGCTGACGGGGGTGTCACGGCTGGGCGAGGCGCTGTTTGATACCACCTTGCAGATGCTGCGCAATATCCCGCCCTTGGCCATCCTGCCGCTGGTGATCCTGTGGTTTGGCATTGATGAGTCGGCCAAGGTGTTTCTGGTGGCGTTTGCCGTGCTGTTTCCGGTGTATCTGAATACCTATCACGGCATCCGCTCGCTGGACCCGCAGCTGCTGGAAATGGCGCGCAGCTACGGTTTGAGTGGCCGCGAGCTGTTTCGCCAGGTCGTGTTGCCGGGGGCGCTGCCATCGATTCTGGTGGGCATACGCTACGCACTGGGCATTGCCTGGATCATCCTGATCGTGGCGGAAACGCTGTCGGCTACCAGTGGTATCGGCTATCTGGCGGCCAATGCCCGCGAATTCCTGCAAACCGACATCGTGGTGCTGTCCATCCTGCTGTATGCCGCACTGGGCAAGGCGGTGGATGTGGCGGCCCGTTTGCTGGAAAAACGCTGGCTGCGCTGGCATCCATCCTACTTTCAGGCTGCCTGAGGAGAGTCATGATGAAACTGGATGATCTCAAGACTGACCAGGCGATCCGCCTGCATGGCCTCAGCCGCCGCTTTGGTGAACGGCTGGTGCTGGATCAGCTGGATTTGCAGATTCCGCAAGGCCAGTTCCTGGCCATTGTCGGCCGCTCTGGCTGCGGCAAGAGCACCTTGCTGCGTTTGCTGGCCGGGCTGGATCGGCCCGATGGCGGCCTGTTGCAGCAGCCAGCCGGGCAAAGTGTGCGGGTGATGTTTCAGGAAGCGCGCCTGCTGCCGTGGAAAAGCGTGCTGGACAATGTGGCCTTGGGCTTGCCGGCCAGCCGTCTTGGCGAAGCCGAGCAGGCTCTGGCTGAAGTAGGGTTGGCCGACCGGGCGCAGGAATGGCCGGCCCGGCTGTCCGGTGGCCAGCGCCAGCGGGTGGCATTGGCGCGGGCGCTGGTGCATCAGCCGTCCTTATTGTTGCTGGACGAGCCGCTGGGCGCGCTGGATGCGCTGACCCGGCTGGAAATGCAGGGCCTGATCGAGAAGCTGTGGCAGCAGCATGGCTGCACCACGGTGCTGGTGACGCACGATGTTAGCGAGGCGGTGGCGCTGGCCGACCGCGTGGTGCTGCTGGAAGAGGGCCGGGTAGCGCTGGATTTGCCGGTGGAGCTGCCGCGCAGCCGCACTCATGCCGACCCGCGCTTCGTGGCGCTGGAGCAGCACATCCTGCAGCGCGTGTTGCAGGGGCCGTCATTCAATACGCCGCTAATCAATGAAGCACCGCTCACGTCGCTGCATTTCTCGCAGCTGCACTGGGCCTTGTAACCCCATTACACAGAAAGCAGAGCATGAGCATTCAATCCATTAATGTACGCAACCAGTTCAAGGGCGTGATCAAGGAAATCATCGAAGGGCCGGTGTTGTCCGAGGTGGACGTGGAAACCCCATCCGGCATTGTTACCTCGGTGATCACCACCCGCTCGGTGCGGGAGCTGCAACTGAAGGTGGGCTCGCCGGTGGTGGCTTTTGTCAAATCGACCGAGGTCTCCATCGCTACGCTGGCCTGAGCTTGACAGGGCGGCTTGCTAGTCCGCCATTACTCCCTGCGCAGTCAGGCAGGCGTGCAACTTGTCTGCTGTATCCAATATTCTCTAAAACGATATACAACGAAATTTTTATTATTTTTGGTTTGGGCGTACTGCCGCTAGACTTGCCACTCCTGACGGGTTATCCCCCGTCGCTCACCCGCTTTCTGCCTGATCAGGGCAGGGGATAGAACGCAGACGGTATGATAGAAGTACGCAATCTCAGCAAGCATTTCACCCATGAAGGCCGCCGCATTGCCGCGCTGGACAATGTCAGCCTGCAAGTCTCCGCCGGGGAAATCTACGGCATCATCGGCCGCTCCGGGGCCGGCAAGAGCACCCTGATCCGCTGCCTCAACCTGTTGGAACGGCCGGATAGCGGCACGGTGACGTTGGGCGAGCAGGAGCTGACTGCCTTGCCGGAAGCTGCCCTGCAGCAACGTCGCCAGCGCATCGGCATGGTGTTCCAGCATTTCAATCTGCTGCGTTCGCGCACCGTGGCCGGCAATGTGCGCTTCCCGCTGGAACTGGCGGCTACCCTGAGCCCGGCACAAATGGATGCGCGGGTGGACGAGCTGCTGCAGCTGGTGGGTCTGGCCGATCACAAGGACAAGCGCCCGGCGCAATTGTCCGGCGGACAAAAGCAGCGCGTGGGCATTGCCCGTGCGCTGGCCAATCACCCTGATCTCTTGCTGTGCGATGAGGCCACCTCGGCACTGGACCCGGAAACCACCGATTCCATTCTGGCCCTGTTGGCCGACATCAACCGCCAGCTCAATCTCACCATCGTGCTGATCACCCACGACATGCGGGTGATTCGCCAGCTGTGCGACCACGTGACGGTGATGGATCACGGCAAGGTGGTGGAGAGCGGCCAGGTGCTGGACGTATTCCTGCAGCCGCAGCATGCGGTTACCCGCAGCCTGCTGGCCGAAACCGGTTTTGGTCAGGGCGAGCGGGTCGATGCCTGGCGCGCGCGCATTGGCGTGCCGCTGCTCAAGCTGACCTTTGTCGGCGAGCCTACCCTCAGCCCGGTACTGGACAAGGTCGGCCGCGAAACCGGCCTGCGCGTCAACCTGCTGAGCGGCACCCTGAGCGAAATCCGTGACACTCCCTGCGGCCAGCTGCTGGTGGGCGTGGTGGCATCGGATGTGGAACTGACGGCACTGCCGGAAATTTTTGCCCGCGAGGGTGTACGTTGCGAGGTGCTGGCATGAGCGCATTTGACCCAAGCCTGTTGTTGACCGTGGACTGGCCGGAAATCGGCGGTGCCACGCTGGATACCCTGACCATGCTGGGCGTATCGCTGCTGTTTACCATCGTGCTCGGCCTGCCGCTGGGCGTGCTGCTCTACATCAGCGCCCCGGGCCAGCTGCGTGCCCGTCCGCGCCTGTATGCGGTGCTGTCTTTCCTGGTGAATGTGCTGCGCTCGCTGCCCTTTGTCATTCTGCTGATCGTGCTGATTCCGCTCACCCTGCTGCTGGTGGGCACGTCCATCGGCGTGGCCGGTGCCATTGTGCCGCTGGTGGTGGGGGCCATTCCCTTCTTTGGCCGCCTGGTGGAAAACGTGCTGCGCGAAATCGATCGCGGCGTGATCGAAGCCAGCCAGTCCATGGGCGCCAAGCTGCCGCAGATTGTGTTCAAGGTGCTGTTGCCTGAAGCCATGCCCGGCCTGATTGGCGCAGCTACCGTTACTGCCGTGGCGCTGGTGGGTTACACCGCCATGTCCGGTGTCATTGGCGGCGGCGGCCTGGGCGACCTGGCCATCCGCTATGGCTATCAGCGCTTCCAGACCGAGGTGATGATCGTCACCGTGGTTTTGCTGCTGGTGCTGGTGCAGGGCCTGCAAACCGCGGGCGATGCCCTGGTGCGCCGCTGTCGCTTCGGCTGAGTCAGCCGCCAGCACATTACTGCATTCCCTTTGTTGTGAATCCCTGTGCAGCCGGTAGCCGCCGGCTGTATGGACCCCCTTTGCCCATTGATCTGGAGAAAAAACGATGAAACGCGTTTCCAAGCTGTTTGCTGCCCTGAGCCTGAGCGTGGCCGCCCTGGCCGTACATGCTGAAAATGTAAAACTGACCGTGGCCGCCTCGCCGGTGCCGCACGCTGAAATCCTGGAAGCCCTGAAGCCCACCCTGGCCAAGCAAGGCGTGGATCTGCAGGTGAAGGTGTTCAACGACTACGTGCTGCCTAACACCCAGGTAGAAGAAAAGCAGCTGGATGCCAACTTCTTCCAGCACATTCCGTATCTGGACAAGTTCAACAAGGACCGTGGCACCCATCTGGTGGTGGCGTCCAAGCCGGTTCACATCGAGCCGTTTGCCGTGTACTCCAGCAAGTACAAGAAAGTGGCTGAGCTGCCGCAGGGCGCTACCGTGGCCATCCCGAATGATCCGACCAATGCCGGCCGTGCGCTGCTGCTGCTGGATCAGGGCGGTGTGATCAAGCTGAAGGATCGCAAGAACATCTACCCGACCACCAAGGACATCGTGTCCAACCCGAAGAACATCAAGATCAAGGAACTGGAAGCCGCTACCCTGCCGCGCGTGCTGAACCAGGTGGATGCCGCCCTGATCAACGCCAACTACGCACTGGAAGCCAAGCTGAATCCGAAGCGTGATGCGCTGTTCACCGAAACCACTTCGCCGTATGCCAACCTGCTGGTAGCCCGTCCGGACAACAAGGACAGCGCCGCCATCAAGAAACTGGCTGCTGCGCTGAACAGCCCGGAAGCCAAGAAGTTCATCGAAACCAAGTACCAAGGTGCGGTGATTCCGGCTTTCTGATCCGGACAGACGTGCTCGATTGACTGAAAACGGGGTGGCCATGGCCACCCCGTTTTGTATTTTCAATACCTCTCCGGTGCACTTTCCGCTGTTTTTGTAAGCACTTGTCTGGGCAGAAAACGACGATTCGTTTTGTTATGCCAGAAAATGCCATAAGAACGGTGTGGTTATCGATTTTCTTCATAATGACTGCAGATTTTCTTGCTTAGTCGCGGCCAGTGCGCCGCGTATATTGGTCTCCAACGCAACAGATAAGCAGCGCAAGGAGACCAGCATGAGCCAACTGCATTCCCCCGTCAGCACCACCCAGGCCGGCCCTTCCGGCCATCAGCTCCGCGCCACCGACGCAGTCAGTGCCAGCGAAGAGCTGCTGGAAATTGCCCGCCTGCGTGCGGCAGACAGTGGCCTTGCCTATACCGGTGCGCTCTATCCGCTGGAGGCCTGGTCGCTGGTGGAAGCCGGTGTCGCCACGCTGGTGGATGTGCGCACGGCCGAAGAGCGCAAATTCGTTGGCCAGGTGCCCGGCTCGTTGCATGTGGCCTGGCAGACCGGCACGGCGCTGATCAAGAATCCGCGCTTCCTGCGCGAGCTGGAAAACAAGGCCGGTGGCAAGGACAGCGTCGTGGTGCTGCTGTGCCGCAGTGGCAAACGCTCTGCCGCCGCTGCCGAGGCTGCTGCCAAGGCTGGCTTCACCCAGGTGTACAACGTGCTGGAAGGCTTCGAGGGTGATCTGGACAGCCAGAACCAGCGCGGCGATGTAGGCGGCTGGCGCTACTGGAATCTGCCCTGGCAGCAAGACTGATCCATTCTTTTTTCGCGCACCACGATACAGCGAGTACTGCCATGAATGATCTGGTCCGTCCCTTTAATCCCGCCCAGCCAGTGGTGCATGACTGGCATCTGGATAGCGTGGTCAGCCAACTGCATGCAGCACGTGCCGACTGGCGGCAAAGCCAGGGCCGCTTGCGGGATTTTTCCACCCGCGAGTTTCCATCCCGTGCTGCCTTGCGTGACATCGTGGCGGCACTGGCTGCCGCGCTGTTTCCGATGCGACTGGGGCCGCCGGGCCTGCGCGACAGCAGCGAGGACTTTTTTGTCGGCCACAGCCTGGCGGTGGCGCTGGATGCGCTGGCGGCGCAAGTGCAGCTGGAGCTGCGCTATGGTGCCAGATTGAGCGGGCAGCCCAGCGAGGCCTGCGCCGCAGGGCTTGAGGCGCAGGCGGTGGCCATTGTTCAGCAGTTTGCTGCGGCCTTGCCCGACCAGCGCCGCCTGCTGGATGCCGACATCACCGCCGCCTGGCAAGGCGATCCGGCAGCGCGCAGTGTGGACGAGGTATTGCTGTGCTATCCCGGCATCAACGCCATCCTGCATCACCGGCTGGCACACTTGCTGTATCGCGCTGGCTTGCCCTTGATTGCCCGCATCATTGCTGAGATCGCCCATGGTGAAACCGGGATCGACATTCATCCCGGTGCGCAGATTGGTGCTGGTTTCTTCATCGATCACGGCACCGGCGTGGTGATCGGCGAAACCGCTGTCATTGGTGCGCGGGTGCGCTTGTATCAGGCCGTCACCCTGGGCGCCAAACGCTTCGAGCAGGGCGAGGATGGCAGCCTGCTCAAGGGCCAGCCGCGTCATCCCATCGTGGAAGACGATGTGGTGATCTACGCCGGCGCCACCGTGCTGGGGCGTATCACCATCGGCCACGGTTCCAGCATCGGTGGCAATGTCTGGCTCACTCGCAGCGTGCCACCGGGCAGCCAGATTACCCAGGCCAGCCTGCAGGCAGCCCCCCCGTGAGCAGCTAACAAAAAACCTGCTGCTGCGTTGCGCCGCCT
>NZ_RFAR01000173.1 GCF_003693445.1 Aquitalea palustris | reverse complement strand
TCGGTCATGTCCATGCGCTGGTTGGCAAAGCCTTCGTACGGGGTGCTTTGCACGCCCACCTTGGCTTCCAGCAGCTGGTAGCTATCGCGCCAGGCTACGCTGACTTCGTGGTTCTGGGTGTTGTAGGCAGTGGAGCCGACGGTATCGCCATCCAGCCAGGCGCGGCCAGAGGACGCACCGGCTTTCTTGAAAGGGGCGGCGGCGTCGTAATCGCCGGAACGGGCGGTGGAGCCGCTGTAGTTGATGCTGACATGGTCATTGGCCACCGTGGCAGACAGGTTGGCACCGCTGGCATCGCCATTGCTGCGGTAATAAGCCCCCATCTGGCCGGTGAGCAGGGTTTGTCCGGTTTCGGCAAAGCGCGGGGCTGCAGCCTTGGCCACGATCACGCCGCCGATATTGTCGCCGCCGGCACTGACCGGGGCGCTGCCGTTATACACCTGCACGCTGTCCACCTTGCTGGCATCC
>NZ_RFAR01000069.1 GCF_003693445.1 Aquitalea palustris | reverse complement strand
CAGATTCTGGCCAGACACCGGCCAATTACGCGCTAAGTAATTGAGCGACAAACAACTATGCCGCGGGGGTTTTATTACCGCATTGCTGCGGGTGCACAGCAATGCGTGGAGTAGCGGTTATGCCGGGCACTGAAAACCAGCCGGGCTGGCGCAAAAGGGGGGCACCGTACGGGCACAGGCAGCAAAAAGCCCGGCTGGCGCCGGGCTTTTTGCATGCGGAACGCTATATAGAGGTAATACGCTTCTGCTGCGGGTCTATTTGATACCCAACCTATCCATGCGGTAGCGCATGGAGCGGAAGGTGAGGCCCAATAGCTTGGCTGCCTGGGTGCGGTTGAAGCGGGTGGCATCCAGCGCCTTGAGGATGGCCTCGCGCTCTACGCGGTCGAGGAAGTCCTGCAATGGTTCGCTGCCGGCGTATTCGGCATTCTGTTCATCGTCGGACTGCGCGCAGGGTGTCAGTTGCAGGTCGAGTACATCGACCTTGTCGTCGCCGGCCAGGGCGATGGCACGCTCCAGGATGTTTTCCAGTTCGCGGAAATTGCCGGGGTAGTTATACGCCAGCATGGCCTTGACTGCGTCCGGGGTCAGCCGGGGCCGACTGTCTGCGGTGGCGAAGCGATCCAGCAGTGCGCCGATGAAGCGGGGAATGTCGTCGCGCAGTTCGCGCAGCGGCGGCATGCGCAGTGGCAATACATTCAGCCGGTAATACAAGTCCTGGCGGAACTGGCCGGCCTCGACCAGCGTGGCCAGGTCTTTGTGGGTGGCGCAGATGATGCGGACATCGACGGCTTCTTCTTGCGGGCTGCCCAGCTTGCGTACTTTCTTTTCCTGAATGGCACGCAGCAGCTTGACCTGCATGGCCAGCGGCAGATCGGCGACTTCATCCAGAAACAGCGTGCCGCCATTGGCCTGCTGGAAGAAGCCGTCGCGCTCGCTGTCGGCGCCGGTAAAAGCACCCTTGCGATAGCCGAAGAACTCGCTTTCCATCAGGTTTTCCGGGATGGCACCGCAATTGACCGGTACGAAGGGGCGCTCGGCACGTGCGCTTTGTTCGTGAATCAGCCGGGCGGCCTGCTCCTTGCCGGTACCGGATTCGCCACTGATATAGACAGCCGCCTGGCTGCGCGCCAGTTTGTCCACCATGCGCCGAACTTCCAGCATGGCCGCCGAATCGCCCACCAGCCGTTCGACACTGAGCGGCTTGCCATTGCCTTCTACCTTTAATACCGATTTCACCAGTGTGCGCAGCTGCGCCAGGCTGATGGGCTTGGACAGATAGTCGAAGGCTCCGGCTTTCATGGCACGGACGGCACTTTCGGTGCTGCCATAGGCGGTGATGATGGCACTGGGAATATCCAGCGACTGATCGGCAATGAATTGCACCACCTCGATGCCTTCGCCATCCGGCATGCGCATGTCGGTGAGCACCAGGTCGAAGGGCTCGCGGGCCAGCCGGGCGGTGGCTTCGCCGACATTGCCGGCGGTGACCACTTCCAGGCCCATCTTGATCAGGGTGAGCTCCAGCAGTTCGCGGATATCCGGTTCGTCGTCGACGACCAGCACGCGCAAGACTTTCTTATTCATAGGCATGATGACAGCTTAAACGGAAAACACCGCCCGGTGGGATGTAGTCGAGCCGTGCATCATTGGCCTCGGCCAGTTCACGGGCGATATACAGCCCCAGGCCGGTACCGCTGCTTTCCGTGGTAAAGAAGGGCTCGAACAGGTGTGATTGGGCATCCTCATTCATGCCGGGGCCATCGTCGATGACGCGAATCAGCACTTGTGACTCGAGCTGGCTGATTTCGATTTGCACCGCGCCATGTACGCGCGAGGAGTGTCGCCAGGCATTGGCCACCAGATTGGACAATATCTGTCCCAGATGACCACGGTCGAAATACACGCTGCTGCTGCTGTGGAAGGTGGTGAGAATACGCCCGGCAGCGTCCGGCTGGGCCATGCCGAACTGTTCGAGAAAGTCGAACAGGAATTGCGACAGCCGGATGGTTTCGGTCTTGACCCGGTCGCGCCGGCCCAGCATCAGCACTTCTTCCACCAGCCCGTTGATGCGGCGGGCGTTGTCGCGCACGATGCGGGTCAGCCTTTGCGTGGCGGCGTCTTCTGCGCCTTCGGCCAGCAGGTCGCCGGCATGCGAGATGGCGGCCAGCGGGTTGCGGATTTCATGGGCGATATTGGCAGTGAGCCGACCCAGCGCGGCCAGCTTGATGCGCTTGGCCTCTTCGGCCATATCGGCCATATCTCGCAGGAACATCACCACGCCACGCAGATCGCCGGCCAGAATCGGCACCATACGCCCTGCCAGCTGACGGCCCCGCACATTGCGTTCGACAAACACCGGCATGGGCGAATGGCTGTTCAGCCGCCAGCGTTCGACGATGGGGGCCAGCTCCGGCAGCAGGATGCCGCGCTGCATGCCGGGAAAGTAACGGACGGCCTGGGCATTGAACTGGCGGACGGTGCCGGTTTCATCCAGCACGATGACAGCATCGCGCTGGCTTTGCAGTACCAGTTCGTTCAAGCGGTTGAGGTTGGCAATTTCTCCGCCACGACGCGAAGCCAGCTCTTCCGACTCGCGCGCCACCCGCGCCAGCTGGTAGGTGACCATGGAGGTCACGAAGCCGGCCAGTGACAGCAAGCCGGTCTGGAACAGGTCGGCGGTACTGCCAAACAGCACCTCGTGCCGGTAATGCTCGTAGCCCACATAACCGAACAGGCTGGCGGTGGCAATCGAGGCATAGAACAAGGCATAGCGGCCGGAAGACAGCAGCCCGGCTACCGCCAGATAGGGCAGCAACAGCATGCCATAGCCGCTTTTCACCCCGCCGTTCATGCCCATCAACAGCACGATCATCAGGATGTCGGCGGCAATGGCCAGCGACAGTTGCAGGGTGTGGGCAATCTTGCCGGTACGCAGGGCAAACCAGCAGAGGATCAGCCCGCCATACACTGCCGACCACAGATAGAAACGCGCACCACCGTCGACCAGCGGCTGTCCTTCCGTGCCTTGCAGCAGGGACATGAACAGCAGCACCAGCAACATCAGGGCGCGGAAGCCGTTGACGAAAGCCAGTGCCTTGCGCGGGGTCAGCGGCAGTGGGCGGTCGAGCATCAGGCGGTCTCGACTGACGGCAGGTCAGCAATGGCGGACACTGCCCATTTCTTCGGCATCAGCTTGCCTTTCTTGCCGCGCTTGGCGTCGAATTCGGCCAGCGCCAGTTTTTCGTCGGCCACCTTGCCGCGTACCGATACTGTAGCCAGCAGCGCCTTGTCGCCCTTGACCAGACCGATGGCGGTGACTGACTCCCCGGCCTCCAGCCCCATCAGCATCAGGCCACGACCCTTGGCCATTTCTTTCAGCTCACCAGCAGGGAAGGCCAGCAGACGGCCGTTGTCGGCCGCAGCCACCAGCCGCAGTGCTGCCAGATCGGCCGTGGCGGCCACCGCCACCGGGCTCAGCACGCTTTCGCCCTCGTCCAGCGTCATGAAGGCCTTGCCCGCCTTAACCCGGCCAGCCATGTCGGACAGCTTGGCGACAAAGCCATAACCACCGGAGCCAGCCACCACGAAGCGGGCCTCGTCCTTGCCGGAAATCATCTGTGCCGGCTTGGCGTTGTCCTGCAGATCCACCAGCGAGGCCACCGGCACGCCGTCGCCACGCCCGGTGGGGACATCCGCCGGGTCGATGGTGTAGGCACGGCCCTTGTTGTCCAGCACGATGACCGACCACACGGTGCGGGTTTCCACCACGGTGTGCAGGCCATCGCCATCCTTGAAGGCCAGCGCCGACAAGTCGACATTGTGGCCGACACGGGCGCGGATCCAGCCCTTTTGCGACAGGATGATGGTGACCGGCTCGTCGGCGATGGTCTGGGTCAGCACGGCGCGCTCGGCCGCCTTGATTTCACTGCGCCGCTTGTCGCCGTACTTGGCGGTGTCGGCCATGATCTCGTCGCGGATCAGGCGGGTGAGGGCGTCCGGGGTATCCAGCACATGACGCAGGCCTTCGCGCTCTTCGCGCAGCTCGGACAGCTCCTTCTCCAGCTTGAAACCTTCCAGCCGCGCCAGCTGGCGCAGGCGGATTTCCAGAATATCTTCGGCTTGCGCTTCGGACAGGCCAAAGGCCTTCATCAGGTCGGGCTTGGGTTCATCCGATTCGCGGATGACGCGGATGACTTCATCGATATGGATGAAGGCAATCATGCGGCCTTCCAGAATATGAATACGCTTTTCCACCTGACCCAGGCGGTGCTTGAGGCGGCGGGTGACGGTGGTACGACGGAAATCGATCCACTCGGACAAAATGGCCTTGAGGCCTTTCTGCGCCGGGCGGCCATCCAGGCCGATCATCACCAGGTTCATCGAGGCATTGCCTTCCAGACTGGTTTGCGCCAGCAGGATGTTGATGAACTCGTCCGGGTCCTGGCGGCTGGACTTGGGCTCAAACACCAGCCGCACCGGGCACTGGCTGTCCGATTCGTCGCGTACGCGGTCCAGCAGTGACAACATCAGGCTCTTGAGGTTTTGCTGGTCTTGCGTCAGCGCCTTCTTGCCGGCCTTGAGCTTGGGATTGGTAGCTTCTTCGATCTCGGCCAGCACCTTCTGTGCCGACGAGCCAGGCGGCAGCTCGGAGACAATGACGCGCCACTGGCCACGTGCCAGCTTTTCTACTTCCCACTTGGCCCGCACCCGCACGCTGCCGCGGCCACCTTCATAAGCAGCCAGGATGTCGTCGAAAGGCGTGATGATCTGGCCACCGCCGGGGAAGTCCGGGCCGGGGATGTAGTCCATCAGCTCGCGCGTCGTCAGCTCCGGATTGGCCAGCAAGGCCAGACAGCCGCGTGCCACTTCGGTCAGATTATGCGGCGGGATTTCCGTGGCCATGCCGACGGCAATACCGGAAGCGCCGTTGAGCAGCACCATGGGCAGGCGCGCCGGCAGCAGGGCGGGTTCTTCGAATGCGCCATCGTAATTGGGCACGAAATCCACCGTGCCCATGTCGATTTCCGCCAGCAGCAGTTCGGCAATCGGCGTCAGCCGCGCCTCGGTATAACGCATGGCGGCGGCACCGTCGCCATCGCGGCTGCCGAAGTTGCCCTGGCCATCGATCAGCGGGTAGCGCAGGGTAAAGTCCTGTGCCATGCGCACCAGCGCCTCGTAGGCCGAGCTGTCACCGTGCGGGTGGTATTTACCCAGGATTTCACCCACTACCCGTGCCGACTTCACCGGCTTGGCACCGTGCGCCAGACCCATATCGCGCATGGCATACAAAATGCGCCGCTGCACCGGCTTCTGGCCATCGGCCACCTCCGGCAGCGCGCGGCCCTTGACCACGCTCATGGCGTACTCGAGATAGGCGCGTTCGGCATACAGATCCAGCGGGATGCAGTCGCCCGACAGCGCGTCGGCCGGTGGAGCCGGCGGCGCAGGGGGAACCAGCATGCCGGCAGCGGGCAGCGCTTCGTCAAAGAGATCGTTACTGTTCATGGGGCAGGGCTTGCTTGTGTGATAGGGTTTCAGCTTGTTCATTTGCAGTGCCGCCCAGCTGCACACCGGCCATCAGCCGGGCAGGGTGGGGCACTGCGCCATTCATTATCGAGGGCAATTCTACTATGGCCAGCCTGTTGCAGTGGCAATGCCACCCGTTTGAGGGTTTTACCCCGCACGCACTGTATGAAATGCTGCAGTTGCGCGACCGTGTTTTCGTACTGGAACAACAATCCATCTACGGTGACGTTGACGGCGTCGACCTGCATTGTCACCACCTGCTGGGGCGCGACGACCAGGGCCGCTTGCTGGGCTATGCCCGGCTGATTGCCCCCGGTGTCAAATACCCTGATGCCACCGCCATTGGCCGCGTGGTACTGGAACCCGCCGCACGCGGCAAGGGCCTGGGCAACCAGCTGCTGGCCGAGGCCGTGGCGCACAGTCTGCGCCTGTATCCTGACGCACCCATCATGCTGTCTGCCCAGACCGCCGCCCAGGGTTTGTACGAACGCTTTGGCTTTGTCGCCGTGTCCGCGCCCTATGACGATGGCGGCATCCTGCATGTGGACATGCGCCGCAGCACGCTGGCCGCCTAAGCCAGCTCAGGCTTGCCGTACGGCGAACAGGTCTTTCCAGCCGGTATAGGCCGTGACATACAGCACCGGAAACCACAGCAGCAGGCCCAGGCCCAGCGGTAGCAGCGCCAGGAACAGCAGCAGCGCCAGCATGAAGGCTGACAGCAACACCGCCGGCCAGTTGGCGATACCAGCGCGGAAGCTGTCACGCAAGGCCTGCCACGGCCCCAGCCCGTTTAGCACTACCAGCGCCGGCGCAAACCAGTAACACAGGCTGAGCAGAAACATCAGCGCGGAAGTGAGCAGCATGAAGGGGGCAACGGGACCGCTGAGCTGTGGCAGCTCCTGCCCGGCCTGCGGGGCCGCCATATGGATGCCCAGCATGGGCATCAGCGCACTGAGCAGCATCATCGCCAGCAGTAGTAGCGCCAGATACAACATCCCCACATTCAGCAAGGGCCGCAGCGCCAGCCGAAAACCGGCAAACAGCGCCGCCATTTTCAGCTCCACGCCCTGCTCGGCCTGTTGCGCCGCCAACACGAAACCGGCAGCAAAAATGGGCGCCAGAAAAAAGGTGAGCGGGGCGCCCAGCAGCGGAATAGCCGCCACGGCAAAGTGAATCAGCAAATAGCTGCCGGCCAGCAGCATCCAGGTCAGCGGCTGCTGCCGCACCAGATAAAAAGCCTGCACGATCCAGCGCCAGCCCTGTGTATAGCCAACTTTGCGTGCATCGACGCGTGCCGAGAAATCAGTCTGCATGCTTGTCCCTGTCTGAATGGCTGGTGGTGAAATGTGAAAAACACCCGCCGACTGTCAATGAGGCGGGGGGGTGGCGTCAAGCCCGCACACCGGCGGCGTAGTGGCAGGGTGGGTCTGCCACCATGCCGTCACACAAGGACGGGGCATTGAAAATGCATGAAACTGGCGCACTACCTGCGCCGTGAAGGTTGCCGCAATGCGGCAAAATCAGGGATAATTCCATGATTTAGCGGCGGTTAATTCATGCCAGCGCCATGCGCAGGCCTGAAATCACTGCCGTACCGGTTCTGTCCCGCCCCCTTTACTGTTTTTGAGGTTTTCCCGAAATGGTCACCCGAACCGAGCTAGCCAACGCCATTCGTTTCCTATCCATGGATGCAGTGGAAAAGGCCAAATCTGGTCACCCCGGCGCCCCGATGGGCATGGCTGATATCGCCGAAGTGCTGTGGCGCGATCACCTGAAGCACAATCCTGCCAACCCTTCCTGGTCCAACCGTGACCGCTTCGTGCTCTCCAACGGGCACGGCTCCATGCTCATCTACAGCCTGCTGCACCTCACCGGCTACGATCTGTCCATCGACGACCTCAAGAACTTCCGCCAGTTGCACTCCAAGACTCCGGGCCACCCGGAATACGGCTATGCACCCGGCGTGGAAACCACCACTGGCCCGCTAGGCCAGGGCATCACCAATGCGGTGGGCATGGCGCTGGCCGAAAAAATGCTGGCGGCCCAGTTCAACCGCGACGGCCATACCGTGGTCGATCACAACACCTGGGTATTCCTGGGTGATGGTTGCCTGATGGAAGGCATCAGCCATGAAGCCTGCTCGCTGGCCGGCACCTGGGGCCTCAACAAGCTGATCGCCTTCTGGGACGACAACGGCATCTCCATCGACGGCCACGTCGAAGGCTGGTTCACCGACAACACCCCGGCCCGCTTCGAAGCCTACGGCTGGCAGGTGATCAAGAACGTCAACGGCCATGATCCGGTGGAAATCGCCACCGCCATCGAAACCGCCAAGAAGGGCGACCGTCCGACGCTGATCTGCTGCAAGACCACCATCGGCTTTGGCTCGCCCAACAAGCAAGGCACCCACGACGTGCATGGCGCACCGCTGGGCGCGGCCGAAATTGCCGCCGCACGCGAAACGCTGAACTGGCCGCACGCGCCGTTCGAGATTCCGGCCGAGATCTACGCTGCCTGGAGCGCGCGCGACAAGGGCGCACTGGCCGAGATCGAATGGAACAAGCAGTTTGACGCCTACCGCGCCGCTTATCCGGAACTGGCAGCAGAATTCGCACGCCGCATGCAGGGCGAACTGCCGGCAGCCTGGGCCGAAGCGCGCGATGCCGCCATCGCCAAGATCGTCGACGCCGCCCAGACCGTGGCCACCCGCAAGGCCAGCCAGATCGCACTGGAAGCTTTCTCGCCCAGCCTGCCGGAATTCGTCGGCGGTTCGGCTGACCTGACCGGCTCCAACCTCACCAACTGGACGGGTTCCAAGTGGATTGATGCTGCCGGCAACGGCAACTACATCAGCTATGGCGTGCGCGAGTTCGGCATGGCCGCCATCATGAACGGCATGACGCTGCACGGTGGCCTGCGCCCCTACGGCGGCACCTTCCTGATGTTCAGTGAATACGCCCGCAATGCACTGCGCATGGCCTCGCTGATGAAGATCAACCCGGTATTCGTGTTTACCCACGACTCCATCGGTCTGGGTGAAGACGGCCCGACCCACCAGCCGGTCGAGCAGGTTGCCACGCTGCGCATGATCCCCAATCACCACACCTGGCGTCCGTGCGATACCACGGAAGCCGCCGTGGCCTGGGCCCATGCCATCGAGCAGAAGACCACCCCGAGCAGCCTGATCCTCAGCCGCCAGAACCTGCCTTTCGTGGCACGCGATGCCGGCCAGATCGCGGCCATCCGCCGTGGCGGCTATGTGCTGCGTGATGCCGCCGATGCCCGCGCCGTGCTGATTGCCACCGGTTCGGAAATCGAACTGGCGCTCAAGGCACAGGAAGCGCTGGCTGCCGAAGGCATCGCCGTGCGCGTGGTATCCATGCCCTGCACCAATGTGTTCGACCAGCAGGACAAGGCCTGGCAGCAAAGCGTGTTGCCGGCCGGCCTGCCGCGTCTGGCCATCGAAGCTGGCGTGCCTGACTTCTGGCGCAAGTATGTCGGCCTGGAAGGCGATGTGGTCGGCATAGCCCACTTCGGCGAATCCGCTCCGGCAGGCGTACTGTTCAAGGAATTCGGCTTCACCGTCGACAATGTCGTCGCCAAGACCAAGAACATCATCCAGTAAATAAAGCACAGGCCATCCCATCCAAAAACAAAGCAGGGGTGGCCTTATTTTTGTGGTGTCTCCATTCTGACCCGCTCACGCGGGGAGGCACCAGACTTTCCGGGAGAGTAATAGCATGACCATTCGCATCGCGATCAACGGCTATGGCCGTATTGGCCGACAGGTACTGCGCGCCATTTACGAATACAACCTGCACAACGATTTCAAGGTTGTTGCCGTCAACGCTACTGGCGATCTGGCCACCAACGCCCACCTGACCAAGTTCGACACCGTGCACGGTCGTTTTCCGGCAGACATCGCCCACGATGAAGAAAACCTGCTGATCAACGGCGAGAAGATTCCCTTCTTCTCCACCCGCAACCCGGCCGAACTGCCGTGGAAAGCGCTGGATGTAGACCTGGTACTGGAATGTACCGGTGCTTTCACCAGCAAGGAAAAGTGTCAGCTGCATCTGGATGCCGGCGCCAAGAAAGTGCTGATCTCGGCACCGGGTGGCGACGATGTTGACGCCACCATCGTCTACGGTGTGAACCACGACGTGCTGACCAGCACCATGACCGTGGTATCCAACGCTTCCTGCACCACCAACTGCCTGGCCCCGGTGGCCAAGGCGCTGAATGACACCATCGGCGTAAGCAAGGGCCTGATGACCACCATCCACGCCTTTACCAACGACCAGGTGCTGACCGACGTACGTCACAAAGACCTGCGCCGCGCCCGTTCCGCCACCGAAAACATGATCCCGACCAAGACCGGTGCCGCCAAGGCCGTGGGCCTGGTGCTGCCGGAACTCAAGGGCAAGCTGGATGGCTTTGCCGTGCGCGTTCCCACCATCAATGTTTCGCTGGTAGACCTGACCTTCAAGTCCGGCCGTGATACCACCAAGGACGAAGTCAACGAAATCCTGCAGGCCGCTGCCGAAGGCCCGATGAAGGGCGTACTGGGTTTCAACACCCTGCCGCTGGTTTCCTCCGACTTCAACCACAGCACCGAAGCCTCCACCTTTGACGCCACCCTGACCAAGGTGACTGGCGGCAATATGGTGAAGGTACTGGCCTGGTACGACAACGAGTGGGGCTTCAGCAACCAGATGCTGAAAACCGCTCGTGCCATGTTCGAAGCCAAGTAATCCGCCGGCCCTACAGGGCCGTGCTGCTGGAAACCGGCAGGCGGGACATCGCCGTCCCTGCCTGCCGGCATGCCATGACAGACCCGCTGGCGCTCCGGTCGAGCCTCGCTCCCGGCCAAGGTCCACCATGGTGCCAGCAAGAATTCGCGCTGCGGCTAGCAGCCTGCCGCCCGCCATGCAAGCCCATACTGCTGTAATAAATACACTACTTGATCTGGTATCTGTTAAGCCTGCGGGCTGCCCGGTACAGTAGCTGACAGCAACAACACCGCAGCAGGTCACTTCCCCCGGAATGGCCATGGCGGTGATGCTGTCACCGTCCTGAACAACGGTTGTACGGCCTTCCCCCACGAAGGCGGTCGCCAATTGCATCCAACAGATAAAAGCGAGCCACCGATGAAATTCAACAAACTGACCGAACTGGATCTGGCCGGCAAACGCGTGCTGATCCGTGTCGACATGAACGTGCCGGTGAAAAATGGCGTGATCGGCGACGACACCCGCATCCGCGCCAGCCTGCCGTCCATCGAACACAGCCTGAACGCCGGCGCCGGCGTCATCCTGATGACCCACCTGGGCCGTCCGACCGAAGGCGAACCCAAGCCGGAAGACAGCCTGGCTCCGGTGGTGGAACGCCTGTCCACCCTGCTTGGCAAGCCGGTACGCCTGGTTGCCGACTGGCAAGCTGGCCTGAGCGTGGCCGCCGGTGAGGTGGTGATGCTGGAAAACGTGCGCCTGAACAAGGGCGAGAAAAAGAACAATGCCGAGCTGGGCCAGGCCTACGCCAGCCTGTGCGATGTGTTCGTCAACGATGCCTTTGGCACCGCCCACCGCGCCGAGGCCTCCACCCACGCCGTGGCCCAGTTTGCCCCCACCGCCTGCGCCGGCATCCTGCTGGCGGCCGAACTGGACGCGCTGGGCAAGGCCCTGCTGGCCCCGGCCCGTCCGCTGGTGGCCATCGTGGCTGGCTCCAAGGTTTCCACCAAGCTGACCATTCTGGAGTCGCTGGCCGACAAGGTAGACCAGCTGATCGTTGGTGGCGGCATTGCCAACACCTTCTTGCTGGCCGAAGGCAAGAACATCGGCAAATCGCTGGCCGAGGCTGACCTGGTGGATGAAGCCAAAAAAGTCATCGCCAAGATCCGCGCCCGTGGTGGCAATGTGCCGCTGCCCAGCGACGTGGTGTGCGCCACCGAGTTTGCCGAAAGCGCCGTCGCCACCACCAAGAATGTGGCCGAGGTGAGCGCTGAGGACATGATTCTGGACATCGGCCCGGATTCGTCGGCAGAGCTGGCCGCCATCATCGCCAAGGCCGGCACCGTGGTGTGGAACGGCCCGGTTGGCGTCTTCGAATTCGACCAGTTCGGCAACGGCACCAAGACCCTGGCACAAGCCATCGCCCAGTCGCCGGCCTTCTCCATTGCCGGCGGCGGTGACACCCTGGCCGCCATTGCCAAATATGGCATTACCGACGACATCAGCTATATCTCCACCGGTGGTGGTGCTTTCCTGGAATTCCTGGAGGGCAAGACCCTGCCGGCGGTAGCCATTCTGAGCGAACGCGCCGCCTGATCGCAGTCATCACCACATGCAAGTGAATGGCGCGGCCATCGTGCCATTCTCCCCACCCTTGCCGGAGTACTGCCATGCCCTTGAATACCTGGTTGCTGTTTGTCACCACCGTGTTTTTTGTTTCCGCCACACCCGGCCCCAACATGCTGCTGGCGATGACCCATGGCATCCACCATGGTGTGCGCCGCACCGCCATTACCTGCCTGGGCTTGATGACCGGCCTGGGCATCATCATGCTGGGTTCGGCAGCCGGCCTGGGTGCCTTGCTGGCCGCATCGGAACAACTGTTTTCCATAGTAAAATACGCCGGTGCCGCCTATCTGATCTATCTGGGCATCAAGACCTGGCGCGCCACGCCGCAACCGGTAGCGGAAGTGGCCGACGATATCAGCAAGGTCCACACACCGTGGGTGATGTTCCGCACCGGTTTTCTGGTGTCGATGAGCAATCCCAAGGCCTTTATCTTTTTTACCGCGCTGTTCCCGCAGTTCATGGACGCGCGCCTGCCGCAGGGGCCACAGCTGGCCGTACTGGCAGCCACGTTTTATGTGATCGAAGCCTCCTGGCAGTTTGCCTATGCCAGCGGTGGCGCCCGCCTAGCCGGCTGGCTCAATAGCGCCCGTCGCCTGAAGCTGGTGAACCAGGTTTCCGGCGGGGCCTTTGTCGGTGCCGGGCTGTTGCTGTCCGGTATTTCCCGGCGCTAACGCAGCACACATCGCGTATCGGATCTGTTATCGGGCTGGCTCTCCACAAGAGGTCCCGGCCCTTGATTTAAACCCCGCGCCGCCAGCAGGCGGTGCGACCTGAGGAGATTTTCATGGCACTCGTTTCCATGCGTCAGCTGCTGGACCATGCAGCCGAATTCAGCTACGGCCTGCCGGCTTTCAACGTCAATAACCTGGAACAGATGCGCGCCATCATGGAAGCCGCCGACAAGTGCGACGCCCCGGTGATCGTGCAAGCTTCGGCCGGTGCCCGCAAATACGCCGGTGCCCCCTTCCTGCGCCACATGATTCTGGCCGCCGTGGAAGAATTTCCGCATATCCCGGTGGTGATGCACCAGGATCATGGCACCAGCCCGGACATCTGCCAGCGTTCCATCCAGCTGGGTTTCTCCTCGGTGATGATGGACGGCTCGCTGAAGAGCGACGGCAAGACCCCGGCCAACTACGACTACAACGTGGATGTAACCCGCACCGTGGTCAACTTCGCCCATGCCTGCGGCGTGTCGGTGGAAGGTGAAATCGGCTGCCTGGGAAGCCTGGAAACCGGCATGGCCGGTGAAGAAGACGGCGTGGGTGCCGAAGGCGTGCTGGACCACAGCCAGCTGCTGACCGACCCGGAAGAAGCCGCCCGCTTCGTCAAGGACACTGGTGTGGATGCCCTGGCCATTGCCATTGGCACCAGCCACGGCGCCTACAAGTTCAGCAAGAAGCCCACCGGCGACGTGCTGCGCATCGACCGCATCAAGGAAATCCACGCCCGCATCCCCAATACCCATCTGGTGATGCACGGTTCCTCCTCGGTACCGCAGGAATGGCTGCAGATCATCAATGAATTCGGCGGCGACCTGGGCGAAACCTATGGCGTGCCGGTAGAAGAAATCGTCGAAGGCATCAAGCACGGCGTACGCAAGGTGAATATCGACACCGACCTGCGTCTGGCTTCCACCGGTGCCATCCGCCGCTTCCTGGCGCAGAACCCGAAAGAGTTCGACCCGCGCAAATACCTGAAAGCCTCCACCGATGCCATGCGTGATATCTGTATCGCCCGCTACGAAGCCTTCGGTGCCTGCGGTCAGGCCAGCAAGATCAAGGCCATAAATCTGGATACCATGGCCAATCTGTATCTGAAGGGTCAGCTGGCGCAGATCGTCAAATAAGCGACCACCGCTGAATCGACCAACCCGCTGCCTGCAGCGGGTTTTTTCTTGCCCACACCAGGCTGGCCAACTGCAGCATGGTCATCTCCCCCATCAGCAGCATTGGCGCAGGCCACGCCATTGCTTACACTGCAGCCATGGCCGATCTCTTATCTCCCCTGGAATGGTTTTTCGTCGTCCTGCTGGCCGTGGTGCCATTGCTGGGACTGGGTTTTCATCTGTGGATCATGCTGCTGGGGCATGGCAAGGCCAGCCCACAAGCGGAGGACAAGTCATGAAACTGAACATGGTGTATTTTGCCCGGCTGAAAGACAGCTTTGGCACCGGCCAGGAAAGCCTGGAAACCGACGCGACCAGCGTGGCCGAGCTGCTGGTGGAATTACGCCTGCGCGGCGGCAACTGGGCCACCGAACTGGGCCATGGCAAGACATTCCGCGTCGCCTGCAATCAGGAGCTGGCCGGCCCGGACAGCGCACTGCGCGATGGTGACGAAGTCGCCATCTTTCCCCCTGTAACCGGGGGCTGAGATGCAACCTTTTACCGTGCGCGTACAAACCGGGCGCTTTGATACTGGCGCAGAAATCGACCGGCTGTCGTGCAACCCGGCCTGCGGTGCCGTAGTCAGTTTCAGCGGTCTGGTGCGCGATTATGGCGACCGCCAGGACGTGGCTGCGCTGGAGCTGGAACACTATCCGGGCATGACGGAAAAAGCCCTGCACGCCATCATCGAACAGGCCGGCCAGCGCTGGCAGCTACAGGCCGCCACCATCATCCACCGCGTCGGTTATCTCGCGCTGGGTGAGCCTATCGTGCTGGTGGTCACCGCCTGCAGCCATCGCAAGGACGCCTTTGCCGCCGCGGAATTCCTGATGGACTTTCTCAAGACCGCCGCACCGTTCTGGAAGAAGGAAATCCTGCAGAATGGCAGCGCCCACTGGGTGGAGGCCAAACACAGCGATCAGGCCGCGATCGGGCGCTGGCAGTGATACCTTACACCGCACTGATTCTGGCCGGCGGCCAGGCCAGCCGCATGGGCGGGGTGGACAAGGGCCTGGTGGAACTGGCCGGCCAGCCGCTGATTGCCCGCACCTTGCAGGCACTGGCCGCGCAAAGCCAGCCTCCACAACGCATACTGATTTCTGCCAATCGCCATCTGGATGAATACGCGGCGTACGGGCATGCGGTATTGCCGGACACACTGCCTGATTATCCTGGTCCATTGGCAGGGCTGCTGGCGGGCATGCAGGCGGCACCGGACGCCACCTTGCTGATGCTGCCCTGCGATGCGCTTGTTCTGCCGGTAGATTTTGCTGCCCGCTTGCTGGCGGCCCTGCCGGGCCAACAGGTGGTCAGCGCCAGTGACCCGGCCCAATGGCACCCCAGCCTGCTGGCCTTGCAGCCCGGGCTGGCCGCTGCGCTGGCGGCTTATCTGGCGAGTGGGGGCCGCTCCATCCGTGGCTGGCTGGCCACGCTGCAACACCAAAGCCTGCACGTTGCGCAGAAGCTGCCCAATCTCAATACCCTGGCTGCAGTGCACCAGCTGGAACAGCAGTGGCCGGCTGACTGACGCTGTCCAGCAGCCAGCTTTTGAACAGCCGGGCATTGTCGCTCAGTGATTTGTGGCGGGGATGAGCGAGAAAATCCACCTTGCCGCTGACAAAGGCAAACGGCCCCAGCCGCTTAAGCACACCCTGCTGCAGCAGATCGTGCGCCATGAATTCCCAGCCCAGCCCTATGCCCATGCCCTGCAGCACCGCATTGAAAGCCAGCGTCACCTGATTGAACATCGGCACCCGTGCCGGCGGGCTATAAGTCAGACCGAAATGGCCGAACCAGTCATGCCAGTTGATGCAGTTCCAGGCCGAGGAGTCCAGCTGGATCAATGGCAGCTGTGCCAGATCCGCAGGCTGGCTGATGTCGGGAAAGTCCAGCTGCGCGCTATACACCGGGTACACCACTTCCGGAAACAAGGGCTCGGCGCACAGCGAACTCCAGCGCCCGTCACCATAGAAAATGGCAAAGTCGTACTCCGCCACGCTGGCCTCGTCCATGCTGTTGCTGGCGTGGATATTGACGGTAATGTCGGGATGCTGCTGGCTGAAGGCCACCAGACGCGGGAACAGCCAGAACTGCGCCACCGCGTGGGTGCAGTTCACGGTGAGCGTGTGGCGGTTATGCTCGGCCTGCAGCCGTGCCACGCTGTGCAGCAGCGATTGCAGCATGGGAGATACCTCGCGCTGCAGCGCCAGCCCGGCCGGGGTGGGCTGAATGCCACGCACCAACCGCTCGAACAGCGGCAGCTTGAGCCAGTCCTCCAGCGTACGGATCTGCTTGCTCACCGCGCTTTGCGTCACGCACAGCTCGGTGGCCGCCTTGGTAAAGCTGCCATTGCGTAGCACGGCCTCGAAATGAATCAGGCTTTCCAGCGGTGGCAGATTTCTCAGATAGCGACTCATGCAAGCTCCTTCCCCATTGTGTCCACCGCATGGTGGCATTCCCGATCAGCATCCTGTCATTGCCAGATCATTAATCCAGATAAGGTGCGTACTGGCAAGCCATTCCCAAAAGGAATGCGTTAATGCCGAGATATCCTTTGTCGGACAAGCCCGGCCGGCTTAGCCTTGCCCTTGTTTAGCACAATGGCAGGGAGCAGCAGATGAAACGGGGCATAAGCTATGCCGGCATGGCCGGGGCAGTGTGGGGACTGGTGCTGATGGTGCCGCAGGTATTGCCGGAATTCAGCCCCTGGCTGCTGTGCGCCGTGCGCTTCAGCCTGTACGGGCTGATTTCCCTGCTGCTGGCGCTGCCGCTGGCCGGTCGCCTGCGCGCACGCTTGCAGCGCGCGGATATCCTGATGCTGGCGCGGCTGTCGCTGGTAGGCAATCTGCTGTATTTCATCCTGCTGGCCGCCGCCATCCAGCTGGTGGGCATTGCCCCGGCTTCGCTGATTGTCGGTGTGCTGCCGGTCACCATCACCCTGCTGGGCCTGAAGGATGAGGGGGCCTTGTCACTGCGTCAGTTGCGCTGGCCACTGGCAATGGTGCTGGCCGGTATTGTCTGCATCAATATCGATACCTTTGGCGACAGCCATGGCAGCCAGAGCAGCTGGGTGCGGCTGAGCGGGGTGCTGGCCGCGCTGGGTGCGCTGGCCAGCTGGAGCTGGTTTGCCGCCAGCAATGCCCGCTATCTGCGCCAGCGGCCCTGTTTCGATAGCCATGAATGGTCCTGCCTGCTGGGCATGGTTACCGGGGTGATGGGTCTGGCGCTGTGGCTGGCTTGCCACTGGCTGGGCCTGCCCATGGTCAGCCATGCCACCACGGCCCAGCACTGGCAGCTGTTCTGGCTGGCAGCTGCCGGCTGCGCCCTGGGCGGCTCCTGGCTGGCCAATGCGCTGTGGTATGCCGCCGCCCGCCGTCTGCCGCCCACGCTGTCCGGCCAGCTGATCGTGTTTGAAACTGTCTTTGCCTTGCTCTATGGCTTTGTCTGGCTACAACGCTGGCCCCGGCCGCTGGAGCTGGCCTCCATGCTGTTGTTGCTGGGTGGCGTGTGCTGGGCTGTGCGCCGCCATGCCACGCCAGCAGAAGAGCAAGCCATGCCTGCCTGGCAGGGGAGTTGATTCCGGCGAGTGCAGCACAGAGACAAACCCCCTCTCGCTTTCCGGAAGGAAAGCGAGGCTCCTTTCTTCAAATTGGCAGGGCAAGGGTGGGGGGAAAGGGGAATAGATGGGAAGGCTGCGAAAGCAATATCTTAGTCGAAAGGCCCGGCTTTGCCGGGTCCAGTGCGATCGCACCAAATCACTTTATTAGCAGCCTGAAAAACGCTGCCAAGGCAGCGTTTTTTACTGAGAGAAACAAGCAGCTTACTTGCCGCCAGCCGCACCCAGCTTGGCGCGACGCGCCTTGACTGCATCAGCCAGGGTAGTCAGCAGCTTCTCGGTATCATCCCAGCCGATGCAGGCATCGGTAATGCTCTGACCATAATTCAGTTCACAGCCCGGCTTCAGATCCTGGCGGCCTTCCACCAGATGACTTTCCACCATCACCCCGAAGATGTGCTGATCGCCGGCGGCCATTTGGGCGGCCACATCATCGGCCACTTCCATCTGACGACGGTAGTCCTTGCGGCTGTTGGCATGGCTGAAATCCACCATCAGCTTTTGCGGCAGGCCCACCGCTGCCAGTTCGGCCGCAGCGGCGCGCACGTGCTCGGCGGAGTAGTTCGGCTCCTTGCCACCGCGCAGGATGACATGGCAATCCGGATTGCCACCGGTGGAAACAATGGCGGAATGGCCGGTCTTGGTAACCGACAGGAAATGGTGCGACACGCTGGCAGAGCGGATGGCATCCACGGCGATCTTCAGATTGCCGTCGGTACCATTCTTGAAGCCCACCGGGCAGGACAGGCCGGAGGCCAGTTCGCGGTGAACCTGGCTTTCGGTGGTACGGGCGCCAATGGCACCCCAGCTGATCAGGTCGGCAAAATATTGCGGGGTGATCATGTCGAGGAATTCGGTAGCCGCCGGAATACCCATGTCGTTCAGGGTCAGCAGCAGGCGGCGCGCCAGGCGCAGGCCGGTATTGATATCGTAGGATTCGTTCAGGTGCGGGTCGTTGATCAGACCCTTCCAGCCCACCGTGGTACGCGGTTTTTCAAAGTAGACACGCATCACCACCACCAGCTCGCCCGCCAGGCTGTTGCGCAGGGTAGAGAGCTTGCGCGCGTATTCGATGGCCGCTTCCGGATCGTGGATGGAACAGGGGCCGATGACTACCAGCAGACGGTCGTCCTCGCCGCGCAGCAGGGCAGCGATGTCCTTGCGCGTGGTGTAGATGACTTCGGAAGCGGTTTCGGTAATCGGCAGTTCGTACAGATGGGCGATGGGCGGCAATAACTCTTTGATTTCGCTGATTCTTACGTCGTCGGTCTGGCGTTGCATGTTTGTCCCTAGCTGATATCGTTTTTACCTTGCATAGCAGCAAGATACCCGTACCAGCCAAGGCCGACAAGCCCTTATGTACTTGACAAGCTCCGGCAAAAAAACAAAAAGCGCCATCGCAAGGCGATGACGCTTTGTTGGGCAGAACGCCGCAGAGTATCAGTCTGCGTACTGACGCTTCATGCGTTCGCGGCGTTCCTGGGCTTCCACCGACAGGGTGGCGGTGGGACGGGCCATCAGGCGGCGCAGGCCGATGGGCTCACCGGTGTCTTCACAGAAACCATAGGAACCATCGTCAATCTGACGGATGGAGGCCTGGATCTTCTGCAGCAGCTTGCGTTCGCGATCACGGGTGCGCAGCTCCAGTGCATACTCTTCTTCCAGCGTGGCCCGGTCCGCAGGGTCCGGGGTTGCTTCCTGCTCTTGCAAATGGTTGGCAGTGGCATTGGCGTTGATCAACAACTCCTGCTGCATCTGCAACAACCGGTCTTTGAAGAACTCAAGATGGTCGGCGTTCATGTAATCATCGCCTTCCCAGTTGAGAATATCTTGTTCGGTCAGCTTGGCCATAATTTTGGTGCTTCCAGCATGAGAGTTGGCAGACAGGCGAAGAAGATTACCCACGGTATCGGATTTGTGCAACTGCCAACGACAATTCGTCTTCTTCGGCGTCACCTGCTGCTGTCACTCGGTATAGCGCCATTCCAGGCCGGTAACAAGCCTGTCACATGAAAAAGGCGGCCTGGGGCCGCCTTGTGCAACTGCATGATGCTTATTTTTGCGACAGAACCCATTTGACCAGGGTCTTGATGTCGGCGTCGCTGACCTGGGAGTTCGGCGGCATCGGGATCGGGCCCCACACACCGGAACCACCCGCCTTGACCTTGGCGATCAGCTTGGCTTCAGCGCCCTTGTCACCGGCGTATTTCTTGGCAACGTCCTTGTAGGCCGGGCCAACCACCTTGTGATCAACCGCGTGACAGGACAGGCAGTTGTTCTTTTGTGCCAGCGCCAGATTGGCCATGGCCGGAGCGGCAGCAGTACCCAGCAGCAGGGCAGCAAGCAGCATTTTCTTCATCACGATTCTCCAGATCATTGAGGAAATTACACTACATCTTTTCAGATGCGGCAGAGCATGACAAATAAACATATTTGCTACATCGCCACCTTGAGTTGCATCAAGAAGCTGCTTTCCAGGAACTGCACCGGCAGCATCAGGATCACCTGGATGATCAGAAAGAGAATCAGCGGCGACAGGTCGACCCCGCCCACGGTGGCACGGCGGAAGGGGCGGAGAAACGGGCGGGTCAGCGCATCCAGCACGGGACTGAGCGGATTATAGGGATTCACCCAGCTGAGCACCGCCTGCACGATGACCGCACCCATCAGCAGCGTCAGCGACTGCTTGAATACATCCAGTACCGCCAGCAGTGTCAGTGCCAGCCAGGTTTCCGGCGCAGCCAGGGTGTACATGGGATTGAGCGCCAGAATGATCACGCTGGAAACCATGCTGACCAGCCAGGCCAGCAACATGGTGGCACTGTCGTAACCGCGCAGCGAAGGCAGCAGCTTGCGCAGCGGCAGCACGGCGAAATTGGTAGCCGCCATGACAAACTGGCACAAGGGGTGCTTGAATGGCGCCCGCGCCACCTGCAGGTAAAAACGCAGCAGCAGTACCAGCACGAACAGGTCGGCGATGGTCTTGATCAGAAATTGCACGGTTTCCAGAAACATGAAGCTTTAATCCTGACTGAGTTGTTGGCCCATTTCGATGGAGCGGTCACGGCAGTCCATGGCACCGGCGATGATGGCCGCCTTGACGCCTTCTGCCTCGAAGCGGCCGATGGCGCGTTCGGTAGTACCGCCCTTGGACATGACATTGGTGCGCAGGGTGGCCACCGGCAGCGGACTCTGGCGGGCCAGCTCCACCGCACCGTCAAAGGTGGCCAGCACCAGCCGGCGTGCTTCGTCGGCGGCAAAACCGGCCTGTTCCGCCGCTTCGATCATGCTTTCGATGAAATAGAAGACATAGGCCGGGCCACTGCCGGAAACGCAGGTAATGTCGTCGATGCCTTCTTCCTTGTCCAGCCATACCGTGATGCCGGCGGCCTGCATGATGGTCTCGGCATGGTCGCGGTCGGCGGCGCTGGCACCACTGGCGGCATACAGGCCGGAAACGCCCTTGCCCACCATGGCCGGGGTATTGGGCATCACACGCACGATGCGCTCGCTACCCAGCCAGCGCGCCATGGCATCACAGCGGATGCCGGCGGCGATGGACAGCACCATGCCGCCGTTCAGACGCGGCGCCAGTGCCTGGCATACTTCTTTGAGCTGTTGCGGCTTGACCGCCAGCAGCACGATATCGTCGGCCGACAGCTGTTCCGGCAGGCCGCTTGATGTGCTCACGCCAAAATCACGGGTCAGCTCGGCCAGCTTGGCGGCATTGGGGTCCACCACATGGATCTGATGGCCGCCCTGCTGGTGGAGTCCGCCAATGATGGCCGTGGCCATGTTGCCACCGCCGATGAAGGTAATCTGCATTGCCTGTTTTTCCTCTTTGACTCTTATATGCGCCTGGTCGCCTTGCAGGCGGCTGGTCCGCTTTTGAATGCCAGCTTATGAATGATAGTGGCGCGCACCGAAAATGGCAGTACCGACGCGCACCATGGTGCTGCCGGCAGCAATGGCTTGTGCCATGTCAGCGGACATCCCCATGGATACAGTATCCAATGTCAGACCTGCCGTGCGCAATTCCTGTTGCAATTGCTGCAGCAGGGCAAACTGGCCAGCCAGCTTTTGTGCATCTTCGGTAGGCTCCGGAATGCACATCAGCCCGCGCAGCTGCAGACGCGGCAGCGCCGCCACCGCCAGTGCCAGCTCTTTCGCCTCCTGCGGGGCACAGCCGCTCTTGCTGGCTTCGCCGGACACATTCACCTGCACGCACACCTGCAAGGGCGGCAGGCTGTCCGGGCGCTGCTCGGACAGCCGCTGGGCGATCTTCAGCCGCTCGATGGAGTGTACCCAGTGCGCGGCTTCCGCCACGATGCGGGTCTTGTTGGATTGCAGCGGCCCGATGAAGTGCCACTCGATGTCCAGCGCAGCCAGCTCGGCGGCCTTGGTCTGCAGCTCTTGCACATAGTTTTCGCCAAAGGCCCGCTGGCCGGCAGCATAAGCCTGTTGCACGGCGCTGGCGGGGAAGGTCTTGCTCACCGCCAGCAGGCGGACGCTGCCGGCCTCACGCCCGGCGGCGGCTTCGGCGGCATGGATCTGCTGACGGACGTGTTCGATGGCGTGTGCGATGGAATCGCTCATGGTGTTCCTTGTGGCGATGGCGGGCTGTCTCTACAAAGAAAACAGCGGGACCTGATGCTTAGATTGCTGTCCACATATCCTTTTGCAACAGCTTGCGCTTACAATCGCAAAAAACCTTAGCGTCATGCCCACCGCCGAGTAATCGTGGAGAAATTATAAATGGAAATTTCCGAGCTCTTGGCCTTTACCGTCAAGAACAAGGCATCGGACCTGCACCTGTCCGCTGGTCTGCCACCCATGATCCGGGTACATGGCGACGTGCGGCGCATCAATCTGCCGCCACTGGATCATCATGATGTGCACGATATGGTGTACGACATCATGAACGACTACCAGCGCAAGATTTTCGAAGACGAGTTCGAATGTGACTTCTCCTTCGAGCTGCCGGGCATTGCGCGCTTCCGGGTCAATGCCTTTGTGCAGAACCGCGGCATGGGTGCGGTGTTCCGGGTGATTCCGTCCAAGGTGCTGACACTGGAACAACTGGGCGCGCCGAAGATCTTCCAGGATATCGCCAGCTATCCGCGCGGCCTGGTGCTGGTAACCGGCCCGACCGGCTCGGGTAAGTCCACCACGCTGGCGGCGATGGTGGATTTCGTCAACGAGAACAATTATTCGCACATCCTGACGGTGGAAGACCCCATCGAATTCGTGCATGAAAGCAAGAAATCGCTGATCAACCAGCGTGAAGTCGGCTTGCAGACCCACAGCTTTTCCAATGCGCTGCGCTCGGCGCTGCGTGAAGACCCGGATGTAATCCTGGTGGGCGAATTGCGCGATCTGGAAACCATCCGCCTGGCGCTGACTGCCGCGGAAACCGGCCACCTGGTATTTGGCACGCTGCATACCAGTTCGGCCGCCAAGACCATCGACCGTATCGTCGACGTGTTCCCGGCCGGTGAAAAGGAAATGGTGCGCTCCATGCTGTCCGAATCGGTGCGGGCGGTGATTTCGCAGACCTTGCTGAAAACCAAGGACGGCAATGGCCGGGTCGCTGCCCATGAAATCATGATCGGCACCGCCGCCATCCGTAACCTGATCCGCGAAAACAAGATCGCCCAGATCAATTCGATGATCCAGACCGGCCAGCAACACGGCATGCAGACACTGGACCAGTGCCTGCAGGAGCTGGTGCGGCGCAATATCGTGGCGCCGAACGAGGCTCGCCAGAAGGCGGCATCCAAGGATGCGTTCTAAACTTCAGCAGGCAAGCTAGCCAGCGCGGATGGCCATCATGGAAAAAGACCAGGCATCAAAATTCATTCACGATCTGCTCAAGCATGCGGTGGGCAAGAATGCCTCCGATATCTTCATTTCCGCCGAATTTCCCCCGGCCATGAAGATAGACGGCAAGATCACCCCGGTGGCGCCGCAGCCACTGTCGGCCCAGCACACCAAGGAGCTGGTGCGTTCGGTGATGAACGACCGCCAGACCGAAGAGTTCGAGTCGAAAAAGGAAGCCAACTTCGCCATCAACCCGCCGGGGCTGGGCCGTTTCCGCGTCAGCGCCTTTATCCAGCAGGGCTGTGCCGGCATGGTGATGCGCAAGATCAATACCGAGATTCCCACCTTCGACAAGCTGAACCTGCCGGAGGTGTTGCAGGACATCGCGCTGATCAAGCGCGGCCTGGTGATTTTCGTCGGTGGTACCGGCTCGGGTAAATCCACCTCGCTGGCGGCACTGGTGGACTGGCGCAACAGCCACAATCAGGACCACATCATCACCATCGAGGATCCCATCGAATACGTGCATCAGCACAAGAAGTGCATCGTGACCCAGCGTGAGGTGGGCGTGGATACCGAAGACTGGGAAATCGCGCTGAAAAACACCCTGCGCCAGGCGCCGGACGTGATTCTGATGGGGGAAATCCGCGACCGCGAAACCATGGGCTACGCCCTGCAGTTTGCCGAAACCGGCCACCTGTGCCTGGCCACGCTGCACGCCAACAATGCCAACCAGGCACTGGACCGCATTCTCAACTTCTTCCCGGAAGAGCGGCACCAGCAGGTGCTGATGGACTTGTCGCTGAACATGCGCTCCATCATTTCGCAGCGGCTGTTGCCGATCAAGACCGGCCGTGGCCGGGTAGCCGCAGTGGAAATCCTGCTGAACACGCCGCTGATTTCCGACATGGTGTTCAAGGGGGAAATTGCCGGGCTGAAGGAAGTCATGGGCCGTTCGCGCGAGTCCGGCATGCAAACCTTCGACCAGTCGCTGTTCGACCTGTTCGAAGCAGGCTATATCAGTTATGAAGACGCGCTGCGCAATGCCGACTCGATCAACGACCTGCGTCTGAAAATCAAGTTGTACAGTGAAAGCTCCAAGAGCCGCGACCCACTGGAAGGCATCGATCACCTGGATATCGTCTGAGATATGCCGCACAACCCGTGCACGTCAGCACCCGCAGTGCGGCGCGCCGGCTGGAAAATAGCTGATGTACTTTGACGAAAACACCACCGTCCTCATCATCGAGGACTCCCTCACGGTACGCCAGAGCCTGCGCACCATGCTGTCCATGGCCGGCATTACCCGCTCCGATGCCGTCAGCAGTGCGGCAGAAGGGCGTGCACGGCTGAAGGGGCGGCGCTTTGATGTCGTGTTGTGCGACTACAATCTGGGCGACGGCATGGATGGCCAGGAGCTGCTGGAAGCCCTGCGCAAGACCGGCACCCTGCCACTGTCCACCATCTGGATCATGATTACCGGCGAACGCAAATACGAGCGGGTGGTGGCGGCAGCGGAAATGGCGCCGGACGACTACATCCTCAAGCCCTTCAATTCCAATCTGCTGCTGACCCGCATGAACAGCGCACACCGGCGCAAATCCTTCCTGGCGCCGGCGCACGAGCAACTGGAAAAGGGTAACCGTAGCGGAGCCATCAACACCCTGCAGCAACTGGCCGCCGCCGCCCCCGGCCCGATGAACCGCATCGATGCCAACCGGCTCTGCGCCGAGCTGCTGGTCACCGAAGGACGGCAGGGCGAAGCGCTGCACATCTACCAGGCCCTGCTGGAAAGCAAGGTGATTCCCTGGGCCAAGATGGGTGTGGCACGCATCCAGGCCGACCAGGGCATGCAAGGCGAGTCCAGCGAGCTGCTACGCGAAATCATCCAGGATGCCCCGCTCTATACCGATGCCTACGACCTGCTGGCGCAGAACCTGATCGACGAGGGTCAGTACGCCCAGGCGGTAGACGTGCTGGAAAAGGCGGTGAACATCTCGCCGCGCAATTTTCATCGGCTGAAAAGCTGTGGCACGGCGGCACTGCGCTCGGGCGATCCGGAAAAGGGTGCGCAATACCTGCAACGCGCAGTGGAAATCGGCCGCAACAATAATTTCTTTGGCCCGGAAGTACTGGTAGACCTGCTGCAAGCCTATTCCGAAACCGGCAACACCCAGTATATCGACCGCCTGCAGGCCGATATCAGTGCCAGCCTGGCCGAGCGGCCGGAAGCGCAATTCACCCTGTTGACCTGCAAGGCGCTGACCGCGCTGGTGCAGCAAAGAGCCGAAGAAGCGCTGATGCAGCTGAAGCTGGCAGCCGACGATCTGCTCAAATCCTTTGTCCATTTCGAATCGGCCCAGCGCTTTCTGGGCGCGGTGGTACGCCTGCCGGAAACGCTGATCGAGCCTGAGCTGCTGGCAAGCTGGACGCGTACCATCACCATGCGCTTTGCCTACAGCCGCCACGAGCTGGCCACGTTGCTGGAAATCGCCCGCAAGCATGCCCGTTGCAGCGAGCTGATCGAACACGCTTATGCCGAGCTGCAGGAACAAAGCAACCGCGCAGTGGAACTGACGACGGAAGGCCGGGCCGTCGAAGCCGGGCGCATGCTGCATGAAATGGCGATGCGCCTGTACAACGAGCGCACCGGCATGAATGCTTGCGCCATTCTGTTACGGGTACGCGAGCAGTTGCGCAAGAAAAACCAGGAAACCGGGGAATACGACCAGATGCTGCGCGAGATGCTGGACTGGCTGCCCAGGGACAATGAGCGGGTACAGGGCCTGCTCAGCCGATTGCACGATCAGGACGGTGCCGAAGCCCGTTCAAACTGAAGCAGCCGGCCTTTACTGCCACATGCTGTTGACCCAGTCCAGCGCCTGGGTTTCCACCCGCATCAGCACTTCCGGGTCATAGCCGGCCGGATGCGGGACGGCATCGTCTTCCAGACTCAGCGCCACCCGCAGCAATTCACCCAGCACATGGCGGCCTTCCAGTACCGCCTCTTTCAGGCTGTCCTCTATCGGCAGGCTGGCAATCACCTCGGCCTTGGGCTGCTGCACCAGCACATCCACCAGCGACAGCATGCCAATCATGAAGGCACTTTCCCTGACATCGCGCCGCTCCGGGTAGCAGGCTTCGGCCAGCAGTTCCATGATGCGGCCGCGCGTGGCCGCCAGCTCCAGCAGCGGGTTGCGCTGCGGCTGGACATCGGTGGCATTGCTGGCAAACAGCAACAGCATCGACCAGCGCTTGATCTTGGCCCGCCCCAGCAACATGATGGCCTCGCTGACCGAGGACACCGGCCGGCGGGTGGCGGCCGAGGCGGTCGAACTGAGCTTCATCAGCATCAGTACCACGTCTGGTGCCAGTTTCAGTGCCTGGGACAGTTCATCGTTGTCGGCATCGCTCATCAGCAAGCCCAGCAGGCTGAGCATGGCATGCTGGCTGGCATTGGCCTGGCGGGTGGACAGCACGGTGGGACGGGCAAAGAAATAACCCTGGAACCACTGGATGCCCAGCTCGCGGCACAGTTCGAACTGCTCCACAGTGTCGACCTTCTCCGCCAGCAGAATGCCGGGAAAGCTGGCCAGCTCAGCCACCAGCTGGCGCAATTGCAGCAGGCTGAGCGCCACCAGATCGATCTTGACGATATCCACCAGCGGCAGCAGGGCCAGGCGGTCGGCATCCAGCTCCACCACATCGTCCATCGCCAGCCGGAAACCCTTGTGCCGCAGCTCGGCCAGCCGCGCCAGCAAGGGCGGCGTGACCTTTACCGTTTCCAGGATCTCCAGCACGACCTTGTCACAGGGCAGCACATCCAGCAGATCATCCATCAGCAGGGTTTCGCTGACATTGATGAAACCCAGACGGTCACCCAGCACCTCACCCACGCCCAGATCAACAAAGGCATGGCGGATCACCGCTGTAGTCGCCATCACATCGTCGTCGACCCTGGCGACATTGGCCTGGCTGGAGCGGAACAACAGTTCGTACGCCACCAACTGCTGGTTGGCATCAACGATGGGCTGGCGCCCAAGATAGCGGGTTGAATACATGGACAGGTCTGGCTGAAAAGGTTAGCGCTATCGTCAGTGTAGGCGCAGAGCAGAAAGGTTAGCAGGGAATTTTCCCCAATGATAATACACCATCGTTTACATCATTTGTAAGTATTATCAACTAATAACAATAACAATGTCATGACTGGCACGCTATTAAGAAGCACTGATAAAACCTCACAGAGCACCCGGGACAAGCTGCGTCGACGCCGCCAGTACCAGCAGTGCCTGGCAGCAGCCAGGCCTTGCTTGGCGGGCCTTGGCCTGCTCGGGAAAAATCCGCTTCGACCACGATAAGCCGCCGGCAAGCCCGGCATAAAAAAACCCGGCTTGGCCGGGTTTCTGGTGTGGCGTGCTGCTCAGTGTTGCAGAATCTTCGACAGGAATTGCCGTGCACGCTCGGAGCGGGCATTGATGTCGCCAAAAAAGGCATCCTTGTCGCAATCCTCGACGATGGCACCCTTGTCCATGAAGATGACGCGGTGTGCCACACGACGGGCAAAGCCCATTTCGTGGGTGACGCACATCATGGTCATGCCTTCCTGGGCCAGCTCGGTCATCACGTCCAGCACTTCGTTGATCATCTCCGGATCCAGCGCACTGGTCGGTTCGTCAAACAGCATGGCAATCGGGTCCATCGCCAGCGCACGGGCGATGGCCACGCGCTGTTGCTGGCCACCGGACAGCTGGCCGGGGAATTTGTGCGCATGGGCTTTCAGGCCAACGCGATCCAGCAGCTTCAGGCCCTTTTCCCGCGCTTCGTCCTGGCTGCGGCCCAGCACCTTGACCTGGGCGATGGCCAGGTTTTCGGTAATGGACAGATGCGGGAACAGCTCGAAATGCTGGAACACCATGCCAACCCGGCTGCGCAGCTTGGGCAGATCGGTTTTCGGGTCGCCCACCGCAATGCCGTCGACAATGATTTCACCCTTCTGGAAGGGTTCCAGCGCATTGACGCACTTGATCAGGGTGGACTTGCCGGAACCGGACGGCCCGCACACCACCACCACCTCGCCTTTTTTGACGCCGGTAGTGCAGTCGGTCAGTACCTGAAAGTCGCCATACCACTTGCTTACATTGTTGATGCTAATCATCGCGCTCATACAGCAAACCTTTTTTGCAGACGCTTCACCCATTGCGACGCGCCGAAACTGATCACGAAGTAAACCGCACCGGCAAACAGCAGGAATTCATGCGGCAAACCAACGACATCGCCCTTGGAGCGGGCGGTATTGAGAAAATCCATCAAGCCCACCGCATACACCAGCGAAGTGTCCTGGAACAGGATGATACTTTGCTGCAGCAAGAGCGGCATCATTTTGCGGAAAGCCTGCGGCAGGATCACCAGCCGCATGGCCTGGCCATAACTCATGCCCAGCGCATAAGCGGCATTGATCTGCCCACGAGAAATGGACTGGATGCCGGCACGGACGATTTCGGAAAAATACGCAGCCTCGAACATGACGAAGGCCACCAGGCAGGAGGTAAAGGCCCCTACCGGGGTCAGGTCGCCAGTGATCCAGCTCAGCACCATGGGCACCACCAGGTAGAACCAGGAGATCACCAGCAGCAGCGGTATCGAGCGGAAATAATTGACATACCACTTGGCCAGCCGCGACAGCAGGACATTGTCAGACAGGCGCGCCAGCGCCAGCAGGGTGCCCAGTACCACGCCGCCCAGCACTGCCATCACCAGCAGTTTGAGCGTCAGCAGCATGCCATCGGCCAGGCCGGGCAGGGCGGGGATGATCTGACTGAAATCGAGGGCCATTATTTGCTACCTCCCATCATGCCGGGGATACGCACCCGCTTTTCCACCCAGGCCATGAAGCCCATCAGGCTCATGTTGAGGACAAAGTAGATCAGCGTTGCCAGGGTGAAGGCTTCGAAAATATTGGCGGAAAACTCGGCGGTTTGCTTGGTTTGCGCCAATAACTCCATCAGGCCAATCAGCGAGGCCACCGAGGAGTTCTTGAAAATATTCAGAAACTCGCTGGTCAGCGGCGGAATGATGATGCGGAAAGCCTGCGGCAGCAGCACGAAGCGGTAGGTCTGCGCCGTGGAAAAGCCCATGGCCAGCGCCGCGTTGTTCTGGCCGCGTGGCAGCGCCTGAATGCCGGTCCGTACCTGTTCGCACACGCGGGCGGCGGTAAACAGGCCCAGGCACACCACTACCGACAGGTAGGCCGACGTAGCCGGGCTGATACCCTGCTTGAACCACATTTCCAGTGGTGTGGGCAGCAGGTCGGGTACCAGGAAGTACCAGATGAACAACTGCACCAGCAGCGGCACATTGCGGAACAACTCGACATAGGTGGTGGCGATGGTGGGCAGCAGCTTGCCCGGCAGGGTGCGCATCACGCCCAGTACCGAGCCGAGTGCAAGAGCGATGATCCAGCCGGCCAGTGCCACGGCGATGGTCCAGCCCAGACCGGAAACAAACCAGTTCAGGTAGATTTCACTGCCGACACCGGTGGACTTGAAGAAGATGCCCCAGTCCCAGTGGTAATTCATGTTTTTCTCCAGATGCAAGCAGACGCAGGCGCCTGCTGCCGACAGCAGCATGCCTTCCGCCAATGGGCAGACATGAAGGTCGGATGAAGTCCCTGCCTGCAATGAGCATGAGCAGGCAGCCAGGGCAGACGCAGCGCCGCCTCCCGTGCTGCCGTTATAGCCGGTTGCACGAGGGGAAAACAGGCAGCAATTGAGCCGGCATCGGCCGGCTCAGCATCTGCACTACAGGAAGGAATCGCTTATTCGGCGGCCTTGTCGGTCGGCTTGGCGATCAGTTCCTTCACCACGTCGGACATCGGGAAGTTCAGGTTCAGGCCCTTGGGCGGAACCGGGCTGGTAAACCACTTGGCGTAGATCTTGTTCACTTCGCCGGAC
Organism: Aquitalea palustris; assembly: GCF_003693445.1. GTDB lineage: Bacteria > Pseudomonadota > Gammaproteobacteria > Burkholderiales > Chromobacteriaceae > Aquitalea > Aquitalea palustris. The sequence goes on along the minus strand of NZ_RFAR01000069.1, from coordinate 38,277 downwards.
TTGTAAGTGGCCTTGATGGCATCGTCCACCACCTTCTTGAAGGCAGCGTCGTCCTTGCGCAGCATGCAGCCGTAGATTTCGAAGGACTGCGGCTTGCCGGTCACCACCCAGTTGGCCGGGCTCTTGGCCTTGGCCATTTCGCCGTACAGCAGGGCATCGTCCATCATGAAGGCCACGGCGCGGCCGGATTCCAGCATCAGGAAGGATTCGCCATGATCCTTGGCGGAGATGATGTTCATGCCCATCTGCTTGTCAGCATTCATGGCCTTGAGCAGACGCTCGGAAGTGGTACCGGCAGTGGTGACAACGTTCTTGCCTTTCAGATCGGCGAAGTCTTTCACGCCGGAGGTCTTGCCAGTCAGCAGGCGGGTACCGATTTCGAAGATGCCCACCGAGAAGGCCACTTGCTTCTGACGCTCGACGTTATTGGTGGTGGAGCCACATTCCAGATCGACAGTACCGTTCTGTACCAGCGGGATACGGGTCTGCGAGGTCACCAGATTGTACTTGACCTGCAGGTTCGGCATTTTCAGCTCTTTCTTCACTGCATCGACAACCTTGTTGGCCAGATCGACCGAGTAACCAATGGGCTTCTGGTTATTGTCGTAGTAGGAGAAAGGAATGGAGGCATCGCGGTTGCCCAGAACGATGACGCCGGAATCCTTGATTTTCTTCAGGGTGCCGGTCAGTTCGGCGGCAAACGCCGGGGTGCTGGCCAGAGCGGCCAGGGTTGCTGCAGAGATAAGACGGGTGCAAAGCTTCATATAAGTTTCTCCTGAGGTCCTTGATCGATCACTGCCCTTGGCCCGAAGACCGCGGACACTGCTGTTATAGGCTGGATTATCCAGCAGCAGGGACAGGCCACATCAGGCCGGCTTTCGCGGTAAACCCCCGTTTACCTGCCAGCCGGACGCTGCCGGTCTTCTGCTTACAGTCACCGCCTCTTTATGTGGGCGGCTCTCCCTGTATTACTGCACACCCCGACCAGGCCGGGGTGAAAAGTTTGCGATTCTGCGGCCACTGGCGACAGTATGCAAGCGGCTCGGCAATGCGGCTGCCTACTCAGGCGCACGCGGTCAATTTGTTGCGACCGCTCAGGCGGACAGGTGGTTCGCCATGCGGACAAAATCCTCCACCGCCAGGTTTTCCGGCCGCAGGCCCGGGTCTATGCCCAGCGCTTCAAAATCGGCCAGTTCCAGCACGCCTTTCAGATTATTGCGCAGGGTCTTGCGGCGCTGCGAGAAGGCCTTGGTCACCAGTTCTTCCAGGGCTTTTTCGTCCTTGGCCACGCCGCAGCGGCCCGGCGCCGGAATCATGCGCACCACGGCAGAGTCCACCTTCGGTGGCGGCCAGAAGGCATCTGGCGGCACATTCAGCACCAGCTCCATTTCAAAGCGGTACTGCAACATCACCGTCAGGCGGCCGAAATCGGTGGTGGACGGCTCGGCCAGCATGCGGTCCACCACTTCTTTTTGCAGCATGAAGTGCATGTCGGTCACGCGCTGGCCAAAGCTGGCCAGGTGGAACAGCAGCGGGGTGGAGATGTTGTAGGGCAGGTTGCCGACAATCTTGAACGCACCATCGCTAATCGAGCCGAAGTCGAACTTGAGCGCATCGCCTTCGTGGATGGTCAGGCGCTCCGGCGGAAATTCCTTTTTCAGCCGGGCGATGATGTCGCGGTCGATTTCCGCCACATGCAGATGCGGCAGGCGATCCAGCAACGGCTTGGTGATGGCGCCCAGACCGGGGCCGATTTCAATGACCACATCGTCTGGCTGCGGATTGACCGCATGCACGATGTTTTCAATCACGCTGGCATCTTGCAGAAAATTCTGGCCAAAGCGTTTGCGGGGAATATGTTGGCTCATGGAAGCTCGAGATAAGAATTGCCTGAATTGTAAACCCTCAGCGGCGGCACATGCCAATCCGCTGTTACATGATCAGGCATGCAGCGCTGCCAGCACGCCCCAGGCCAGTACCAGATAGCGCGCAGCCTTGCCCACGGTCAGCCACAGCAGGCTGGGCAACCAGGGCAGGCGCAGCCAGCCGGCGGCCAGCGGCAGGGCATCGCCGATCAGTGGCACCCAGCTGAGCAAGAGCACGGCCGGGCCATAGCGCTCAAACCAGCGCTGGATGCGTGGTGACACTTCCTTTTTGGGTGCCACCCGTCCCAGCCACAGGCTGGTGGCGCTGCCGGCACTGTTGGCCACGGTGGCCAGCAGCAGGGCCGGCCATAGCCAGTCCGGCCATTTGTAAAGAAAGGCCGCCAGTACCACCTCGGAATTGCCAGGCAGGATAGTGGATGAAGTAAAAGCCGACACCACCAGCCCGCCCAGCGCCAGCCACACCGCCTGCATCAGATATCCAGCTCCAGGTCCGGCTCACCACACGCCTGGGCGATGGCGGTTTTCAGCGTGCTGAAAAATTCCGCACCGTCACGGGCGGCCAGCCACTGGCCATCCTTGAAGGCAAAGTGATAACCGCCGCTCTTGGCCGCGATCCACAGTTCCTGATTGGCCGCATGACGGTTGACCACGATCTTGCCGCCATCGTCGAATTCGATTTCCAGCACATTGCCATTGCTGACAAAGTCGGCATCCACACCGGCATCGTCGATGGCATCTTCGATCCGGCTGAAAATGCGGTCGGTCACATCCAGAAATTCGCTCTCGTTCATGTCGTCTCTTCCTTGAATCGCGTGTGCTAGACTCGGGATTTTGCCACACCGGACTGCTTTTTATGCTGCGAACCATGCTGACCTGCCTTGCCCTGAGCCTTGTCGTGACTGCCTGTGGCTATAAAGGCAACCTGTATCTTCCCAAGCCGGACCAAACCCGCAGCCATGCCTCGGCACCGGCGGCAGAGGCCAAACCAGCGCCCTGAGCGGCCGCTTTACCGGTTTTTACCCCTGGCACAGCAGCGCCGGCCCAGGCCAGCGCTACACTGCCGTGCCGCCGGTCTTGGCTGCCTTATCCTGCTGAATGCTATCGTTAGCTGATCTGCTGATTTGTCGCCGCCCCGTCGCCATCTAGAATGTTCTGCTGCAAGGACGAAAGCCGCCATGACCCGTTTTGCCCGCCATCTCGAACACCACACCATCGTCAATCCCTTTCCCGGCATCGTGAAGCTGGAAACGGCGCTGGGGCACCGCATCAAGACCCGCATCGGCTCCAACGAGAGCCTGCCGGATCCGGTATCGCCACTGGCCGGCGAGCTGGGCAAGGCGCTGGCGGAAATGGCCAGGCTGTATCCCGATCCCTATGCCCATGCGCTGCGCGAGCGGGCAGCCAAGCTCAACGGCGTCAGCCAAACGGAAATCCTGTTCGATACCGGGGCCGACAGCCTGATCCTGCTGGCACTGCGACTGACCTGTAATCCGGGCGATGCCGTGGTCACCACCGCTGGCACTTATCCCTCCTTCCGCTACTTTGCCGAAGGCGTGGGTGCCCGCGTGCTGGAGGTGCCCTATTGCCAGCGTGGCCAGCACATGCAGCCGGATCTGGCACGGCTGGCGGAAGTGGCCCGCGCCGAGCATGCCTCGGTGCTGTATCTGGCCAATCCGGACAATCCCACCGGCCATTACTGGCAGGCCGAAGACATCCGCACCCTGCGCGCCGCACTGCCGCCGCATACCCTGCTGCTGCTGGACGAGGCCTATGTCGATTTCTGCACCGATGCCGCCGATGCGCCACCGGCCGGCATCCTGCCGCACACCCTGCGCCTGCGCACCCTGTCCAAGGCCTATGCGCTGGCCGGGCTGCGCGTGGGCTATGCCATCGCCAGCGCCGACATCATTGCCAAGGCCGACCAGATCCGCCCGCAATACGCGCTGTCCAGCATTGCCCAGGCGGCAGCGCAAATCGTGCTGGACGACCCGGACTACTCGCGCAAGCTGGTGGCGCAAACCATCACCCTGCGCCATCACCTGAGCCATGCGCTGTACGACCAGGGCCTGACACCGCTGCCCTCGCACACCAATTTCGTCTGCGTGGCCTATCCGGATGCACTGCAGGCCGAGGCCATCCAGCGCCATCTCCTGCAATGCGGCATCGCCATTCACCGTCCGCAACACCCGGCGGTGCGCCACATGCTGCGCATCACCGCCCACCCGCAGGCCACCAGCGCCCGCGTGCTGGCCGCGCTGGCCGGCCAGCTGGACTGAGCGCGGCTGACAAAACCCATGTTGCAGCCTTGCGCCGCCTTGCCCTAACCCTTAGTTCTGTTTATATCAGCGCTGCTTGCCCCGGAGACGCTGCGCTCTTGTCAGCTGCGCCAAGCAGCGGGTCCGACAGGCTCCGGGTAGCAGCATCAGCCACCGCTTAGCAAACGCGGTGGTTTTTTTACGCCTACCGCCCACGATGCCACCGGCTACTGACACTATGCTGTCAGCAGGGGGCGTGCATGCTGTGAACACGGCAAGCCCGCCGTAGCCCTTCCCGGAGCCATCCATGTCGCTGATTCACTGGTTTGAAATCCCCGCCGCCAATTTTGACCGTGCCGTTGCCTTTTACCAGCAGGTCTTGCAGCTGCAACTGAAGCAGGAAGACTTCATGACCGACCGTATTGCCGTGTTTCCCGACAGCTCCGGCTGCATCATGGCCAGCCCGCGACTGCCGGCTGGTGGCCAGGGTTGTCGCATCTATCTGGATGGCGGGCCGGATCTGGCCGCGACGCTGGAACGGGTTAAGGCCGCTGGCGGCAAGGTATTGCTGCCCATCACCACGCTGGAAGACGGCAATGGCGATATCGCGCTGATAGAAGACAGCGAGGGCAATAGCATCGGCCTGCATCTGCAAGCCTGAAGCGGGCAAGTCCGCTAGCGGATATCATGTCCCTTCCCGCCTGGCTGGCAGTCGCCACACGCCACGAGCCAGCCAGCACAACCGGAGCAGATCCATGCCGTTTTCCGCACAGGAACGCCAGCAACTGCTGGCACTCAAAGGGGTTGGCCCCACGGTGATCTCCCGCTTGGAGCAGATCGGCTTCAGCAGCCTGAGCCAGCTGGCCGGCCAGGAAGCCGCCGACATCACCTGGCAAGTGGCACAAGCACTGGGCTCCAGCTGCTGGCATAACAGCCCGCAGGCACGGCAGGCCATCGCCGGCGTCATCGCACTGGCGCGGGAACAGCAGCCCCGCGCCACTTCAGAAAAGGAAGCAGGATGAAATTTGCCTATACCATTGTCTATGTGGCGGATGTCGCCAGCTCGCTGGCCTTTTTTGAAGAGGCATTCGGCTTCTCGCGACGCTTGCTCACCCCAGAGGGCGACTATGGCGAGCTGGACAGCGGCGACACCACGCTGTCCTTTGCCAGCAAGGCGCTGGCTCTGAGCAATCATCCCGAGGGCTTTCGCTTTGCCGATGATGGTGCACTGCCACTAGGCGTAGAGATTGCCCTGGCTACCGACGATGTCGCCGCCGCACATCAGGCGGCACTGGCTGCCGGTGCTCGCGAACTGGCCGCACCGCAGCTCAAACCCTGGGGGCAGACCGTGTCTTTCCTGCGCTGCCCGGACGGCATGCTGCTGGAGCTGTGCAGCCCGCTGCCGCACTAAAACCGGACCCACCCCATGCGCCGTGCCGACCGCCTGCTGCAAATCCTCCACCTGCTGCGTGGCCGCCGCCGCACCACGGCAGCCCAGCTGGCCGCCTGGCTGGAAGTATCGGTACGCACCGTCTACCGCGACATGGCCGATTTGCTGGCCAGTGGCTCTCCGGTCAATGGCGAGGCTGGCGAGGGCTACTGGCTGGAACAGGGTTTTAACCCACCGCCATTGAGTTTCTCCGCTGAAGAACTGGCCGCGCTGGAAGTGGGTGCACGCATGCTGGCCGGCTGGACCGACCCCGCCACCGCCAGCGCAGCCGCCAGTGCGCTGGCCAAGATTCACGCGGTGCTGGGCTCGGCCGGGCTGACGCCGGCACCACTGTTTGTGCCGCAGCATCATGACTATCCCTGCGAACGGCTGGCCTCCTTGCGCGAGGCGATACTGGCCGGCCAGGCACTGGACATCGACTATCAGGATGAACTAGGCCACCCCAGCCAGCGCTGCGTATTGCCGCTGGGCCTGTTTTTCTGGGGCAATCGCTGGACGCTGGCGGCCTGGTGTCAGCTGCGTCAGGACTATCGTCATTTCCGCATCGACCGCCTGCTGAAATGGCAGCCGGTCACCGCCAGCTGGCCGCCACACATTTCGCTGGATGGCTTTTTGCAGGCCGCGCAGGCCGGTGCGGCCAATCGCCAGCAGCTGGCCCAGACCACCCATCAGTCATGGCACCGCAGCTAGCGGCTTGCCGGATGACAATTCCCATCACGCCAGCATAGTGACTGGCTATAGTAAGAACTCGGGAGAAGTGTCGTCGGGGAAATAGGCATGAATCTAGAAGATGCCCTGCTGCTCCATTTCGAATTGAAGCTGGAACTACGCACGGCCATGCTGGAGGGCAGACAGCTGGATGCCGCGCAAATTGGCGACTGCTGTGGCTGCGAGCTGGGCCGCTGGCTGCACGGCGAGGGCATGCTCAATTGCGGCCACAATAGCGTGTTTGTACAGCTGGTGGATAACCACCGCGCATTCCACCTGGAAGCCGCGCGCGTGGCCGAGCTGATCAACCAGGGCCAGTTCGATGCCGCACGCGAGGCCTTGGCGGTGGGGCCATCGCGCTACAGCCAGCTGTCCTCCGCCGTGGGCAGCGGCATTGCCGAGCTGCGCAAGCGGCTGTTTCAGCAATTCAGCGGCTAGCCGCCTTGCAACAAGGCCAGTAAAGCCGCCCCATCCAGCTGGGCAGCCAGGTCGCCACCTTGCAGCAGGCTGTCGGCCAGTGCGCGTTTTTCCGCATGCAGGGCAACGATTTTTTCTTCGATGGTGTTTTCCGCCACCAGCCGGTACACGGTGACCGGCCGCTGCTGACCCATGCGGTAGGCGCGGTCGCTGGCCTGGTCTTCCACCGCCGGGTTCCACCATGGGTCGAGGTGAATCACGTAGTCGGCCGCGGTCAGGTTAAGCCCGGTACCGCCGGCTTTCAGACTGATCAGGAAGACCTCGCCCTCGCCAGCCTGGAAGGCGTCCATGCGCGCCTTGCGCTGCTTGCCCGGCGTGGCGCCATCCAGATACTGGTAGGCAATGCCTTGTTCATCCAGCCATTGCCGCGCCAAGGCCAGATGATCGACAAACTGGCTGAACACCAGCGCCTTGTGGCCGTTGTCCAGCAGCTCGGTCATCAGCAGGCAGAAGAAAACAAACTTGCTGGCCGGCAGGGCAGTGTCTGGCTGCAACAGGGCCGGGTGACAACAGAAACGACGCAGCCGGGTCAGCTCGGCCAGTACCTGCATGGTCTTCTTGTCCTGGCTGTCTACCTCGGCCAGCTTTTGCAGCGCTTGCTGGCGCATGGCTTCGTACACGTGCAACTCCTGCTCGGACAGCGGAATGCGGCGGGTGATGTCGGTGCGCGGTGGCAGCTCGGTCAGCACCTCGGCCTTGGTACGGCGTAACAGATAGGGCTGGATCAGCGCCTTGAGCGTGGTACGGGCCTCTTCATCACCCTCGGCGATAGGCTGGGCAAAACGCTGCTGGAAGCGCTCCTCATTGCCCAGCAAACCCGGCGTGACAAAGCGGAACAAACTCCACAATTCACCCAGATGGTTTTCCACCGGCGTGCCACTGGCGGCCAGGCGAAAATCTGCCCGCAGGCTTTGTGCCGCCTGTGCGCGTTTGGTAGCGGCATTCTTGATGGCCTGCGCCTCGTCCAGCACCACACTGGCCCAGTGCACCTCGGCAAAATCATCGGCCTGCAATTGCAGCAGGCCGTAACTGGCAATCACCAGGTCCTGCGGCCCGACTGTGGATAAGTCGCGCTGCTGTTGATAAGGACGCAAGCGCAGGCTGGGAGCGAAGCGGGCGGCCTCGGCCAGCCAGTTGAGCGCCACCGAGGTGGGCGCCACCACCAGCTGTGGCCCCAGATGCGCACGGTCCAGCAGCACGGCCAGCGTTTGCACTGTCTTGCCCAGGCCCATGTCGTCGGCGAGGCAGGCGCCGGCTCCGATATGCGCCAGCCGCGACAACCAGGCAAAACCTTGCAGCTGATAAGGCCGCAAGCTGGCCTGCAGGGTGGCCGGCACCTCAGGTTGAAACACGCGCAGGCTGTCCCGCTGCGCCAGCAATTGCTGCCAGCCGGCATCACCCTCCATGCGACCGATGTCGCCTGCCAGTTCTGCCAGCGCCGGTGCCGCCAGCAGGCTCAAGCGCAGCCCGTCGTGCAGGGCGTGGTCGGCCAGCATGGCTAGCTGCTGCAGCCGGGCGAGCAGGCTATCGGACAAGGCCAGCCAGTCCTGCTCGGACAGGCGCAGATACTGACCGGGCTGATGGGCCAAGGCTTCCAGCAACTGGCGCAGCTGCAGCACACGGTCTTCGTCCACCTGCACCTCGCCGGTCACTTCCAGCCAGCCGTTCTTGCGCTTGGTTTTCAACCGCAGCTGCGGCAGGCCGGCCTGGGCCTGGATGCGCATGCGCTGTCCCTGCGGCCAGACGCACTCAAGCCGCTGCGGGGCGATGGCGTGTAGTTGCTGCAACTGCTGTACGACTTGCAAGGCCTGCTGCTGATCGGCCAGCAGCCATTGCACTACCCCATCAGGGTCGGCCCGGGCTGCCGCCAGTGCCGGACAATCCTGCAACAAAGCCGCCAGCGCCTGTTTTTCCTCGCTCAACTGGCGCTGAAAGCAGATGGGCAGGCCTTGCTCCAGCGCCACTTGCTGCCATGGCCCGCGCCCCGGCGGATACCAGGCGGCCTGCTCGGCCACCCGGCAGCGCAGTTGCAGGCGCAAGCCTTCCGGCAGCGGTACCAGCACGGCAAACAGCCGTGGGTCGGCCGCCATGGCAGGCAGGTCCGCACCATCGTCAGCATCCACCAGCTCGACCGGCAGCCACGGCACCATGTCGCCTATCGCCTCCAGCAGTTTTTTGCGCGCGGCCAGTGGCACGGTCAGGCTGTGACCGAGCAAGGCCGCCAGCTGGCGAATCTCCGGCCCCGGCCAGTACACCAGCAGGCTGTTTGGGCCGCTGCGCTGCCACAGGCAATGCTGGCAGGCGGCAATGCCGGGCGGGCTCAGTTGCAGCACCATCTGCTGTTGCTGGCGCTGCAGCAACAGGCTGATCTGGCCCGCTTCCAGCGTGACGGGCTGTTCCGGCTGATCCTCCCAGAACAGCGCTGGATGACCCAGCAGCAAGGGCAGGGCGGCTTCGCCTTCCAGCTCGGCCAGGCTGCTGCCATCGCTCAACTGATGGGTGCGCTCAAGCTGGCCGATCACCAGCCGGTCCTGCGCGCTCAGCCAGTCCCACTGCGCGGCCTGATCGAGCAAACGCCCCAGCGGCAGCACGCGGCCACGGCTCCAGCCAGCACCTTCAGGCTGCTGGATGCAGGGAGTGAGGCGGATACCGGCTTCATTGGCCAGAATACGCCAGGCCAGGCGCTGGGAGGTGGTGGTTTGCATTGGTGGGAACAGGAAAATTCAGCGGGCTATTGTGCCTGAGCCTGACTGTTTGCGGCAGTTGGCAGGCGCTACGGGCAAACAAAAACCGCCCACCAAGGGTGGACGGTTTGTTTTGCGGGCTGCCAGACAGATGCAGTCCTTGAGCGTGAGCCGTGGACTCAGATGCGCGCCAGCGCACGGCGGGCGGCGGCAATGGTCTGTTCGATGATGTCGTCGGTATGAGCGATGGAGACAAAACCGGCTTCGTAAGCCGACGGGGCCAGGTACACGCCTTCGTCCAGCATGGCGTGGAAGAAGCGGTTGAAGCGTTCGCGGTTCGAGGCTGTTACCTGGGCGTAGCTGGTGGGCACGGCATCGCAGAAGTAGATGCCGAACATGCCGCCCACGCTGTCAGTGGCCATCGGCACACCGGCTTCCTTGGCCGCTTCGGCCAGGCCTTGCGCCAGACGAGCGGTGCGACGGCTGAGGGTGGCATGGAAGCCCGGCTCCTGAATCAGCTTGAGCGTGGTCAGGCCAGCTGCCACGGCCACCGGGTTACCGGACAGGGTGCCCGCCTGATACACATTACCCAGCGGCGAGATGCAGCCCATGATGTCGGCACGACCACCGAAAGCAGCCAGCGGCATGCCGCCGCCAATCACCTTGCCCAGGGTGGTGAGGTCCGGCTTGACGCCGTGCAGCGCCTGGGCGCAGCCCAGATCCACGCGGAAACCGGTCATCACTTCGTCGTAGATCAGCACGCTGCCATGTTTTTCGGTCAGCGCGCGCAGGGCGTGCACGAATTCTGCCGACGGCTTGATCAGGTTCATATTGCCGGCAATCGGCTCCAGGATGACGCAGGCAATCTGCTCGCCGATTTCCTGGAAAGTGCGTTCCAGCTGTTCGACGTTGTTGTACTCCAGCACCAGGGTGTGCTTGGTGAAGTCGGCCGGAACACCACCGGAAGAAGGATTACCAAAAGTCAGCAGGCCGGAACCGGCCTTCACCAGCAGGCTGTCGGAGTGGCCGTGGTAGCAGCCTTCAAACTTGACGATGGCGTCGCGGCCGGTAAAGCCACGCGCCAGACGGATGGCGCTCATGGTGGCTTCGGTACCGGAGGACACCAGGCGTACTTGCTCCACCGAGGGCAGCAGCTTGCAGATTTCCTCGGCAATCTCGATTTCCGCTTCGGTAGGTGCGCCAAAGGACAGGCCATCCACCGCGACATCCTGCACCGCCTTGATCACGGTGGGGTGGGCATGGCCAACAATGGCCGGGCCCCAGGAACCGATGTAGTCGATGTACTGCTTGTCGTCGGCATCCCAGAAATGTGCGCCCAGCGCCTTTTTGACAAAGCGCGGCGTGCCACCGACCGAGCCAAAGGCCCGTACCGGAGAATTGACACCACCGGGGATGGTTTTCTTGCCACGTTCAAACAGTTCGAGATTGCGGGACATGCGGTTTCCTTATGACGGGTAGGGCGCAAACCAGCCTGGTTTGCTGCCGGAATCGGGTTTGCCAGTGGTGCAGGGCATGTACCGTGCGGTATCCATTCTGGCGAAAGAGTTATTTTTCCACAGCCGGGCGGGGCAGTGTTGGCATTTCAGCGCTGCGGCCAGCTGTTGTAGGGCTTCTTGGAAAGATAGGCATTGGTATAACGCCCGTCTTCGGTGACTTCCGCCCCCACCCAGTCCGGCTTGGCAAACGGGGTGTCTTCGGCCGGCAGTTCGATTTCGGCCAGCACCAGCCCGGCATTCTCACCGAAGAATTCGTCCACTTCCCAGATGTAGCCGCCAAACTCGATGCGGTGACGCAGCTTGTCCACCACCATCGGACACATGGCATCCATGATGGTCTGGGCATCGGCCAGCGGAATGGTGTATTCGAATTCGTGGCGGCTGATGTCGCTGATATTGCCCTTGAGGGTGAGCCAGGCCTGCTCGCCCACGATGCGCACCCGCACGGTACGTTCCTTTTCCACCGACAGATAGCCCTGGCGGTATTGCACGCCCTCGGCCAGGCCGCGCCAGCTGTCATCGCTGATCACAAAGCGGCGTTCGATTTCCAGTCCCATGCTGTTGTTTCCCGTTCAGGGCGCTCGGCCCTGCATTCATTCATAAGGTCGGCGCGGCGACACACGCCACGCCGACAGCAAAACAGCGTCAAAACGGCTTGACCACCACCAGAATCACCACCGCGCACAAGGCCAGCACCGGGATTTCATTGAAATAGCGATACCAGACATGGCTGTGACGATTGGCGCCGGCGACAAAGTCGCGATACAGCTTGCCGCAGTACAGGTGGTAGGCAATCAGCACCGCCACCAGGGTGAGCTTGGCATGCAGCCAGCCGCCGCCAATGCCGAAGCCCTGCCACAGCGCCATGCCCAGCAGCAGCGCCAGCACCGCCAGCGGCGTCATGAAGCGATACAGTTTGCGCGCCATCAACAGCAGACGGTCGTATTCGGCGCCAGGCGCAGCCATGGCCAGGTTGACGAAGATGCGCGGCAGGTAAAACAGGCCGGCAAACCACGAGGTGACAAAGATGATGTGGAAAGCCTTGAGATAGAGATAAGCCAATTCGGACTCCATGAGGCAGTGCAGCTGCACTGCCGTGTTTCACGTGAAACAGCATACCGGCAGACCGTGGACCCGGTATTTGCGCATAAATGTCTGCCGTGCACCTTTTCTGCCGTGACAATTCATGCCACATTCCTTGCCACGGCCTGCAGGCCATGATGCTGCGCGACTGCCGGCCAGGTCAGATTTCCACCATTTCGAAATCGTCCTTGCGGGCATCACAATCGGGACAGGTCCAGTTGGGCGGTACATCTTCCCAGGGAGTTCCCGGCGCGATGCCGTCTTCCGGTCGCCCGGCTTCCTCGTCGTAGATGAAACCGCAGATCAGACACATCCAGGTGCGCATACGTTTATCCCAAGCTCGGTTAAAATAGTCATTCTAATTGCTGCTGCACGATCTGACCAAAGAGGTTACCGCCTTGTCCACATTGCCCCCCCCGCCCGCCGTACTGACCCTGGCTGGCTCCGATCCCTCCGGCGGCGCCGGCATCCAGGCCGACATCCTCACCCTGGCCAGTCTGGGCTGCCATCCCTTGTCGGTCATTACCGCCATCACCGTGCAGGATACCGTGGGGGTGGATGACTTCATGGTGCTGGATTCCGACCTGGTCAACGACCAGGCGCGCTTCCTGCTGGAAGACATTCCGGTGCTGGTGTTCAAGATCGGCATGCTGGGCAGCGTGGAAAACGTCGCCGTGGTGGCACAGCTGATTGCCGACTATCCGGACGTGCCGGTGGTACTGGACCCGGTGCTGCGCAGCGGCGGCGGCCACGAACTGGCCGATGACGACCTGATTGCCGCCATGCGCGACCTGTTGATTCCGCAAGTGTCCATCATCACCCCCAACAGCATGGAAGCCCGCCGGCTGGCGATGAACGACCCGGACGAAGACGAGGAACTGAGCCTGGACGAAGCAGCCAAGCGGCTGCTGGCGCTGGGCTGCCCGCATGTATTGATTACCGGCACCCACGAAAATACCAAAGAAGTCATAAACAGCCTGTACAGTCCCAACGGCATCGTCCGTGCCGACCGCTGGGAGCGGCTGCCTGGCAGCTATCATGGCTCCGGCTGCACCCTGGCCTCCGCCATTGCCGGCATGCTGGCCACCGGCCTGATGCTGCCGGAGGCGGTACGTGAAGCGCAGGAATATACCTATCAAAGCCTGGTGGCGGGTTTCCGCCCGGGCATGGGCCAAACCATCCCGGACCGGATGTTCTGGGCCCGCGAAGACGAAGGAGCAGAGGGTGACAGTGATTAAGGGCTTGTATGCGGTATCGCCGGAGGCGGATGACAGCGAGCAACTGCTGGCCAAGGTCAGCCGCGTGCTGGACAACGGCGTGGCCATCCTGCAATACCGCAACAAGAGCGCCAATACCGTGCGCCGTCTGCGCCAGGCCAGCCTGCTGGCCAGCCTGTGCAAGAGCCGCCAGGTGCTGTTCCTGATCAACGACGATGTCACCCTGGCCCGTGCCGTGGAAGCCGATGGCGTGCATCTGGGCAAGACTGACGGCTCGGTAGCCGATGCCCGCGCCGTGCTGGGAAAAAACGCCATCATCGGTGTTTCCTGCTATAACGACATCGCCCTGGCCGAACAGGCTGCCCGCGACGGTGCCAGTTATATTGCCTTTGGTGCCGTCTACCCCTCGCGCACCAAACCCAATGCCGTAGCAGCACCGCTATCGCTGTTTGCCGAGGCCAAAAAGCTGGGCCTGCCCAGTGTGGCCATCGGTGGCATCACCCCGGACAATGCCGCCGAGGTAGTCGCTGCCGGCGCCAGTGCCATCGCCGTCATCGGTGGCCTGTTCGATGCACCCGACCCCGCCGCCGCCGCCCGCCAGATGGCGGCACTGTTCGACTAGCATCCCGTAGCCTTCCCCCAACCTTGCAGACTACGCCGGCACGTCCGGCAGCCAGGAGTGAGCATGACAGCCTTTCACTTTGCGCCGGCCTGTGCCGCTGATTTTGACGAACTGCTGGCGCTGCGCCTGCGCGCCTTGCGGGTCAGTCTGGAGGCCTTGGGGCGCTACGACCCGGTGCGGGCACGCCAGCGCTTTACCGAACAGTTCCAGCCGGCATACTGCCGCCACATCGTGGTGGAGGGCCGCCGCGTGGGCTGTGTCTCGCTCAAGCCGGCCGCAGATGGCCTGCTGATCGACCAGTTCTACCTGCAACCGGCCTGGCATGGCCGTGGCCTGGGCAGCCAGGTATTGCAGGCCTTGCTGGCCGAGGCTGACCAGCGGGGCCTGCCGGTACAGGTGGAAGTGCTCAAGGGCAGCCGCGCCAATGGCTTTTACCAACGGCAGGGCTTTGTGCTGCAGTCCGACGGCCCTTACGACAATTACTACCGCCGTGCCGCCTGTGTAGCCGCCTGAGCAGCCTGCCTGGCTGGTGTGGCTGCCTGGCTGCACCAGCCAACCTTCCTTCCCGGCACTACGCCGGGAAATTCATTTCACGTCCCCGCCCAGCGCCTTGAACAAGGCCACCAGGTTTTCCGCCTGCGCCTGCTGCGATGCCAGCCATTGTTCCTTTACCAGCGCCAGTTGCTGGCTTTGTCCCAGCACTTCAGTCTGTGCCGCTTCGCCCACCCGCAGCCGCTGCCGCGCAATGTCCAGCTGGCGGCCGGCCAATTGCAGGCTGCCATGCAAGGCTTGCTGGCGCTGCCCTTCCTGCTGGTAACGCAACAGGGCGGTTTCGGTATCGGCCAGCGCGCCCAGCACTTTTTGCCGATACGCCGCCAGGGCGGCATCGCGGGCTGCTTCACGGCCGCTGACCTGGTTTTTCAGCCGGCCACCATTCAGCAGGGGCAGGCTCAGTTGCGGGCCGACATTCCAGAAACGGCTGGCGGCTGCAGTCAGATTGCCCTCGTGAATGGAATCCCAGCCGCCACTACCCACCAGCACCAGCCGTGGGTATTGCTCGGCCACTGCTACGCCGATATCCGCGGTGGCGGCCGCCAGCTCGCGCTCGGCCTGGCGGATGTCGGCGCGGCGGCGCAGCAAATCTCCCGGCAGGCCGATAGGCGGCTGTGCCAGCGTGGCCGGTATCGGCCGCTCACCGGCCAGCCGCGCTTCCACCACCGCCAGTGGCTGATCCAGCAACACACTCAAGGCGGTCAGCGCCGCACCCTGCGCCGTCTGCAAGGGCGGTAGCGTGGCTTGCAGGCTGGCCACGCTGGCGGCGGCCTGGTTCAGCTCGCTGTCGGACACTTCGCCGCTCTGCCGCAACAAGCGCGTCAGGCGCAGGGTTTCCTCTGCGTCGGCCAGCTGGGTTTGGGCATTGCGCTGGCGTGCTGCCCAGCCGCGATAGTCGATCACATTGCGTGCCACCTCGGCCGCCACTCGCAAGGCAATATCCGCCTGCTGTTGCTGCAGGCTGTCCAGCCTGGCGCTGGCTGCCTCACGGCTGCGTGCAGTATGACCGAACAGGTCGATTTCCCAGCTGGCATCCAGCCCCAGCCGGTAGTCGTTGAAACCGGTTTTGGGATTGGCCAGCGGGATATTGGCAAAGTTTTCGCTATTGCGGCTGAACTGGTCACGGCCGCTGCGCGCGCCGGCACTCAGTTGCGGCCACAAGGCGCTGTCCACCTGGCCCAGGCTGGCGCGGGCCTGGCGCACCCTTGCTTCGGCCTGGGCCAGATCCAGATTGGCCTGCAATGCCTGCTCCACCAGCTGGCTGAGTGCGGCATCGTCAAACACCGTCCACCACTGCTGCTGCACTGTCTGGCTGCTCGCGCTGGCGGGCTGGAAATGGTAGTGCGCAGGCAGGCTGCTGGCTGGTGGCTGGTAATCCGGCCCCACTGCGCAGGCGCCTAGCGCAGCACTGCTCAGGAAAAGGAAAATCCGCTGGCGAGATGACATCAGTGACTCCTGCGCAAGAACATCAGATAGGCTAGTGCCAGCGTGCTGGCGGCAATGGCCAGCAGCGGCCACAGCTGTGGCCAGGCTTCGGCAAAGCCATAGCCCTTCAGGAAAATGCCCTTGACGATGATGATGAAGTGGCTGAGCGGGTCCACCGCGCTGACCAGCCGCAGCGGCAAGGGCATGTTTTCCACCGGAGCCATGTAGCCGGACAGAATCACCGCTGGCGACATGAAGGCAAACGACCCTAAAAACGCCTGTTGCTGATTGCTGCTGAGGGCGGAAATCAGCAGGCCGAAACCCACCAGCGACAGGCCGTAGCACAGCATGGACACAATCAGCAGCCCCACCGTACCGCTGAACGGCACGTGGTACACCCATACTGCGGCTGCGGCAATGATGCAGCCCTGCACCAGCGCCACCAGCATGCCGGGCAGGGCCTTGCCGGCCATGATGTAGCCTGGGGTCAGCGGCGACACCAGCAGTTGCTCGAAGGTACCTTCCTCGCGTTCGCGGGCCAGCGACAGCGCGGTCACCATCAGGCAGCCGATGGTGGTGATGATGGCCACCAGGCTGGGCAGCACGAACCAGCGGTATTCCAGATTGGGGTTGTACAGGTTCTGCACCACCAGCTTGGCCGGCGGCAACTGATGGCTGCGCTCGGCAGCAAACTGCTGGATCACCTGCAGGGCATAGCCATAGGCGATTTGCGCGCTATTGCTGCGCCTGCCGTCGATGATGGCCTGGGCGGCCACGCTCTGGCCAGCTGCCAGCTTGCGCGACAGATCCTGCGGCAGGCTGATGGCCAGCAGCGCCTGCTGACGGTCGATCACCTGCTGCATTTCTTGCTGGCTGTGCAGCATCAGCACTTGTGGAAAGGCCTGGGTGGCCGCCAGCCGCTGTACCAGTTCGATGGAGGCCGCGCCGCCATCCTGGTTGAACACCGCCAGCGTGCTGTTTTTCACTTCCAGCGTGGCGGCAAAGGGAAACAGCAGCAGTTGCAGCAGCACCGGGGCGATCAGCAGGCGGCGGCTTTGCGGGCTGCGCAGCAGGGCCTGCATTTCCTTGCGGATGAGGGTGAACAGGCGTTGCCACATCTCAGTTGCCATCCAGTCGGCGCGGCGTCCGCCAGGCGGTCAGCCCCAGCCAGAAGGCGGCAGACAGCAGCAGAAACAGCAGGTTGATCAGCAGCACCGGCCAGATTTCACCAGCCTGGAATAAGGTCTGCAGGGCGCTGACAAAATAGCGTGCCGGAATCAGGTAAGTCACCGCCTGTACTGCCAGCGGCATGCTGCGGATTTCAAACACGAAACCGGACAGCATGATGGCCGGCAGAAAAGCTGCGGTCAGCGCAAACTGGGCGGCGATGAACTGGTTGCGGGTGGTGGTGGACAGCAACAGGCCCAGCCCCAGCGCACTGCCCAGAAACAGGCTGGTCACCAGGAACAATACCCACAGCGAACCGCGTAGCGGCACGCCCATCACCAGCGTGGCCACCAGCACGCACATGGCCATGGCCGCCATGCCCAGCAGGTAGTAGGGAATGATCTTGGACAGCAGCAGCTCGGCCCGGGTCACCGGAGTGGATAGCAGCGCTTCCATGGTGCCGCGTTCCCACTCCCGCGCTACCACCAGCGAAGTAAGCAGTGCGCCGATGATGGTCATGATCACCGAAATGGAACCCGGCACCAGGTAGTTGCGGCTGACCGTGGTGGGGTTGAACCAGTAGCGCGCCTGCAGCGTCAGCCCGGCGGGCTCTGCCTGGCCTGGCAGGCGCTGGGCCTGCCACAGCTGCCACACGCCCTGCACATAGCTGGCCACAAAATTGGCGGTATTCGGTTCGGCACCATCGGTCAGCAACTGGATGGCGGCCACGCCCTGGCCTTGCCTGACCTTGGCCGAGAAATCGCTGCGCAGGATTACCACCCCACGCACACTGCCCAGCTGCAATTGCTGGCGCATGGCTGTTTCGGAGTTCGACAGGCTGGCGGCGATATAGGGCGAGGCTTGCAGGGTTTGCACGAAACGGCTGGCTTCCACCCCGCCATCCTGCTGCACGATGCCAAGGCGCACGCGGTTGGCATCCAGATTGATGCCATAGCCGTAGATGAACAGCAGCAACACCGGCAGCACAAAGGCAATCAGGATGCTGCTGGGGTCACGCACGATCTGGTAGCTTTCCTTGCGGCACAGCGCGGCAAGGCGGCGCAGGCTGAGGCTCATGTGGCCTCCCGCTGCCGGTCGTCGCGCTCCACCAGCGCGATGAAGGCATCTTCCATGCTGGGGTCGGGCAGTTCAGCACTGGCCACCATGGCCTTGAGTGCATCCGGTGTGCCGGCAGCAATCATGCGCCCACGGTAAACCAGCCCGATGCGATCACAATATTCGGCTTCGTCCATGAAATGGGTGGTCACCATCACCGTTACCCCCTTGTCGACCAGGCCATTGATATGGCTCCAGAATTCACGCCGGCTGACCGGGTCCACCCCGGAGGTGGGCTCGTCCAGAAACAATAGCGGCGGCTGGTGCATCAGCGCGCAGGACAGCGCCAGCCGCTGCTTGAAACCCAGCGGCAATTCGCCGGCATTCATGGCAAGAAAAGGCTGCAGGCCGAATACCCGCACCATGTCGGCCACCGCCGCGCGCTGACTAGCACCGGACAGGCCATAGATGCCGGCAAAAAAACCCAGGTTCTGCGCCACGCTCAGATTGCCGTACAGGGCGAATTTCTGTGCCATATAGCCGATTTGCTGCCGAGCCTGGCTGGCGGATTTTTTCAGGTCCAGCCCCATCACCCGCGCCTCGCCGCTGCTGACCGGCAACAGGCCGCACATCATCTTGAAGGTGGTGGATTTGCCCGCGCCATTGGGGCCGAGCAAGCCGAATATTTCGCCACGGCGAATGCGGAAATCCACATGATCGGTGGCGACAAAATCGCCAAAGCGGCGGGTAAGCTGCTCGGCCACGATAACGGCTTCAGCATCCACACCGTCTGGCAGCCGCGCAGCTGGCATGTGCTCGGTCAGCGGTGAATCGCCACCCGGCCCGCCACCCAGCAGATCGATAAAGGCATCTTCCAGCCGCGGTTTCACCCGTTGCAAGCTGGCATCCGGCCCGGCTTGCAGGCTGGCCAGATCAGGCAATACCCCGGCCTCGCGCAACACCAGCCGCACCGCATGGCCTTGCAAAGCGCCATCAATCACCGCAGGGCTGCGCAGCGCACGCTGCAGCACCTGCCGCCGGTTGCCGACAATGTCCTGCAACAGCAGGCTGCGCCCCTGCATGCTGTCCATCAGCGCTTGCGGACTACCGCTGTATTGCAGCCGGCCTTCGTGCATCAGCAGCACTTCGCCGCACAGTTCGGCCTCGTCCAGATAGGAGGTGCTCCACAGCACCGCCATGCCGCCGTCCGCCAGACTGCTGACCATGCGCCACAACTCGCGCCGCGAAATGGGATCGACACCGACACAGGGTTCGTCCAGCAACAGGATGCGCGGCGAACCGAGCAGAGTGCAGGCCAGCCCCAGTTTCTGTTTCATGCCGCCGGACAGCTTGCCGGCCAGCCGGTCGGTAAAGCGGGCCAGATCAGTAAACGCCAGCAGGCGCTCGAAGCTATCCGCCCTGGCCTGGCCGGTGACACCACGCAGATCGGCATACAGCCTGAGGTTTTCCAGCACGGTGAGATCTTCGTACAGGCCGAATTTCTGCGGCATATAGCCCAGCTGCAGCCGTAGCGTATCGCCGGCACTCACCGGATCCAGCCCCTCTACACAGATGCTGCCGGCGCTGGCCTTGAGCAGGCCGGCCATCAGCCGCATCAGGGTGGTTTTGCCGGCACCATCCGGCCCCACCAGCCCGGTAATCACCCCGCGGCGGATGTCCGCACTCAGCTCGCACAGTGCCGGCCGCCCGGCAAAGGCGTGGCTGACCGCCTGCAGGCGGATGGCGATGGCGTCCGTGCTGGCGGTCATGGCCGGATTCATGGCTGTGCCAGCTTCACCGTTACCGGCATGCCCTGACGCAGGGCGGCGTCCGGCTGGCTGACAATCAGCCGCAGCCGGTAGACCTGGGCGGTGCGCAGGTCGGTGGTTTCCACATTCTTGGGGGTGAATTCCGCGGTGGGTGAGACAAAGCCCACCACCGCAGCATAAGGCTGGCTGCGCCCATCGCGGTAAATCCACACCTTGCGTCCCGGCTGGGCCTGGCCCAGTTGTGGCTCGGCCACATAGGCACGCACCCATACCGGCTGGCTCAGCGACAGGGTGAGTACGGTGCTGCCGGCAGCCAGCATGCTGCCCGGCTCCACCGCCCGGGTGAGGAGGATGCCGTTGGCCGGCGCGCTGAGCACGGTATCGGCCAGTTGCAGGCGGGCAGCCGCCAGCTGCGCCTGGGCACGTTGGACATTGGCGTCCACCTCGGCCACTTCCTGCGGCCGGTAGCCCTTGCTCAGTGCCTGGTATTGCTGCTGCGCCGCCTGGTACTGCGCCTGCGCCTGATCATGGGCAGAACGGGCGGCATCCAGTGCCTTGACTGCCGCAGCACCACTGCCGGCCAGCTCTTGCTGGCGCTGCCAGGCAGCACGGGCATCGGTCAGCACCGCCTGGCGGGCATCCAGTGCGGCGCGGGCCTGGGCCACGTCTTCGGCCCGGTAGCCCTGATGCATCATCGACTGTCTGGCCTGGAGTGCCGCCAGTGCCGCGGCGGCATCGGCCACGGCATTGCGCTGTGGCGCATCGTCCAGCCGGCCCAGCACCTGTCCGGCCTTGATCTGTGCTCCTTCGTCCACCTGCAGTTGCTGCAAGCGCCCGCCCACGCGGAAAGACAGGTTTACCTCGCGGATATCCACATTGCCGGACAACACCAGCTCAGCGGCCGCCTGCTGCTGTTGCCACCACAGATAAGTACCACCTGCCAGCAGCAAAAGGGCAATGCCGAACAGTACACGCTTGTTCATGTGAATCACTCCTGGCTACTGAGGCCCTTGAGCGCCCAGTGCAATCGCTGTTGCAGATGAGCCGGTTCCAGCGCATAGCTGGCCAGCGCTTGTTGCAGCATGTCCGGTAACAGGGTCTTGCCGCTGCTCATTTGCTGCAGCAAGACCGGAAACCCCAGTGCCGACATCAGGAACATCAGCTGGTGCATGGGTGGGGCCTGGCCTATCTGCCCAGCTTGCTGTGCCTCTTGCAGGCATTGCAGCAATAGCTGGGGATGACGTGGCGCCAGATTGCGGATGAATGCCAGCACGGCGGCCTCGCCCGAGCCGGCATCCAGCAGTAGCTGGCTGATGAAGCCGCGCTGCTCGCGCAGGAAATCCATCAGTTGCAGCAACATGGCGGACAAGCGGCTGAGCGCTGCGCCTTCTTGCTGCTGCACTGCCTGCAATTGCTGGTAGAGCGGCACATACCAGCACTCCAGCAGTTCGGCGGCAAATTGCTGGCGACTGCCAAAGTGATAGACGAAGCTGCCGGGGTTCACCCCGGCCTGCTGGCAGACACCGCGCACGGTCAGCTGGCGCAGGCCGTGCTGACGCATCAGTTGCAAGCCATGTTGCAGCAGCAGGGTACGCGTGGGATGCAGGGCGGGTTCATTGTTCATGCCTTCAATTTATACATGCGTATAAAAATGGCAAAACAATATTTACTGCTTGTTGATGCAAAACAGGAAAAAACCTGTGCCGCGTGGCGGGAGGGCAACAGCGGCCAGCTTACCGCCTATGGCATATCACTGTGGAAGACGGGCTTGCAGCAGGGCAACAATACGCTGGCTGGCGCCACGGTGGGCGGCGGTAAAGGCCTGCGCCGCCTTGCTCATCTGCTGGCGGCGCGCAGCATCCTGCAACAGGCTGAGCGCCTGGATCAGCAGCTGGTCGGCATCAGCCACCTGCAGGGCGGCACCTGCCTGCAACGCCAATTCACTGGCCTGGGCAAAATTGAACATGGATGGGCCAAACAGTACCGGCAAGCCCAGGCTGGCTGGCTCGATCAGGTTCTGGCCACCCAGCGGCAGCAGGCTGCCGCCGACAAATGCCACATCGGCACAGCCGTAATAGGCAAACAGCTCGCCCATGCTGTCGCCCAGCCACAGGCTGGTGTCGGCAGCAAGGGCAGCGTTGTCGCTGCGCCGCTGCACGGCCAAACCCATGTCTTGCGCCAGTGTCGCCACCGCGTCGAAGCGCTCGGGGTGGCGCGGCACCAGTACCAGCAGGGTATGGCCGACATTTGCCTGCTGCCAGGCTTGCAAGATCAGTGCTTCTTCACCGTCACGGGTACTGGCGCAGATGAAGACCGGGCGCTGGCCGATGCGCTGGCGGAAAGCCAGCGCCAGCGTCTGCATGGCGGTGGGCGGGGTGAAATCGTATTTGGTATTGCCACAGACTTGCGGCTCAATTGCACCCAACTGTTGCAAACGTTCAGCATCTTGCGGGCTTTGCGCGGCAACAGCAGTCAAACTGCGCAGGGCTGGCGCAATCAGGCCCTGAATGCGGCGATAGCCGCGCAATGATTTTTCCGACAGCCGGGCATTGGCCAGAAACAGCGGCACCCCTTGCTGCTGGGCGGCATGCAGCAGATTGGGCCAGATTTCGGTTTCCATCAGCACGCCAAAGCGCGGCTGCCAGCAGGCCAGAAAATCACGCACCGCAGCGGGATAGTCGTAGGGCAGATAGCGTACTTCGGCATCCGGATAAAGCTGGCGCGCGGTGTCGCGGCCGGTGGGCGTCATCTGCGTCAGCAGCAGCGGTGCATCCGGCCATTGCTGGCGCAGCGCCTGGATCAGTGGCAGGGCGGCGCGGGTTTCACCAACAGAAACCGCATGAATCCAGATGGCGCCGGTGGCCTGTGGCGTGCGGGCTGCACCGAAACGTTCGTCCCAGTGCTGCAAATAGGCAGGCGCCTTGCGCGCCCGTTTTTTCAGATAGCGACGGATCAGCGGCGTGGCCGCCCACCATAACAGCGAGTACAGCCCGCGCCGCCAGTTCATGCCATGTCCTTGCGCGCCAGCAGGGCCTGCATCACCTCATCCACCGCCGGGCATTGGCCGATGCCGCCCAGATTGGTGGCCCAGGGGGTTTCCACCACGCCGGTCTTGCTGGGGTCGGTATCGGTATAAATGGCTACCAGCGGCACATTCAAGGCATTAGCCAGATGCGACAGGCCGGTATCCACCCCGATCACCGCACGGGCATGGCCGAGCAAGCCACAGGCTTCGATCAGGTTCATGCGTGGTGCCACCACGGCCTGCGGCATGGCGGCGGCCAGCCGCTCAGCCCTTTGCTGTTCGGCAGCATTGCCCCAGGGAATGATCAATTGCAGGCCATGCTCTGCAGCAAGTTTTTCACCAAGCGCAATCCAGTGCTGTTCCGGCCATTCCTTGGATGCACGGCTGGTGGCATGCAGCAATACGGCGTATTCCCCTGCCGGCAGCCACTGCGGCCGCAGCGCCGCTGGTACGCCAAATTGCGGAGTGCCTTGCGACTGGTAGCCAAATACCTTGGACAGCAGCAAGCGACAGCGCTCGACCGCAGACAAGGACCAATCCACCCGGTGGGTTTTGTCATACAGCAGGCAGGCCAGCGGTTCGCGAATGCTCTGGCGGTCGTAACCGGTCAGCGGGGCAGCGCTGAGCTTGGCCGGCAGCGCACTTTTCAACAGCCCCTGGCAATCCACCACCAGCTCCCAGCGGGTGGCACGCAGCTTGCCGCGCATGGCCTTGATTTCTGCCCAGGTGGCTGCGGACAGCAGGTTTTTGCGCCAGCGCCGCCAGGCCAGGGTAATGACTTCATCCACCGCCGGGTGCAAACGGGCGATGTCAGCGAAGTTTTCCTCGGCCAGCCAGCTGATACGAAGGTTGGGGTAGTGCGTTTTCAGCTCGGTAATGGCAGGCCAGGTGTGGATAAGGTCGCCCATCGACGAGGTACGCACGATCAGTACGTTCATCATGGCGCGCATTGTAACCGAGCGTCGCTGTGGTTAACCACGTAAAATCCACAGGCAGCATTTGTGGATAAGCCGCTGTGAATAATTTCGCTCATATTTATCCACAATCTGCCAGCCCTCCCGCCACCCGATTAATCCCAGTGCCATCAACAGGGCAAGCTACTGAACAGATAACGGTTTTTCAGGGTTATCAACAGAAAAGCGCTGCTCTCATTAGTCTCTTCATAATAAAATTGGGCTTAAGATAACTAATCAGGACACGACAAAAATGCGTATGCACAGACCGGCTTGGTCAAGTCTCTGACAGCATGTGGATAAACCCGGTCTGCAGCACACTGCCAAAGTTATCCACAAAGGATCATGTCTTCAGTCATGCGCTGACCAACAACTTTCAATCTGTAATAAATCATTGAATAAACTGGTAAATAAGGACTTATCCACAGCAAGTGGGCCTCTTCTACTAGTTTC
The DNA here is from genome assembly GCF_003693445.1 of Aquitalea palustris. Taxonomy (GTDB): domain Bacteria; phylum Pseudomonadota; class Gammaproteobacteria; order Burkholderiales; family Chromobacteriaceae; genus Aquitalea; species Aquitalea palustris. Next base: position 13,978 of record NZ_RFAR01000069.1, on the reverse strand, counting down.
TTCCATATACATATGGGAATAACAAGAAAAGATGCGAGAACCGCTCAGCGTTGTGCTCATCACCAAAAACGCCGCTGTCCAGCTGGAAAAAACACTGGCCAGCGTGCAGTGGGCTGATGAAATCGTGGTGGTGGATTCGGGAAGTACGGATGAAACCGTGGCGATAGCTTCTGCCTATAAGGCAAAAGTTATCCACCAGGACTGGCTGGGATTCGGTCCGCAGAAGCAATTTGCAGTCGCTGCTGCCAGTCATGACTGGGTATTGTGTCTGGATGCAGACGAATGGCCATCGCCAGAATTGGTATTGCAAATCAAAGAGATACTGAACAATCCACAGGCAGCTGCCTACCGCTTTGCCCGCAGCAACCGTTTCATGGGTCGTTTTCTCAAGCATGGCGAAGGCTATCCGGACTGGAGCTTGCGCTTGTTTGATCGGCGCCGTGCTCGCTGGTCGGACGACCTGGTACACGAGACGGTGCAGACGGATTGCCCGGTGGAAAAACTGTCCGGCGACCTGATGCACGAGTCGGGTGAAGACATCGCGCTGTATCTGGCCAAGCAGAACCGCTACACCAGCCTGCAGGCGGAATTACTGTATAAACGCGGGAAAAAGGCGGGATGGGCCAAGCTGGTGTTCAGCCCGCTGCTGCGCTTTGCCAAGTTTTACCTGGTACGCCGTGGTTTTCAGGATGGTTTGCCCGGTCTTGTCCACATCAGCATTGGTTGCTTCAACAGCTATATCAAATACGCCAAGCTCAATGAGCTACATCGTTTGGGAAACAGGAAATGAAGATTTTGCTCACCGGCGTGGCCGGTTTCATTGGCCGGGCCGTGGCCGAACGCCTGTTGCAACAGACGGGAATCGAGGTGGTGGGGGTGGATAATCTGAATGATTACTACCCGGTGAGCCTGAAACAGGCCCGCCTTGCCACGCTGGAGGGCCGTGACGGCTTTCGCTTCGTGCCACTGGACCTGGCTGACTGGACGGCGCTGAACGCGCTGTGTGGGGCGGAAAGCTTCGATTACGTGATTCATCTGGCAGCACAGGCCGGCGTGCGCTATTCCATCGACAATCCGCATGTCTACGCCCAGAGCAATCTCGTGGGCATGACCAATGTGCTGGAAGCCTGCCGTCGTCACGCGGTCAAGCACCTGGTGTATGCCAGCTCCAGCAGCGTGTACGGCCAGAATGCCAAGGTGCCGTTTGCCGAGGACGACCGGGTGGATGCACCGGTGAGCTTTTATGCCGCCACCAAGAAGGCCAACGAGGTGATGGCGCACAGCTATGCCCACCTGTATGAGCTGCCTTGTACCGGCCTGCGCTTTTTCACCGTGTATGGCCCGTGGGGGCGACCGGACATGGCGCCATGGCTGTTTACCGAGGCCATCCTGCAAGGCCGGCCGATCAAGGTGTTCAACCACGGCCAGATGCATCGCGATTTCACTTACATCGACGATATTGTCGAAGGCGTGGTGCGGGTGATGCAGCATGTGCCAGTGGCAGGCAAGGGCCAGCCGCCGTATGCGCTGTTCAATATCGGCAATCACCATCCGGTAGCCTTGCTGGATTTCATCGGCAGCATCGAAGCCGCCTGCGGCCGGGCAGCGGTTAAGGAGTACTACCCGATGCAGGATGGCGATGTGCCGGTGACCTATGCCGATACCAGCCGGCTGCGCGCTGCCGTGGGTTTTTCCCCGGACACACCGCTCCAGACCGGCATGCAGGCCTTTGTCGACTGGTATCGCGCCTACCACCAGTGCTGAAGAGCATGATCTGGCCACTTGCTGCGGCGTAGAGGCGCTGTGACGCGCTGCTGGCGCTTTTTTGCCATACCGGCTGGTCGGGATGGCTGGCGCAGCGTGGCGGGTGGTTTACGGGCCGCTTCTGGCCAGGTCGGTTTTTCAATCGCGAATGACAGGGACTGCCATGCAGATACGCCCCGCGCTTGGCACGGATGTGGCCGCGCTCCAGCAACTGATACTGAACGACGGGCCGAATGACTGGAATTATTTGCCGGCTGATGGCGTGGCGGCGACGCTGCAGCAATTGGCGGCGGGCCAGGTGCAGGGCTTGCTGGCAGAGCAGCAAGGCAGGGTGATCGGCGTCATGCTGTTTGCCTGTGACGACCCTTATCCGCAGTACCGTCCGGCCGATATCGCGCCAGCGCAGGCGGCTTTTCTGATCGAGGCGGTGATCAGCCGCGACTGTGCCGGGCAGGGCCTGGGCAGCCGGCTATTGCTGGCGGTATGTGCCGTCTTGGCTGAACAGGGTTGTGGCTGGCTGTGTGCCGACCGCCATCAGGAAAATGCCGGCTCGGCCGGGATGATGCGCAAGGCGGGTTTTGCCGAGCTGGGCAGTTATCCGGACAGCGAACGGCGCTGGAGTGGTTCGCGCCGTACCACGGTGTGTGGCCGCCGTTTGTAGCCGCCACGAACTGGCTCAGCCCCGTTCAGTACAGCTTGGCATTGAGACTGAATACCGCCTGCCAGCCGGCGGTGTGCTGCGCTTGCTGATCGGCCATCCAGCGCGAACCGGCGCCGACATCCAGCGACCAGCGCGGGTTGAGGGGATGGTTCAGCATCAGCAATAGATTGCTTTGCTCCAGGTGGCGGCCATTGCCATCGGCCTGATGCCCCAGGCTGCTGGCGCGTTGGGTATCGGCCAGGCTGCCCCAGCCCAGCAGGCTGATGCGCTGGTTCTGCCAGTTACCCAGGGTGATGTCCAGATTGAGCAATAACAAGCTGCCCGGGCTGGCATGACCCAGCCGGTCGGCATAGCCGATGGAGATCGACCCATCCTGCGGCAGATCCAGCCCGTAGCGCGCCACCCCCATCCAGTGGCTGGAGTTGGCCCCCAGCTCCCACTGGCTTTCATTGGCCGCTGCCAGTGATACCCAGCCGCCAGGAGCGGGCAGGCCGACACCGGCTTCGCCTTCCTGCACAAACAGGCTGCCATAGGGCGTATCGTGGCGCAGATCGATATTCGGCTGCAGGCGGGAGCCGCTGCCGGCACTGGTCTGGTAGACATTGCCGGCCAGGCTGAGCGTCATGCTGCGTACCGCTTCCTCGGCCAGGCAAGGCTGAGCGAGCAGCAGGATGGGCAACAGGGGAAGAATACGGGCCATGGCGACTCCAGGGGCAGGGTGATGAGACTTGATTCCGGCTGCATGGAAACCATTTTCCGCGGCCAGCTGTCGTTGTCGGCAGAGAATACGCCGAGGCTGCCTTCCTGCAAACCGCATGGCGCTTGTTTGCAGGTGCGCGCGCCAGGGTGAGACAAGGCCAAAACAAGCGAAAATAACTGGGCAAGCGGAGTTTGCCTGGCATCAATGTGCATTCGGCAGGCCTTGTTTACGCCCGGGCACCGCCGGCCATGACCAGTCTCTACCGTCATCCATTCCCGCAGCCTGCACCCGCCATTCCCCCCGCGATGGACACTTGCCATACCGACGCACATATTTTTTTCCACCCAGCCACGCCGGATGGACCGGCTGGCATAGCGGTGCGCTCAAGCTGATGAATTCATGTCGTAATTTGTAGTTGCCTGCTGGCCGGAGGCTGTGAATTTTTATGCATTATTAATTATTTGTGTTTTTTAATACAAAATTCAATATTAAGCGGAACTACCACGACTTTTTTGCTATCAGTCATTGCATCAAGACTTTGCCGGAGGGCTGCGCCATGCTTCATCATTCGCCCCTGATTGCCACCATTGTCGGCAGTCTGGTGTTTGCTTTCATGCTGGGAACGCTGGCTTTCCGCCTGCGCCTGCCGCCGTTGATCGGCTATCTGTGTGCCGGCATCGTGGCCGGCCCCTTCACCCCCGGCTTTACTGCGGACGGCCAGATTGCACCGCAACTGGCCGAGATGGGCGTCATCCTGCTGATGTTCGGCGTCGGCCTGCATTTTTCGGTGCGCGATCTGCTGTCGGTCAAGGCCATTGCCTTGCCGGGAGCCATCGGCCAGATCCTGCTGGCCACCGTGCTGGGGCTGGGCATGTCGCAGCTGTTGGGCTGGCCGCTGGGCGAGGGCGTGGTATTCGGCCTGGCCTTGTCCACCGCCAGTACCGTGGTCTTGCTCAAGGCCTTGCAGGAAAAGAATCTGGAACAGACGGATGACGGCAAGATCGCCATCGGCTGGCTGGTGGTGGAAGACCTGGTGATGGTGCTGACGCTGGTATTGCTGCCGATCTTTGCCGGGGTGTTGGGCGGCAAGGGTGCGGCCACCGCCATCAGCGGTAGCGCGGTACTGTGGACCATCGTGCTGACGCTGGGCAAGGTGGCGGCTTTTGTGGCGCTGATGCTGGTGTTTGGCCGCCGTTTCATTCCGTGGATGCTGGAGCGCATCGTGTATACCGGCAGCCGCGAGCTGTTCCGGCTGGCAGTGCTGTCCACGGCGCTGGGCGTGGCTTACGGCGCGTCCTTGCTGTTTGACGTGTCGTTTGCGTTGGGGGCTTTCTTTGCCGGCATGGTGCTGGCCGAGTCACCGCTCAGCCACCGTGCGGCAGAAGAATCGCTGCCGCTGCGCGATGCCTTTTCCGTACTGTTTTTCGTGTCGGTCGGCATGTTGCTCAATCCAAGCGTGCTGTTGCACAACTTCTGGGAAGTGCTGGGCACGCTGCTGATCATCGTGGTGGGCAAGTCGCTGGGGGCTTATGGCATTGTGCGCCTGTTTGGCCGCAGCCCGGCCACTGCGCTGACCATTGCCGCCAGTCTGGCGCAGATCGGCGAATTTTCCTTCATTCTGGCCGGCTTGGGCATTGCCTTGGGTTTGATGAGCGAGCACAGCCATTCGCTGATTCTGGCCGGTGCCATTCTGTCCATCCTGCTTAATCCGCTGCTGTTTGTCTGGACCGAGCGCTATCGCCAGCGCCAGCAGCAGGCGCTGGATGGCTGAGCCTGGGGGGCTGACAACATAGCGTAGCCTGCCTGGGGCAAGGCGGGCCGCCGCAGACAGTACAAAGAGTAGGGCAAGGAGGCGCAAGGCAGGAGCGGGGGTTTGGTTAGCGGGTCTTAGTTGTCGTTATGCTCGAGCCGGCTGGAGGGCAGCCGGCACAGCATGATCTTGTCCACCCGGGTCTTGTCCATGTCCACCACTTCGAAGCTGAAGCCCTGCCAGTCGAAGCGGTCGGTTACCGCCGGTACCCGGCCCAGCTGATACATCATCACGCCGCCCAGGGTGTGGATATTGCCGGTGTCTTCACCCGGCAGCGGCTCATCGATATCGAAATACTGGCGGAAGGCATCCAGCGTCACCATGCCATCCAGCAGATAGCTGCCATCCTCGCGCTGCACGATGTCGTCGTCTTCACCGATGGCATGAATGGATGGCAGATCGCCCACCACGGTTTCCAGCACGTCATTCATGGTCACCAGGCCTTCCAGCTCGCCGTATTCGTCCACCACCAGTGCCAGATGCGTACGCGCCAGCTTGAATTGCTCCATCAGCTGCATCAGGCTCACCGTGGCCGGGATGTAGAGCGGGATCTCCAGGTCAGCGATGAAATCCACGCTCTGGCCAGCCAGCACCCGGTCCAGCATGCGTTTGGTGTCCAGAATGCCCAGCACATGCTCCATGCCGCCCTTGCATACCGGAAAACGGCTGTAGCCGTGTGCGATCAGCAGCTGGCGGTTATCGTGCTGCTGGTCTTCGATATCAATGGAAACGATGTCCTTGCGCGGCGTCATCACCGCCGCCACCTTGCGGTCATCCAGCCGGAAAATGTTTTCCACCAGCTCCTGCTCGGTACGGTCGAACACGCCTTCATCCGCCCCCTGTTCCATCAGCACGCGGATTTCTTCTTCGGTAATCGATGGCTCGCTGCTCTTGCGTGCGCCGATCAGCCGCAACAGGGTATCGGTCAGCCGTGACAGCAGGCGCACCAGCGGAGCGGCGGCACGCGACAGCAGCAACATGGGCGGTGCCAGGGTACTGGCGATGCCTTCCGGATTGAGCATGGCCAGCCGCTTGGGTACCAGCTCGCCAAAGATCAGCGACAACATGGTGATGGCGGCCACCATCAGCGCCACCGACAGCGGTTTGTTGTAGGCATGCAGTTGCGGCAGGTTCAGTTCCAGCCAGTCGCGCAGGTGATCGGACAGCGCAGCTTCGCCATACACCCCGGAAAAAATGCTGATGCTGGTGATGCCGATCTGTACGGTGGACAGGAAGCGGGTGGGTTCTTCCGCCAGCCGCAGCGCCGAACGCGCACCGCGACGGCCTTCTTCAGCCCATTGTTGCAGCCGTATCTTGCGTGAGGACACGATGGCGATTTCCGACATGGCAAACACGCCATTCAGCACAATCAGAACAAACAGGAAGAAAATATCCACGATGCGGGAGAGGCGGGAAGATAACCCCTGCTAGCTTAGGGCAATGCGGCGCGGCTGCAAAGCAGGGTTTTGCTGAGCAAGCTTGCCGCAGCAACCCCACTTTGCCGGCGGCTCAGAACAGGCTGTTCTGACTGGCGGCGGGCATCCAGTGAATCGTGCCGCGGCCATGGGCGGCCAGCCAGGCATTCACCTGCGAGAAATGACGACAGCCGTGAAAGCCGCGGCTGGCTGACAGGGGAGAGGGATGGGCGGCGGTCAGCACCAGATGACGGCTGCTATCGATGCGCTCGGCCTTGGTCTGGGCCCAGTTGCCCCACAGCAGGAAGACGCAGCCGGGATTTTTCTGATTGACGGCGTCGATCAGCGCGTCGGTCACCGCTTGCCAGCCCAGCTTGCCATGGCTGCCGGCCTTGTCCATTTCCACGCTCAGCACACTGTTCAGCAGCAGCACACCCTGTTCGGCCCAGTGCGTCAGATCGCCGCTGGCCGGCATGCCGCCACCCAGGTCTGCCACCAGTTCCTTGTAGATATTGCGCAGGCTGGGCGGGATACGCACGCCGGGCGGCACGGAAAATGACAGGCCCATGGCTTCGCCCTGACCGTGATACGGGTCCTGGCCCAGGATCACCACCTTGATGTCGGCCGGCGCCATGGTGCGCAGGGCATTAAAGATGTTGGCGCGCGGCGGAAACAGGGTTTTGCCCTGGGCAGCTTGCTGGCTGAGCTGCTGATCAATCTGTACCAGACGAGCAAACACGGCGGGTGATTTCAGCACATCCTCCCAGGCGGGATGGACCGGAGCCAGGGCAGGAGCAAGATATTGCAGTTGTTTCAGACTCAAGACAGATACCGTTTCGGATTGGTTTTGCTGCGTTTTTGGACGCAGGCAGCAGGGACAAGTTGCAAAACAAAAGCCATTCCGCGAGGGAATGGCCTTGTCAGGGTACGGCTTGCCGGCAGCGAGGGCTGCTGATCTCAATAATGGGCCATGGCCGGATCTACATCACAGGCCCAGGCTTCCACTCCACCACGCAGGCTCAGCACCTGCTCGAAACCGGCATTGGCCAGATACAGGCCCACCTGATAGCTGCGTACGCCATGATGGCAGACAGTGACGATGGTCTGGTCGTCCGGCAGCTCGCTCATGCGCAGCGGTATCAGGTTCATCGGAATGTGCAGTGAGCCCGGAATGCGGGCTAGCTGCACTTCCCAGTCTTCCCTTACATCCAGCAGCACGGGCTGTTCTGCGCCGGCATCGGCCAGCCACGCCGCCAGATCGCTGGCGGTGATTTCCCGCAGCATCAGAAAACGAAGCGTTCCGGCTCGATGGCTTCTGCCTTGGCCAGACGGGAAATACAGGTTTCAAACAGATTGGTTTCGCTGAAGGCGGATTCGCCCACACGCTTGATCAGCTTGCAGCTCATCACCGGCAGGTCGCCGACCACCACGATCATGCGGCCACCCACGGCCAGCTGGGCTTTCAGGCTTTCCGGTACCACCGGCAGCGAACCACCGACCACGATCACGTCGAACGGTGCCTGTTCCTTCAGGCCATCCAGACCATTGCCTTCCACCAGGGTAACGTTGCCGATGCCGGCCTTTTTCAGGTTGGCCGCAGCGGTTTCGCGGGTGGCGGCGTTGATTTCCACGCTATAGACATGGCGGCCCAGCTTGGCCAGCAGGGCGGTAAGGTAACCGGCACCGGTGCCGACTTCCAGCACCTTGTCCTGCGGCTGTACCGCAACATCCTGTGCCAGACGGGCTTCCAGCTTGGGCTGCAGCATCTTGCCACCGTGCGGCAGCGGCAGTTCGGTGTCGACAAAGGCCAGCTGGCGCTTGTCGGCAGCGACGAAGTCTTCGCGTTTCACGTGAAACAGCAGGTCCAGAATTTTCGGGTCAAGTACGTCCCACGGACGAATCTGCTGCTCGACCATGTTGAAACGGGCATTTTCAAAATCCATCAGCTTACTCCGAAGGGCTGGCTGCCAGAGCGGGTGTGCCGCATTGCGGAAAACCTGACTTCATGGGCAGCGTGTCATGACGATAACTTGCGATTATCCCACATTTACCTTACCTTCACAGCATCGCTAGGGGTCCTGTGTGATCTGTTATGGCCTTGATATTCCTGTGGGATGACAAGAATAGGCCATTCATATTGCACGGGTGAGAAATACCCTTGGAACCTGACCCGGTTAATCCCGGCGTAGGGAAGCGCAATCTGCATGGTCCCACCCCCTTTCCTTGCAGCCCGGTTCGCCGGAATTCCGCTCCTTGCGCCGTTTCATCGCATGGAGGAAACCCGATGAACGCGCCTGCAAAACTGAATGAACAGATGGTGGTCGATACCGCCGCCATCCAGCCCCTGCCCAATTCCCGCAAGATCTACGTCGAAGGCAGCCGTCCGGATATCCGCGTGCCGATGCGCGAAATCAGCCAGAGCGACACCCCCACCCAGTTTGGTGGCGAGGCCAATCCGCCCATCTATGTTTACGACACCAGTGGCATTTATTCCGATCCGGCAGCCAATATCGATATCCAGAGCGGCCTGCCCGCCTTGCGTGCCGACTGGATTGCCGAGCGCGGCGATACCGAACAGCTGGCTGGCCTGTCCAGCGAATACGGTCGCGCCCGTGAAGCCGACAGCAAGCTGGACGAGCTGCGTTTCAACCTGAAGCGCAAGCCACGCCGTGCGCTGCCCGGCCAGAACGTCAGCCAGATGCACTATGCGCGCCAGGGCATCATCACGCCGGAAATGGAATACGTCGCCATTCGCGAAAGCCTGAACCGCAAGGCCTATATCGAGAGCCTGCAGGTGGCTGGCGGCAAGAATGCCAAGCTGCTGGAACTGATGACGCGCCAGCATGCCGGCCACAGCTATGGCGCGGCACTGCCGGAGGAAATCACCCCGGAATTCGTGCGTCAGGAAGTAGCCGCTGGCCGCGCCATTATTCCGTGCAACATTAACCACCCGGAATCCGAACCGATGATCATCGGCCGCAACTTCCTGGTGAAGATCAACGGCAATATCGGCAATAGCGCGGTAACGTCGTCCATTTCCGAGGAAGTGGACAAGATGACCTGGGGCATCCGCTGGGGTGCCGACACCATCATGGATTTGTCCACCGGCAAGAACATCCATGAAACGCGCGAGTGGATTCTGCGCAACTCGCCGGTTCCGATTGGCACCGTGCCCATCTACCAGGCGCTGGAAAAGGTGAATGGCAAGGCCGAAGACCTGACTTGGGAAATCTTCAAGGACACGCTGATCGAGCAGGCCGAGCAGGGTGTGGATTACTTCACCATCCACGCTGGTGTGCTGCTGCGTTATGTGCCGCTGACCGCCAATCGCATGACCGGCATTGTGTCGCGTGGTGGTTCCATCATGGCCAAGTGGTGTCTGGCCCATCATCAGGAAAACTTCCTCTACACGCATTTCGAAGAAATTTGCGAAATCATGAAGGCCTACGACGTGGCCTTCAGCCTGGGTGATGGCCTGCGTCCGGGCAGCGTGTGGGATGCCAATGACGCCGCGCAACTGGGCGAACTGAAAACCCTGGGCGAGCTGACACAGATTGCCTGGAAACACGATGTGCAGGTGATGATCGAAGGCCCCGGCCACGTGCCGATGCAATTGATCAAGGAGAATATGGACAAGGAACTGGAGTGGTGCCATGAAGCGCCGTTCTACACCCTGGGCCCGCTCACCACTGATATTGCACCTGGCTACGACCACATCACTTCCGCCATTGGCGCGGCACAGATCGGCTGGTACGGCACCGCCATGCTGTGCTACGTCACCCAGAAGGAGCACCTGGGCCTGCCCAACAAGGATGACGTCAAGGAAGGCATCATCACCTACAAGCTGGCGGCACATGCGGCTGATCTGGCCAAGGGTCACCCCGGCGCGCAGATTCGCGACAACGCCTTGTCCAAGGCCCGTTTCGAATTCCGCTGGGAAGACCAGTTCAATCTGGGCCTGGACCCGGACAAGGCGCGCAGCTTCCACGACGAAACCCTGCCCAAGGACAGCGCCAAAGTGGCGCACTTCTGTTCCATGTGCGGCCCGCATTTCTGTTCGATGAAGATTACCCAGGATGTACGCGAATTCGCTGCCAAGCAGGGCATCAGCGATGAAGCAGCATTGCAGAAGGGCATGGAAGTGAAGTCGGTGGAGTTTGTGAAGGGTGGAGCCAAGCTGTACGACAAGATCTGATTTTATCCACAGCCTTGATATCCACAGGTTTGAGCAAAACGGCAGCTGCGGCTGCCGTTTTTCATGGCTGCGCTTTATCCACAGCATTCAGACCAGCAGGCAGATTGCGGGCGGCTGAGCGCGATGACAGCCCCTAGCCTGCGCGACAGGCTGCTGTGTCTGTGGGTAAGTTAAAATCCATTTTGTTTCATCAACTTGCCGAACAGGTACACGCTGTGGATAAACGGCAGATTATCGGACTGCTGTGGATAAGATGAGCCGGCATAGTTTTCCTGACTACTGAAAGTGGTTCCATGTTGTCGCGGGCCATTGGCTCTGCTCATGGGGCCATAAGCCGTGCAGCATGAAGGCTGGTCCATCAAGGAGTTTGTCATGTCGCAGACTGTTCACATCCGTCCGCTTGCCGCTGCTGATTTTGCCGCCTGGCTGCCACTGTGGCAGGGCTATCTGGATTTCTACCACAGCAGTCAGAGCGAGGCGGATACCGCCATCACCTGGCAGCGTTTTCTTGACCCGGCCGAGCCGATGCAGGCCTGGCTGGCCTGGCAGGGCGAGCAGGCGGTGGGGCTGGTACATACCGTATTGCATCGCAGCAGCTGGACGCCGGGCAATTACTGTTATCTGCAGGATTTATTCGTACAGCCGGAGGTGCGCGGCACGGGTGCCGGGCGGGCCTTGATTGAGCAGGTGTATGCCTATGCGGCGGATGTCGGCTGCAGCCGGGTGTACTGGCTCACCCATGAAAGCAATGCCACCGCGCGCCAGCTGTACGACCGGCTGGCAGATAATCTGGGCTTTATCCAGTACCGCAAGCAGGTTGGTTGAAACTGGAGCGCGGGTTGCGATGCGATTATGCTGATGCCCTCACCACCAAGGACATGGTCATGATCAACGTCAGCATTCTCTATCCGTATAGCGCTACTGCCCGTTTCGATTTCGACTACTACCTGCAGCAGCACATGCCGCTGGCCAGCAAGCTGCTGGCCCCGGCCTTGCTCGACATGCGGGTGGAGAAGGGCATCAGCAGTAGCGAACCCGGCAGTACGCCCAACTTTACTGCGCTGTGCCAGCTACAGTTCGAATCGGTCGAGACATTTTTGGCGGCCTTCATGCCGATAGCGGAACAACTGCAGGGTGATATCGCCAATTACACCGATATCACGCCGCAGATCCAGTATAGCGAAGTACTGCTGGGTTAAGACCCGATAACCAAACCCCCGCTCCAGCGTTGCGCCGCCTTGTTCAGAGAGGCCAAGCTATCTGTCAGCCGGCACTAAGCCGCGTGCAGGACGGCTGACAGTTCGCTCGGTCCCTGCTGCAGCACCAGCTGCGGCGTGCCATGCCAGGCGGCCAGTTTGCGCAACATGGCGGCCAGATCCTGGCATAGCTGGGCAGTGGGCTTGATGCCTGCTTCCAGATACAGCGCCTTGATTTCGAATACCCCCTGCTGGCGATGGGCCTTGGCGTCCATGCGCCCCACCAGCCGGCCACGGCTGAGCAGCGGCAGCACAAAATAGCCAAACTGGCGCTTGGCCGCCGGGGTATAGCATTCGATGCGGTAATCAAAGCCGAACAGCTCGCTGGCACGCTTGCGATCCCACACCAGCGGATCAAAAGGCGACAGGGCGGTGCTATGGCCGGATTTGAGCTTGTTTTCGGCCGCCAGTGCCAATTCGGCCTGCAGGCTGTGATGGACAAACACATCATGCTGCCAGCCCTCGATGCGGGCCGGAATCAGCTCGCCGGCATCGGCCAGCTGGTGTAGCAGGGCATCGTACTTGCCCCGTTTGAGCCGGTAGTAATCGGCCACCCAGCCCGCCTTGACCACGCCCAGTGCGCGGCAGCTATGGCGCACCATGTCGCGCTGCGCTTCTGCCAGGCTGGGCAGGTCGCGTGCGTCGTCCCAATCCGGCATCACCCGTTCTGCCACATCGTAAACGCGCTGAAAGCTGCGTCGCTCCTTCACCATCAGCTGGCCCAGGGTGAACAGCACTTCCAGATGGCGCTTTTCCGGCTTCCAGTCCCACCAGCCGTCACCCTTGCCGGCGCTGCGCTTGAAATCGGCCGAGCGCACCGGGCCGTGTTGTCTGACCTGTTCCAGTATCGTGTTGACCGCATCCTGATGTTGCTCCAGCCAGCGTTGCGGGTATTTCCAACCCATCTGGGCCGGATCCCGCATGCGGTGGCGCAGCAGGCGGTAGTCTTCGCGCGGGACGAAACAGGCTTCGTGCGCCCAGTATTCGAACAGCTGGCCACTGGCGAGCGCAGCATCCAGCCAGGCCGGGTCGTAATGGCCCAGCCGGCTGTACAGCACCAGATAGGGACTGCGCGCCACCACGCTGATGGTGTCGATCTGCAATAGCGCCATGCGGCGAATGGCGCTCATTACGTCGAGCGGGGCGGCCTTGCGCCGTGGCGGGGCCAGTAGTCCCTGGGCGGCCAGATGCAGCAGGCGGGCTTGTGGCAGGCTGAGATGCTGGGTCATGGTGTGGGCAGACAGGAGACAGGACCGATGACTATAGCAAAGCCACTGCGCTTGTCGATTGCACTGTGTTCCGTTCCGCGCCATCCTGCAGTACTGCATCAGGAGCAAGAGGAAAAATAACGATGGATACCGGCAAGCATCAGCTGGAGCAGCTGTTTGCCCAGCTTGGTCTGGACAATGATGTCACGGCAATAAAAGTGTTTCTGGCACGTCACTGGCTGGAGCCGCAACAGGCGCTGGCCGATGCGCCATTCTGGAGTGTTGCCCAGGCAGATTTCCTGCGTCAGGCCCTGGCCAGTGACGCGGAATGGGCCGAGGCGGTGGATGAGCTGGCCGCATTGCTGAGCCAGAAATAGCCTTTGGCTGCAGTAGCACAACGCGGCTAGCACCCGTTAACGGTGCTAGCCGCGTTTTTGTTGCCCGTACGGTTTTGCCGCGGGAGCGAGCGCCGTCTATGCGGTGATTAGCCCGGCGTGGGCAGTCCCTGGCGGGCGAAGGCCAGCCGGCCCGCAGGCTGGCCAGGTGGCTGCTGACTGGCCTGGCCGGACTGGGGCAGGGTGAAGTAGCTGATGGCTGCCTGCAGCTCGTGCGCCATCTGCTCCATGGCACCGGCCGAGCTGGCGGTCTGGTTGGCGGCGGTGCTGGTTTCTTCCGACATCTGCGCCACCTGTTCCACATTGCTGGCGATCATGGTGCCGGCCGCCTGCTGTTCGGCCAGCGCTACCGAAATGGCTCCCACCGATTGCTTGATGCGATTGACATTGCCGTTGATGCCGCTGACGGTATCGCGGGCCTGGCCCGCCTGGCGCAGCCCGGTTTCCATGCGTTCCACCGTGGCGTGCACATTGTTGATGACCAGTTCGCTGCTTTCCAGCATCTCGCGGATCATGCTGCTGATTTCGGTGGTGGACTGGCCAGTGCGCTCGGATAGCTTGCGCACCTCGTCGG
>NZ_RFAR01000068.1 GCF_003693445.1 Aquitalea palustris | reverse complement strand
TGGCCGACGAAGTGCGCAAGCTGGCCGAGCGCACGGCCCAGGCTACGGTGCAGATTGCCGGCATGGTGACCGCCATTCGCAGCGAAACCGGCAAGGCGGTGGGCGATGTGCAGCAGACGGTGACCGTGGTGAACGATGGTGTGCTGCTCACCCAGCAGGCGGTGGCCACCATCCAGTCCATCCGCCATTCCATGCTGGAAGTGGTGAGCAAGATGTCGGAGATTTCCCACTCCACCCAGGAACAGCACAATGCCAGCACGCTGATTGCCCAAAGCTCGGAGCAGATCAACAGCCGGGTGCTGGAAAACGACAGCCTGCTGCAGCAGGCCAGCGATACCTTGCAGGGCCTTGCCGGCAAGGCTGGGCAGATGAATGGCGAGTTTGCCAAGTTCCGGCTGTAAGCCGCTAAAATGCACTAGCGCAGCCGCCTACGGGCGGCTTTTTACCATCTGTTCCCATGCACGGAGGGCTGTTTGATGATGCTGTCGCCACTGGCCCTGCGTGCTGCAACCCTGCTGGCCGAGCAGAATCTGCCCGCAGCCTTGCTGGCCGCACAGGATTGCCTGCAGGCCGAGCCGGATAATGCGCCGATGTGGAATCTGCTGGGCGTCTGTGCGGCCAGGCTGGGGCAGGGCGAGCTGGCCCGCCAATGCTGGCAGCAGGCGCTGCAACTGGATGCGGCAGTGGCCGACGCCCATTACAACCTGGGTTGCCTGAATGAGGACGGCGGCGACACGGCCCAGGCCGTGCTGCATTACCAGGCGGAATTGGCGCGCAACCCGCGACACCAGGACAGCCTGTACCGCCTGGCGCGGCGTTATCAGCAAGATGGCCGCACGCAGCAGGAGGAAGCCTGTTGGCGTCGTTTGTTGCGCTTGCGGCCCGATCATGTGGTGGCGCTGCACGATCTGCTGCTGCTGTACCAGCGACAGCGGCGATGGCTGGCGGCTGCGGAGCTGTTGCAGCGGGCATTGCATTTGCCCCTGTTGACGAGAGCAGAGGCGGTGGCACTGGCGGCGGCTTGTCTGCAACAAGGCATGGCCAGGGAGGCCATGCGTTTGCTGCAGCAATATGTGCCGCTTGCCCAGGCGGATGCCTACCAGGCATCCATCTGGGGACTGGCCTGCAGCGAGCTGCGGCAGGCCGAGCGTGCCGAAGCCGCCTGGCAGCAGGCGGTAGCGCTCCAGCCGCAACAGCCACGCTATATGCAGAATCTGGGCTATTTGCTGCTGGCGCAGGGGCGCTGGCATGAAGGCTGGCAGGCACAGGAAGCCCGCCTGCTGCGCCCGCCGGTTGAGTTGGGCGTGCCATGTCTTGCTTCGCCGCGCTGGCAGGGCGAGTCCTTGGCCGGGCGGCATCTGCTGGTATGGCTGGAACAGGGGCTGGGCGATGCCCTGCAGTTTTGCCGCTATCTGCCCTTGTTGCAGGCTGCGCGTCTGACCGTGGTGTGCCGGCCGGAGCTGATGCGTCTGTTGCACAGCATGGCGCTGAGCTGTCCGGTGCAATTCCTGCCGCTCACCAGTCTGGACATGGCCTTGCCGGCCCATGATTGCCATGTGTTTTCCATGAGTTTGCCGCTGCTGTTGCAGCCTGATCCGGCGCGCACGCCGCCAGCACGATTTGTCCTGCCACCACCGCCCAGGCTGCCGGCCCCACAGCGCAAGCTGCGGCTGGGCCTGGTATGGCGTGGCCACGCCCGGCATCCCTTTGATCATCTCCGTTCGCTGCCGGATGTCCGCTTGCTGGATGCGCTCTTGCAACTGCCGCATATCGAGTGGCTCAGCCTGCAACTGCCGGTGCAGGCCGGTGAGCAGACATGGCTGGGCCAATGGCCGCAGTGGCGGGCCGGCGAGGATGGGCTGGCGGATCTGGCAGATACGGCGGGGCTACTGGCGCAACTGGATGGGCTGGTGACGGTGGATACTGCGCTGGCCCATCTGGCGGGTTGCCTGGGGTTGCCGTGCTGGCTGTTGTTGTCGGCCAGCCATACCGACTGGCGCTGGGGCTGGGAGGGAGAGCATACGTCGTGGTATCCGGCGCTGCGCTTGTATCGTCAGCAGCAGGCGGGCGACTGGCCGGGCCTGCTGGCCCGGCTGGCCGCCGATCTGGCGGCACTGGATTAGTCGCCGCTGCCGGACAACCACTTGCCGGGGTTCATCAGCCCGTGCGGATCCAGCAGCTGTTTGATGCTGCGCATCAGCTGCAGGGCAACCGGGTCCTTGTAGCGTTGCAGCCAGTGGCCCTTGAGCTGGCCCACGCCATGTTCTGCCGCCAGCGTGCCCTGATGGCGATACACCTGGTCGTAGACGATGGCGTTGACACTGTCCTCATCCTCAAACAAATGCGCATTGTCCGGCCGGGTGTAGCTGATGTTGTAATGCAGATTGCCATCGCCGGCATGACCGAAGGCGATGATGCGCACGCCGGGAAAGGCTGCGGTCAGCGCAGTCTCGCATTCTGCCAGGAAGGCCGGAATGGCCGAGCTGGGAACGCCGATATCGTGCTTGATGCTGGCGCCATCGCGCTTCTGGGTTTCCGACATGGCCTCGCGCAGCTGCCATAGCTGCTGCCTGTCGGCCTCGCTATGCGCCAGCACACCGTCGGCAATGTCCTGGGTCGCCAGCCAGTCCACCAGTTTTTGTTGCAGCGCATGGCTGTCGCCGCTGTCGGACAGCTCGGCCAGCACCGCCCACGGCTGGATGAAGGGCAACTGGCCCGGATGGTATTTCTCCAGCAGTTGCTGGCAGGCTTGCGACATGATTTCAAAGGTAGTCAGCCGGTCGCCAAAAGCCTGGCGCAAGGCCGACAGCAGGTCGATGGCCGCCTGGCTGCTGGTCACCCCCAGCAGCGCAGTGGCGTGGGCCGTGGGCAGCGGGAACAACTTGAGCGTGGCGGCAGTAATCAGCCCCAGCTGGCCTTCAGCCCCGATAAACAGCTGCTTTACGTCCAGGCCGCTGGTGTCCTTGCGCAGGGCAGATAGCTGATGCAGCACCTGGCCATCAGGCAGCACCACTTCCAGCCCCAGCGTCAGTTCGCGCATGGTGCCGTAGCGCAGCACGGCCAGCCCGCCGGCATTGGTCGACAGGTTGCCGCCGATCTGGCAGCTGCCTTCGCTGGCCAGCGATAGCGGAAACAGCCGGCCGGCGTCCGCCGCCAGCTGCTGTACCTGGGCCAGCGTCATGCCGGCTTCCACCGTGATGCTGTTGTTGGCGGTATCGAGGGCGCGCAGACGGTTAAGCCGGCCAAGGCCGATTACCAGCTGGCGGCCGGAAGTGTCCGGCGTGGCGGCACCGCAGGTAGAAGTGTTGCCACCCTGTGGCACCACGGCCACCCGCTGCAGCTGGCACAGCTGCAGCAGTGCGGCTACCTCTGCCTTGCTGCCGGGCAGGGCTACCGCCAGTGGCCGGCCCTGATAGCGGCGACGGTAGTCCAGCGTGTAGGGTGCGGTATCCTGCGGCTGGGTCAGCAGATGTGCGGACCCGATGATGGCAGCCACGGCGTCAAGAAACTGGTGCATGTCAGTCATGCTCCTGTTGTGCACGCAGGGCATCCGGCAGGCCATCGTGTCCGCCCTGCAACTGGCCGGGGCAATCATCCCAGTGGCGGGGGCCAAGCGCGCGATTGCGCGCCGGGTGTAGCGGGTAGTGCAGCTGGTTGTCGTCGCGGTCGCGGTCGCCCACGCACAGCAGCCGTACATCGTGTGCGGTGTTGTTGAGGAAACTGTGGGCGATGCCGCTGCCAGCGGGAAAACCCACCGTGTCACCGGGCTGCAGGCGGTGCAGCACACCATCCAGCCAGACATCCGGTTCGCCTTCCAGCACGTAGACGAATTCGTCTTCGGTCTTTTCGGCATGGGGCCAGGAGGTGCGACGGCCCGGCGGCAGCAGTTCGTGATGAATGCCGATGCGCTGCAGGCCAAAAAAGCGGCCCAGCGGCGCGCCGATGGACAGCAACTCGCTGCTGTCCGGATAACTGGCCTTGTCCGGCTGTTGCAGCTCGCGCCAGTGTTTGATGCAGGATGGCCGTTCCATCACGCTTCCCCGTGTTTGCTTCAGTCCGGAATGTCCGCCGCCATCAATTCGTCCGGATGCTGCCAGCCGGGCAGCTGGCTGATGCGCTGCAGCCAGGCCGCCACATGCGGCCAGCCGGCGATGTCCAGCCCGGCATCGCCCAGCCACCACAGATAGGCACTGGCCGACAGATCGGCGATGGTCGGCGTGGCACCGATCAGATAATTGTGCGCGCTCAGGGTGCTGTCCAGCACGGCCAGATCATCGCGCACCCGTTGCTCCAGCCAGGCAGTGACCTCAACCGGCTGCGGGAAAAACTTGCGTGCCAGGCGCAGATTCGGTAGGGATAAACCAATGCGGTTGCTCTCCCAGCACAGCCACTCGCGTACCAGCTGGCCCTCGCCCGGCGCGCCGTCCAGCCGGCCGTAGCTGTCGGCCAGCCATTGCAGGATGGCATTGGACTGGCACAGCGCCGTGCCATCAGCCACCAAGACCGGCACTTCGCCAAAGCGGCTGACAGCGCGGAAGTCTTCGGCGCGTTCGGCACGCGGCAGCGCCAGGTCGACATGAACGTAATCATGGGATACATCGGCCAGCATCAGTGCCAGGCGCACCTTGTAGCTATGGCCGGAGAAACAGTTGCCGTACAGAGTCAGTGTGGTCATGTGGTTTTTCTATTGCGGTGTTGTGCCGGCGGCCAGTCGGTTTGCTGCATGGCTGGCCCGGATGAGACTGGAGCTTGGTTGGCAGTGTCGGCGCGTGGCTGCGCCGCGTCAATGCTGCGTCCCGGCGTCTTGTCGAGGACCGAGGCCAGCCAGGCAGCGGCAAAGGCCAGCGGTATGGAAAACAGCGCCGGGTTGGCATAGGGAAACAGCGGCCGGGCATGGCCGAGCATGCCCACCCACACGGTAGGGCCGGAGATGATCAGCCCCAGCGCCGCCAGCATGCCGCAGCAGCCGCCAGCCAGCGCCCCGCGCGCAGTGAGGCCGCGCCAGTGCAGGGTCAGCAGCAGGACCGGGAAATTGCTGGAGGCGGCGATGGCAAAGGCCAGGCCCACCAGAAAGGCGATATTCAGATTCTGGAACAGGGTGGACAACAGCACGGCAGCCACGCCCAGCAGCAGGGTGGCCAGCCGCGACAGCTGCCATTCCCGCTGCGGATCGGCCTGACCACGGCATAGCCACAAGGCATACAGATCGTGGCTGATGGCACTGGCACCCGCCATGGCCAGCCCGGCCAGCACCGCCAGGATGGTGGCAAAGGCCACGCCGGCAATCAGTGCCTGCAGCCATGGCCCACCCAGTAGCGCGGCCAGATGCAGCGCCGCCATATTGCCGCCACCCAGCAGCTTGCCGGCGGCGTCATGGAATGGGGCAGCAGGCCCTACCAGTACCAGTGCGCCATAGCCGATAAAGATATTCAGCAGGAAAAACAGGCCGACGATGCCGGTAGCCCAGCCCACCGAGTGGCGGGCGGCTCGGCCATCCGCCACAGTGAAAAACCGTAGCAGGATATGCGGCAGCCCCAGCAGGCCCAGGCTGAGCCCCAGGCCCAGTGACAGCGCATCCAGTGGGTCGGAGAGAGACTTGCCTGGCAGCAGCGCCTGACCATGGCTGAGCCGGTCTACCTGGGCAAACAGGGCCGGCGCGCTGTAGCCAAAGCGTTGCAGCACACCGCCGGCCAGCAGCAGCGCGCACAGCAGCATCAGCGCGGCCTTGGTCATCTGCAGCCAGCTGGTGGCCAGCATGCCGCCCAGCCCCACTTGCAGTACCATCAGCAGCACCACCAGCCCGACTGCGGCCAGATAGGGCAGGCCGAACAGCAGCTGCAACAGCTTGCCAGCGCCTACCAGTTGCACGATCAGATAAAACAGCGTGATGGTGAGCGAGCTGATGATGCTCATCAGACGTACCGAGCGCGCGTCAAAACGGCTGGCAACTACCTCGGCCACACTGTAGCGCCCCAGTGCCCGCAGTTTGTCCGCCAGTAGCAGCATCAACAGCGGCCAGCCGGCCAGCGTGCCTACCGCATACACCAGGGAATCGTAGCCCTGCCCCAGATACATGCCGATGGAGCCGAGAAAGGCGGCAGCCGACAGAAAATCTCCCGCCAGTGCCAAGCCATTTTGCCAGGCCGGTAATTGTCCGCCGGCGGTATAGAAGTCATCGGCAGAACGGGTGAGGCGTGCTGCCCGGCGAGTCAGCAGCAGGCTGGCGGCAATGAATAACAGGAAGAAAACCGTGGCCGGACTCATCTGGCGGACTTTCGGTCTTGCGCCCGGATATGCCAGAGAGTGACCGCGAAAAACAGCAGGAACAGCAGCAAGGCCAGCAGGATGGAACGCGGCCAGCCAGCGACACTATCCTGTAGCAAGGGTGGGGCGGTGGCAATCAGACCGAAATAGCCCAGGCAGGCCAGCAAGACCAGCCCGGCGAGAATGGCGGTGGATGACAGAGTAAACTTCATGACAAACGGTGCAGGGCGGCCAGGAGCGGAACAGCCGGCCAGTGTAGCGCATCGCCGCCCTGGCCGCCGTGCTGCTTATTTCTGCCAATAGGTTTTGACGTTGACGAATTCATACAGGCCGAACTCCGACAGCTCGCGCCCATAGCCAGAGGCTTTCACGCCGCCAAAGGGCAGGCGCAAATCCGAGCTGGTGTGGCGGTTGAGAAAGACGCTGCCCACTTCCAGCTGCCGCGCCAGTTCCCAGCCATGGGTGGTGTCTGCGGTATAGATGGAGGCGCCCAGGCCAAACGGCGTGTCATTGGCCAGGCGGATGGCATCGGCCTCGTCACGGGCACGCAGGATGCTGGCCACCGGGCCGAAGACTTCTTCGTGATAGACACGACAGCCGGCATGCACATGATCCAGCACCGTGGCCGGATAGAAGAAGCCGGGTGCCGGAGGCAACTGGCCACCCAGCAGCAGGCTGGCGCCCTGATGACAGGCATCCAGCACCTGTGCATGCAGTGCCTCGCGCAGATCGGCCCGGGTCAGTGGCGACAGCGTGGTGGCCGGGTCGCGCGGGTCGCCCGGGCGCAGTGTGCTGGCAGCAGCAACAAAGGCGGCAACAAATTGCTCGGCGATTTCCGGCACCACGATCATGCGCTTGGCCGCATTACAGCTTTGGCCTGCATCGCGGAAGCGCGAATTGACCGCATCCTGCGCGGCGGCTTCGACATCGGCATCGGCCAGCACGATAAAGGGATTGCTGCCGCCCAGTTCCAGTACGGTCTTCTTCAGATGCTTGCCAGCCAGGCTGGCGATGATGCGCCCGGTATGGGTGGAACCGGTAAAGGCCACGGCGTCGCTGCGGCGGATGGCTTCTTCCACCAGCTCGTGATCGATCCAGGCGATGTCCAGGCAATCCAGCCCGGCGCCGTGCACCAGCTCCAGCAGCAACTGGGTGCATTGCGGTACCGAGGGCGCGGGTTTCACCAGACAGGTATTACCTGCCATCAGCGCCGGTACGGCAAAACGCAGCAGTTGCCAGATCGGGTAGTTCCACGGCATCACCGCCAGTACGCAGCCCAGCGCCTCGAAGGCAACACCGCTCTGGCTGGCCTGGGTGGGAATGGATTGGGGAGCCAGCAGGGTGGGGGCCAACTCGGCGTAATAGCGTATCAGCTGCGCCGACTTGTCGATTTCAGCCAGGCACTCAGCGGTGCGTTTGCCCACCTCCAGTGTCACCAGCGCCGCCAGTTGTTCGCGGTGGGTTTCCAGTTGCACGGCCAATTGCAGCATGCGCTCGGCGCGTTGGGACACGCTCAGGGCCGCCCAGCTGGTCTGGGCACGCTTCAGTCGCTGCAGGGCATCATCAAGCTGGGCCTGGCTCCAGCCAGGACGGGTAAACACCACCTCGGCGGTGGCTGGGTTGCAACTGGTAAAGGCATTCATGGCCGGTAGGCAAAGGAATCAGCAGGAGCAGCGACTGTAACAAATCGCCCCGCCTTGTGACAGGGTTTTGGCTGGAAGAGTCGGGTGATGGCGCACGGAATAGCGGTAGCACGGACGGTGACCGCCCATGCCGCACAGCCAAAAAAAGGCCCCGTGAAGCCGGGGCCGAATGTTTCAGGTGAGTGCATGGGTCAATCAAGAAGAGACTTGCAGATTGAAACTCCGCTGGCAGCGCCGCGCCGCACGGATACGGCGCTGTTGCCATTGGAGCGACGATTGTAGCGGCAAGCTGTTTGTGCCGTTACTGGCTGTAGTGCCTGCTCTGCTATCTTGCCGCCGGCTACATCGTGCCGGCGACCGTGGTCAGCCCCAGTTGCAGGCCGATGACGATGGCGTGGGTGCGGTTGTTGGCATTCAGCTTGCGAATGATGTTGGCAACGTGGAATTTCACCGTCCGTTCACTGATACCCAGAATGGTGGCAATTTCCCAGTTGGTCTTGCCATGGCTCATCCAGTGGAAAATATCGAATTCGCGCTGCGACAGCGGCATGGCGGCGGGGGCGGCGGGTGCCAGATTGGCCACCCGGCCAGCGGCCTGACGCAGGTGCAGCAGCAGGCTGTTGAGCATTTCGGTGAGCTGGCTGTCCTTGCCGATTTCACTGCCGGAAACCGACAGCACGCAGACCAGGTTCTGCCGTTCGGACAGGGCACTGAAGCTGATACCGTTACCCATGCCGATGGAGGTCAGTTCCTGGATGAACTGTTTTTCCTGTTGGCCTTTGGCTCGGGAAAATTTGTCGGCCCAATGAATGGGGCCCTGCCCCATGACCGAGCGCAGCACCGGGTCACAGCTGATGTAATTGTGGCTCATGTAGTGCTCTACCCATTCTTCCGGAAAGCTGACATTCACCACTTTTTCCACCCGGTGCAGCTGTTGGTGCTGGTTGATGCGTCCCAGGGTGATCACCATGTGCTTGGTCGGCAATTGCGATTGCAGGTGGTCCAGATAGAGCTTGAGTTCGTTTTCGGTCTCGATCTGGCCGACGGTATGAATCCAGTCCAGCAGTGTCTTCTGACTGGCCGGGGACAAATTACCCGGTACGGGATGAGCAAAGGGAAGCTTGCTGTGCATGATGACGTGACCTTCATTGTCGGGTGGCCAAGACGGTGGTCCGCTTGCAATGTTCCAGCGTTCATCATGAAGGCGTGGCTGTTTGAGCGCCGGACTCCACTAGCGATGCTTGCTGGCTGGTCTGGAGTTTATTAAGCAGCCAGCAGGCGAAACCAGTAGGTAAAGGTCCAAGTAGAGCGATCGCTATGCTGAATAAGTAATTTCTCTATGTTCAGTAAGATTGTGCGGAATTTTCCGTGGAGGGTGGATGCTTTTTCCTGAGAACACCATCCAGGCGGTGGCAAATGCGGTGGCTGGCTTGTTGGCAGTTTGCGGCTGAGGGTAAGGTGTGTAGCTGTACGCCGGGACAGGAGGGGCAGTGCGCCAAATAGAGCAAAAAAGCCGGGTATGCGGTGCGGGCAGGGATGTTGCTGGCGCGGATCCAGATCATGGCCATGCACTTGGCGCACGCGGTGCCTTGGACATGCCGCTGTGGTGATGCTGTTTGATATTGCACAGGATTGGCCTGCCAGCTGTACGGCAGAATGATGTCGCTCTTCTCCCGGGGGCATCAAATGCAGTACTGCGGTGGATCAGCTTTGTTTAAGCTAGAACTATCTTTTGTTGCAGTCTTGAACAATATTGATTGGTGAGCGCATGCCATCCGCCTGATCTTGGCCTAGGGCATGGCTGACGGTGAGAGGCCATCTGGCGGGCGTGTGGCTGTGCTGATGGTGGAGCATGGTTTGTCGTGATTGATATTAAATGCCAATGGCAAGTTGTTGGCGGTATTTTAAAATCAGTGCGAATTTGGCTTATCTGTGCCAAAAGACTCCAGAAAATTGTGAATTTTGAAACAGATTACTGGCATTTAAGGCCGGAAACGTAAGTCAAACTTCATTATTCACTGGATATGGTGTACGCTTTTTAAAGAAGAACTACTTAATAATGAAGTTGGCAAATCATGCAGCCGGGGCGGGGAATGCCGTGCAGCAGTCGGTCGCATGAGTTCAATGCCGCTCAGGGAACGTTTCAGCTATGGATACTTTAAAAGCCTTGATGGTCTTCATGACCACCGCCGAGAATGGCAGTTTCTCGGATGCTGCAAGAAAACTGGGGGTATCGCCAGCGGCTATCAGTCAAAGCATTGCGCGACTGGAGCAGGAGCTGGAGGTTCGCCTGTTTAACCGGACTACCCGCCAGCTGACCCTGACTGAGGATGGACGCCGTTTCTATGCGCAATGTCGCGGACCGGTGAACAATCTCGATTCGGCCATCAACCAGCTGAAGGCCAGCCGGGATGAACCGGCCGGCCATCTGCGCGTCAGCATGCCCAACTCTTTTGGTCGCCGCTTCATTTTGCCCATCATGGGCGAATTCTGCGAACGCTACCCCAAGATCCGGGTGTTCTTTGGCCTGGACGACCATTTCAGCGACCTGATCGAAGACGGCTACGATGTGGGAGTGCGCATCGGCATGATGCCGGACAGCCGCATGGTGGCGCGTAATCTGGCACAGATTCCGCAATACGTGGTGGCTTCTCCCGAATACTGGGACAAGCATGGCCGCCCGGCGACCACTGAAGAATTGAGCAATCACGACTGCATCAACTTCCAGTTCCCCACCTCGGGCCGCCTGTACAAGTGGGAGTTCGATCGCAAGGGCGAGCGTATTCCGCTGGAAGTGACCGGCACCTATACCCTGAACGAGATGGAAGCGGTATGCGAGCTGGCGCGTCTGGGTATGGGCGTAGCACAGCTGCCAGGGCATGAAGTGGTGCACCTGATCCGCAATGGCGAGCTGGAAGCGGTACTGACCGATGTGGTATCGCTGGAGCGTTCCATTTACATCTGCTTCCCGCATCGCGACCATATCGCACCGCGCACCCGCGTGTTTGTCGATTTCGTGGTTGAGAAGCTGGCCGATCACCCGGATGTAATGGCTGATTTGCCTGGCCTGGATTTGTCGGCCAAGCGCAAGGCGGCGGCGCAGCTGGTTTCCTGAATTCCGCTTTGCAGTACAGTCAAAAGCCCGGCCTATGCCGGGCTTTTTGCGTGGTAGCTTGCTGCCGCTTTCATACGGCCATGAAACGCTGCAGCGGGGTGCTGCTCCAGTCCACGCTGTCCAGCAGGTTTTTCACGATCAGGCCCAGCTCGGTATCGCCTTCGATGATCAGCTTGCGATTGAAAAACAGGGTGTCCGGATCTTCCTCGCGCAGCATCATGCGGGCAAAGTCCGCCAGATTGGCCGACAGCCGCAGGTCTGGCGTATCGCCGACGCTGGCCACCTTGAAGTTTTTTTCGTCGGCAGAAAAGCCCAGTCGCAGGCCGGCATCCTGTACGTGTACTTCAAAGCTGTGGCCGGCCAGCAAGCTCATGTCGGCCGGCAGGATGTCGCGCTTTTTCAGTTGATTCAGCGTGGTCACCAAGGCCCAGCAGGGCGGGGTGGCCGGCAGCCGGCCCAGCAGGCTGGCCATGCTGGCAGGCAGGGTGAGTTCAGGAATGCGCATGATGGGCTTCTCCAATGGCGGCAATGCCGGCTTCGCCACGCCAGTAGCCATCCACCAGGCGGCTGTCGGCGTAGGGTGCCAGATCGATGTCGGTGTGCAGCGGGCTGTTCAGCGCCTGGATGGCTTGCTGGTAGCCCGCCACCACGCGCTCGGTGTGCTGCCACTGCGGGCTGATGCGCACGGCCCGCACGCCCATGGCGGCAATGTCGGCCAGGTGCGGCAGCAAGGAGTGGCAGCCGTCCGACATGGTCTGGATGCCGTTGATGGTGAGGAAGGCCTGTTGTTCGCGGGTATTCAGCCGCAGCCCGTCCGGATGCTCCAGGCAGCGGAACTGGCAATCGTCCTTGGACAGATTGTAGTGGCGTGCAGTAAAGCAGCGGGCGGACAGCGCCAGTGGCAGGCGGCCCCAGGCGAACAGCTCGGTTTCGATATCCAGCCCTTTGTTGCTGACTTGCTGCAGCACGGCGGCCAGCGTGTCGCGGTCCATTTCCACCGGCGGAATCCAGCGCCGTGCCCCCAGCGACTGCAGCAGGGCCAGGGTATCGGCATTGTAGATATTCAGGTGATGACCGGCGACAAAGGGTCGTCCTTGCTGCTGTGCCAGCCGCGCTGCGCCCAGGTCGTTGGCTTCCAGTTGCAGCTCGCCGTTTTCCACCAGCTTGCGCAGGCGGCGCAGGTCGGACTCGCTCTCGATCAGTGCCAGGCTGGACAACACCACCTGGCGGCCGCTTTCGGCCAGTTCCTTGCCCAGGGCGATCCAGTCCTGGCCGCGCAGCTGCTGGCGGCGCGAGCAGACGGCTTCACCCAGATAGATGGTTTCCA
Source organism: Aquitalea palustris (assembly GCF_003693445.1). Classification (GTDB taxonomy): domain Bacteria; phylum Pseudomonadota; class Gammaproteobacteria; order Burkholderiales; family Chromobacteriaceae; genus Aquitalea; species Aquitalea palustris. The sequence continues at coordinate 32,006 of NZ_RFAR01000068.1, read as the reverse complement.
GCGGCCAGTCGGCAGCTTCGCTGTAAAACCGCAGGATATCGTCGCGGGACCAGTAAAACAGTACCGGCCCCAGCGTCAGTTGCAATGTATTCATATCAGCCCTGCTTGTTGGGCCGGCATGGCGTGCGAGCCTGCCGGCACGCGTTCATTCATTTCCATGGCCGGTTATAGGCACCCAGGGTCTGCTGCTGGCCTTCCGCCAGCTTGGACAATGCCTGGGTCCAGCCCGGTTTCACCGAGAAGCGCTGCGGCTCGCGTCCGGCGGTATCCAGTGCTTCGCGCAGGGTGCGGGTGACTTGTGCCACATAGGCCGGGCTGCGCTGGCGGCCTTCCACCTTGATGGCGGCCACGCCGATATCGATGATTTGCGGCAGCATGGCCATTACGTTCAGGCTGGTGGGTTCTTCCAGTGCGTAATAGGTATCGCCTTCCACTTCGAAGCGCCCCTTGCACAACGTGGGGTAGCCGGCTGGCTCGCCTTGCTGGTATTCGTCGATCAGGATGCCATTGAGCCGGGCGCCCAGCGCCTGACTGCCGTGTTCCCAGCGTACGAATTTGGCCGGCGAACAGACTCCGTGGCTATTGGGTGATTCGCCGGTGGCATAGCTGGACAGCAGGCAGCGGCCCTCCACCATTACGCACAGGCTGCCGAAACCGAACACTTCGATTTCCACCCGGGTGTGGTCGATGACCTGTTTTACCTGATCCAGCGTCAGCACCCGTGGCAGCACGGCGCGGCGGATATCGAACAGCTCTTGTGCCAGATTGATGGCTTCGTAATTGGTGGCCGAGCTTTGCACCGACATGTGCAGGCGTAGCTCGGGGTAGCGGCGGCGGGCATATTCCATCAGGCCGATATCGGCCAGGATGATGGCGTCCACGCCCAGATCCGCCCCTTCGTCGATGGCGCGATGCCAGCGGCTGATATCGCCGCCCTGGGCATAAGTGTTGATGGCCAGCAGGACCTTGCGCTCATGCTGATGGGCATAGCGTATGCCCTCGCGCGCGGTGCGGTCGTCAAAGTTCAGCCCGGCGAAATTACGGGCATTGGTGTCGTTTTTCAGGCCGAGGTAGACGGTGTCGGCACCGTTGTCCACGGCGGCCTTGAGGGCGGGCAGACTGCCCGCCGGGCAAACCAGCTCCGGCAGAGGTCGTGTGGCAGGCATGATGGCTTGGTGTCAGCGATTGAAACCGCCAGACAGTAGCAGAGCGATGTGGCGCGGGACTTGTTCTGGGTCAAGCCGGGTGGGGAGCGGGGAAGCGCGCCGACGGGCAGCGGCGCGCTGTGCATGATCAGAAGGGCAGCGCCAGCTTGGTTTTGGCCACCAGCACGATATAGCCCACCACCAGCAGGGCGGCCAGCAGGGCGATGCTGCGTATCTGCTTGGTACGGCCACGCTTGAGAGCGATGGTGCCCAGCAGCACATAAAGCAGCAAACCACCGATCTTGGCCAGTAGCCACGGGCTTTGCAGCACCGGCCAGCCGCCCATCACCACCAGGGTCACCCCCAGCGCCAGCAACAGGGTGTCGATCACATGCGGCAGGATGCGCAAGGGCTTGAGCGCCAGAATGCGCTGCTGCTCGGCCAGCATCAGCCCGCCGCGCACGGCAAACAGCAAAATGGTGAGGTAAGCCAGGCCCATGTGGGCATGTTTGATGATCAGATAGGGATACATGCGGATTCCTGAGTGTTATGCCTTGGGCATCGCGTGATGGCGGCCAGAGGCTGATGGTACACTGACATTCTTGCTTTTAGCCGTGTTCCCGCCATGCTTTTTCTCTATCAGTCCAATCGTCTGGAGCAATTGGGTCAGCTGTATGCCGCCATGTTGCAGGCACAGCCGCTGGCCAACCCGTTTGCTGCCGAAACGGTGATCGTGCAGAGCCGGGGCATGGGGCGCTGGATGACGCTGGATCTGGCGCAGCAGTGTGGCATAGCCGCCAATATCGATTTCGTATTGCCGGCAGCCTTTGCCTGGCGGCTGATGCAGCAAGTGATGCCGGAGCTGCCGCGCAAGTCCTCGTTTACGCCCGAGGTACTCAGCTGGCGCTTGCTGCAACTGCTGCCCACGCTGGAAGGCGAGGTGTTTGCGCCCTTGCAGCGTTATGCCGCTGGTGGCGAGACGGCTGCTTTCGAGCTGGCCGGCAAGGTGGCCGATATTTTCGACCAATACCTGGTATTCCGCCCGGACTGGATTCGCGCCTGGGAACGCGGCGAGCGGCTGGATCTGGGCGAGGATGAAGCCTGGCAGGCCGCACTCTGGCAGCAGCTGGCCGCGCAGGACCCCGGCCGCCACCGCGTGCGCATGCTGGACGAGTTCTTTGCCGAGCTGCGTCCGGAGCATCTGCCGGAGCGCATTACCCTGTTTGGCATTGCCAGCCTGGCCCCGATGTATCTGGCGCTGATCAAGCGGCTGGCCGAGCTGACTGATGTCTGCCTGTTCACCCTCAATCCCTGCGAAGCCTACTGGGGCGATATCGTCGATACCCGCCGCAAGCTCAAACTGCGGGAAAAGGGCGACCTGTTCGCTACCGAAGGCCACCCGCTGCTGGCCTCGCTGGGCAAGCAGGGACGCGACTTTTTCGAGCTGATCGCCGCCGATGCCGAGCTGGATGCCCGCCCGCTGTTTGCCGAGGCCACCGACGACAGCCTGCTGGCCCGCCTGCAGCGCGATATCCTGCAGCTGGACATGCCCGGCCATGATGGCCAGTGGCTGAGCCCGGACGATGCCTCGATCGAGCTGCATGCCACCCACGGTGCCATGCGCGAACTGGAAGTACTGAAAGACCGGCTGCTGGCCATGCTGGCGGACGACCCCACACTCAGCGCCGCCGATATTGCGGTACTGACGCCGGACATCAACAGCTACGCACCCTATATCGATGCGGTATTCGGCCAGCGCGACGATGCGCCCAATCTGCCCTATGCCATTGCCGACCGCCGCGTGGAGCGCGAAGAGCCGCTGCTGGCCGCCATCGGCAATCTGCTGCACTTGCTGGATTCACGCTTTACCGCCGACCAGGTACTGGCCTTGCTCGACAGCCCGGCATTGTTGCAGCGCTTTGGCCTGACTGCGGAAGACCTGCCCTTCATCCAGGACTGGGTACGGGCCAGTGGTATTCGCTGGGGGCGCGATGCCGCGCACAAGGCGGCACTGGGCCTGCCGGCCGATCCGCTGTTTACCTGGCGCTGGGGGCTGGACCGCCTGCTGCTGGGCAGCATCCTGCCACCAGCCATGGCCGGCGATGACAGCGGACTGTTCGCTGGGCTGTTGCCGCAAGCCGGTGCCAGCGGCCAGCTGAGCGAGGCCCTGGCGCGCTTTGCCAGCTGCTATGCGCTGCTGGATGAGCTGGCCCGCGACTGGGCCACGCCAGCGACTGCGGCCGGCTGGGCCGAGCGGCTGCTGCTGGCCACCGACCGCCTGTTTGCGGTGGACGAAGATGGCGAACTGGCGCTGGAAGTATTACGCGATGCCCTGCAGGAGCTGGTAGACGATGCCGCCATGGCCGACTTTGCCCAGCCCTTCAGCCTGGCCGTGCTGCGCGACTGGCTGCAGCGCAAGCTCACCGTGGCCTCGCCGCTGGGCTTTCTGTCCGGCGGCATCACCTTCTGCGCCATGGTGCCGATGCGCTCGATTCCCTTTCGGGTGTTGTGCCTGATCGGCATGAACGACGGTGCCTATCCGCGTGATGAGCGCCCGGTCAGCTTTGATCTGGTGGCGCGCCATCCGCGCCGTGGTGACCGCTCGCGCCGCTTTGACGACCGCTACCTGTTTCTGGAAGCCATTCTGTCGGCCCGCCAGCGGCTGTATCTGTCTTATGTCGGCTTGTCGGCACGCAATAACGAATCGCTGCCGCCATCGCCGCTGATTGCCGAATTGCAGGACTGCTTCAAGGCCATGTGCGGTGATGTGGCCACCGCGCAGCTGCTGTTACGCCATCCCTTGCAGCCGTTTTCGCCACGCTGCTATGACGGGGTCGAAGCACGACTGGCCAGTTTCGAGCCCAGCTTTGCCCAGGCACTGGCAGCCCCGCCCAGCCAGCCCCGGCCTTTTGCTACTGAGCTGCCGCCCTTGCCGGGCAGCAGCGTGGTGCATGTCAATGACTTCATCCGCTTCTGGAAAAACCCGCCGCGTGCCTGGCTGGCCGAGCGTCTGGCCATTCGCCTGCAAGGCCAGCAGGATGCGCTGCCGGTGCGTGAGCCATTCAGCGTGGATCGCGACGCCAGTCGCACCCTGCGCAGCCAGCTGGTGGAACGCATGCTGGCCGGCAAGCCGGTGGCTCCGGTCAAGCAGCGGCTTGCCGGTGCAGGCCTGCTGCCACCAGCTGCACTTGGCCAGGCCTGGCTTGGCAGTGAAAGTGCCAGTGCGGCGCGGCTGGCATACCGGCTGCCCGCAGTACTGAGCGAAGCGACGCTGCCGCCGCAGCCGGTGAATATCCAGCTGCATGGCCTGACCCTGGCCGGGGAGCTGGGCGGGTTGCGGGCCGAAGGGCAGATCCGGCTGGTGATCGGCAAGATGAATGCTGCCGAGCGGCTGGAGTGGTGGCTGACTCATCTCTTGTTATGTGCCATGCGTCCGGCCGGCATTGCCTGCCAGTCAGTGCTGTATGACGACAGCGGCCACCTGCGGCTGGACGACGAGCCGGACGCCCTGGCCTTGCTCTCGCCCTGGGTGGTGCGTTGGCAGCAGGGCCAGCAGCAGCCGCTGCCGTTTTTTGGCCGCACCAGTTGGGCCTATGCCGAGCAGCTGTACAAGCTGGACAGCGCACCGCAATTGGCGCTGGCCAAGGCGCTGGATAAATGGGACCCCAGCTTTGTCGGCGATTTTGCCACTGCGCAATGCGAGGAACCGGTGAACCGGCTGGTGTTCCGCCATCTCGACCCGCTGGCCGACCCGCTGTTTGCCCAATTGGCCGAAACACTGTTATTGCCGCTGCTGGCGCGGCTGGAGGGCCAGGCATGAGCCTGCAGGTACTGAATGCACTGGAATGCCCGCTGGCCGGGGTCAACCTGATCGAAGCCTCGGCCGGCACCGGCAAGACCTGGACCATTGCTGCGCTGTATTTGCGGCTATTGCTGGAGGAAGTCAACGGCGAAGCCCCGCCCGGCATCGACAGCCTGCTGGTGGTGACCTACACCAAGGCCGCCACCGCCGAATTGCGCGAGCGTCTGCGCCAGCAACTCAGCGATTTTCTCGAGGTGCTGCAGGGCAAGCAGGCGGGCAATGATTTCCTGCAGGCCCTGGCACGGCGGTTTGCCCCCGGCGCCGCCCGTGATCTGGCCGAGCAGCGCCTGCTGGCGGCCATTACCGGTTTTGATGGCGCGGCCATTTATACCATTCATGGTTTCTGCCAGCGCGTGCTGACCGATGCCGCTTTTGAAAGTGGCCAGACCTTTGCCGCCGAGCTGGTCAGCGACGACGACCGCCTGCTGGTGGAGGTGGTGGACGACTTCTGGCGGCGGCGGGTGGTGACCAGCCCCTTGCTGTCGCAGGTATTGGCCGAGGCGGGGGAAACCCCGGATGGCTGGCTCACGGAAATCCGCCCCTGGCTGGCCAAGCCCTATCTGCAGATGGTGATGCCGGCGCAGCGCGATCTGCAGCAGGCCTTGCAGCAGCTGGAGCAGTGCTGGCAGCAACTGGCGGCGGATGCGCTGGTGATACAGAGCGGTTTTGATCTGCTGCTGGCCACCGAGGGTTTTCATGGCAGCAAGCTAAGTCCCGCCCAACTTGCACGTTGCATGGCTGAACTGCAGCAATGGCTGGCCGAGCCGGACAGCCTACCGGTTCCCGACAACAGTGCTCTCAAGCTGCTGCGCAAACTGACTCCGGAAGAGTTGGCCAAGGCCATGAAAAAGGGCTTTGTCGCGCCGGAACATCAGTTGTTCCAGCGTATCGGCGACTGGCTTACCGCCTGGGATGGCTATCTGGCCCAGCTGCAGCTGTCACTGGCCGGGCTCAAGCTGGAACTGATTGCCTGGGTGAACGAGGAGCTGGCCCGCCGCCGCAGTCAGGAACGGGTGCGCAGCTTTGACGACTTGCTGACCGAACTGGGCGCGGCGCTGGCAGCAGCCGAGGGCGGCGCGCAACTGGCAGCCGCCGTGGCGCGCAGTTTCCGCGTGGCGCTGATCGACGAATTCCAGGATACCGACCCCATCCAGTACGACATCTTCCGCAGCTGTTTTGCCTTGCAGGGCCGGCCCTTGTTTCTGGTAGGCGACCCCAAGCAGGCGATTTACAGCTTTCGTGGTGCCGATATCTTTGCCTATCTGGATGCGCGGCAGGATGCGCCCGCCACCCAGCAATATTCGCTGGATACCAACCGCCGCTCGGATGCGCCGCTGGTGGATGTGGTCAACCAGCTGTTTGGCCGTGCCCGGCCATTCTTGCTGGATGCCATCAGCTATCAGCCGGTGCATGCCGCGCCCAGCTCCGGTGCCGTGCTGGAAGTGGCGGATGAGGACGCAGCCTTTACCGTGCTGTGGCAGCCGCCGGAGGGCGACAAGCCGCAGAACAAGGACAGCGCCGCCCGCGCCAGCGCACAGGGCTGCGCCCATGAAATCGCCCGCCTGCTGACGCTGGGCGGACAAGACCGGGCCGCCATCATCAAGGGCGAGCAGCGCCGGCCCTTGCGTGGTGGTGACATTGCCGTGCTGGTGTCCACCCATCGCCAGGGCGAACAGATGCGCCAGGCCCTGGCCGAGCGCGGCGTGGCCAGCGTGGCGCTCACCCAGGAAAGCGTGTTTGCCAGCCAGGAGGCGGCCGAGCTGCTGGCCCTGCTGCGCGCCTGGGCCGAACCAGCCAGCGAAAGCCGGCTGCGCGCTGCACTGGTTACCGAGCTGTACGGGCTGGATGCCGCCCGCCTGCTGGCCGAGGTGGAAGACGAAACACAGTGGGAGGCGCGGCTGCTGGCCAATGCCGCCGACCACCAGCGCTGGCTGGAGCAGGGCTTCATGAGCGCCTGGCGGCATTTCCTGGCGCGCGAGCAACTGCCACTGCGCCTGTTGCCCTTGCCCGATGGCGAGCGGCGGCTGACCAATCTGTCGCATCTGGCCGAGCTGTTGCAAAGCGAAAGCGACAGTCGCCACGGCATGGCGCCCTTGCTGGCCTGGCTGGAGGGCAGGGTGGCCAGCCCGTCTGGTGGCGAGGAAGCCATGCTGCGGCTGGAAAGCGATGCCGCACTGGTGAAAATCGTCACCATCCATACCTCCAAGGGGCTGCAATACCCCATCGTGTTCTGCCCCTATCTGTGGGATGGCGCACTGGAGCGGCGCAATACCAGCTTCTGGCGCTACCGCGAAGCCGGGCAGGCCATGCTCAGCCCGGATGTGCTGGCCGATGCCACCGTGCGCCAGCAGGCCGGCAGCGAAATGCTGGCCGAAAAGCTGCGCCTGCTCTACGTGGCGCTGACCCGCGCCCAGCATCGCCAGTACCTGGCTTGGGGCTGGGTCAAGGACATGCAGACGGCGGCGCTGTCCTGGCTGCTGCACGCTGCAGATTGCCCGGATCTGGCCAGCCTGCGCGAGCTGGAATTCAGCCCTGCCATGCTGGAACAGCAACTGGCCGCGCTGGCCAGCCGCTTGCCAGCGGCCTTGCACCTGCGCCCGCTCGAGTGCGCGCAGAACCCCTTGCCTCTGGCGCAGGACGCGCGGCAGGACTATAGTGCGCGCCTGTTCCAGCGGCCGGTTTACAGCCCGTGGCGGGTGGCCAGCTTTACCTCGCTCACTCATGGCCGCAGCAGCAAGGCCAATGAGCGGCCAGACCATGACGGCGGCCTGCCGGTGCCACCGGCAGAGGGCGGCGAGCTGCTGGCAGTCGATAGCCCGTTTGCTTTCCCCCGTGGTGCTCGAGCCGGTACCTGCCTGCATGCCATGTTTGAAAACATTGATTTCGGTATGAGCGATGCCCAGCTGCAGCCGGTGGTGGCCCAGCAGCTGCGTCGCCATGGTTTTGCCGATAGCTGGCAGCCGGCAGCCCTGCAGCTGCTGCGCCAGACGCTGGATGCCGAGCTGGCCCCCGGTGTAAGGCTGGCCGGGGTGCCTGCCGGGCGCAAGCTGGTGGAAATGGAATTCACCCTGCCGGTACGGCAGCTGGATGTGGCCGCCTTGCGCCGCGTGCTGAGCGATCCGGCCAACGGTCTGGCCCAGCCTTTGCGCATGGCCGCCGCCGGGCTGGATTTCCGCACGGTGCGTGGTTATCTCAAGGGCTTTGTCGATCTGGTGTTCGAGGCGGACGGGCTGGTGTATCTGGTGGACTACAAATCCAACCACCTAGGCGAGCAGGCTACGGACTATGCCCCCGAGTGCTTGGTGCAGTCGGTGGCGCGCGAGCACTACTATCTGCAATACCTGATTTATTGCGTGGCGCTGCAGCGCTATTTCAGCGCACGCGGGCGTGATTTCGCCAGCTGCTTTGGTGGCGTGCGCTATCTCTACCTGCGCGGCATGGGCATGGCCGGCATGGGCATCTGGCATGACCAGCCGGCACAGGGTTTACTTGCCGAGCTGGATGGCTTGTTGCGCTGACTGCAACTATCATTGCCTTGCCAATGGCATGGAGTAGACTGAGGTTTGGCTAGCAGCAGGCTAGGGCTGCCTTGCCTGACGGCAGGCCAGACATGCCCGCTTGCTATGTATTTCTTCCATTTAAATGGCCCTGTTGCGTAAAAAATGCGTCACACAGGTCCTGTGGCCTGCCACGGCCAATACACACAACAGGCAGTTCATGACGGGAGACGGGAATGTTTGAATCGGCAGAAATCGGCCACAGCATCAGCAAAGAGAACTATCGCGAGCAAGTGCCGCTATTGCGCGAAGCCTTGCTGGACGTGCAGTACGACCTGAAGGAAAAGGCCGATTTCCCGGTGCTGATCCTGATTCACGGCTTTGATGGTGCCGGCCGTGGCGAAACCATGAACCTCATCAACGAATGGCTGGACCCGCGGCTGATCGACACCGTGGCGTTTGCCTCGGCCAATGACGAAGAACGCGCCCGGCCCTGGATGTGGCGCTACTGGCAAAAGCTGCCGGCCAAGGGCCGCATCGGCATGTTTTTTGGCTCCTATTATTCCGATGCGCTGTTCGATCGTGTTTACGATGAGATCGACCACGACGCCTTCGACCGCGAAATCTTCGACATCATGCGGCTGGAACGCATGATCAGCCAGGATGGTGCGCTGATCCTCAAGTTCTGGTTTCACCTGACCAAGGACAAGCAGCGCAAGCGGCTGAAAGAGCTGGAAAAGGATCCGGCCACCCGCTGGCGCGTGACGGAGGATGACAAGGCCAATATGGAGCGCTACGACACCATCCGCAAATACGGCGAACACATGATCCGCCTGACCAATACCGCTTACGCGCCGTGGATCGTGGTGGATGGCGAAGACGCCAATTTCCGCAGCCTGACGGTGGGTCAGACCATTCTCAAGGCCATCCGCAACCGCATCAACCAGCACGGTACTGCGGTGGATGTGTCGGAAGCACCGCCGCTGCTGGCACCCATCGACGACAAGGTCATTCTGGACACCCTGCAACTGGACCAGAACATGGACAAGGCCGAGTACAAGACCCGGCTGGCCGAGCTGCAGGGCCGCCTGAGCAAGCTGACCCGCGACGAGCGTTTCAAGAACCATTCGCTGGTACTGGCCTTCGAAGGCAATGACGCCGCCGGCAAGGGCGGTACCATCCGCCGCATTACCCAGGCGCTGGATGCGCGCAGCTACCGTGTGGTACCGGTGGCTGCCCCCACCGAGGAAGAACGCGTCAAACCCTGGCTGTGGCGTTTCTGGCGCCAGGTGCCGGGCAAGGGCGGCATCACCATCTTCGACCGCACCTGGTATGGCCGCGTGCTGGTGGAGCGGGTGGAAGGCTTCGCCCAGGAACGTGACTGGATGCGTGCCTATTATGAAATCAACGACTTCGAGCACCAGCTGAGTGAAAACGGCGCCGTGGTGCTGAAATTCTGGCTGGCCATCAGCAACGAGGAACAGATGGCGCGTTTCAAGCTGCGTGAGGAAACCGGCTTCAAACGCTTCAAGATTACCGAAGAAGACTGGCGCAACCGTGAAAAGTGGAATGCCTACAAGCTGGCGGTCAGCGATATGGTCGATCGCACCAGCACCAGCAAGGTGCCGTGGACGCTGGTGGAAGCCAATAACAAATACTATGCGCGCATCAAGGTGCTCAGCACCATTTGCGCGGCGCTGGAGGCAAGGTTGGGTGCGTAGTTTTCTGTTGCTGTGCTGCTGTCTGTGGCTGTTGCCGGCGCAGGCAGCCGACATCACCCTGCGTGCCGGCGTGGTGGTGGATAATGCCGGCCCCTACAATTTCACCCCGGACAGCCCGATGGCCGGCATCTATCGCGAGGCGCTGGAGCAGATTGGCAAGCTCAGCGGGGTGCGTTTCGATATCGAGTACTATCCGGCACTGCGTATCCAGCAGCTGTTCGAAGTGGCCCGGCTGGATGTGGAAGTCGGCGTCAATCCGGCCTGGCGCAGCCTGTCGCCGGTTGGCGGTTTTTATACCCTGCCCATCGGTACGCTGGATTACCAGCTGTGTGGCCGCATCAATGGCCGCAGCGGGCGCTCGCTGGACGAGCTGCACGGCCAGACCATCGGCCTGCTGCAGGGACAGCCGCTGAGCGCCTTTGAATCCGAGCTGGCCCGCCACGGGGTGCACTACGAGATGTCGCAGAGCGAAAACGAAGTCCTCAGCAAATTGCGCCTTGGCCGGTTGCAGGCCGTGGTGCTGGAGCGCCGCCAGATCGAACGGCTGACACAGGCCCCGGAGGAGCTGCGCTGCGAGCCGGGCGGCATGATCAGCTCACAGCCGGTCATGTTGCGTTTGCACCCGCAATTCCGCCAATGGCTGCCGGCCCTCAATCGCGCCATCAGCCAGTTGCAGGCCAATGGCAAACTCAAGGCCATTTTCCAGAAATCCCGCGCATGAGTGATTCCCCCCAGACGCTAACAGCCCCCCTGTTGCCGCAGCAGCTATCCCGGCTGCTGTTGCGGCTGGACCCGGGGCTGGATGACAGCACGCTGGCGCTGGTCTGCGAACTGGCCGCCGCCAATCAGGCCGGCCATGTCTGTCTGCCCATTGCCCACCGGGCGGAGCGTCGCCTGCTGCAGGCTTCTCCGGTGCTGGGCGCGCCAGGCAGTTATGCCCCGCTGATTCTGGATGCGGCCGGGCGGCTGTATTTCGCCCGCCACTGGTTTGACGAACAGAGCCTGGCACACAAGCTGGCACAGCTGGCGGCCGACCACCGGCCGCTGCCGGCCAGCACGCTGGAGCCGGTGCTGCACCAGCTGTTTCCTGCGCTGCCGGCCGGGCAGCCGGATAGGCAAAAGCTGGCCGCTGCCTTGGCCGCACGCCAGCGTCTGCTGGTGGTGTCAGGTGGCCCGGGTACTGGCAAAACCACTACGGTGGTGCGTTTGCTGGCGATGCTGGCCATGCTGGCGGAGCGGCCGCAGGTGATGGCCATGGCGGCACCAACCGGCAAGGCCGCCGCCCGCCTGAGTGAATCGGTACGCAATGCCCGCGATAGCCTGCCGGTTGCGGACAGCGTGCGTGCCCAGCTGCCGCAACAGGCACAAACCCTGCACCGCTTGCTGGGTTTGCGGCCGGGCGCCGCCCAGCCACGCTATCACGCCGGCCAGCCGCTACCGCTCGATGTACTGGTGGTGGATGAAGCCTCGATGATCGATCTGGCGCTGATGGCACGGCTGGTGGAAGCCCTGCCGGCGCAAGCCCGGCTGATCCTGCTGGGCGACCGCGACCAGCTGGCATCAGTGGATGCCGGCGCAGTATTGGGCGACTTGTGCGGACAGGTGGCGTATCTGCCAGCCACCCGCGACTGGCTGGCACAGGCCGGTGCCGGCCCGCTGCCGGCGGACGAGGGCAGGGCGGGGGCGCTGGCCGACAGCGTGGTGCTGTTGACTCATAGTCATCGCTTCCGCGCGGATTCCGGTATCGGGGAGCTGGCGCGGCTGGTCAATCTGGGCGATGCCACTGCCGCCTTGCAGCTATTGCAGGCTGGCCAGCATGACGATATCCGTCAGGCCGCTCTGTTGGACGATGCCGGGTTGCTGGCACGCCGTCAGCCCTATCTGGACGCCATCCAGCAACAGCTGCCACTGGCGCAGGTGCAGGCGGCATTCGCGCAGTTCATGTTACTGGCGGCCGAGCGCCGCCAGGTCGAACAGGCCAACCAGCGCATGGAAGCCTTGCTGGAACAGCGTGCTTGCAAACAGGCTGGACGCGACTGGTATGCCGGCCGGCCGGTGATGATCAGTGCCAACGACTATGGTGTCGGCTTGTTCAATGGCGATATCGGTTTCACCGTGGAGCGGCCGCAAGGGCTGCGGGTGGCCTTCCCGGCCGCAGACGGCAGCTGGCGCGAGTTTGCCCCGGGGCGCCTGCCGCAGCACGAAACCGTATTTGCCATGACCGTGCACAAAAGCCAGGGCTCGGAATTCGACGAAGTCTGGCTGCAATTACCGGCCACGCCGGGGCCGGTGCTCAACCGTGCGCTGATCTACACCGCCATCACCCGTGCCCGCCAGCGCTTTGCGGTGGCTGGTAGCGACGAAGTGTGGCAGCAGGCGGTGCGGCTGGCCCCGGCACGCTACTCCGGGCTGGCAGATTTGCTGCGTCAGCCGCGCGTGTGAATTCTGCAACACTTCCACATGGAATATTTGCTTTTCGCCCGCAAGACGCTGAAAAAATTGGGCAAAATCCTGCTTGCATCCTATGATGGCGCCTTCCCGCAATAGGCAATCTGTTCGGAGTCATCATGCAAGTGGATGGAGTTCTGGGGTATCTGGCCAAGATCACCCGTTTCGATCGCAGTGCATTCACCCCGCTCTTCATCGGTCCGCACCCGCTGGGCTGTGTCAACCAGGTTTGGCTGGAGCGTCTGCTGCTGAGTGAGGCAGCGCTGTTCCGCAGCCAGCCGGCTGGATTGGTCTGTATGGTGGAGGGCGATTACGCTGCCATCAGCAGCCAGTTGCAGGCCGCGGCGCGGCGCTGGCACGAGGCCGGCTGGCTCAATGGCTGGCGCAACGAAAACTTCACCGCCTTTCTCTCCGATGGCACGCCGCTGTTCGAACTGGAGCGTGCCGCCTTCCGTCCGTTGGGGCTGACCAGCCGTGCCGTGCATCTGAATGGCCTGACCCGCAGCCCGCAGGGCGAAGTACGCATGTGGGTGGGGCGGCGCAGCCCGGACAAGGCGGTGGACCCCAATCGCATGGACAATCTGATGGGTGGCGGCATTGCTGCCGGCGAATCCATCGAGCTGGCGCTGGAGCGCGAAGGCTGGGAAGAGGCCGGCATTCCGGCGGACCGACTGGAGCTGTTGCCGCAAACCGGCCTGCTGCTGGCCGAGCGCCCCGTCCAGCGTGGCCTGCATCGCGAATGGCTGCATGTCTACGATTTATGGCTGCAGCCCAAGGAGCTGCCCTGTAATCAGGATGGCGAAGTCGCCGAGCATGTCTGCCTGTCGCTGCGTGAAGTGGAAGAGCTGCTGGTGGCCGAACGTTTCATGATCGATGCCGCGCTAGTGGCGATCGACTGCTTGCTGCGCCTGGGCTACTGGCAGCAGCACAGTGCTGACATTGCCGCGGCCATGGCCGGGGTCTGTCACCCGCTGGATTTTGCCATTCATGCTGGCGTTTGACTGAGGCCCGGCGGCATTTCCGGATAATCTCTTTTTGAAGCGGGGCAGTTTCTGGCATCATGGTGCGAAAACCTATAAATATAGTGTCCAGCATCATGAGGAGAGAGGGAAATGTACCGCTTGCGCCTGATTTCGCGCGATTTCGGTGTCGATGACAGTGGCCCATGGCATTCGACACACGAGCAGGCGCGCAAGGCTGCCAAGCTGATGTATCTGCTTTACAAGGGCGAAGTCCGCGTAGAGATACATCGGGTGGTGGATTTGCGCAGCCGCAAAATGGAAAAAGTGGAAGAGCTGCAATAAGCAGCCATTGCAAGTTTTTTGCACTCCTCCCCCGATTGTCCCCGTCCTCCCCCGCTATTTTCCTGCACAGCCTGCTGTTATACGTGTCGGCAGACCATTGGGCGTGAAAAAAATTTTCAAAATTCAACTGCCTGAAAGGGCGACTTTTCCTATTTGGGAATCTTCACTAATACTGTTAAGACAATACTTGCTAGAAAAATACGGATTTCCACGTATCTTCGCGGGAAGGTCTAGCTAGTGACATGACGTGTTCAATCCTGCTTGTTGCCTGCCTGCCACATCATGGCAGTACCGGTGACAGACAGCAGATTGCATAGTCGTCTTCAATCCTTGGCAGTGGAAAAGTCATGCGCTCATTTTGGCTGTTGTTGATTGGGCTGTGCCTGCTGGCCAGTCCCATCGCCCCTGCGGCTGGGCTGCCTGCCGGTGGAGCGGTGGCCTTGCAGCTGCGGGCGCAAAACGTGTACAGCACGCAGACACTGGAACTGCCTGTTCGCGAGGCCGAATGGCTGCAGCACAAGAAACGCTTGCGGCTGGGCGTGGCCGATGACTTCCCCCCCCTTGATATCAGCAATGCCGGTGGCAGCTTCCAGGGGCTGAACGCCGATGTCTTCGGCTTTGTCGCAAGCCGGCTGGGTCTGCAAGCCGAGGTTTACCGTTACCCCAGCCCACAGCAGGCGCAGCAGGCGCTGCAGCGCGGTGATATCGACCTGCTCAGCAGCAGTGTGCCGCTCAGCCCTCAAGCGGCAGATCTGAGCTTGAGCCAGCCCTATCTGGAAAACCTGCCCATCCTGGTTGGCTATGGCGAACCCAATCCGCACAAGCTGCGTATTGGCATGCAGTCTCTTTACCATTCCCCCGCCTTGCTGCGCGAGCGCTACCCGGAAGCCGACGTGAGCAACTATCCCTCGGTGGCGGAGGGCTTGGCGGCGCTGGAGGCGCATCAAATCGATCTGTTCTTCGGCGATGCCACGGCCATCAATTATGTGGCTAACCAGAACCTCGTCGACGACCTGAAAGTCATCCAGCGTTTTGGCAAGGGCAATAGCCGCGCCTTTGCCATGCAGGCCAGCCAGCCGCTATTGCGCCAGGCGCTGGACCAGGCGCTGGGGCTGATCGGCGAACCGCAGCATCAGCAATTGATCCAGCGCTGGAGCGGTGGGGCGCTGCTGCTGCAGCCGCATGTTTTCCCCATCGATTTCACTGCCGAGGAAAAACAGTGGCTCAAGCAGCATCCGGTGCTCAAGGTGGCGGCCGGCCATAGCTTTGCCCCCGTTTCCTTTTTCGATGACCAGGGCGTGTGGCGGGGAGCCAGTGCCGAGCTGCTGGAGCTGATTGCACAGCGTATCGGGGTCAGGCTGGAAATCCGCAAGGCACATTCGCTGGAGAACATTCTCGAGATCATGCGCCGTGGCGAGGCCGATCTGACCACGCTGCCCATCCGCAATGTCGGCAGCGCCGATAATCTGCTGTTTTCCGAGCCGCTGACCCCGCTCTCCTACAATCTGGTGGTGCGGATGAATACCGATCCGCCACAGGGCGTGGCAGACATGCGCAACAAGGTGGTGGTGGTGAATCGCGGGCTGGTCAAGGCCATGCAATGGGAAAAAGTCTTCCCCGGTGCCATTTTCAAAGAGGTCAACAATCCGGTTTCTGCCTTCGATATGGTGGAAAACGGCAAGGCTGACATGGCGCTGGTAGCCACCATGAACAGTCGCTACTACCTGCCCTTGCTGTTCAATGGCAAATTGCGTGAGGCAAACATTACCGGTCTGCCCGGCAATGTGCTGTCGCTGGCGGTACCGAGCGATCATCGCATCCTGCTGTCGATTCTCAACAAGGCGCTGTTCAGTATTGGCCCGGAGAACCTCGACAATCTGTTCAATGAACGCTGGCGCACCAATGTAGGTGCCAGCAACCAGAGCTGGTATGACTACAGTCTGGGCCTGATCTATCTGGTGATCGCCGTGGCCAGCCTGCTGCTGCTGGTATCGCTGGCCTGGAACAGCCGCCTGCGCAAGCAGATTGCCAAGCGCCAGAGCGCAGAAAAGGCGCTGAGCGACCAGCTCAACTTCATGACTACGCTGATCGATGTCACGCCTTATCCGGTTTATGTGCTGGATCGCAAAGGCCAGCTGCTCAGTTGCAACGAACACTATCTGCAGGCGCTGACCCTGACCCGCGAAGAGGCCATGAGCCATCGCGACAATATCGGCGGCATCATCGACATCGATGACAAATCCCGCTCCACCCTGGCGCAGGATTACCAGCTGGCCATCGAATACGGCGTGCCCATCCAGCGCGACCGCGAAGTGATGCTCAATCGCCAGCATATTTCAGCCTTTCACTGGATACAGCCCTTCCGCGATACCGAGGGCGTGATTCGTGGCGTCATCTGTGGTTGGATAGACATCAGCGAACGCCGCCGGCTGATTGAGGAGTTACAGGCGGCCAAGGAGCAGGCGGACAAGGCCAGTCAGGCCAAAACCACCTTCCTCGCCACCATGAGCCATGAAATCCGCACACCGATGAGCGCGGTCATCGGCATGCTGGAACTGGCCTTGCGCCAGGCCGACCATGGCGTGGTGGATCAGCCCTCGCTGCAAGTGGCCTATGACTCGGCACAAGGGCTGCTGGGCCTGATCGGCGATATTCTCGACATCGTGCGTATCGAATCCGGCCATCTCAGCCTGAACCCGGAACCCTGTAATCTGCTGGAGCAGACGCGTTCAGTCATGCGCATTTTCGACGGACTGGCCAGGCAGAAGCAGCTGGGGCTGTTTCTGGATGTCGATCCAGCCACGCCGGCCCCCTGGCAAGTCATGCTTGATCCGCTGCGGTTCAAGCAGATTCTGTCCAATCTGCTGAGCAATGCCATCAAGTTCACCCTGCAGGGCAGCGTCACCGTACGCGTACGCCAGAGCGTGCTGCCCGACCAGCAGTTGCTGGTGCAGATACGGGTCACCGATACCGGCATCGGCATCTCGGCGGAAGACCAGCAGCGGCTGTTCCTGCCGTTCGGGCAGGCGGTGGCCTCGCAGCGCAATGTCCAGAGCGGCACCGGGCTGGGGCTGGTCATCAGCCGCACCCTGTGCGAAATGATGCAAGGCTCGCTCACCCTCAGTAGCCGTCCGCATGATGGCACCCGGCTGGATATCGAATTGCGCCTGCCCCTGTCCGGACAAGCCTATGTCGACGTGGAGCCTGCCGCGTCGGCCAGCCTGCAGGCCGGGCAATCGGACAAGCTCAGGCTGCGCATTCTGGTGGTGGACGACAATGTGGCAAACCGCCTGCTGCTATCGCAGCAACTGCGCTATCTGGGGCATCAGACCGATGTCGCCGCCCATGGCCGCGAAGGCCTCGTCATGTGGCAGCAGAAACGATTCGATGTGGTCTTTACCGACTGCAACATGCCGGAAATGAATGGCTACCAGCTGGCCCAGGCCATCCGCCAGCAAGAGGAGCAGGAACAGCTGGCCCCCGTCCTGCTGCTAGGCTTTACCGCTAACGCACTGCCGGACGAACGCGAGCGCTGCCGTGCCGCCGGCATGGATGACTGCCTGTTCAAACCCATCAGTCTGGCCGGATTGCGCAGCTGTCTGCAGCAGCACATGCACGGCCGCCTCAGTGAAGCCGATAACAGGCAGGACCCCGGCTACAGCCTGGACGAACTCTCCTTCATGGAGGCCGAACAATTGCTGCAATTGCTGGGGCATCTGCAACAGGGCCTGCAAGACGACATGGACTCGCTACGCGCCCTGGTCTTGCTGGGCAATGCCGCAGGCGTGGGACGGATAGCCCACCAGATCAAGGGTGCCGCCCGCATCATCAATGCCAGCCAGGTCATCGCCTGCTGCCAGGCGCTGGAGGAGTATTGCCGCCAGCATGAAGAAATCAGCGAGCAGCAAGAAGAAGTACAGGCACTGTATGCTGCCGTCCCCGATTTGCTGGCGGTGCTCAGCCAGGAAAAGGCGCAGCTGGCCTGAGCGGCCGAACAACATGGTGCATGTAGCGCAACAGCCGGCGGCTGCGCCTACGGCTGTTATTGGTAGTATTGATAAATATTGTCATTTAAACTGCAGGCAAGTCCCGTTTTCCCCGCTGCCGGCATCCCTGCTCATGGCTGGATGCCGGCACTGCCATGGCCCGTGCGGCCTGCCCGTTCAACTGCTGGAAGGACCTTTCCCCATGCAAGGCAAACAAAACATCATCGATCTGCTCAACACACTGCTGGCGGGAGAACTCACCGCCGTCGACCAATACCTGCTGCATGGCGAAATGTATGCCGACATGGGCCTGCACAAGCTGGCAGAAAAAGCCCTGCACGAATCGGCCCATGAGCGCGAACACGCCCAGGCCATCATCCAGCGCATCCTGTTTCTGGAAGGCAAGCCCGACCTGAGCAAGCGCGAAGCACTGCAAATTGGCAGCACCGTGCCGGAGATGCTCAAGTCCGACCTGGCCGTGGAATACAAGGTCACGCGCGAACTGAAAAAGGCGATTGCCCTGTGCGAGCAGGAAGCCGACTATGTCAGCCGTGAAATGCTGGTGGTGCAGCTGGACGACACGGAAATGGACCACGCCTACTTCCTGGAAAAGCAGCTGCGTCTGATCGAGCTGACCGGCCTGGCCAACTACCTGCAAAGCCAGATGGCATAAGGACACATCATGAAAGCCGACAAAACCGTTATCAAATTGCTCAACCAGCTGTTGCGCAACGAACTGACCGCCATCAACCAGTATTTCCTGCATGCCCGCATGTTCCGCAACTGGGGTCTGCAACGCCTCAACGACTACCAGTACAAGCAATCCATCCGGGTGATGAAGGAAGCCGACACCCTGATCGAGCGCATCCTGTTTCTGGAAGGCCTGCCCAATCTGCAAGATCTGGGCAAGCTGCACATTGGCGAAACGGTGGAAGAGTGCCTGCGCAGCGACCTGCGCTATGAAACCGAAGTACAGCGCCCGCAACTGGTAGCCGGCATTGCCCATTGCGAGCAGAAGCAGGATTTTGTCAGCCGCGAACTGCTGCAGGAACTGCTGGAACATTGCGAAGAAACCATAGACTGGCTGGAAACCCAGCTCAGCCTGATTCAGGATGTCAGCCTGGCCAATTATCTGCAAAGCCAGATCGGCAGCTAATCTCCCGGCGGCGGGGGCAAGCCCGCCGTGCAAGCACAGGCACCCGGCACTATGCGGGTGCTTTTTTTTGTCCGGACTTCCCCGTCGGGCATGTTTTTGCGACGGCACCCCGCTCCTCGGTCATTGCCTGCAGGCCGTTGTCAAAATGCTGGACGACAGCGAGATCAAGGCACTGGCAGCCTAAATGCCCGCCAGTCGCCACTGGTGTGCCGCGACGGGTCCAGCTGCTGATCCGCGTAGCCGCTTGCGATGCGGTTACAGCCAGGCAAACTGATGATATGCTTTTGAGATATCTCATTTGCATGAAAGATGCTTTCATGGAGCCAAAGCGCGATCTGTACCAGATACTTCATGTCAGCAAAGATGCTGACGTGGCCATGATTACCGCCGCTTACAAAATCAGGCAGGAACAACTGGAAAGCAAGCCGGATATCGAGTCCGTCAATGAGCTAAAGCTGGTCAACTGGGCTTATGTGACGCTGCGCGATTCTGTCACCCGGGCGCAGTACGACATGAAAATCCAGACCACCGCCACACAAGCCAGCCCGGCCATTACCTATTATCGGGACGCGTCTGAGCTTGCGCATTCAGGAGAGGGCAAGGGTAAATACACCCTGTTACTGCTGCTTGTCCTTGGCTTGGCGGCGGCCTACCTTTATTCAAATCACAGCAATACGGCAAAGCATTTGGTCAATGAAGACGCTGCCGTCAACGGCCTGGTCAACAACCAGAGCAAGGAAATTGACATTGCCAAGCAGGCCGAAGAAGAACAAGCGCGGGCCAATGCCGCTCGTGAGCAGGCGCTAAGACAAAATCAGGATACCCAGAAGCTGGCCGCACAACAGCGAGAGTTTGAAGCACAGAGCCGTCGCGATGCCATGGTGGAAATCATCCGCCAGAGTCAGCAGGCGCAGCAGGAGCAAATGAAAAAGGCGCAGGACAGGGTGATACAGTTCCAGGAGCAGCAGCAAGCCAATCGCAGCATTGCCTACTTTGCTTGTTATAACGCCGCACGCAATGCAGCACAGGAGGCGGCCTGCGCCAGAATGAGATAAGCACTATCGTTGGCAAAGGACCAGGCTGCCCGTACTGAGCGCTTGATACAACAGGGTTTGCAGCTTGCTGGAACAGTAGAGCGAGTGGAAATGCTGAAACCGATGAAAAATTTTCGCCAGAGTCAGGGTACTTCTTGGGAATAGGTACATGTTTAGGTACACAAACAGGTACACAAAGTGTGCTGGAAAAGCGAAACCCAGATTTGCATGCTGCATCTAAGTCACTGATATTATTGGCGCACCCGACAGGGATCGAACCTGTGACCTTCAGCTTCGGAAACTGACACTCTATCCAACTGAGCTACGGGTGCGCTGTGATCTTGCTATAAAGCAGGGCGGATCATAGCGCAAAGGGCATGTCCGAGTCCAGTGTATGGTTTTTGCCTTGCTTCGCGGCTTACCGTATAATCCCTTCCATCTTAATTGTCATTTTTTTCAGGCGAGGCTCGAATGAGTAATGAGAACGGAATGGCTCCCGGTCAGATCATCAAGGTCCTGATTGGCGTCGTTGTGGGTCTGGTAGTGGCGATCTGGTTGCTGGCGAAGCTGGCGACGGGTGGTTACAACGTTGATGCCGAGGTCATGACCAAGGAGGCTGTTGCCGCTCGCCTGAAGCCGGTTGGCGAATCGAAAGCCAGCGACGCCCCTCCGGGCATGCGTAATGGTGAGCAGGTATTCAAGGCGATCTGTATTTCCTGTCACGGCCAAGGGCTGGCCGGTTCGCCCAAGTTTGGTGATGCTGCTGCCTGGGGCCCGCGTATTGCCAAGGGCTGGGATACGCTCACCCAACATGCGCTGCAAGGCTTTAATGCCATGCCGGCCAAGGGTGGCGCTGCTGACCTGACCGACGACGAAGTGAAGCGCGCCGTTGCCTATATGGGCAATGCTGGTGGTGCCAAGTTTACCGAACCGCCGGTTGGTGGTGCAGGTGCTCCGGCCGATCCGGCCGTGGTGGGCAAGAAGATTTATGAAACCGTCTGCACCAACTGTCACGCTGCTGGCGTGGCTGGTGCACCGAAGTTTGGCGACAAGGCTGCCTGGGCTGAACGCACCAAGGTGGGTCTGGATGAAGTGCAGAAGATTGCTACCAAGGGCCTGAACGCCATGCCGCCCAAGGGTGGTTTTGCTGGCAGCGATGCGGAATTCCGCGCCGCCATCGAATACATGGTGAATAACGCCAAGTAAGCAGAAGTCTCTGCCAATGAAAAACGCGCTGCTTGCAGCGCGTTTTTTTATGCCTGGCTAGCTGGCTGACGATCAGCTTTCAGCCGGCTTGGTTTTTTCGGCCAGCATGGCCGTCAGGCTGGCCAGCTTGGACTTGCCTTCGCTCTTGCTGACGATAGGTTCGGCGCCGGGGCGGCCAAAGTGACGCAGATCGCCGCCATCGATCTCGGCAATAAAGCGCGATGGCTCGACAAACTGCCATTCGCCGGCGCGGCGGCGCTTCACGCAATAGGTGAGGGTGAGCATGCGCTGGGCACGGGTAATGCCCACATACATCAGCCGCCGTTCTTCCTCCACCATGCCGTTATCCACCGATTCGCTGTGCGGCAGAATGCCTTCCTCGGTGCCCACCAGGAAAACATAGGGGTATTCCAGGCCCTTGGAGGCATGCAGGGTGGACATCTTGATGGCGTCGACCTCGCCCTCGTCGCGGCCTTCCAGCATGGTGATGAGGGCAATGGTCTGCGATAGCTCGATCAGGTTCTTGCCGTCGGCCTCTCCCTTGCGTGCCAGCCAGGCGACCAGTTCCAGCACGTTTTTCCACTTGGTTTCGGCAATACGCGGGCTGTCTTCGCTGTCGTACAGCCAGGCTTCGTAGTTGATGGCCTTGACCAGTTCCATGGCCAGTTCGCCAGCCGGCTCGCGGGTAGCACGGTATTGCAGGCGATTGATGAAGTCGCAGAACTGGCTGAGCGGCTCCAGCTGCGCGGTTTGTACCTGTACGCGAAAGCCGGGCTCGAAGGCGCTGGCAAACAGGCTCTTGCTGCACTGGCCGGCCCAGCCGCCCAGTTTCTCCAGCGTGCCGGTGCCTACGCCGCGCTTGGGGGTGGTGACGGCGCGGATAAAGGCCGGGTCGTCGTCCGGATTGGTGATCAGGCGCAGGTAGGACAGCACATCCTTGATTTCCGGCTTGTCGAAAAAGCTCTGACCACCGGCCATCTGGTAGGGGATGCGCTGGTTGCGCAGGGCTTGTTCGAAAATGCGCGCCTGATAATTGCCCCGGTACAGGATGGCGTAGTCCTTGAATTCGGTGCGGTATTCAAATTTATGTGCCAGCAGCCGTTGCACCACGATTTCCGCTTCGTGCTCTTCGTCCTTGCATTGCACCACATGAATCGGTTCGCCCAGGCCCAATTCGCTCCACAGCTGCTTTTCAAACAGCTTGGGATTGTTGGAAATGACTGAGTTGGCGGCGCGCAGAATCCGGGCAGTGGAGCGGTAATTCTGTTCCAGCTTGATGATTTTCAGTTGCGGGAAATCCTGCTGCAGCAGGCGCAGATTTTCCATATTGGCGCCGCGCCAGGCGTAGATGGACTGGTCGTCGTCCCCCACCGCGGTGAACTGCCCGCGCACCCCGGCCAGCAGTTTTACCATCAGGTACTGGCAGGTATTGGTGTCCTGGTATTCGTCGATCAGCAGATAGCGCAATTTGCCCTGCCATTTGAGCAGGACGTCCGGGTGAGTCTTGAACAGCTGCACCGGCAGGCGGATGAGGTCGTCAAAATCCACGGCCTGGTAGGCGGTCAGCGTGTCCTGGTAGGCCAGATAGGTACGGGCGCAGATGCTTTCCCATTCGCCCTGGGCTTCCAGCAGCATCTGGTCCGGCCCCTTCAGATCGTTTTTCCATAGCGAAATCTGGCTTTGCACCTTGCGCACTTCGTCCTTGTGCGTGGTTTTCAGGATGTCGGCGATGATCTTGCCGGCATCGAAGGCATCCAGAATGGAAAACTGCGGTTTGTAGCCGAGATGCGGCGCTTCCTGACGCAGGATCTGCATGCCCAGCGAGTGGAAGGTGGACACGGTAATGCCGCGGATTTCCTGCGCAGAGAGCAGCTTGCCCACCCGTTCCAGCATTTCGCGGGCCGCCTTGTTGGTAAAGGTGATGGCGGCGATATGCCGTGCCGGGATATTCCCGTGGCGGATCAGGTGGGTGATCTTGTAGGTAATGACGCGGGTTTTGCCGGAGCCGGCTCCGGCCAGCACCAGCAAGGGGCCGTCAAGGTGATGAATGGCTTCGCGCTGCGGCGGATTGAGCTGAGGTGCGGACATGGGTGGAGTTCCGGCGGTGAGGCTGGCCGGGCGAAAGCCAGGGCGGCTGTCGGGCGGCGTAGCATCGTGGTAACCAAGGCCGTGCATTGTAGCATGGGGTATCATGAGACTATCCGCGGTCGGCCCGGTGCGACCTGCCGCATTGTCAGAGGTGAAGATGGCGACATACGCAATTGGCGATATCCAGGGCTGTTTCGGCCCCTTTCAGCAACTGCTGCGACAAATCGAATTCAATCCCGGCAAGGATACGCTGTGGCTGACCGGTGACCTGGTCAACCGTGGCCCGGAGTCCTTGCAGGTGCTGCGCTGGGTATTCCAGCAGCAAGACCGGGTGCAGATCGTGCTGGGTAATCACGACCTGCATTTGCTGGCGGTGTCCGAAGGCTTTGGCAAGCTGCACCGCAGTGATACGGTGGATGACATCCTGAATGCAGCGGACGGCAAGGTCTTGCTGGACTGGCTGCGCTGCCAGCCACTGATGATTGCCGAGCAAGGCTATGCCATGGTGCATGCCGGCCTGCTGCCGGAGTGGAGCATAGACAAGGCATTGCGGCTGGCTGAAGAGGTGGAGGACGGCTTGTCCGGCCCTTACTATCGCGACTTCCTGTCACGGCTGTATGGCAACAAGCCCACGCGCTGGGCTGACGACCTGAAAGGTGCCGAGCGCCTGCGCGTCATCGTCAATGCCATGACACGCATGCGTTTCATCACCCGGGAAGGGGAAATTGATCTGGCTTACAAGGGCGAGCTGGACGGGGCCCCGGCTAACCTGATCCCCTGGTTCGAGGCCAAGGGCCGGCGCAGCAGCCACACGCCCATCATTTGTGGCCACTGGTCGGCACTGGGCCTGCACGTGACCGAAGACATCCTGTCCATCGACAGCGGTTGTCTGTGGGGCGGCAGCCTTACTGCACTTCGGCTTGAGGATCGACAGACGTTTTCGCTGCAGTGTCCGGCTTATCGGGAAGTGGCAGCTTGAGGCCCAGGCTGACTTCACGGAACGCCCGCTCCGACAGGGCGAAACGGGTGGTCAGCTCACCTTCGCCCGCCTTCAGTGGCTGGCCGTAAGTCAGCGCGACTTCCATGGCCGGCTGCGCCAGTATCCGCTTGATGCTTTGCCAGAAGGTGGTGTCACCGGCGTAGGCCGGCGCAGTGGTCAGGCTGCCATCGGGCAGCTGGTAGCGCATGGAAACCGGCTGCACGGTACTGCGCGAGGGCAGGGCGGCTTCGAACAGCGAGGCCTTGAACGGCAGGATGCCGGTACCTTCCGAGGTGGTGGCTTCCGGAAACACCGCCATGCAACTGCCCTTGCCCAGCGCATCGGCCAGCAGCTGGTTGACGCGGCTGGCGTCGCGGCGATTGCTGCGGTCGATAAACAGCGTACCGCCAGCATTCACCACCCAGCCGATCAACGGCCAGGAGCGGATTTCGCGCTTGGCCACAAAGCGCGACACCGTGCAGCTACTCAGAACGAAAATATCCAGCCAGGACACATGGTTGGCCACCAGCAGGGTGTTGGGCGGATAAAAGCCCGGATTCACACCCTCCACCCGCACCGAGATGCCGAGAATCTTCAGCAGATGACCCGACCAGCGACGCGTGACTACGGCGCGCTCTGCCTGGGCCAGGCGCGGATAGCGGGTGGCGACGATGAAAATGCCCAGGGCAATGTGACAGACCAGGCGCAGCAAACGGCTGGCGCGGGTGAGGTAAGACGTAGTAGCGGTAGACTTCAAGGTGCGCGGCGCTTCATGTGCGGGGTTGAATGATCAGCCACTCTAGCATGGCTGACACAGCGGGCAATAGTAGGAACTCCTTTGGCCTTGCCGTATCTGACGAATCGGGCTGCTGCAGATGCGACAGGCTTGTTCCTGCCGGTCGTAGACATAGTAGTCCTGCTGGAAGTAGCCGGACTTGCCCTCGGTGTTGACGAAATCGCGCAGTGTGCTGCCGCCGGCCTCGATCGCCAGCGCCAGTACCCGCTTGATTTCCGTCGCCAGTGCCTGGCATTCCGCCCGGCTCAGCGTGCTGGCCGCGCGGGTGGGGTTGATGCCGGCATGGAATAGCGATTCGTTGGCGTAGATATTGCCCACGCCAACCACTACATGGTTATCCATGATGACCAGCTTGATGGCGGCGCTGCGTTTGCTGATGGCCGCATGCAGCACATCGCCGTTGAAGTCGTCGGTCAGCGGTTCCGGCCCCAGTGCCTGTAGCAGTGGATGAAACTCCAGCGGCCCCACATGCCACAGCATGGCGCCAAAGCGGCGCGGATCGCGGTAGCGCAGCACATGGCTGCCCAGCTTCAGGTCGATATGATCATGTTTCTGCGCCGGGGTGGTGGCCGGAACATAGCGCAGGCTGCCGGACATGCCCAGATGGATCAGCAGGGAACCGCTATCGAAATGGATGATCAGGTACTTGGCACGACGCGTGACTGCGCGTACTGTCAGACCGGAAAGAATGGCATCCAGTTGTGGCGGCACCGGCCAGCGCAGGCGGCCATCACGCACGATGGCACCTTGCAGCGTGGCACCGTCCAGATAGGGTGCCACACCACGACGGGTCGTTTCGACTTCAGGCAATTCAGGCATGCTGCTTTTGCTTTCAGGACAAGATTGACTAGATCAAATAACCGAGCGTGCTATTCTACGCGTTCAACCGGCACAGACTCCATGCGAATGAAACCGCTGAATCGACCTATTTCCTTGTTGCTGGTGCTGCTGTTGTCAGCCTGCACCACCTTGAAATCCCCCTTGCACTCCAGTGCGCCGGCCCAAAGCAATGCGGAAGCGGCTGACGACGACGCCACCACCAGCGCCGAGGACAATGCCAATTTGCCCAGGCAGGAACTGACACCGCAAATCGTCTATGGCGTACTGGCTAGCGAAATCGCCGCCCAGCGCGGTGCGGCCGGCTCGTCAGCGGTGACCTATCTTGATCTGGCACGCCAGACCAAAGACCCGCGGCTGGCCCAGCGCGCTGCCGAGTTCGCCCTGTTTTCCGGGCAATTGAAAGAAGCATCCGACTCGCTCGCCTTATGGATGGAGCTGGACCCCAGTTCGCAAATCCCGCGCGAGCAGCTATTCATCACCATGTTGCGTTCCGGCAAGCTGGCCGAAAGCGAGCCGCTGGTAGAAGACCTGCTCAAGCGCGAGCCGCAGCGCGCTCCCGACATCTTCGTGCAGCTGGCGCGGTTGACGGCTCGTCAGTCCGACAAGCAGGCGGCATCGGCCATGGTGAATCGTCTGGCCAGTCGCTATCCGGACCTGCCGGAAGCCCGCTTCGCTGTCATCGCCGTGGCGGCCGAGATCAATGACGATGCCACTATCCAGCGCGAATTCGACCGGCTGGCGCAGATCGCCCCAAAATGGGACCTGCCCGTGGCCTGGCAGACTGACAGGCTGCGCCGCATCAAGCTGGAACAGGCCATCGACTTCTTGCAGCACGAGTTGCAGCGCCGGCCTGATGCCGGGCTGGAATTGCGCACGGCCTATCCGCGCCTGCTGGTGGGCGCCAAGCGCTTTGCCGAAGCACGCAGCGCATTTGAAGCCCTGCTCAAGCAAAACCCGGACAATCCCGAGCTGCTCTACGCCACCGGCCTGCTGGCCTATCAATTGCGCGATCTTGACGCAGCCGACCAGCGCCTGACTGCCGCCCTGCAGCAGAAGCACCCGGAAACCGACTTCATCCGCTTCACCCTGGGTCAGGTTGCCGAAGACCGCCAGGACAAGAGCGCGGCCTATCGCTGGTATCAAAGCGTGGGCCAGGGGCCGCAATACCTGCCAGCACAAGGCCGACTGGCCGCACTGGATGCCGCCGATGGCAAGCTGGACCAGGCGCTGCAGCGACTGGCACCGCTGGGTGAGGGCGAGCAGGAAAAAGTGCAGGTCGCCATGCAGCAAGCCGAAATGGCGCGCAATGCCAAGCGCTACGATCTGTCCTACCGCATTCTGACTCAGGCCTTGGAAAGCTGGCCACGCTCGCCCGAGCTGCTATACGACCGGGCACTGGTCGCCGACCAGCTGGGCAATTTGGGCGATGCCGAACGCGATCTCAAAGCCCTGCTCAAGGAAAAGCCGGACGATCCACAGGCGCTCAACGCCCTGGGCTATACCCTGGCCAACCGCAGCAACCGCCACCAGGAAGCTCTCGCTTATATCGAGAAGGCACTCAAGGCCGACCCGGACAATCCAATGATCCTGGACAGCATGGGTTGGGTGCTGTTCAAGCTGGGGCGCAGCGAAGCCGCACTGAAATATCTGGAACGCTCCTACGCCGCCATGCAGGACAGCGAAGTCGCCGCCCACATGGGCGAGGTGATGTGGAAGCTGGGGCGCAAGCAGGAAGCGCTGGGCGTGTGGAACCGTGCGTTGGCGCGCGATCCGGGCAATGAAGCGCTGCAGGACGTTCTCAAGCGTTTCCGTCTGCCATGAAATGCCCGCTCATCGTGGTCGTGCTGGCTGGCAGCTTGCTGCTGGCCGGCTGTGCCACGGAAACAGTATTCCGTCCGGCCGGCACTGTCAGTCCCGCCGCGCAGGACCGGCCCTTTACGGTAAGTGGCCGCATTTCCATCAATATGGATGGCAAAGGTTCGGTCGGCCAGTTTGACTGGGCGCACCAGCCGCAAGCCGACCTGCTATCGGTCAACAGCCCGCTGGGCAGCACGGTGGCGCAATTGCGGCGCGATGCCACAGGCGTCACCTTGCTGGCCGATGGCAAAAGCTGGCAGGCCGCCAATGTCGAAGACCTGACCCACGACGTGCTGGGCTGGACGCTGCCGCTGGGCAATCTGGTGTGGTGGATACGTGGCCTGCCGGCACCGGATGCGCCCTATCAGTTTGCCAGCGATGGCAGCCTCGACCAGCAGGGCTGGACCATACGCTTCGTCAGTGATGCCGACGCCCCCGGCCTCTATCCCAAACGGGTGGAAATGCAGCGCGACAAACTCACCTTGCGTTTGTTGCCGCAAAACTGGCGCTAAGCGCTTATTGTCTTTTCCGCTTAATTCCCGGATGAATTCCCGCATGTCCCCACAATTTCACAGTTACCCCGCTCCGGCCAAACTCAACCTGCTGCTGCACATCGTCGGCAAACGCGCCGATGGCTATCATCTGCTGGAAACGGTATTCCGCTTCATCGACTACAGCGACACGGTGGAGCTGGCTGTGCGCGACGACGGCCAGATTGTCTTGCTCAACCCGATTGATGGCGTGCCCCCGGAGCAGGACCTGACGGTACGGGCAGCCCGTTTATTGCAGCAGGCCAGCGGCTGCAGCCTGGGCGCCACCATCCGTTTGACCAAGCGCATCCCCATGGGCGGTGGTTTGGGTGGCGGCAGTTCTGATGCCGCCACGGTTTTATTGGCGCTGAACCGGCTGTGGCAAACAAATTTTTCACGTGAAAAATTAATGGAGCTGGGTTTGTCGCTGGGAGCGGACCTTCCGGTGTTCATTTTTGGCAAAAATGCGCTGGCAACCGGAATTGGCGAAAAACTGAATGAAATCAAGCTGAAACCCGCGTGGTACGTGGTCATTCACCCCGGTGTTCATGTGCCGACCGCAAAAATCTTTCAGAATTTTGCTGGAAGGGTGTTGACAGAGGAAGGCACCATCAGCATAATGCGAATCCTCGAAACAACGCAGCAACGACGAAACGAGCTGCAGCAAGTTGTTTCAGAGATGTACCCAGCGGTGAATGAAGTACTGAGCGAGTTGAAAAAATATGGTTCGCCGCTGATGACTGGTTCAGGAGCATGTGTGTTTCTGGAGTGCCAGTCAGAGGAAGAAGCCGATAAAGTTTATCAGGCAATGTCCGTAAAATATAAGGGATTTGTTGCAAAAGGGCTGAATAGCCACCCCTTGCTGGACATTGAATGAAAGTTTATTGGGGAGTCGCCAAGTGGTAAGGCACCGGATTTTGATTCCGGCATTCGTAGGTTCGATCCCTACCTCCCCAGCCAAGACTTTCTCTCAATAGAGAGAGCATGAAAAAAGCGTGTAAGAATCCCTTACACGCTTTTTCTTTATCCTGCTAAGGCAAATGGAATCATGGCGTCATACGACAGTTTGATGGTATTTACCGGGACCGCTAACCCGGAACTCGCTCAAAACGTGGTCAAGCATCTGGATATCTCCCTCGGCCGCGCCGATGTCGGCAAGTTCAGCGATGGCGAAGTCGCCGTTGAACTGCTGGAGAATGTCCGTGGTCGCGACGTGTTTATCCTGCAGTCCACCTGTGCTCCCACCAATGACAATCTGATGGAAATCCTGACCATGGCCGATGCGCTCAAGCGTGCTTCTGCCGGCCGGATTACCGCAGCCATTCCTTATTTTGGCTACGCCCGTCAGGACCGTCGCCCGCGCTCGGCGCGTGTACCGATCTCCGCCAAGCTGGTCGCCAACATGCTGACCAGCGCCGGTATCGACCGTGTACTCACCGTCGATCTGCATGCGGACCAGATCCAGGGTTTCTTTGATATTCCGGTGGACAACGTTTACGCCACGCCGGTATTGCTCAAGGACATCCGTTCCCAGCGCATTGACGATCTGATCGTGGTCAGCCCGGACGTGGGTGGTGTGGTACGTGCCCGTGCCATGGCCAAGGCCCTGAACACCGACCTCGCCATCATCGACAAGCGTCGTCCCAAGGCCAATGTGGCCGAGGTGATGAACATCATCGGTGATGTATCCGGCCGTACCTGTCTGATCGTGGATGACATGATCGACACCGCCAACACCCTGTGCAAGGCCGCTTCTGCTCTGAAAGAGCGCGGTGCCCAGCGCGTGCTGGCTTACGCTACCCATGCGATTTTCTCCGGCCAGGCCGTGGATCGCATCAAGAATTCCGACATCGACATGGTCGTTGTCACCGACACCATTCCGTTGACTGCACAGGCCCTGGCCTGCCCGAACATCCGGGTTGCCAGCATCGCCGGCCTGCTGGCCGAGACGCTGCGTCGCATCAACAACGAGGAATCGGTGTCCTACCTCTTCAATGAGGAACTGGTTTCGTCGGGCGCTTGCCTGCCGTAACATCAGGCCCGCTGGTCGCGGCGGGGCTGGTGCCTTTAACTTGAAATACTGGAGCTTTACATGGCTTATGAATTGATCGCCGCCAAGCGCGAAGAGATGGGTACTGGTGCGAGCCGCCGCCTGCGTCACGCTGGCAAACTGCCGGCCGTGGTATACGGCAATGGTGCTGCTGAGTCCATCGTTCTGGACCACAACACCGTATTCTACGCACTGAAGGAAGAAGCATTCCACTCTGCGATTCTGGATCTGGTTATCGACGGCCAGAAGCAAGCTGTCATCCTGCGTGACTTCCAGAACCACCCGTACAAACAGCAAGTGATGCACATTGATTTCCAACGTGTTGACCTGAGCCAAAAAGTACACGTAAAGATTCAACTGCACTTCGTTAACGCCGACCAGTCGGAAGCCGTTAAGCTGCAAGGCGCCAAGATCAGCCACATCATCAATGAAGTGGAAGTTCGCGCACTGCCGGGCGACCTGCCGAAGTTCATCGAAGTTGACCTGTCTGCCATCAAGGTAGGCGAAGCTGTACACCTGTCCGACCTGAAACTGCCGGCCGGTGTTGAAATCGCCGCCCTGGTTCGTGGCGAAGACGCAGCCATTGCTCTGGCCAACGCCTAAGCATTAGTGCTTGTTTGACAAGGGCTCGTTGTGAGGCTACCCGCCCGCAGCGAGCCTTTTTATTGGAATTCTCGATCATGTCTGCCATTCGCATGATTGTCGGTCTGGGCAATCCCGGCCCGGATTACGAAAAGACCCGCCACAACGCCGGCTTCTGGCTGCTGGACGAGCTGTGCTGGAAATACAAGGGCAACTGGCGTACCGAGGGCAAGTTCCACGGTGATATTGCCCGCGTCCAGATCGAAGGCCAGGATATCTGGCTGCTCAAGCCGCTGACCTTCATGAATCTGTCCGGTCAGGCCGTGCTGGCGCTGGCGCATTTTTACAAGATTCTGCCCGATGAAATCCTGGTCGTGCATGACGAACTGGATCTGCCACCGGGCACGGCACGCCTCAAGCAGGGCGGCGGCCATGGCGGCCATAATGGCTTGAAAGACATCGCCGCGCGGCTGAGTTCGCCGGCGTTCTGGCGCTTGCGTCTGGGCATCGGCCATCCGGGCGACCGTAATGAAGTGGCCAATTTCGTGCTGAAAAAGCCGCGTGCCGAAGAGCAGGGCGCCATTGATGACGCTGTGCTCAAGTCATTGAATTATCTGCCGCTGGCCATTGCCGGCAATATGGCGATGGCCATGAAAGAGCTGCATACTGCAGCCAAGTAATGAACCGGGCCGGCGCAAACGGCCCGCCTGATTGTGAATCGATTGCAAGGAATGCTGACATGAGTCTGAAGTGCGGTATTGTTGGCCTGCCCAATGTTGGCAAGTCCACCCTGTTTAATGCGCTGACCAAGGCCGGCATCGAAGCCGCCAACTATCCCTTCTGCACCATCGAGCCGAACGTTGGCATCGTGGAAGTGCCGGACCCGCGTCTGGCCGAACTGGCCAAGATCATCAACCCGCAAAAA
>NZ_RFAR01000172.1 GCF_003693445.1 Aquitalea palustris | reverse complement strand
TCTTTTACTCCCGCCACAAACAGGCTGATGTGCTGGCCGACGTTGTGCAGCCAGCGGCGGCCGGTGGTGTGGTTGGCATCGCGCTGGGCGATGAGGTTGAGGTTGGTGCCGGCGCTGATGGTGTGGCTTTGTTCGGTCAGGCTGGCGATGCCGGCCGGGGCGGACAGGATGAGCAGGGGTTGCTGTCCGGCCTGGTCTTTTGCCGTTTTGCCGTCCTTGTCGGTGTTGCTGCCGGCTTCCCAGGCTTTGACGGCGGCGGCGTGGTGTTGCAGATGGCCGCTGTCTTTCTTGCCGTCTTTGCTGTTGTCCGG
>NZ_RFAR01000171.1 GCF_003693445.1 Aquitalea palustris | reverse complement strand
ATCGTGCGGCTGTTGCACGAAGAGGGTTATGCCTGGCGTTTCGAGCATATTGATGGCGCGCATCCGCAGGTCAAGCTGGTGGTGTTTGACGATGCCTACAGCCTGCCGCCGGCAGTCAGTGAGCGGGTGCGCTTTCACCGTAGCGATGCCACAGAGGAAGAAGACGGCCTGACGGATTGGTCGGCGGCCCGGCAGGTGGTATCGGGCAATGTGGCGCTGGCCAGCTTCGACTACCAGCCGGTGAGCACCCAGCACACCGGCGATCAGACCCGCATTCAGCAAG
>NZ_RFAR01000170.1 GCF_003693445.1 Aquitalea palustris | reverse complement strand
CTGTTGATGGCGGTATGGCGACGTCAGCCCAAGCAGGAGGTACTGGTGCATTCCGACCAGGGAAGTCAGTTCAGCAGTGATGACTGGCAGGATTCTTTGAAGGCCCATCGCTTGGTGCGCAGCATGAGTCGGTGCGGAAACTGCCACGACAATGCGGTGGCGGAGAGTTTCTTCCAGTTACGGAAGCGGGAGCGTATCAAGCGGAAAACCTATCACGGCAGGGAGGAAGCCCGGCGCGATATCTTCGATTACATCGAGATGTT
>NZ_RFAR01000067.1 GCF_003693445.1 Aquitalea palustris | reverse complement strand
TGTCTGCGGCGGCGCGCCTTGGCCCGGGTTCTCTACGAGGTTTTGTTCGCGGTTCTAAGTGCCAGATGGGCTGCGCGCGGGTGGTCTGTGCTGTTTGCTTACCATCATGGCTGTTGCCGTCTCGATGCCATTCCGATGGGGAAAAATGCACACAAGTAGCGGCCTGCTTCGTTCAAAAGTGCGTGAACAGTCGTTCGGGGCCGAATGCTTAAGTAGTCATGCTCATTTCGGGTCTCATGCCAGCAATACCTTGCGCAAGACTGTCAAGAACCATATTGCCCATGGCGGTGCGGGCCTCCCAGGTAGCACTTGCCCGGTGTGCTTGCAGCACGACCGAGTAATCGGTAAGCAGTGCTTCTGGCACATTTGGTTCGTCGACGAAAACATCAAGGCCGGCACCTGCAATTTTTCCGGATTTTATTGCCTCTACCAAGTCTGGTTCATTGACTAGTTTTCCGCGGGCAATGTTGATTAAAAAACCATCCCGGCCTAATGCTTCCAGTACTGCCGAATTCACAATGCCTGCCGCCTGATCGGCGGCTGCGCACAGAATCAGGGCGTCGCTTTGATGTGCCAGTTCAAGCAGATCGGAAATGAATGTGTAGGGCAGGTCGTCCATTTCTTTTAGGTCCGTATAGTAAATGGGGCAGCCAAATGCAGTGGCACGTATTGCCACTGCGCGTCCCACACGTCCCATTCCAACAATGCCGACACGCATTCCACTAAGGCGACGAGATAACGGAATCGCATTGGGGGGTGAAGTCTTCGTCCACTTGCCTTCGCGAACAAATCGATCACCTGAGCAAATGCCACGGCAACTTGCAAGCAAAAGCCCTATTGCCAAGTCGGCGACATCCTCGGTTAATGCACCGGCGGTTACTGTGACATGGATGCCACGGCTTTTGGCATATGCCAGGTCAACAGCATCCGTACCCACACCATTGATTGCCACTACCTTGAGATTGGGTAGTTTTTCCATTAGCGATCTGCTAATTCCAGCATGGCCACCACTGATCACGCCCTGTATGTCTGCTGCATGTTCTGCAAGAAGCTTGTTTTTGTCTTCGATTTCAAAATATTTATAAATCTCGTAAAGTTCGTTCAGTTTCTGATTTACCGATGGAATCAGGATGGGGCTCAGTTGCAGTATTTTGGGTTTCATTTTTCTCTTTTCAATAAAATAATGCGGTACTTGCTCTTGTTGTCTATTGAGTATTTGTCAGGATGGGGCTGCAGTGTGTGGAAAGTGCCGTTACTGTATTTAAAATACAGGGTTCTGGTGTGTCAGTTTGATATTGTAAATATCAATTGTTCTCTTTGGGGTATCAAATCAATGCCCGCCTTGAAATTTTATCTAAAGTTGCTTGCCATGATGGATAGCATGCGCGCTACGGTTGCTCAAACAGTATCCTGCTGACCTGGCCCGTGCATCATGAAGATGCCGCGCGCTGCGGTTTGATTGCGGGCCGCCATGCGCCTGCCTGAGCCATGGCCAAGCGGCAGGTCATCGCCCGGTGTAATCAAGACTTCATCGCAACATAGCCTATCTGATAACCATCGCTGTGCAGCACTTGCTGCATGGCGTCCTGTGCTGTGCTCCAGGCGGACATGCGCAGCAAGCGCCATTGTTGTGGGTCGTAAGCGCTCAGTACGGTCACGGCGCCTTGCTGGTACAGCCTGGTGGCTCGCTCCTGTTCCTGCCGGCACAACGCGGCGAGCGATGTCCCTGGTGCAATGGTTTGCGTCTGCTGGTAGCAAACGGCAGCAGTAGGCAGGGCCTGGCTTCCCAGGCAGGCCCATACCGACCAGATATCGACTGGCGGCCTGCCGAAGTCTGCGCAAACGGCAGCAAAGCCGGGGCTGGCCAGAAACTGGTTGATGCCGTCATTGTCCTGCCACAGATAAAGCGGGGCATAGGCATTGACCGCGCCCTGGAGCTGGCCATCCCCTTCCGACCAGAGGTAGGCCTTCCATTCCAGCTGGGGAAAGCCATCCAGCAGATGGCCACGTTGCTGGATGCGCTGTCTGATGATGGCCATGTCGTAGTCGGCAGGCAGGACAAAGCGGTATTGCATGGCAAGCATGGGCTGACTCCTGTTGCTTAGCAGCGTTGCTGCTGATGGCCGGGCAGTGCGGACTGGCCATTGCCAAACGACCAGTCTTCAAGCCCTGTGGTGGTGATCACCACCATGATGTCTTGCTGGCGCAGGCCGGGGCTGGCCGCCAGCCGTTCTGCCAGCCGGGCAAAAAATGCCTGTTTGCAGGCGGTGCTGCGTGCGCGTCCTGCCGTGATGTGAAACAGGATGAAATCGTCACTGCGGCCAGTGGATAAATAGTCCCGATCAAACACCAGTTCGCCCGCCTGGCATTGCTGAAAGACCTGAAAGCAGTCGCCGGCCGGTACTTCAAAGCTTTCTTCCAGCGCTTGTTGCAGGCTGGTCGAAATGGACGAGAGCCAGGATGGCGGCTTGCCGGCTGCCAGTGCGATGCGTACGTAAGGCATGTACTGTCACTTTCCATGAGGGGTGTTGGCCAGTACATCGACGGCAGATGCGGCGGCGGGCCACCCGGCGTAAAAGGCCAGATGGGTGATCAGTTCGCCCAGTTCGCCACGGCTGATGCCGTTGTCCATGGCCAGCTGCATGTGAAAGGGCAGTTGCTCCAGCCGGTACAGTGCGATCAGCGCCGCTACAGTGGCGATGCTGCGCTCGCGCGGGCTGAGCGCGGGGCGTTGCCAGATGTCGCCAAATAATAGCGATTGGGTCAACTCGGCCAGCTTTGCCGCTTCGCTGGACATGTTCTGCATGCTGTTTGACGAGGGGGAGGGCATGGTTGACTCCTTTGCCGGTTTTGACAGCACCCAGCATAGCCAGTCAGAATAATTTTGATAATCAAAATGTTTTTGCTTAATTGTTCAATTATTTGGGACTGTCATGATGAGTCGCATCAGCCTGGATCTGGATGTGTTGCGCAGCTTTGTCGCCGGTGTGGAGCTGGGAAGCTTTGCCCTGGCGGCGCAGCGCATGAACCGCTCGACATCGGCCATCAGCGCACAGCTGAAAAAGCTGGAGGAGCAGGCCGGCCAAGCCATGATGCGCAAGGCGGGGCGGGGCCTGGTGCTGACACCTGCCGGGGAAGTGATGCTGGCCTATGCGCGCCGGCTGCTGGCATTGAACGATGAGGCGGTGCAAGCCGTCCAGGGCAGCGGACTGGAGCAAGGCTGGATACGCTTCGGCATGCAGGAAGACTTTGGCGAGTCGCTGCTGCCAGCCATTCTCGGGCAGTTTACGCGTGCCCACCCGCAGTTCCGTCTGGATGTAAAAGTGGCGCGCAATCAGCAATTGCTGGATGGCTTGGCCAAGGGTGAGCTGGATCTGGTATTGGCCTGGGATGGCGGCCAGCAATGGCCGTATCAGCAGGTGATGGGGACGCTGCCGCTGTGCTGGATAGACAGCAAGTCCAGCCCTGTCGACTGTTCCTCGCTCACCAGCATTCCCTTGGTGGCGTTTGAGGCCCCCTGCCTGCTGCGTGCTGCCGCGTGTGCGGCACTGGAACAAGCCGGCCTTGGCTGGCGGCAGGCGTTTTGCAGCAGCAGCCTGAGTGGCATCTGGGCGGCGGTGGCCGCTGGACTGGGGGTGACGGTGCGTACCCCGCTTGGCCTGCCGGAGACACTGCAATTGCGCCAGGATCTGCCCGCACTGCCGGATATCCGGCTCATGCTGTATCGCGCCGAGTCCGCGTCAGCTAGCGGTTGTGCGCGGCTGGCCGAGATTGTCAGCCAAGCTTTGCATGCTTACTTGCATGGCGTGAATCGATCCCGGTTTGGCGGTTGAGTCACGCAGGGGGCCCTTGCGGCTGCTCAGTGCCTGTTCACGATCCGGCGCGCGAAGCGTCAGGCAAGACGCAAGGGTGTGTTGAACGACGGTTCGGCGCAGGATCGCCCGCGTCGGCGCGGCTTGCTCCGGCTGCCTGGTCACCAACTACTGATGCAGCCGTTTGCCGCAGTCCCTGCCATGCCGGCTCGGTCGCTGATCTGGCCGGCATGGTCATGCAGCTGGGCAGGTGCTAGCTGCCGTACTGCTCCTCACTTACTTTTTCCAGCCAGTTCGCCACACTGCCTTGCTGCTGTTCCTGAATGGCAATATGGCTCATGGCCGTGGTGGGGGCGGCGCCGTGCCAGTGTTTGGTGTTTGCCGGGATGCTCACCACGTCGCCGGGGCGGATTTCCTGTATGGGTCCTCCCCACTGCTGCACGCGGCCACAGCCGGCGGTCACGATCAGTGTCTGCCCCAGCGGATGGGTGTGCCAGTCGGTGCGCGCAGCTGGTTCAAAGGTGACCAGCGCGCCGGAGCCGGCCGCCGGGTGGCGCACGGCAAACAGCGGGTCGACGCGCACGCTGCCGGTGAACCACTCTGCCGGGCCGTGGTAGGAATCTTGCGAGCCAGCGCGGCTTACCGTGACGGCTTCGGTGCTGGATGGTGTTTGCTCAGTCATGTCATGTCCTTTCTGGATGTTGGTATCAGGTGGGGCGATGTGCTTCGTACAGCCACTTCACCATGGCCGGATCTCTGTGGTCGAAAAATGCACTGCTGCCGGTATCGAGCGCAGCGATGGCGGCCATGTCGTCGGCGCTCAGTGCAAAGTCGGTGATGGCGAAGTTTTCCGCCATGCGTTCAGGCCGTACCGATTTGGGAATGGCCACCACGCCGCGTTGCAGCAGCCAGCGCAATACCACCTGGGCCACCGTGCGGCCATGGCGACTGGCGATGTCTTGCAACAGCGCATTGTCAAACAGCTTGTTGCGGCCTTCGGCAAACGGCCCCCAGGACTCAAGCTGTATGCCCAGCTGCTGCAGGAAGTCTGCGCTGGCGGTTTGCTGGCAGAAGGGGTGGGTTTCCAGCTGGTTTACCGCCGGAACAATCTTGTTGCGCATGACCAGGTCCATCACCCGGTCCGGGTGAAAATTGCTGACGCCAATGGCACGGATGCGGCCTGCGCGGTACAGCTCTTCCATTGCCCGCCACGAGCCGTGCACGTCGCCATAGGGCTGATGGATCAGGTAGAGGTCGAGGTAGTCCAGCTGCAGTCGCGCCAATGAGCGTTCGAAGGCCTGCAGGGTCTGTTCGTAGCCGCTGTCGTGCAGCCACAGCTTGGTGGTGATGAACAGTTGCTCACGCGGGATCCCACTGGCGGCAAGAGCGCGGCCAACCGCAGCTTCATTGCCATAGGATGCAGCGGTATCGATGAGGCGGTAACCGGTGCGCAGTGCGGCGGCCACACTGGCCTCGCACTCGGCCGGGTCGCTCATCTGGAACACGCCAAAGCCCTGCAAGGGCATCTGGATGCCGTTGTTCAGTGTTGTTGTCTGCATATTGTGATTCCTTTGCTGATGCCATGTACGCAGCAGTTTGCTGCTCAGGCTGTTTGCGCTGCAGCCTTGTACCGCCGTTCCGGGCGCGCACCGGCTGCATTGCGGCGAAGCGGATGGTGCGCAGCGAAACGAGCTAGCCCGCTGCGCACGATGGAGATGTCGATCACCAGCATCAGGCAGCGCGCCATGATGATGGTGAGGACCATGCCGCGATCCGGCGGGCGGAGCTGCGCGCTCATGCCTGGCTCACGCCCAGGCTTTGCCGATGTTTGCACGGCTCCGACCGGCCTGAATCAGCAAGGGTTTTCTCATCGCGCCAGCTTCAGGATTTCGGTCACCACATCGCGGGTGTAGACCTCGGCGATGCCGAACCATTGGGCATTGCCCAGCACCACGTCGGTAATGGCGGGCAAATCGGCGTCGGTAATACCCAGTTGCGACAGGCGCGTGGGAGTGCCGATCTTGTCGAACCAGGCTTCCAGCGCGGCAATGCCCTGCAGCGGAGTATCGACAGCGAATACCTGTTTGGCGAAGCGCTGGAACTGTGCCGGATTGCGGCCGTGGTACCACTTCATCCAGGCCGGCATGATCACCGACAGGCCCGCACCATGCGGTACGTTGAATAGCGCCGACAGCGCGTGTTCGATCATGTGGTTCGGGTAGTTGAAACCGGCGCTGCCGGCGTAGAGCAGGCCATTGAGCGCCTGGGTGGCGGCCCAGGCAAACTCGGCGCGCGCGGCGTAGTCGGCCGGGTTGTCCAGCAGGGTTTCCGTGCTGTCGATCACGGTGTTGACGAG
This sequence comes from Aquitalea palustris, assembly GCF_003693445.1. Lineage (GTDB taxonomy): Bacteria > Pseudomonadota > Gammaproteobacteria > Burkholderiales > Chromobacteriaceae > Aquitalea > Aquitalea palustris. The sequence continues at coordinate 10,201 of NZ_RFAR01000067.1, read as the reverse complement.
GGCTTCCACCATGCGCGAGTGCAGGGTGGGCTGTAGCGTGGCGGTGAAATAGCCTTCGATGCAATGGGCAATGATGTCGGCGGCCGAGTAGACCAGATAGTCGCGTGACACGGTCTGCATCAGGGCCGGATTGACGATGGATACCCGCGGGAAGGTATGTACCGACTGGATGGCAAACTTTTCCTTGGTGTCCTCATTGGTCACCACGGCACCGCTGTTCATCTCGCTGCCGGTGGCGGCCAGGGTGAGGATGGAAAACACCGGCAATGCCGAGTCGATGGTGGCCTTGCCGATGAACAGATCCCATACATCACCGGCATAAGCCACGCCGGCCGCAATGGCCTTGCTGCTGTCCAGCACCGAACCGCCACCGACGCTCAGTACCGCGCCCACCTGATGCCCGCGTGCCAGGGCAATGCCTTCGCGTACTTTCGACAGCAGCGGATTGCTGACAATGCCGCCAAATTCGATGAATTCGATGCCTTGCCCGGCCAGGCTCTGGCTTACGGTCTGGAACAGGCCGTCGCGCTTGATGCGCTCGCTACCAAAACAGAGCAGCACCTTTTTGATGCCATGTTCTGCCAGGTGCTGGCCGATCAGTTGTTCCTTGCCGGTGCCGAAGTCGATCTTGGTGGGATTGAAGAAAGTAAAGTTGTCCATGGGTATTCTCCGCCACCCTGGTGGCCGGTGATATTGATGGACCTTACTTTAATTTCCTCAAAGACATTAAACTAGCGCATTATTATTTGAATAATCTACAACTTTTTGATGTTAATGCACTGGCAGGATTGAACCATGTCCATGAACGAGCTGCGCTCCATCACCACCTTCGTGCGCACCGCCGAGTTTGGCAGCCTCAGCAAGGCTGCCGCAGCCCAGCAGATCTCGCCACAAGCAGCCAGCAAGGCACTGGGGCAGCTGGAACAGCACCTGGGGGTGAGGTTGTTTCATCGCACCACCCGCAGCATGTCACTGACCGAGGAGGGACAACGCTTTCTGGAGGCCGTGCATCCCTCGCTGATCGGCTTTCAGCAGGCCTTGTCGGCGGTGCGGCAGACCAAGGACGAGCTGGCCGGGCCTTTGCGCATCGTGGGCCCGCGCACGGTGCTGCAGTCGGTGATCGGCCCGGTGATGGATGAGTATTGCCGGCTCTACCCGGAAGTGCGGCTGGATGTGCAACTGGATGACCGCATTGGCAACTGGGTGGAAGACCGTATCGATGTCGGCTTCCGGCTGGGTAACTCGCCACAGGAAGGCCTGGTGGCCAGGCGTTTGTTTCCCATGCAGCTGATTATCTGTGCCGCGCCCAGCTATCTGCGCAAGTACGGCATTCCGCAAAGTCTGTATGAGCTTGGCGCGCATCGCTGTAGCGCCTTTCGCCGCGCCAGCGATGGTCGCGTCGTGCCGTGGCGGGTCCGTGTTGGCGATGGCATGCAGGACCAGCCGATCAATCCGGCATTCTGTACCAATGACGAAGCCATGGAGTTGCGTGCCGTGCTGGCCGGCGAGGTGATCGGCCAGTTGGCCGGCCCGACGGCCGCCGCGCTGATCCGCAGTGGCCGCCTGCTGCCCATTCTGCTGGAGCACATGGCCGATCACTACAGCCTGTTTGTCTATTACGGCAGCCGTGCCGCGCAGCCTGCCCGCGTGCGCCGATTCATCGACCTGGCGGTGGATCGTTTGACGGGCGGTGCGGATTTGGTCCTGACCGACAAAGAGTTGGCGCAGGCCAATGCCCGCGGCCTGGCAGCCAGCTGAATCGGCTGGGGCTTGTTGCCTGAGGTGGGCGCTTCAGCCGCCTGTCATCGACATGAAGCGCATGATTTGCTGTGGCTGCTGCTGGAATTCGTGGCGTTCCGGTTTCAGTTCGATGGCGGTGCGAATGGCGGCTTCCAGCTCGGCATCGCTGCAGCCGGCGCGCAGTAGTGGGCGCAGTTCCAGCTTTTCCTCCTGTCCCAGACACATATACAAGGTGCCATCCACCGACAGCCGTACCCGGTTGCAACTGGCGCAGAAATGCTGCGACATCGGTGTAATCAGCCCCAGCGTGCAGCTGCCATCCTGGCTTTGCCAGTAGCGGGCGGGGCCGCCGCCCAGGCTCACTGCGCTGGGTGTCAGGCCGTGGCGCTGGCTCAGGCTGCTCAGTAGCTGTGATAAGTCCAGCCCGTCTGCTTGCTGGCCGGTATGGCCCATGGGCATGGCTTCGATCAGGCGCAAGATGAAACCGTGTGCCTTGCAGTAAGCCAGCATGGCGTCGATATCGCGGTCGTTGATGCCGGCCAGCGGCACCATATTGATCTTGATGGAAGCAAAACCAGCATCCCGCGCCACTGACAGGCCCTGCAAAACCTGCTGCAGACTGTCGCTGCCGCTGATACTGGCCACACAGTCGCGCCGCAGCGAGTCGAGGCTGACATTGAGCCGCTGCAAACCGGCCGCCTTGAGCGCGCCGGCCTGGGTGGCCAGCTGGGTGCCATTGGTGCTGAGCGACAGGTCGTCCACGCCGGGCAGGCTGGCCAGCATGCCGATCAGCTCTGGCAGATTGCGCCTGAGCAGCGGTTCGCCGCCGGTCAGGCGGATGCGGTGGCAGCCAAGGCGGGCAAAGGCCGCCACCACCCGCTGGATTTCGGCAAAGCCCAGCCAGTTGGCGGGTTCTTCAAAGTTCTTGAAACCCTTGGGTATGCAGTAGCTGCAGCGCAGATCGCAGCGGTCGGTAACGGATAGCCGCAGATAGTCGATGCTTCTGCCAAAACGGTCGCGTAACATGGCTGACCCTCGGAGGGGAGAATAGCCAGAGTGTAGGCGCATCCGGCGGGCTTGCCAGTTGGTCGGTGGTGGGGTTTTGGCTAGGTCTGAGGGAGTAGGGGGCCGGGAGGAAAGGGCGGCAGCCGCTCCGGCTTCAGGGCAGCTTGTCCAGCCCGTGCTCCACGGCAAACAGCGCGGCCTGCACCCGGCCATTCAGGCTCAGCTTGCGCAGGATGTTCTGTACATGCACCTTGATGGTGCTCTCGGCCAGATCCAGCGCGCGGGCGATTTCCTTGTTGCTGATGCCACGGCTGAGCCAGGCGAGGATTTCCCTTTCGCGCTGGGTCAGTTGATCCAGCCCGGTCGGCTTGTTTTTCTGGGTGTCGACGCTGCGTAGCTGTTGCAGCAGCCGCGAGGTCATTTCCGGCGACAGTACGCTGTCGCCGTCCACGGCGCGGCGAATGCTGGCCAGCAGGAAATCGGCATTGATGTTTTTCAGCAGATAGCCGCGCGCGCCCAGTTTCAGGCATTCGGCCAGATCTTCACCGTCTTCCGATACCGTGAGCATCAGCACCGCCAGTTGCGGCTGGCTGACCATGATCTGTGCCAGCGCCTCGCGCCCGTTCATCTGCGGCATGTCGATATCCAGCAAGACCACGTCTGGTTTCAGTTGCTCGCACAGCTTGACCCCTTCCAGGCCATCGGCCGCTTCGCCAATGATGTCGAAATCACTTTGTCGTTGCAGCAGCGCCTTCAGGCCGCTGCGGAACAGGGTGTGGTCATCGACCAGCAAAATGCGGATGGGTGTCATGCGGCTTGTCTTTCACTTTGTGGCAGCAGCAATTGTACTTCGGTGCCGCCGTGCGGATGGGGGTGAATGCTGATCTGGCTGCGAATGCGGGCAGCGCGCTCCTGCATGATGGATAGCCCGACATGACTGGCGCGGCGGGTGGCCACGACCTCTTCGTCAAAGCCACAGCCATCGTCCCGTATGCTCATGCTGAAATCGGCATGGTTGAGGATGTCGATGCGCACGCGCTGCGCCTGGGCATGCTTGCGCACATTGGACAACGCTTCTTGCAGGATGAAGATCAGCTGCAACTGTTGTTGGGGATTGAGTGCCAGCCCGTCGCCGCTCATGTGCAGCTGGGTGGGGATGTGGGTCTGTTTTTCAAAGCGCTCCAGCAGGGTGCGCACGGCATCGGGAAAATCTTCCTTGCTGATGCGGGTGCGGAAGTTCAGCAGCAGTTCGCGCACGTCTTCATAGCATTCCTGCACCCCGGCGCGGATGAAGCCGAGGTTTTCCTGGGCTTGCTCCATCTGCTGCTCGGCCAGTGCGGCGTCCAGCATCTGCACTTGCAGATTCAGGAAGGACAGCGACTGGGCAATGCTGTCGTGCAGGCCCTGGGCCATCAGGTTGCGCTCTTCTGAGACGGCAAACTGGCGGTCGCGCGCGGCCAGGCGGTGGTTTTCCACGGCCACGCCCAGATGGCTGCCCAGGGTTTCCAGCAGGAACTGGTCTTGCGTGGCCAGCTTGGGATCCTGATAAAAATACAGGGTGAAAATGCCGACATTGGTCTGGTTGTGCCGGATGTGAAACACGGCAATGCTGGAAAAACCGGCGCGCTGGCAGTGCTTTTCGCTCGCTGCTGGCAGCTGGTCGAAACGCTGCAATACCGAGAAGGGCTGCGGTACGGTTTCGCCACACAGGCAGCCGTTGAGCGTGGCGCAGTCGTCTTCTTCCTGCAGTTCGGGCGGCAGGCCGCTGTGGGCGATCAGCTCCAGTCGCCCGCGCTTGAAATCCACCAGCCGCACGCTGCCGGCATCGGCGGCGGTCAGTTCGATCAGCCGCTCGATGAAGCCGCTGCACATGTCGGCCAGGCTGTGTGAGTCATGCAGGAATGTCGTGACGTTATACAGGGCGGCCAGCTGGCGGTTCTTGTATTCCACCGAACGGGTCTTGTCGGCCACTTTCTGTTCCAGCGTGGCGTACAGGTCTTGCAGGCGGTCGGCCATCTGGTTGAAGCCGGTGGCAATGGTGGCGAATTCGTCGTTGTTGTCCACGCTGACCCGGGCGTCCAGATTGCCGTCACGCAGCCGCAGCATGCCTTCGCCCAGGGTGTTGAGCGGACGGATGACCAGCAGGAACAGCAGGAACATCATGCTGAACGAGCCGATGATGGCCATGGCGATCAGCGCCATCTGGAAGAAACGCAGCAGGGTGGTGTTGCGGGCGTTGTCTTCTTCCACCAGCTTGACCAGGCGGTCGATGCGGTTGACGAAGCGGGCGATGTCCGGGCTTTCCATCCGGTGCTGGCCGGTGTGCTGGCGGGCTGCCGTTTCCAGCAGCGGCAGCATGTCTGACTGCCATGAGTGCTCGATATCGCCCACCTGCTGCCTGACCGTGGCATTGTCCGGCAAAAACAGCGGCCGTGCCGGATCGCCCTTTTTCAGCCGGGCCAGGATGGCAGCAAACTGCTGCTGTTCTGCATGAATGGCAGTCAGTGGCGCCCCTTCGCTCACTTGCAGCGCGATATGGTAGCTGCGCATGCGCAAGCTGCCGGCATCGTTGATGGCGGCGGCACCACCTTCCAGCTTCCAGGACAGGACCAGGGTGTAGCCGATGGAGGTCATGGCCAGCAGCAACCAGGCGATGGTCAGCATCAATAGCTTGGTGGACAGGCTGCTTAGGCGCGGGGTCTGGTAGAGCATCATCGTGCTGGGCGTCCGGGTGGCGGGTGGTGTGCGTTGCCACTGGCAACACTACTAACAATACCGGCTGGCCTTGAGGACAGCAATTCTCCGGAAGGGGTAGATCGCCGCAGCGTGGCGTGGCCCTGGCAGGCGGCAGCCGGCAAGGCCGGGCAGGGTGGCATGCTACTTTGTGATTAGTCCGGCTTCCCCATCGGCAGGGTCGGGCTAGCTCCTCATGCCGCGCGCCGTGCTGCTATTGGCGAATATTTCCCGCGTACGTATCAGGGTTAAATGCCTGCTATCCCCATTGCGGAGCAAGGCATCATGGCTTCCCCACGCTTCAAGCAGTACGCCGTGCTGGCATCCAGCACACTGGCATTTACCATCTGTTTCATGATCTGGATGATGTTTGCGGTACTGGGCATTCCCATCAAGCAGCATCTGGGCCTGAATGAGACCGAGTTTGGCATCCTGGCCGCTACCCCGGTGCTGTCCGGCTCGCTGGTACGGGTGCCGCTGGGTATCTGGACCGACCGTTTTGGTGGCCGCATCGTGATGTTCGTGCTGATGCTGGTGTGTGTCCCCTTCATCTACCTGATGCAGTACGCCACTGCATACTGGCAGTTTCTGGCCATCGGCCTGCTGGTCGGCCTGGCCGGTGGCGCCTTTTCCGTGGGCACGCCCTATGTGGCGCGCTGGTTCAAGCCAGAGCAGCAGGGCATGGCCATGGGGGTGTTCGGGGCCGGTAATGCCGGATCCTCGCTGACCAAGCTGGTGGCCCCCAGCATCATTGCCGCAGCCGGCTGGCAGATGGTGCCAACGGTATACGCCATCACCATGCTGCTGACGGCCGTCCTGTTCTGGCTGTTTTCCTATCAGGATTCAGCCCATCTGGTGAGCAGCAAGGTCAGCCTGCGCCAGCAGCTGGCCCTGGTGAAAGACCCGGCGGTGCTGCGCTATTGCCAGTATTACTCGGTGGTGTTTGGTGGCTACGTGGCGCTGGCCTTGTGGATGACCAAATACTACGTCGGCGAATACGGCTTTGATATCAAGCATGCGGCTTTCCTGGCCGCCTGCTTCTCCCTGCCCGGCGGCGTGCTGCGGGCGATGGGCGGCTGGCTGTCCGACCGCTTCGGCCCCCACAAGGTGACCTGGGGGGTGATGTGGGTGTGCTGGGTGGCGTTTTTCATCCTGTCCTATCCGCAAACCGACTTCAGCATCACCACTACCCACGGCGTGCAAAGCTTTCATATCGGCCTGAATGTCACCTTGTTCACGCTGGTGCTGTTTGCCGTCGGCATCGCCATGGCCATCGGCAAGGCCTCGGTATTCAAATTCATTGCCAATGAGTTTCCCGACAATATCGGCGCGGTTTCCGGCGTAGTGGGCCTGGCCGGTGGCATGGGGGGCTTCTTGCTGCCCATTCTGTTTGGGGTGTTGCTGGATATCACCGGCGTGCGCAGCAGCGCCTTCATGCTGCTGTACGGCACGGTATGCGTGTCGCTGGTGTGGATGCACTTTTCCTTCAAGGCAAAGGCCGGGCGTGAGCCGGCAGCCATGGCCAGGCAGACGCGCTGAGGCTGGCTTCGAATTTTTGATTGACGGCCACAGATGCCGTCAGGGAGGGCTTGATGTCACATGTACTGAACCGGTGGGAACCGGAAAATCCCGAATTCTGGCAGCAACAAGGCAAGGCGGTGGCGCGGCGCAATCTGTGGATATCCATCCCGGCGCTGATGCTGGCCTTTGTCATCTGGCAGGTGTGGAGCGTGGCGGTGCTGAACATGCCGAATATCGGTTTCGGCTATTCGCAAAACCAGCTGTTCTGGCTGGCGGCATTGCCGGCCTTGTCCGGCGCCACCCTGCGTATTTTTTACAGCTTCATGGTGCCGGTGTTTGGCGGCCGCAAATGGACGGCCCTGTCCACCGCCAGCCTGCTGATTCCGGCAATCGGCATCGGCTTTGCGGTACAGGACCCGAATACCAGCTACATCACCATGGTGGTGCTGGCGCTGCTGTGCGGTTTTGGTGGTGGCAACTTCAGCTCGTCCATGTCCAATATCAGCTTCTTTTTTCCCAAGGCGGAAAAGGGCACGGCGCTGGGACTGAATGCCGGGCTGGGTAATCTGGGGGTGTCGCTGGTGCAGTTCGTGGTACCGCTGGTGATCACCATGGGCGTATTCGGTGCCTTTGGTGGCGATGCGCAAACCTGGATCAAGGGCGCGGTACACAAGAAAATGTGGCTGCAGAATGCCGGCTTTGTCTGGGTGCCCTTCATCCTGCTGTCCACGGTTGCCGCCTGGCTGGGCATGAATGACATTGCTTCGGCCCGCGCCTCGTTTGCCGACCAGGTGGTCATTTTCCGGCGCAAGCACAATTGGTTGATGTGCTGGCTGTATATCGGCACTTTCGGTTCCTTCATCGGCTTCTCGGCAGGTTTCCCGCTGCTGATGAAAGGCCAGTTTCCGGATGTGGACCCCACCCGATACGTGTTCTACGGCCCACTGGTGGGTGCGCTGGCGCGTCCGGTAGGTGGCTGGCTGGCGGACAAGATCGGCGGCGCCAAGGTGACGCAGGCAGTGTTCCTGCTGATGATGCTGGCGGTGGGCGGCGTGCTGGCCTTTCTGCCGCATGCTGGCCAGGGCGGCAGCTTCCAGGGCTTCTTCGCCATGTTCCTCTGCCTGTTCGCCCTGACCGGGCTGGGCAATGGTTCCACCTTCATGCAGGTGCCGGTGATTTTCCTCACCCTGCATCAGCGGCTGGCCGGCAAGGGTGAGGCTGCGCAGAAACAGGCACAGGCCGATGCCACCCGCGAGGCTGCGGCGGTGCTGGGCTTCTCCGGTGCCATTGGTGCCTATGGCGGTTTCTTCATTCCCAAGAGCTATGGCAGCTCCATCGCCATGACCGGCGGGGTGGAGGCCGCGCTGTATGCCTTCATCCTGTTTTATGCCAGCTGTGTGTTGATCAACTGGTGGTTCTACGCCCGCAAGAACGCGGAAATTCCGTGCTGATCGGCCTGGGCTGACCCGCGCGCTGCAAGCAGGCAAGGCAGGGGGAAGCATAAATGCTTCCCCTTTTTAATTTTTTGGCATATTTGATCGCGGCTGGAAATTGCCTATGCTGTTAGTGCATTGCAACACCCACCCCCACACGCCGATTGCGAGGCTGTCATGTTGTCCAGACTTTCCATTGCCAGCAGGCTGGGCCTGCTGATCCTGCCTTTTGTGCTGGTGATTGCCGGCCTTGCCGGTGTGCTGTCACTGGAAAAGTGGCAGAGCCTGTCACGTTTGCAGGCTTCGGCCCAGCTGCTGCAGGTGGCGGGCAAGGCCAGTGGCCTGATTCACCAGCTACAGGCCGAACGCGGGCTGAGCAATGGTTTTCTCAGTACGGCGGGCAGCAGCCTGCCGGCCGAGCTGCCCGCCGTGCGCCGGCAAACCGACGCCGCGCTGGCCGACTTCCACGCCAGTTTGGCGCAGTTGCCGGCAGCCACCCAGGCTACGACGGTGGATGAGCAAGTGCATGCCCTGTTGCAGGGGCGTGCCGCCATCGACACGCGCAGTCAGCCGGCAGGGCAGATGTTCGCAGCCTATTCCGACCATATCGAACAGCTGATCGGCCTGATTGCCGGTCTGGCTGGCAGCACCAGCGATACCGGCCTGCTGCACGATGCCGTGGCGCTGCTCAATCTGCAATGCCAGAAGGAGTTTGCCGGGCGCGAACGCGGATTCATCAATGGTGTGCTGGGGCGTGGCAGCTTTGACCAGGCTGCCTTGCTGCAGGCAGCCGGCATGCAGGCCCGGCAACAGGCTTGTGCCAGCCAGCTGCGGCTGGTGGCCTCTGCCGGGATTCGTCAGGCTGCACAGCAGGCCGACCAGTCGGCCGAGGCGGCTGTGCTGCAGGCCATGCGCCAGCAGATCATGCAGGTGGCGCCGGGTCAGTCGCCGGGGGTAGCCCCGGCCCGGTGGTTTGGCGCAGCCAGCGCGCAAATGGCCAATCTGAAAAAGCTGCAGGATCAATTGCTGCAGCAGCTGGATGACAATATGCAGCAGCTGCTGCAGCAAGCCCGCTTCCAGCTGTGGTTCACCTTGCTGGGTTCGGCCGCCACCATTCTGGTGTTGTCGCTGCTGGGCTGGGCCATTTACCACAGTGTTGAGCGGCCGATTTCCCGGCTTGAGCAATTGATGAGCGGCATGAGTCGCGACTTCGACCTGTCGCGCCGCGCCGCGCTGCCCGGCAGTGATGAAATTGCCCGCATGGGCCATGCCTTTGATCACCTGGCGGACGCCTTTGCCGCCACCCTGCGCCAGATCAAGGCCGAAGCACACCAGATGGTGGCGGCAGCGAACGCGCTGAGCGATGTGTCGGCACGGGCTGCCTCCACCGCGGAGGTGCAGAGTCGCTCCTCGGTGGATATTGCTGCTGCCATCGAGGAAATGTCCGCCGGCATTGCTGCGGTCACCGACAATGCCCAGCAAGCCATGCGTGTGGCCGAGGACATGCAGGGCTGTGTGGACGATGGCCGTGCACGCATGCGCAGTACCGCTGCCGCACTGAGTGAAACGGCGGATGGTCTGAGCCATACCGGCGAAAGCGTCAATATGCTGCGCGACAAGTCCGAGGGTATTCACAGCATCGTCACCGCTATCCGTGAAATTGCCGACCAGACCAATCTGCTGGCGCTGAATGCGGCCATTGAGGCCGCCCGTGCCGGTGAGATGGGCCGCGGCTTTGCCGTGGTGGCGGACGAGGTGCGCAAGCTGGC
>NZ_RFAR01000066.1 GCF_003693445.1 Aquitalea palustris | reverse complement strand
AGAACCCGGGCCAAGGCGCGCCGCCGCAGACAGTACATAGAGTACGACAAGGCGGCGCAACGCTGGAGCGGGGGTTTTGTTATCGGGTCTTAACACATGCACGGTGCAGCCGGTGCCTGGCATAAGGCAAATCCTGACCGGCCCGAATAATCTTCACGACTCGGAGACGGGTGGCGGGCCTGGGACGCAAAGAGTCAAATATCCACGCATGTGGCCGGCTTGCCAATGATAGGGCAAGCCTTATCCGCGGCATCGTTTCCAATAGTACGGGCCGTCGAGTGTTGCGCTACCAAGTGCCACGGGCGGTGTAAGATGACTACCCTGCTCACATTGCACGGAAACAGGCGTTTTATGTTTATAGAGGACAGCAGCAGCATTCAGTATCGGCAACTCACCACGGCTGCAGGTACGATTTTTTCTGTACCGGAATTTATCTTGCGAGTGGATGAAGCACACTTCTGCGGCTGGCAGCTGCGCTATGGCGAATGGACCGACTTTGCTGACCGCCCAGGCCCGGATGGTGCATCCCTGGCCCTGCAAATGGCAGTTGAGGAAATGCTAGAACGCGTGGAATATCGCGGTAAATAAAACAGCCCGGTCTTTCGCCGGAAAGATAAGGGCCGGCAGGAATCTGCCCATCACCCCGCCTGCTGCCAACCCGGCGGCCAGTCAGCATCGTCGCGAATCAGGCCTTGGCGCGCCATTATCTGGTCGGCACCACCCCCTGCAGACACTCAGGAAAGGTGGATAATCGCCACTTGGGCGCGGTGACCATCAAGCAAACCAACGTACTTCCCCGGATTCCTTCAAACGTGCGGCGGTTTAACAGACACTTGCTGGCACGCCAAGACGTCACGTATCACTGAAATCGGAACGGAAGAAACTCTCCATCGCTGCATTATCCCAGCAGTTCCCGGCGCGGGAGTGGCTTGGCACTATTCCATGCCGCTTCAGCAATGCCTGGTAGTCAAAGGCACAGTACTGACTCCCTCGGTCCGAATGCAGAATCACTTCTCCGGAAGGCTTGCGACGTGCCACAGCCATCGTCAAGGCCGCATGTACCAGCTCTTGCTGCATTCGGTGATGCATTGCCCAGCCCACGACGGCCCGGGAGTACAAGTCCAGTACCACCGCCAAATACAGCCACCCTTCGCCAGTCCGGATATAGGTCATATCGGATACCCAGCGCTGATTGAGATTGTCTGCAGCAGACTGCCGTTGTAGCAGATTCGGTGCGACGGGGAGAAGGTGCTGGCCTCCACTGACGGGTCTCCAACGCTTACGGGTTCTGACCTTGATACCGTTGTGCCGCATCAATTTGGCGATGCGATGCCTCCCGCAAGCAAAGCCCTGCGCCCGAAGTTCGGCATGGATACATCGATGGCCATCAATACCATTCACCTCAGCGTGCACCAGCCGGATTTCACGCAGCAGTTGTCGGTTTGCCATCTCTCGCGCTGACGGTGGGCGATGTAGCCATGCATAGTAGCCACTACGGGGCACACGAAACAGTTGGCACATCGGGCCAATAGGGTAGCGGCCCGACAGTGCCTGGATGGCACGGAACTTCACTTCGTGGGTTGCGAGAAGATGGCGAGCGCTTTTTTTAACACATCGCGCTCCATGGTGACGCGAGCGAGTTCGTCACGAAGTCGTTTCAGTTCGGCCGCTTCGCCGCTCTGCCTGCCTCGACCGGGGAAAGCATCGGTTCCAGCCTCTTGAAATTGGCGCTTCCACTTGCCGAGCAGCGACTCGGTAATCTCGAATGCTTGGGCGACATGCCGTAATGGTGTGCCGGCAAGGACCTGTTCAACCGCCTCTCGCTTGAGGGAATCGGGGAAAGTACGTCTGGTTTTATTCATGGACACAGCTCCCAAGTGGTGATTATCCACCTCAAGTTAGTGTCCACAAAGGGCGGGACAGACCACAACTAAGGAAACCCCATGCAGCGGAGTGGAGATCAGCGGCTCCGTACCCTGCCATAAGGTCGGAATGAAAACGTGGTCAATCAATACCGCCCCGGCGTCACACCCAAAAGACGTCGAAACATCGCGATGAACGCGCTCACGTTGTCGTACCCCAAGTCCAGCGCAGTCGCCTTTACCGACCTGCCGGTCGCCAGCAGCTCCAGTGCCTTCAGCACTCGGACGCGTTGACGCCACTCCGTGAAGGTGAATCCGGTCTCGGCAATGAAACGACGGGTCAGCGTGCGAGGCGCGATATCCACCCACTCGGCCCACTCCTCCAAGCGCCGCTCATCACCAGGCTGCTCGCACAAGGCCTGTGCAACCTTGAGCAAGCGGATATCCTGGGGCATTTGCAGGCCGAGCGCCGCGTGAGGCGACAAATGAATCTCGTCGAGGATGACCGCCCCCAGCCGTGTCTGCGGCTCGTCCAGTCCATCTGCTCCCCACGTGCTTGCACGCGCCACAGCCTCTCGCAGCAGACTGGAGACGACCAGAACGCATGGTTCGCTAGGCAATTCAGCGCAGGCAGATGCCGCCACGTAAACACTCCACCCCGAGAAAGGCCCGTGCGAGCGCAGCCCGTGTGGAACATCTGGCGGCAACCAGATGGCATAGCTTGCAGGCACAACCCATCGGGTATTTGCCGCATCGACCGACAGCAGCCCTTGTGCCGCACCGAGCAACTGGCCACGAGCATGATGATGAAGGGAGGTCACCCGCACCTCACTGGAGTGGTGCCCTACAGCCAGCAGAAGCGGACCACTCGCGTCCGCAGCCTGGGCTGGTGGAATCATGGGATCGAACATGAATGGCGTTAAAACAGTATTGATTGGCATTTATACCGTACGCACAGCAATGCAACAAATCTACCATGGCGGTTCGATCAACCATCAGGCGCGACACCACATGCAACCAACAGATATCTACACTGCCCTGGATGACATCCTCAACCAACAGCAGCGCCCCCTGGAGGATGTGCTCGACCACCATTTCAGCCCCGATTACCGACAGCGCACAAACGGACACTGGGACGACCGCCAGGCCTTCGTGCAACACGCGCGCAAGCTGCGCGAGGTCGTGGCATCGGCTCGCATCGAGGTGCTGGACGAACTGCGCGATGGCCAGCATTACGCCGACCGCCATCGCGTCCATGTCATGAACCGCAACGGCTCCCGGGTCGTGCAGGAGGTTTATCTGTTTGCGGAATTCGATGTCGAAGGACGTTTCGTCCGCATAGAGGAAACCACGCTGATGCTCGAAGGCATGGAGTCTGACCGCGACATGGGCAGCATGAAATAATGTGCAGTAGATGCGGGGCAAATCTTGCCGTTTGCGTGCCCCGCCCCTGCTTCCAGATCCAGCCGCTGTGTTACAAGCACCGCGTGCTGTTTTCCAGCAAGCACGCCCTATATGGTGACCAATCGCGACGGAAGCCGATGTCAACGGCGTAGCCTGCCTGGCACCGGAAGACGTAGCCCCGGTCAAGCGGCAAATCATCTCCAGCCGCTGCCACACCACCTGTCCTCCCTTTCTGCCAGCATCAGCCATCACTTGGCGCTCGCGGCAAGCGCGCCACACTCATGGCCGCCATTGACCAGCTCAACCTCGACCACAGCCGCGGCTCCATCCGCCCGGGCGCGGAAAGACTGAAAGATGACTAGCGAATCAAACGGGAAAAGAAATCACCGTGCCATACAACAAGGGCCGACCAATTGGAGAAGGTGGGATAGCGCGTTAAAACGACGGGGAATTTGCACACGAGTGATAATCAATGCGCAAACCAGTGCCAGAACAGCCGCAAAACTCCCTTGTTGTCCTGGTATTTTTCATACATCTACACATTTAGACGGTGGCCTTTGTGTAGAAATAATTTCACCCATCCAGTCAGATAACTCACTCTACGTAAGCTCATCTACGCAGCGCTACCTCGAACTGTTTTACTGGATACGAATAAAGTAGAAGTCGCCTTGATCAATACAGCGAAGGCAAAACCACAATTCAACACTTATCGCACAAGATGGTTCTTGCGCAATAAGAGGTCACGGGCCAATGAAGGAAAATCCGCCATCAGCAATATTGCATGTTCTTGTGCTGTCTGGTCCGTCCAAAATCGCTGACTAGCGCCGAAACGGGTCAGCCAGTGCGCGCTGATGCAAAAACTGCGGGTCAGTCAGCGTACCCAGAAACGCGATGATGTCCTGCTGCTCCCGCCGGCTCAAGTCGATGTTTCCGATGAGCTCGCTCTTGTATGGGTTCTGGCGGCCATCACCCTGGTATTTTCCCTGTGCAATCTTGCGGCCACCAGCGGCATAGAAGGCCAGCACGGATGGCAAGTCTTTCAGGCTGCCATCATGCATATAGGGTGCAGTAACGGCGATATTACGCAGGCTGGTCGCGCGGAACTTGCCCATGTCCTCCGCCAGGCCGGTCAGTTCATATATCCCGCGATTGCCCTCGGGAAATGCGCCCTTGCCGTCCAGGTTGTATAGCCCGGTGTTATGGAACAGCATTTCTTCCAGCCGGGTTTTAACCGATACGGTCTGGTCACTGAAATTGAAACCGCCATGACAGTGAAAACACTCGGCCTTTTCACCGAAAAACAGTGCCTTGCCGCGTAGCTCGGCGGCGGTCAGCCGGGTGCGACCTTGCAAGTAGCGGTCATACCGGGCATTGCCCGACACCATGCTGCGCTCGAAGCTGGCAATCGCCCGGATGATATTGCGCCAGCTGATGGGTGCCGCATCCTGCGTAAAAGCCTGACGAAACAAGCGCCGGTAGCGCTTATCCGCCTGCAAGCGTTGCAACACCCGCTGCTTGTTGCTGTCGTTTACTCCCATCTCCACCGGGTTTTCCCCGAACAAGGGCACGCTCATCTGCGTTTCCAGACTGGTGAGTGCCGGATTGGCCCAGGTATAGCTGGCGTTCCAGGCCACATTCATCAGCGCCTGGGCACTGCGGGCGGTGTACTCGCCGGTGGAGCCGCGCGAAACCGGCAGGCCATCGGTAAATGCCAGTCGCTGGATGTGGCAGCTGGCGCACATCAGCTTGCCATTACCCGACAGTCGCTTCTCATAAAACAGGTAATGCCCCAGCTCGACTTTGGCCTGGCTCATCGGATTATCGGCCGGCACCACTGGGGCGGCAAAGCCGGCAGGCAAGCGCCATTGCCAGCTGTCCTGCAAGCTTTCCGCCGCCTGCAAGGGAGCAAGGCAAAGCCCACCCAGCAAGACCAGCCCAGTGCATACTCCCCGCAAGGCCCACCCTCTTGCGCTCTGCTTCATGGCTTTTGCACCCGGACAAAGGCTGGCGATGTCTGCGGCAGCAAGGGCTGCCCGCGGCGCACCCCGGCTTCCAGCTGTAATTGCAGCTGGGCAAACAGTGGCTTGCATTCCGGGTCGTCCATGCTGCTCATGCAGCCGCTGGCCCCGCCCTTGTCCTCGGCCAGATTGCTGTCTGCCAGCAAGCGGGCAACATCCAGCACCACCCGGTCTTGTGCCGGGTCGAAATCCGGCAGCATCACCGCCACCCGATTAGGGCTGAGGCAATGCACGGCACCTACCTGTGCCGGATTGCCGCTACAGCCGGTGGAGCCCAGATGCAGCGTCCACACCGCTGCGCGGCCATTGCTGCGTGCCACCCCGCCTTCCGGCAGCAGTTCCAGCTTGATGAATTTGCGCCCCACCTGCCAGCTCCAGGCCATGCTGGCGCGATCAAGCGGCGCATCGGCCAGCTCGAAATTGCCATGATTGAGGCTGACTGGCCGCCCCTGTTCATCCCGCCCTTGCAGCGGCACCCCGATGCTGAACAGCAGGCCACGGTAGTGAGCGGCGGGCACTTCCCCTTGCACGGAGTCATGCACCGGCCCGGCAGAACCGGCGTGGCAGCTGCCGCCACCGGGGACAAAGTCCAGCAAGGCAACATCGCGCGACTGCCAGGCATCCGCATGTAACTGCAAGACCTGCGGCTGACCGTCGTCGCGCAGCAGACGGATATCCGACAGATAGAACTT
This sequence comes from Aquitalea palustris, assembly GCF_003693445.1. Taxonomy (GTDB): domain Bacteria; phylum Pseudomonadota; class Gammaproteobacteria; order Burkholderiales; family Chromobacteriaceae; genus Aquitalea; species Aquitalea palustris. Next base: position 280 of record NZ_RFAR01000066.1, on the reverse strand, counting down.
GGCATCCTTCAGCCGGGTGGGCAGGGGCGGCTGCCCCAGTGGCAATGCAGGGCTGGCACAAGAGAAGGGCTGTTCGCCAGCTTGCAGGGCAAAGCGCAGGGCGACTTCCTGCCCGGCGGCTAGCCGTGGCATGGACAGCAAGCAGACAGTCAGCAGGCCGGTATGGAAAAAACGCTGCAACATGACAAGAACTCCTGCCAGGGGCCAAGTCCCCCGGCTTGCGGGCTGGCTTAGACCCGCTAACAAAACCCCCGATTCTGCGTTGCGCCGACTTGCCGTA
>NZ_RFAR01000169.1 GCF_003693445.1 Aquitalea palustris | reverse complement strand
AGCTGGTTGGCATAGAGCAGGTTCCAGCGTTCCGACAGCAGTTTGGCACGACTTTCCAGATCATCCTGGTAGGGTTTGGCCAGATCGGTGGCATTGAGCACCCGCTCTGCAGCACTTTCCGTCAGCGAGGCGATATAGCTCAGCCTGTCCTTGGCATCGGGAATGGCATCTGCCACCTTTTCCAGCGATTTGTCGTAGCCCAGATCACGCAGTGCGTCATGCATCTTGCGCGTCAGCTGACCAATCTGTTCGTACATGACCGCGGTACTGGTTTCGTTGCTGGCTGCCGTGCTTGCCGACCCCGCCGATGTCGTCGAGGCTGCTTCTGGTTCTTTTTGCTGTTGCTGACTGGCAGCAATGCTGTCAAACAGTGCTTCGAGATCCGGTGAATCTCCACTTTCCAGAATGTGATCCGGCACGATAGCCTCTCCTCAGTGCTGACTAGGCAAGTTTATTTGCTATGTTTATTCGTTTTACTTGTTCATGGTCTGGAAGATCTTGTTCATCTTTTCTTC